>JBJEUX010000026.1:0-4370 GCA_051884055.1 Candidatus Coproplasma sp.
GTATTTAGGTTGAGCCGAAGATAATAAACCTACAAATAACGGCAGAGCCGATAGAGCAATCACGCTCTATCGGCTCTATTTTCATTTACGGAAGTTTTTAAATTCATCAATATAACAAAATAGCCCGAACGTTCTTTTTACGGTAAAGAAGTTCAAGCTATTAAGACTTGGTGCACTCAACAGGAGTTGAACCTGCATGGTCTCCCACAAGATCCTTAGTCTTGCGCGTCTGCCAATTCCGCCATGAGTGCGTCCGCTCGTTCAAAAGCTTTTTTATTCTATAATACTTTATTTGAAATGTCAAGCCAAATTTCAAGATAAATTAAATTTTTTTAAAATTTTTAAAAATATTGACGAAGGCAAAAATTATGCCTAAAATATAGCTATGTCTAGGTTTAATTATTTAGGATTAATATTTGTTGCAGCAATTATGGTTCCGAATATTGTGTATGCAATATTACACAAAGGAAACTACGAAAAACAATATAAAAATGCAATACTTGAAGTATTCGAGCAAATAGGACGCTTCGGCTGTATGGTATTTATGATTATATCGCCTCCCTATTTATGCTACGGATACTGGTTTAATAATGCTAAAACAGTTTATATTTTGCTGAACAGCGCGCTGACCTTGCTCTACGTTTTGGGTTGGATAATTTTTAACAAGAATCACAAAACGCTTAAATATCTGGCTTTATCGATTTTACCTTCTGCAATTTTTATATCAAGCGGAGTAATTTTAGCTAACTATCCGTTAATAATTTTATCGTTAATTTTTGCAATCAGCCATATAACAATCAGCTATAAAAGCTCAAAATTATAAACGGTAATTAAATCTCAAAATACTTCTCTGCTAATTTAATTATTTAATATTACAATTAATTAAAACTAGCCTTAATAATCATACTTAATACCACTATTTACCTTACAATTACTCGTCAATTTTTTTCAGTAATTCATCAACTTGCAAGTTAAGATCGTCCAAATTAGTATTATTATGTATGACATAGTACTTTGCAAAATTGCAAATATCGTAATTTATTTGGCTTTTTAAACGTTTTTTTGCGTCGTTTTCAGATATTTTATCTCGAAGCATTATACTCTCTATTCGTTTATCCAAATCACGCAAGACAACTATTACGTTATCGAACCTCTCTTCTCCATTACTTTCAAACAGTAACGGAACTTCGTAAAAGCAAACGTCACCAAGCAATTGTCCTCTCCTAAAAGCCTCTTCGTAAATTTTCGGATGAGTAATCGAATTGAGTTTATTTAGTTTTTCCTTATCTCCGAAGACTACCGCAGAGAGTTTTTTTCTGTCAAGCCGTCCCGCCGTGTCTAAAATATTTCCAAACTCAAAGCATAACTCATTCAGGAAGTTCTTATCTTTCAAAAGGTCTGCATATACTTCGTCAAACGAAATTACAGGATATCTTTTTGAAATAATTTTTGCTACGGTCGATTTTCCGCTGCCTATACCTCCGGTTATGGCTATTTTTTTATTTTGCTTCATACCAGTTTTTTCCCGTATGCACCTCTACGCTAAGCGGAACGTTCAGCCTGACCGCATTTTCCATTTCGTATTTTAAAATTTCCGCAGCCGCTTCAGCTTCTGATTCAGGAGCGTCTATCACAAGCTCGTCGTGAACCTGAAGAATCATTTTAGACTTCAATCCCGCTTTCTTTAACGACCTTTCGACGTTAATCATAGCAATTTTAATTATATCTGCACTGGAACCCTGCAAAGGCATATTCATAGCCGCCCTTTCACCGAATTGGCGAAGATTATAATTGCTTGAATTGATCTCTCTTATATATCTTTTTCTGCCCGTCAGAGTGGAAACGTAGCCGTGTTCCTTTGCAAAGGCGACGTTTCCGTCCATGTATTCCTTTACTGCAGAGTAAGTTTTAAAATAATTTTCTATATATTCTCTTGCAGTTTTGACAGATATTTTAAGATTTTTTGCAAGGCCAAAATCGCTGATTCCGTAAATAATTCCAAAATTGACCGCCTTTGCGTCCCTTCTCATCTTATCAGTCACCTGGCTTACAGGCACGCCAAACACCTGCGATGCCGTAACTGAATGAACGTCCATTCCGTTGTTATACGCATCAATTAACTCTTTACAGCCTGAAAAATGCGCCAAAAGCCTCAATTCAATCTGAGAATAGTCCGCGTCAATAAACACGTTGCCTGCCCTGGGCACAAACAACTTTCTCAGTTCTCTGCCCTCGTCCTCGCGTATGGGAATATTCTGCAAATTCGGATTAGTGCTGGACAGTCTGCCTGTAGTAGTTACCGTCTGATTATATGTTGTATGAACAAGGCTCGTCCTGCCGTCAATTAGAGGTCGAATGCCTTCAATATAAGTTGAATATAATTTCTGATATTGTCTGAAACTCAGAATTTCTCGTACAACCTCGCTTTCGTCAGCAAGATTTTCCAAGATCTCAGCGCTTGTAGAGTACTTTCCGTTCTTATTTTTCTTTCCTGATTTTAATCCGAGTTTATTAAACAGCACTTCACCAAGCTGAGACGGTGAATTAATGTTGAATTGACAACCGCAAAGCGAGTATATTTTTTCACTTAACTCGTTAATTTTCCCGGAATACTCCTTAGCAAACTCGTTAAGCCTGGAAATATCAACTTTTACTCCCTCGTTTTCCATATTGAAAAGCACTTCGATAAGCGGTTTTTCAATATCCTGATAAAGCTTAATCGAGTCGTCGCTCTTAAGCTTGTCACGATACGTATCGAACAGCACTTTCAATACAAAAGCAGAGTACTTTTTATCATACCCGAAATATTCATAGAGCTGCTCCAAGCTGTCGTTGCCGTCAAAGAAATCTGCAAGATATTTCATCACGGAAATATCGTCGACGTCACATTCAGTCTCAACGCCGTATTGAGTGTAGTTATGAAGGAATTGCTTATAATTAAACAAAACTACGTGATTTTTCTTATCTGCAAAGATATTTCTGATAACCGAAATATAACCTTCAAACGGCAGACCGCCGAATAAGTCAAGGCTTACCTTTACCGAGAATTGTTTATCTCCGGCAAAAATTTCAGCGCCGTTATCATTAAAATCAATATAGAAATCGTCAGTAATTTTTGATAATTGCTCTAATTCGGAAAGGTTTTCACAGACAACTAATTCAGGATAACTGATTTCAGAAAGGTCTGCGTGTTCCTCCTCGAAAATATCCATTGAAAGCATGCTTTTAAATTCAAATTGAGTAAAGAGCTTCTTAACTTCCGAAGAAAACCTTGAAGGAACCTTACAATCTGAAAGCTGAATATCTATTTTGCAATTACGGTTAATTGTCGCCAATTCATAGGACATATAAGCCTGGTCTTTATAATTGACAAGCTTATCTTTTGTTGCGCCCTTGATTTCGTCAATATGAGAATAAATTCCGTCAAGCGAGCCGTATGCGTTTAATAAATTCAACGCCGTCTTTTCTCCTATGCCCGTAACGCCGGGAATATTATCCGATTTATCGCCCATAAGAGCCTTTAAATCGATAACCTGCAACGGAGCAATTCCGACTTCAGCCAAGAAATTGTCTTTGCTCAGCTTAGTAAGATCGCTTACGCCTCTTTTAGTAAAATAAACGTCCGTCCTATCGTCCACCAACTGATAACTGTCCCTGTCGCCGGTATAGACGAAACTATGAACGTCAAATTTATTTGAAAGCGTTCCGATTATATCGTCCGCCTCTATGCCCTCTTGCTGATACGTGGCAATATTCATTGCAGCCAGAAGTGATTTTAGCGGCTCGATCTGAGCGGCCAGTTCCTGAGGCATGGGCTTGCGGGTTGCCTTGTACCCGTCATACATTTTATGTCTGAACGTGGGAGCTTTCATATCAAAAGCCACAATCATATATTCCGGTTTTTGTTCGGAAATAATTTTAAAAAGCAACTTAATAAAGCCGAAAATCGCATTAGTCGGATTTCCGTCCTTGGTTGTGAATATTGGAGTTGCGTAGAATGCACGGTTGAAAAGACTGTTGCCGTCAATTAAAACGAGTTTATCCATATTTTATTTTAATTTTACTTGATTTTTGTTAATTGATATTATATAATATTAAAGTAATTTGCCGCTGTGGTGGAATTGGCAGACGCGCTGGACTCAAAATCCAGTGGTAGCGATACCGTGTCGGTTCGACCCCGACCAGCGGCACCATTTACAAGGACTTAAAGGAAACTTTAAGTCCTTTTGTTTTATTCCGCTGGTCGCCAACGAAATAACGTGACGTGATTGAAACCTTCGGTTTATCAATCCCTATTCCGTCGCTTCGCTCCTTACGACCCCGACCAGCGGCACCATTTACAAGGACTTAAAGGAAACTTTAAGTCCTTT
>JBJEUX010000026.1:4470-155618 GCA_051884055.1 Candidatus Coproplasma sp.
TTCGGTTTATCAATCCCTATTCCGTCGCTTCGCTCCTTACGACCCCGACCAGCGGTACCATTTACTAGGACTTAAAGGAAGCTTTAAGTCCTTTTGTTTTATTCCGCCCAATATAACAGATTATGCAGAAATAAATATTTCTCAGTAAGGATCTAAATAATATGAAGCTCACAAAATTTCGCTAAATATCGTCAAACTGATGTAATATAATTCATCAACCGATTTAATCGCAAATAAAGGCGAAATCATTGGTTATTTTCGCTTTCATCGTCTCCATCACGCGCAAGCTTAACTATTTTAATAATCTGCTTGACAATGAAAGGTATTGCAACAAGGGCTATAATAATGATTATTCCGAACTTTGACAAGAACGTAAGCACCCCGCCCCAGAAAGACGAATAATACGTGCAGATTCCCAAGAAATTCTCAGCCGTAACTTTGTCCCTGTCCTCGCTGAAATTATTTATGCCCTTGGTTGTAATCTGAAGGCTTCCGTCCACCGATTCGATATCGACAACGCTGTGAATAACGTTCTGTCCCGCAATCTGACCAAAGCTGTCGCCAGCAACAAAAACAATATAATTCCCAACTTCAACGCTTGAAATATCGCACGACTTGTATACTATCATATCGCCAACCATGATTTCAGGTTCCATGGAAGCAGTTTGGACTATCCCGAAAGAATACCCTAAAAGACTAACGTTTTTGTTTTGAACCCTTGCAATTACAATATTAACAACAATAAACGCCGTTAAAGCCAGGATCAGAACCGTTAAAACAGTACCTAAAACCGAAAATACCTTCTTTGTGCACCCCTCAGCGCTGCTCTGAGTATCGGCTAATAATGCACCATCTTTGGCAATTTCAGCCTGACCGCTGGCATTATTTAAATCAAAACCACAGTATTGTCCATTATCTGACTCGGTTTTGTCGGGCGTGATATCAGATACCTCAGCTTCGCTCGCTACGTTATTAGATAACTCGCCTTCGCTCGATGCGTTATCCGTTAACTCAGTTTCACAAGCTGTGCGGTTTTCAGAATTTTCAATTATTTTGCTATCATTATTAACGGGCGGAAGATCATTCTGCCCGTTTTGATTTTGTGTCATTAACTTTTGTTACCTCTTTTTACGTTAGCTTTTAAAACCAACTTAGTCTTTTTAACTTTTTTAGTTTTAGCCGCCTGTTTTTCTTCTGTAAGCTCCTTTTTGAGCTTTTCAAGCTTAGTTCTGGCACGCTCTTCCTTTCTCTGCGCACGCTCGAGCTCTTCCCACTTAAGCTTAGTAAGCATAGCTCTGCGCCTGATTCGCTCCTGCTGTTGCTTAATAAGCATCTGCTTTTTCTGAACGCCTGATTTTTCAAGCTTATCGCCCGTTTCGGCAATCTGCTCTTCAATCAGATCGTCGTAAAGCGCGTCGTTAATTCGCGAAATCGATCGGAAAAATTTTATAAAGTTTACGTTAATCCGCTTTTCAATTTCAATATCGTTTTCGCCAGCAAGCCTGGTCAGCTCGTCTTTCATGCGACGGAAATAATATTCGTTAATGCTCTCCTCGCCTGCCTGCTGCTTTGACGCGTCGAAATTTGGAGTAAACTTCAAGTTTGTAACTAAGTTGTAATTTCTTTCGACTGCCTCGCTATAAGGTATCGCTGCGTATTTCTCGCGCGAGATAATATGATTATTGACCAAAGATTGCATACTGAGTCCTGCAATATAGGTCAGATCGTCGAAATAATCTCCGTCGACAGGCAAGCTCTTATCCTTGACCTCGATGCTGTAGCCGAGGTAAGTATACGAAGAAATGTAAAGCCACAACTTGTAACAGTTGTTGTAGTCGACGTTTTTCTTTAAAAGATTGGTCTTTTGAATGGGCGGACGAACGGGTTTTTTGCCGTTCAGCTCCTTCATAAATTCGGTTGACTGCAATACGCGCAATCTGCGGCGGATAACTTCTACTCTTTCAAACAAATCCTTGTTGCGCTCAAGTTTTGCCTTATCTTCGGGCGGTTGCTCGACCATAAGATGAATATCGCAAACAAATTTGCTCTCGCCGTAATTAAAATCCGACTTTAATCGAACGCTGGTCTGCTTTGAAACGTCCATTTTTCCGTCAAGGTCGCGGTGGCGCTGTTCAACAAAGTGAATAAGTCTGTTTATCAGCGCACAGACAAAACGGTTTTCGTAAATGGCTAAATCTTCGTCAAGCTGAACAACGAGCAACTTTTTCGGGCGAACCTCGCCGTCTTTATCGATATTCTGAATATATTGCGAATGTGAAGTTAAGTGACGGACCGTCTTTGAATTGGTACGCCTTGCCTTACCGACGTCGACGATAAGCTCGTCCTCCGCGATGAATTTTCGCGGATTACGCACGATATTTTCGATAGAATACAGAGCGCTTTCAATGGTAAGAATCCACGTATCGTCAAGCATTAACGCCTGAGTTATCTGATTATGCGTTACCGAGTTTTGTCCGCCGCGAACGGCATTCAAAAAGTTTTCAAAGAGCGAATCGTCGCCCCCTACTTCCTGTATAAACTCAGTTAAAGACTTGTTTGGCATAGTCCACCTATAAATTTAGCCTAACCTTAAAAGTTAGGCTACAAATAAATCTTGAATTAAGCTAACGCTTATGCCAACTTCTGCAATTCCTTTACGTATTCAAGGCAGTAAGGCATAGCGTTTAAACCGAATTTATCATCGAAGAACGCCGACAATTCGGTAAGTTCCTTTGTGAGGAAAGGCAGGTTGAGCGCGTTGAACTTGCGCAGAATTTTAGACGCAATAATAAAGTCAACACCGCCGAGCTCCGTACCGCCGCACGCCATATAGACGGGTACAAACAGCGCAAGCTGTTTCATAATACGGTTACCGAAGCTGATTTTGAATCTGTCGCGGATAAACTCGTCAAACTCCTGCAAAAGCTCGTAAGTTCTGTCGGAAACGGTGAAATTCTTGCGGGCCTTTTCAAACAAACTGTCAAGATAACTGAACGAGCAGTTGTAACTTTCGGTCAAAGGCGCGTCGAAATAGTCCGCTTTCGTGTTGAGCTCAAGCGTTACGGCACGGTCGTAAACCTTATCGGTAATGGTGAACGTCGAGTCGTCGTTGTTTGCAGTTCCGATAAACCAAACGTTCTGAGGCACAAGGAATTTACCGTAAATAATATTTTCGGGGTCGTTGTCCTGCGGAGCCGCAATTAAGTCTATCTTCCACTCTGCCACGTCGGGCATTTCCATAATGGACAGGAAATCTGCAAAATAGTATTCGATACGCGCAAGGTTCATTTCGTCCAGAACTATAAAGTTGGGATCTTCGCGCAGTGACGTTTCGTAGAGAGACGCAAGGAAGTCGGTTTCGTTGAACTTTTTAGTGAATTCATTGTAGTAACCGATCAGCTCCGCTCTGTCACGCCAGGAAGGCTGAACCGAAATAAGCGCTGTATTGTTGTTGAAGAATTTACCGAACGCATACGGCAAGGAGGTTTTACCTGTACCGGAAATACCTTCGAGAATGATTACCTTGGAGGTTGCAAGACCTGCAACAAAACGGCGGATAGTTTCTTCCGTGTAGTACAGCTTAAGCTGCGACGCAGAGAAATTAACAAAACGCGTGACGATCTGCGAAAGCGACAGTAAATCGTCGTCGCCCATAAATACTATGTGGGGGTTACGTTTGTATTTTTCGTCGATATTGATAAGCTTTGTAAAGCGCGAATCTGTGAGCGATACGGTAGTTTCGCCTGCGGCAGATTCGGCAACCGCGCCAGCCTCTAAAGAGGGCTGGAATTCGCCGTCGGAAACGTTCTGACCGAGCTTTAAAGCAAAGATTTTGCTCTTTTCCCTTACAAGCTGATCCGCCTGTTCCTTTAAGCGGGCAATCTCTTCAAGCAATTTGTCCTTTTCAACCTCGCGAGAGCGGAAAATGACGTATCTGCGCAAAAGCTGAAAAAGCCTGAAACAAACGAAAAACAGGAATGCAATGTTCGCCGCAGAGACGACTATTAAGCATATCCAACCTAATACGTCGAAAGAGGAAACGTGCGCGCCGAGGTTCGTGCAATAATCTATAGCGTCAAGTATGAAAAGTTTATAGAACAGATAGAAAAACTGTTGAATAAAATACCAAACGTTTTTTAGCCACGTCCATAGAAAATCAACGTAGTATTGAGCAAAAGCTGCCATAAGTAATACCTGATTTAAGCCATATTTTACCCGCATTTACGGATAAAAATTTAAAAAGTTTAGAAAAAGATTTTTATGCCTTCCCTTTTGGGGAAGGCTTTTAATTTTTATTGATTTATGAATAAATAATTATTTGTCGTCCGAATTAGTTTCCTTAGTTGTCTCTGTCGGTTGAGGCTGAGCCGCTCCGTTGGATTGTTGAGCCATTTCTGCCAACAGTTCCTGACGCATACGCTCTTTTTCTTCGGCAAGCTGCTGAGCGTGCTGTTCTTCTGCCGCCGCCGTCTGAACCTTTCTTTCCTTGATAATGACAAGCACGAGGTTAATTGCAAAGTAAACTACGACTAAAAGCGAGGGAACAACCACGCAAGCAAAGAAGCCCCAGGTTGAATTCATGAACAGGAAAACGTGACCTATTCCGCCAGCCTTGCCCTGATAAATTCCGACAATCTCTGAAAAGTAAACTTTTTCGTTTGAGCCTTCTGGATTGTTGTCACCGTGCGTTACGTAATAGGTTGCATTTTCGTTTACTTCAATAATCCTGTGAGTATTTAAAACCCAAGTCTGGTCGTCGGAAATCTGATTGGTTCTAAAGGTGATTATGTCGCCGACTTTCAAGTTTTGCGCCTCTTCTTCGGAGAGGAGCTTTATAGCAATTAAATCGCCTTTTTCAAAGTTGTCTTCCTTATCGCCCTTCATTGAGTCGGAGGCGACTGCAACGTAAGCCTTTCCGAAAATTGCGGTGTAGCCGTCGTAACCCTTTGCCTTGGAAGTTATGGTGCTGATTGCAAGAATAAGCACAAAGACAAGCACGATTGCAACAACTACGTCAACTACTATATTTAAAATCTTTTTTGTTTTTTCGGACATAATTTTCTTTTCCCGTAGTCAGAAATTAGCATACCATAATATATACCTTTTATATTTTAACACGTTTTATTGCATAAATCAACAGTCTTTTCAAAATTTGCAAAAATTTATTTAATAAATATGAAAAAATATGGTTTGACAAATTAAACAGCCCACGAAAATTCGTGGGCTGGAAGCGTTGTTCAATTAATATAATTAATCCACACCAAACGTTAATTTTACTGAACCGGTAAGAGCAGCTAAATTATCAGTATATACATTGGTATCATCACCATTTATAAAATAATAAACGGTAACCGTAGTACCAGATGTGGTAACTGAGTCAGCCAATTTTGTACTTTCAGGTAAACTAGCATCAGTCGATTTATATGTGATTATATAAGAACCACAAACAACGACAATACTTATACCAGTATCTGGAGGTAAAGTTGCGCCTGTTAATTTTAAGTTAGATGCTGAAGAAGCACCGGACTTGCTACTTAAACCAATAGAAAAAGTTTCAGAAACTGTGTAACCACTCAAAGTGGTACACTTTATATACTCACCCTCTTTAACTGAAGAATCAGTTGCTTTACTATACGCATAATGCCACGAAGAGGCGGTTGCAACATTGTCTGACGTAAGAGTAACTGCAGGGGCTACAGGATATAACTTTGCTTCTGCATGTGTTGAAGTAATTTCAGTAGTAATTGTAGATGAATTGAATGTACTACCCTCTTGAATAACAAGCCAAACGTTATCCGCTTGTGCTGTTACAGTCATACCTGTTGCTTTTACAGATTTGTTAGCAGAGAACCATGCGAAGGTCGAGCCTGCGGAGAGAGCTACGGCTGCGACCAGAGCACAAGTTGCGCCAACTATTTTTTTTGTTGCTTTCATAATTTTCTCCTTTAAAATTAAAATTTTTATTTTTTCAGGCTGTTACAGCCCTTATAAAAGCCGATAATAAAGTGTTTTGAAAATATTTATCAATATATGTGAAATTATATCACATTATAAAATTTGTCAATAGAAATATAAAATTATCTTCCTGTAAAATCAATGCTGAACTTAAGCATTTCGCCGCGTATTTCGTCGGTACATTCAACGTCCCAACCTTCAAGCCAGAAAACTATTGTAAACTTTACGCTCTTACCTGCGCCAAGGCTCTTAATTGCGTTATCGCCCGACCTTTCCAGAACGCAAGTGTCGGTAACAAAATCTACAGTATTCTCCGAATAAGGTGCGTGAGAAATTAAGAAATCCTTATTTTCCTGCGTCCTTTCAGGCTTGGAATATACCGTGTAGGTCTCGTCGCTTAATAAAGGCTCTCCCTCTATCAGCATTATACGAACAGTATCATCTATATGTATGCCCGCGTTATTTCCGTTTGTCATAATGCCGTCGATATGCATTTTTATATCAACGTCTACCGCGCGGTTGGAATTATTTACCAAATAAAAACTGCAGGCTGAAAAGGTGATTTCGTTTGCGTTGTTTCTGCCGTAAGTTACTTTATCGTACAAAGCAATATCGTCGGGGATATTGCAAACGTCGTAATTAGCGTCGTTAGAATCTTTAGTAGGCGGAACGAACGTTGCCGCCGTCTGACTGCCTTCGAACGGGATATTTAAAACAGATACCTGATTACTTAAATCGCGCTCGAGCGTAAGCGAAAGCTTAACCTCGTCCTCGCCGTCGATACGGACGATAAAGTTCTGGGCGTTGTCGGCATAAACCGAAAAGCCGACGAATACTAGCGAGATAGCCAAAGCAAGCGGTATAATAATTTTGGATACACGCAACCATTTAAGGCGCTTAGTCCATCTTAACTTCACGACTTCCCCCGTAGTATGTTATTTAAAACTATGTAAAAAATAAAAAGCGCCAAAACTGCCTGAAAAGGCGGATTTGGCAACTGACTACCGTGCAACGATATTTACGTTGGTTAGGCTCTTTTAGCTTTGCGTCCCAGACTTTCGTTTGGTTTGCTATTTTCAAAGAATAGTTATACAATTAATCTATCTGAAAATATTTTATCATTAAAAAATATGCTTGTCAATCCAATTAAAAAACTTAATTGAAAAAATTTTGAAAAATTTTTGTAATTTCGCGAAAAAAGCTGACCTGAAGGCGCTTAACCAAAGGAAAACTCTTTCCGCGAAAGCTTCTTATTTATTTTATGCCAGATATTCTTCGTATGGCAACGGTTTGCCGAAATAATAGCCCTGACCGTAGTGAATATTTAGTCCCTTAACGTACTTTAATATTATTTCGTCCTCGACTCCCTCCGCCACTATCTTGCAATTTTTTTGCTTGGAGAAGCCGACAAGCGTTTCTACAACGCCGCCGATCAAGAAATCGTCCTGAGCCTGTTCGATGAACTTGCGCGCAAGCTTGATCCAGTTGAAATCAATATTTTCAAGCAACTTGAGCGAGGACATTTCCAGTCCGAAGTCGTCTATCGCTATTTTAAAGCCCATCTGTGTGAGTTTGACAATGTTGGACGATACTTCGGGTATCTTATCGAAAATAGCAAACTCCACTATTTCAAGGCAGATATTCTGCGGAGGTATGCGGTAATTTTTATAAATCTTTCTGAACTCCTCCGCAAGATGAGGATACATCAGCTGTTTGGGCGAAAGATTCATTGAAAAGATTAAATTTTCATCCTCGGGATGAGCTTTTATGTGCGCGGACTGCAACTTGAGCATTCTATCGAACGCCCAGCTGCCTATCCAGTTTATATCGCCGGTCTGCTCCATAATGGGCAGGAATTTGTCGGGAGGAAGCACGCCGAGCGTGGGGTGATTCCACCTTACCAGGCTTTCATATGCGATAACTCTGTTTGCTTTTAAGTCGTATATGGGTTGATAATAGAGCGTGAACTGCTGATTTGCAATCGCCTCTTTAATCTCTTTATAGTGCCTGTACTCCTCGCTCTGGCGCACGGCAAGCTCTTCGGAGTAGATTGAATATTTGTCTACGCCCGCGCTTATGGCGTTGGCAAGCGCGATTTCGATATTTTGCAGAATTTCGTCCGCGGACTGGTTGAATTCGTCGTTCGACGCAATACCTGCGTTTACATGAATATCAATTTTTGCCCTTGTAAGCAGAACTACGGGCTTTTTAGCCTCGTTGATGGACATTGTAGCAAGGTTGGTTAATCCGATTGCATCCATATCCTCTTCGATAAACACCGCGATACGGTCGTTATCGTAAGTACAGATTTTTGAGCCGTGAGGTATAACGTGGACCAGACGTTCCTTGACGGTGGAAACTATGCGGTTAAACTGCTTTTCGCCGAGCGTGGTTTTCAGGTTTTCGCTGTCGGTAATCTTAATCAGCATTACGGTAAAATGAGTATCTTCGTTGGCGGAAGTATACTCGTAAGAGACCATCTGCGCGAACGATTCGCGGTCGAGCTCTTTTATCCTGTATTTTTCGGCAAGAGCGCGATTGCGTTCGTTTTTTATGCCTCTTATAAGGAAAAACGTCGCGACAACGAAAATTACCGTAACTAAAATGACGAGAAAGATCGCCACTCCCGGTTGTAAGTTGAGTTCTAAAAGTAAATTTTTCATAGTTATACCTTGTTTAGGGCTTTTAAATTGCAATGTGAAAGTTAGGTTTTTAATTGATAAATCCTGCTGCCTTGAGCTTTGATGATTTAATTATTTATTAAATCGTGATTCCTTGAGCTTTGATGATTTTATTTACTGTTAAATCTGGATTCTTTGGGCTTTCCTGCCTGACTTGCAAGCTTTGCAGCCGCGGCGGTATCGTAATCGAAAGTATCGATAACTTTTAAAGCCTCTTCAGGTTTCATAGATTTGCCAATTAACCAACCCTGTATAGTGTCGCAACCGAGCGCGGAAAGCATATCGAATTCGTTGGGCAATTCGACGCCTTCGCAGATGGTCGTACAATTCAAAAGCTTTGCAATGTTGGTTATGAATTTTACGATCGCCTGGCTCGCCTTGTCCTTGATTATGTCGTGAACGAATTCTTTATCGATTTTAATGGTCGAAATAGGCAATTTTTTGAGATACAACAGCGAGGAATATTCGGTTCCGAAGTCGTCAAGGTGAGTATTTATGCCGTTAGCCTTTAAAATTTCAAGCTTTTTGAGCGTTTCGTTAAAGTTGGTCATAAGGAAGCTTTCAGTAATTTCAACGCAGATCGAGCCGGGTTTTAATTCGTACTTTTTGTAAATACGCAAAAAGTTTTCAATAAAGCCTGCCTGCATCAGCTGAACGGGCGAAACGTTAAGGGAAACACTTACGTTCTTTCCGTCTAACTGTTTGGCAAAACGCATGCCCGTATCGAATATGAAATCACCAAGCTGGACCATCGCGCCCGTGCGCTCGGCATAGGTTATGAATGAGAACGTGTCAACGTTTACGTTCCAGCTCTTCTTTACTCTGAACAGTGCCTCGAAGCCTTCGATACGCCTTTCCTTAATATTATATTGGGGCTGATACTCCATTTCAAACGCGCCCTCGGTAAGCATCTGCTTGATGTCGAATTTGATGAAGTATTTTGCGTAAATGCTCTTCTGTGATTCGTGATATACAACGTATTCGGCAACGCCCGTATCGGTTACGCGCTGCAGGGCGGCGTTTGCGGCGCGCATAGCATAATCGAAATCGAGCGAAGGCATTGCAGAATCGCACAGCGCAAAACCTGATCTCAATTCAACCGTGAACAGGTTGTCCTCTATGCGAATGGGCTGGCTTAAATATTGGAGATTGTCCTCCATCTCCGAAAGCAGAATATCAAGGTTTTTGCCGTCGGGGTAGGCCATTCCAATCCTTCCGAGATCAAGTTCGTATACGTAATTGAACTTTTCCTGAGCCTTATTTATTACAACCTTCTGAATATTAAGCGCCATTTCCTTGCCGAAAAGAGTGCCGATCTGATTGAGGTTGGTTATGACTATAACGCCGATTAAGGTTCGCTTACCGCGCTCGACAAAGCTTTCGTATGCGGTTGAAAGCGAAGCCTGCGCCTTGCCTGTGGAAGTAAGCTCGGTTCCCGACAACGAAACGCCGACTATATCGCGGGCGTTTTTAACGTCGCTTGCGTAAACCTGATAATTTTTATCTGCACGGCGCAGTCTTAAAACCAGAGTTCTTTCGCCGTCCACTGCCGTCAACGGCAGCAAATTGTACGATTTTCTGTCAAATTTTGAAAAATCTGCCTTAATTTGCTCGGGCTTGCCGAAATCTTTTACGAACGCCGCGTTGGACTTAATAATTTTACCGTCGGGAGATACCGTAAATCTGTATTCAAACTTTTTGTAACGTTCGCGACTGCCCGCCCAATAGACGTAAACAAGAAATGCGGAAAGAATCAAAATTCCCGCAATGACAAGATATGCAACCATATTGGAAAGCATGCCGTCGATAATTTTCTGCTGTTCGGTAAAGTCGTCAAGTCCTCCGACGTAGTACGTCGTCTGACCGATTTTATGACATGTAAAGACGTAAATCTTGCCGTCGAGTGTGACGAGCTGAGTTTTTGAATAATCTATCGAATAATCTGTAAGGTTATTTTCGAGCGCCCAACCGTTACCGACAATTCTGCCTCCGCCTGCTTCGGTAAAGAGAACGTATCCGACAAACGAATTATCGTTCCTAAGGTAGTTACGCACGCTTGAAATAACCGATTCATCGTCGTAATCTTCCACGCCGGTCTGAGCGTCGATAACGTCTGAAATCTTGCTTATCTCCGAAGCGTATTCGACAAACGACTGCTCGTAGGAATATTGGGCATACAGATTAAAGCTGAGTATGCCGCAGACAACTTCCACTATAACTATCAAAGCCGCGATAAGACATGCTTTAATGCCCGTTGATTTATTGATTTTGTGAAATATTTTAGACTTTTTCAATTCAGTCGTCCTCTTATCTTAAGCCAGAACAGCGCAGAAATTGCGTTTAACTTAAATTAGAATATACATAGTTATTATACTACAAATTTTTTCTTTGTCAACAACACTTAATATAAAAGGTCGCAACCGAAAATTATTTACGGTTGCGACCTTTTTATAATTTTACATAAGTTCTTCCAATATGAGTTTATCCGCAACAAGCGCTATAAATTCCGAATTTGTCGGACGCTCGCTGCCGATATACACACGAACGCCGAATATTGCGTTTATCGCGTCCACCCTTCCCCTGTTCCACGCAACTTCTATTGCGTGACGGATAGCGCGCTCTACTTTGCTTGCCGTCGTCTCGAATTTGACGGCTATATTCGGATAGAGTTCCTTGGTAACGTTATTGATTATCGAAGGATTTTCTATAGCCATCTTAATTCCTTCGCGCAGATATTGGTATCCCTTGATATGAGGAGGAATTCCTATCGAAATAAATATGTTGCTGATTTTTTCGTCCAACGACCCTGCTCTGCGCTTATCCCTTACGCTTGACGAAACCTTGTAAGAGATAGTCTGTTCGCTCAGAACGTCCTGCAATCTGTCGGCGATATTCTGCGCGCTTACAGGCTTGACGAAATAATACTTTGCTCCGTACGAAATTGCGGAATTGACAATCTTATCGTCGGCAAAATTGGATACCACTATCACACTGCAATTAATGCGGTTATTCTTTATGTAATCCATAACGCCAAACCCGTCCACTCCGCTCAACACAAGATTGAGTATTACAGCGTCGGGCTTGAACTGATTAATCAGGCTTATTCCTACGTTGCCGTTGGAGCTTGCTCCGCATACGTTAAACTCCGGAGTTGAGTCAAAATAACTTTTAAGCTCGCCTAAAAAATCTTCATTACTTTCCAAAATTACAATATTTGATGTTTTCATAATTCAATTCCTCTCAATTTTTGTTGACGGAATAATTATAATATACAAATTTGTAAATGTAAAGTATTTTTGTACAATATTAATGTACAAAATTTATATATTTTTGTATGATATTAAATTATATTGTCGAAACCTGACGAAATTACTGAGTAATCAGATCTACGTATTCGTCGTAATTTACGTTTTTATCGAAAGTTTTCGTGCCGTTAATTTCGATTATTCTGTTTGCAACGGTATTCATAAGCTCCTGGTCGTGCGATGTAAACAGCATGCAACCTCTGAAATTTTTCATACCGTTGTTGAGTGCGGTTATGGATTCGAGGTCGAGGTGGTTTGTAGGCTCGTCCAGAATAAGGAAATTACCGCCTTCAAGCATCATTTTTGCGAGCATACAGCGCACCTTTTCGCCGCCGGAAAGCACTTTTGCCTGCTTTAACGCCTCTTCGCCGGAAAAGAGCATTCTGCCGAGCCAGCCGCGGAGATATTCTTCGTAGTGGTCGTTGGAGAACTGGCTGAGCCATTCGACCAGATTGAGCTCGCAACCCTGGAAATATTCGCTGTTATTCTCGGGGAAGTACGAAGAAGATATGGTTTTGCCCCATTTTACCGTGCCCGCATCGGGTTCCGCTTTGCCCATGAGAATGTCGTACAGCATAGAAATAGTCGTGGACTTATCGCTGACAATGCCGATTTTTTCGTTTTTCTGTACGGTGAACGAAACGTTTTCAAAGTAGCCTTTTTTGGTAAGTCCCTCTACCATTAAAATATCGTTTCCGATTTCCTTTTCGTATTTGAAATCGATATACGGATATTTTCTGAGCGAGGGCTTGAAGTCGCTGATAGTCAACTTTTCGAGTTCCTTTTTGCGCGAGGTTGCCTGTCTGGACTTGGATGCGTTGGCGGCAAACCTTGCAATGAATTCCTGCAGTTCCTTCGCTCTCTGCTCGTTCTTCTTGTTTATATCCTTCTGCTGACGGGCAAGGAGCTGACTCGTCTCGTACCAGAAATCGTAGTTGCCGAGCATCATATTGATTTTGCCGTAGTCAACGTCGCAGATGTGAGTGCAGACCTTGTTTAAAAAGTGTCTGTTGTGCGATACGATGATAATGGTATTTTCAAAGTCGAGAAGGTAGTTTTCCAGCCAACGGACGGTCTTGATATCAAGGTTGTTGGTGGGCTCGTCTAAAAGAAGGATATCGGGATTGCCGAACAACGCCTGCGCAAGCAAAACCTTAACCTTATGCTTTGCGTCGAGGTCCGCCATCATCGTTTCGTAATACTCTTCACCGATATCGAGCGCGTTTAAAAGAGTCTGTGCTTCGTACTCAGCGTCCCAGCCGCCGAGCTCTGCGAATTCGCTTTCGAGTTCGCTCGCCCTAACGCCGTCCTCTTCCGAAAAGTCAGCCTTTGCGTAGAGCGCGTCCTTTTCGTCCATTATCTGCACAAGGCGCTTATGTCCGAGCATAACAGCACGCAGCACGGTTACGTTGTCGAATGCGTTCTGGTTCTGTTGTAAAACGGACATTCTTTCGGTCTTGTCAATGGATACGTCGCCCTTGTTGGGTTCGATTTCTCCGCTCAAAACCTTTAAAAAGGTGGATTTACCCGCACCGTTTGCACCGATTATGCCGTAACAGTTCCCCTTTGTGAATTTTAAATTAACTTCCTCAAACAATTTCTTGCCGCCGAATTGAAGCGATACGTTGTTTACCTGTAACATTATTTCCTCCGATATTATTTCGCGAATTGACTGTTATATAAATTGAAATAGAATCCGCCCTTTTCCAAAAGCTGAGCGTGTGTTCCCTGTTCTATAATATTGCCTTTATTCATCACCAATATAAGATCTGCCTCTTTTATGGTTGAAAGTCTGTGCGCAACGATAAAGCTTGTTCTTCCCACCATCAGATTTGCAAACGCCTGCTGTATCTTGATTTCCGTGCGAGTATCTATGGACGAAGTAGCTTCGTCAAGTATAAGCATGGGCGGCAGACACAACATTATTCTCGTTATGCACAAGAGCTGTTTTTGTCCCTGAGAGAGGTTTCCCCCGTCCTCGCCTATCAACGTGTCATACCCGTTTTCAAGCTGCATAATAAAATTGTGAGCATGCGATGCTTTTGCCGCGGCAATGATTTCGTCTTCGCTCGCGTCGGGCTTGCCTATCGTAATATTTTCTCTTATAGTTCCGCTCTTAAGCCAGGTGTCCTGCAACACCATGCCGTAATTCGTACGCAGCGATTTACGGGTTATGTTTGCAGTATCCTGTCCGTCAACCGTAATCGAGCCGCTCTGCGGATCGTAAAATCTCATCAGAAGATTGATAAGCGTGGTTTTGCCGCAGCCTGTGGGACCGACTATGGCGATTCTCTGACCTGCGCTTGCCGATATATTGAGATTTTCGATAAGTTTTTTGTTGGGGTCGTAAGAAAACTCAACGTCGTTAAATTTCACGTTACCTTTTACTTCCTTGAGCACTACCGCGCCTTCAGTGTCGGGCGACTGCGGCTGTTCGTCTATGAGTTCGTAAATTCTTCCCGCGCAGGCTACTGCGTTCTGAAGCTCGGTTACCACGCCCGATATCTCGTTAAAAGGTTTAGTGTACTGATTAGAATAGCTGAGAAGGGTCGTAAGCTTACCTACTGAGAACGCCAGAGGCAGAGCCGACGGATAGATCAGAGTCAACGCGCCCGAAAGCGCGACGGCGGCATAGACTATGCAGTTTACGAATCTCGTGCAGGGATTTGTAAGCGACGAATAGAAAATTGATTTCAATGACGCCTTTGTAAGACGGTCGTTGATTTCATCGAATTTTTCGTTATTCTCGTCCTCTCTGTTAAACGCCTGAACGACCTTTAAATTTCCGATAGTTTCGTCGATAAACGCAGTCTGTTCACCGCGAATCTGCGAAGTGGTTTTAAAATACGAATACGTACGCGACGCGATAAACTTTGCGACGAACAGCGAAAGCGGCGTTATAAAGAACACTACAAGCGCGATTATCCAGTTGAGCGTGAGCATGAGGACAAGCGTGCCGATTATGGTTAAAACGCCTGTAAAAAGCTGAGTAAAGCCCATTAAAAGTCCGTCTGCAAACTGGTCGACGTCGGCTACGTTTCTGCTCACCACGTCGCCCACGGAATGTCCGTCGATATATTTCAAGGGCAGATTCTGGATATGCGCAAACGCCTGCGAACGGATATCCCTTATTACTTCGTAGGTGATGCGGTTGTTTATAACGTTCATAAGCCACTGAGCAAGACAGGTTAAAACCACGACTCCGCCAATGAGCGCGAACGTATATAAAATGTTGTTAAAATCGACGTTACCTGCCGAAATTATCAGATCGATAACGTTACCGAACAAAATGGGCGTTATCAGATTGCCTGCCACCGTTACCAGAGCAAGGAAGATTGTAAGTATTAAAAGTCCGTAATAGGGCTTGAGTTGTTTAAGTATACGGCTGTAAACGTATTTCTGGGATTGCTCTTTCATTTATGCGCCCTCCCTTTCGTACTGAGAATAATGAATTTCCCTGTAGAGTTCGCAGGAAGCTAACAGCTCCTCGTGAGTTCCTTCCGCAACCAGGTTTCCTCCGTCCAGCACGAGAATCTTATCGGCATTCATAACCGAACTGGTTCGCTGAGATACGATAAACACCGTGGGGTCGTAATCGAGTTTTCTCAGGTTTGCACGCAGCCTTGCGTCGGTCGCATAGTCAAGCGCGGACGCGCTGTCGTCCAGAATAAGAATATCGGGTTTTTTAACGAGCGCACGTGCAATAGTGAGCCTCTGACGCTGACCGCCGGAGAAATTCTTTCCGCCCTGTTCGACCTTTTCGTCAAGTCCGCAGGTCTTGGAAGCAATGACGTCGTCCGCGCAGGCAAGCTTGACCGCATCGCTTAAATCCTCGTCGGTTGCGTTCTCGTTGCCCCACTTGAGATTGTCCCTGATCGTGCCGGTAAACAGCACGGCTCTCTGCGGAACGACGCCGCACTCTTCGCGAAGAGCTTCGTCACCGATGGAATTTACGTTTTTACCGTCCACGAAGACAGCGCCTTCGCTGGCGTCGTAGAAGTGCGGAATCAGATTAACAAGCGTGGTCTTTCCTGCGCCCGTACCGCCGATTACGCCTATCGTCTGACCCTTTTCAGCGGTGAACGAAATTGCATTGAGTGCGTTCGCGCCGCCCTTATTGTAGCGGGCGCTGACGTTTTTGAATTCGATATAATGCGCGCTTGTCTCGCTTCCCTCTGAATGGATGAGCGAAGGCTGCATTTCAAGAATCTCGTTAACTCTTCCTGCGCACGCAAAGGACTTTGTTACGGTAATTATTAAGTTTGCAAGCTTAATAAGTTCGATAAGTATCTGGGACATGTAGTTGTAAAGTGCTATAACCTGTCCCTGCGTAAGAACGCCTGCGTCCACCTTTAACGCGCCAGCATATATGAGCGCGATAATTCCCGCGTTAATCACGGCGTAGGTCAAGGGGTTCATAAGTGCGGAAATTTTACCCACGAACTTCTGCGAAGCGGAAAGTTTTCCGTTGCGTTCGTTGAACTCCCTGACTTCCTCTTCTTCCTTACAGAAAGCCCTTATAACTCTCGCGCCGACCAACGTTTCGCGGGTGGCGGCTGTAACCTTATCGAGATTGGACTGAGATTTTTTGTACAGCGGAATGGTAACCAGCATAATGCCGAACACCACTATGCAGAGTACGAAAATGGTGATTGCGAATATCCAGCCTGCGGTTACGCTTATCACAAACGCCATAATCATCGCGCCGAAGACGATAAAAGGCGAGCGCATAAACAATCTCAACACAAGATTTACGCCCGACTGAATCTGGTTGACGTCGCTGGTCATGCGCGTAATCATGCGCGAAGTACCTATTCCGTCTATCTCGTAATATGAAAGCGACTGAATTTTTTTAAACAGGTCGCTCCTCAATTCCTTGGAAAATCCAACGGCGCTCTTGGCGGCAAAGAACTGGGCGCAGACCGCGCTTATCAGTCCCACCACGCCTAAAGCAACCAGCACAAGGCACATCTGGGTAACGTAAGTTGCTCCGCGGCCTGCCGTTATGCCGTCGTCGATTATCGAAGCTACCACAAGCGGAACTATTAACTCGAACGCGGCTTCCAGAAGTTTGAACAGCGGCGCAAGCACGCTTTCAACCTTGTAACGTTTTAAATACTTAAGTAATTTCTTCATACCTTTAAATTATACCAAATTATTAAATAAAAATCAAACGTATTTAATTTGTTTGCAATTATTATTGCGTTTTGATACAATATTTTTATGGCATACGAAATTTATCTTAAAAAGAACGAAGAAAAGCGAATTGTTTGCGGACACAGTTGGGTTTACGCCAACGAGGTAGCCCGCATAGAGAATAAGGACAAGAACGGCTCGCTTGCAACCGTATTTTCAAACGACGGAAGATATATCGGCAAGGGCTACATCAACCACGCCTCCAAAATACTGGTAAGAGTATTTATACGCGACAATCAGGAGGACGGAAAGGAACTTTACCTTGCGCGCATCAAGGCGGCTGACGATTACCGCAAAAAGCTGGGATACGATAACTCGTACAGGTTGGTCTTCGGCGAAGCGGACAATCTCCCCGCGCTAATCATCGACAGGTACGCAGACGTGTTCGTAATGCAGTGCCTCTCCCTCGGAATCAACCAGAGAAAGGATATGATTTGCGACTGCCTTGAAGAGCTGTTTCACCCCAAGGGAATATACGAAAGAAGCGACGTCGGCGTACGTAAAAAAGAGGGCTTGCCCGAAGAAAAAGGTCTGTTGCGCGGAGAAGTTCCCGACTACGTTGAAATTGTAGAAAACGGAATCAAAATGCTTGTCGACGTTAAAAACGGTCAGAAGACGGGGTATTTCCTCGATCAGAAGGAAAACAGATACGCGGCAAGAAGATATTGCAAAGACGCAGACGAAGTTCTGGACTGCTTCTGCAACAGCGGCGGTTTTTCCCTGAACGCCGCAACTGTGGCAAAGAAGGTTATTGCCTGCGATATCTCTCCCCTTGCACTCAAAAACGTTGCGGACAACGCCGCATTAAACGGCTTTGATAATATTGAAACTCTCTGCGGCGACGTGTTCGAAGTGTTGAGGGGCTTCAGAAGGGACAAGAAAAAGTTCGACACAGTCATATTAGACCCGCCCGCATTCTGCAAGACCGCCGACGAAGTTAAGGACGCCTACCGCGGATATAAGGACATAAATATTGCGGCAATGAAGATTGTTAAAAGCGGAGGCTTTTTAATAACCTGTTCCTGCTCGCACTATATGACCATGCCGCTGTTTGAAAAGATGCTCATAGACGCGGCTCGCGAGAGCGGAAGAACGGTGCGTTCGGTAGAGGTCAAGACTCAGGCGCCCGACCACCCCTCGCTCTTATGCGCGGAAGAGACGCAGTATTTAAAATTCTTCGTATTGCAGATAATTTAACGAAAAAAATAATACAAACCGACTCTTTCGGTTCGTATTACGGATAATTTTCAATAAAAATTAAAAACAGCCCGAAATTTTCGGGCTGTTTTTTTAGCGGTTAAGCTTTTTAACCATCATATATTCGTTGAGCAGCGTACCGTCCTTTAATCTGATAGCGTCAGGCTTAACGGCGGTTATCCTGAAACCCATTTTTTCGTACAGAGCGCGCGCACGGGCGTTTCCTTCGACAAAATCCAACTCAATCTGAATTATTTCTTTCCGCTCTTCGGCAAACTTAATCAGCTGCTTAAACATAGCGGTTCCTATTCCCAGATTCCAGAACTCGCTTATAAGTGCGATACCCACGCTTGCACGGTGTCTGGTCTTCAGATTGGTACCAAAGGCAATTTCGCAGTTGCCTGCAATTCTCCCTTCGACTTCGCAGACTAACATAATCCGATTGTCGGAAGAATTGACCTGTTTTAAAAACTCGCTTTCGTTTTCACGCGAATATTTCTCGCATTCCTCGGGATAGCGCAGAATATAATCTGTTTCACCTGCGGAAACGAGGAGATATTCGATAATTCCGTCTACGTCCTCTTCCTTGGGACTGCGCAGAACCGCCTTTCTTCCGTCCTTTAAAATAATGGGAATTTCGTCAACTATCATAATTTACACCTTAGTAATCAAATAATTATTGTCATTTAGTAAGTTTCTTTCTGCAATTGGAAACCTTTCCGCAATGCAGGCATTTAAGTCTGCGCCACGTAATACCGTGCACACCCATCACGTACGCAGACATTGTCGGTATAAACCTCTCCTTGCAGTGTTTACATTCGTAATAGCCTGCGCTTTTCTCCAGAACGCATCCCACGGGAATACCGACGAGAATTTCTATGACGGCAATCACGATGAGCGCGATACGCCAACCGGTTTCAATCTCGCACAGACCTGTCACTAAAGCCATAGTGCCAACCGAAACGAGCATCATTGCGCACACGACGCCTGAAAGAATGATTTTCATTTTGTTCTCCTGCTTTTCCTGAATAAGCTCCATTAAAGTTACCTCCGCCTTAATTTTGTAATCGGAGGCCTGAATTCTCTCACCGCACAGAAGTTCGTTTACGCTGATTTCTAAAATTTCGCATAAAGGCAACATTAAAGAGACTTCGGGCAAGCCGTTGCCGCATTCCCATTTGGAAACAGTCTTGTCGCTGACGTCTATAGCTTCGGCAAGCTGTCTTTGGGTAAGTCCCTTATCCTTTCTGCATTGAGCAATAAATTTACCTGTTTTGCGTTGGTCCATCTTTCGCCTCCGTAACTTCATTATAAGCGGCTTGCAATTGACGTACACCCACGGAACGTAGAATTTATCCTGTTTATTCTCTACTTGCAGTAGAATTTAAAAAAAACGGGCAGAATATAACCATATTCCGCCCGATAATTTACCGAAAGAGCAATCAGAACGCCCAGTTGCCGTCCTTGAAAATCTGAACGCGCTTGCCGTCCTTGGTCACGCCGACTATGGATAAATCCTTGCTGCCAATCATAAAATCAACGTGAATCATAGAACTGTTTACGCCCAACTTTTCGCACTCTTCGTTGGAATACTGCTCGTAATTTTCAAGGCAGTTATTGAATCCCCTGCCAAGCGCCAGATGGCAACTTGCGTTTTCGTCAAAGAGCGTATTATAGAAAAGTATACCGGTATTGTTTATGGGTGAATCGTAAGCTATGAGAGCAACTTCGCCGAGGTATGCCGCACCCTCGTCCATAGAAACCATTTTCCTGAGCAGATCTTCGTTCTTTTCAGCGCCGACGTTTACAACCTTACCGTCCTTGAACTCAACCCAGAAATTTTCGATTAGCTTTCCCTGATAGGATAAAGGCTTGGTTGAAATAACCTTTCCTTCGGCTCTTCCGCGCATAGGAGTCGTGAATACCTCCTCGCTGGGAATATTGGGATTAAAGTAGATGCCCGAGCCGAGCGTAGTTTCACCGCCGCCGCAGAAAATACCTTTTTCGTTGAGACCTACGGTAAAGTTTGTGCCGTTCGAGCTTGAGTATTCAAGCGTATCGAAGCGGTAATCGTTTAAGAACTTGCAGCGCTTAGCAAGATTTTCGTTGTGATTCTTCCATTCTGCAACGGGGTCGTCGGTCACGCGCGAGGTATATAAAATCGCGTTCCAAAGCTCTTCAACCGCCTTATCCTCGTCGAGCCCGGGGAATACCTTTTTAGCCCATGCCTTGCCGGGAACTGCGGCGATACACCACTGGTACTTGTTTTCCGCTCTGTCGCGGTAGGGCTTTATGAAGGGATAGCGGGTCATATTAGCCTTTGCAATCTTTTCGTTGTCCGTTCCTGCAAGTCCGTCGGGATCGTCCGAATCGAGCCAGAGAAGGCAGGGAAGCTTGCTTGCCCTGTACTCCCACTCAGCCTTTTCAATATCCGTAAATTCGGACATGGTTTCAAGCGTGCGGTATATCATATTGATTTTAGATACGGGCATATGCGACCATCTGACGGTCACGCGCTTTGCGCCCGCCTTATAGCACTCTTCGGTTACGAGCGTAACGAAATCGGGCTGGTCAAGCTCGCACTGGATAATGACGTCCTGTCCCTGGTTTACGTTTAAGCCGCACTTAACGATAAGTTCGGCGTATTTTTGTAATTTTTCCTGTTCCATAAATTATTTCAACCTCTTTTCTCTCGATTCTTTATCCAACTGAAACGCCACCGCGACAAGCTGTTCTTCCGTGGCATTCGGGTTCTGACCCATAAACCAGCTCATATCCTCCAACTCGTCGTCCGTATCTAAAAGATATAAAATATTCAGCATAGCTTCTCTTCCCACGCCTCTCTGTTTAAGCGCAAATCCGAGCATCTTCTGTTTGTCGTTAAGCTCCATAAAGAACCGCCTTAATTTATTTACTCGATTTTAACACTTTTATCAAATTTTGTAAAGCGTAAGCGCATAAAGCGCACTGTTCTTTTTTCTGTTATTTTCGTTTTTCTGTTGCTATTAATTTATTTTGTGGTATAATAAGATAAATATCTGATTTTTACGGAGGCTGACGTGGCTGAATTTTACGAAATTCTATCCAAATATTTCGATCTGATAGTCGAATACCTTGTCCTGTTTGTTGAATGTATCGGCATAATCATATTAATTTACGCAATAATTGCGGCTGTTATAGGCTTGTTTAAACGTCAGGAGCACGTCCGCCTTAAGCTAGCCGAAGGCATTGCTCTCGCTCTTGAGTTTAAAATCGGCGGAGAGCTCTTGCGTACGGTAATCGTCCGCGAATGGAACGAGCTGCTGATTTTAGGCGCAATAATCATTCTGCGCGCCGCACTCACCTTCCTGATTCAGTGGGAAATTAAAATCGAACGGGGCAACGGCAGACTTTCCGATTCCCAGTTGAGCGATATTAAAACTCCGCTCACGCAGGATTTAGGTAAGAAGAAAAGTTCAAAACAGTCAAACCAACCGTCGGAAGATAAATAATTAAGGAATGTAAAAAAGAAAAACGCCCCGAACTTTTATATTAAAGTTCGGGGCGTTTAAAAATAATATTACCCGGGCGCAAAGTTAAAAAACTTTGCGCCCTTATTTTTTTATTACTTGTCAAGCGATATAATTAATTTTCAGCCTGTCCTCGGGAATTTCGCGCTCAGCGTAAGTTTCCTGAGTTTTACCCAGAGCAAGCGCGCAACAGGGAACGTAGCCCTCGGGCAGATTGAGTTCCTTTATCAGCGCGGCATTACTATTCAGCGCAAACACCGCACCCCAGATGTAACAGCTTCCCAGTCCGAGCTCCACCGCCTCGAGCGCCATATTGTGTACAATTATCGCAGCGTTAGAATATGCCGTATTGTCGCCGGGTTGAGGCGCAATTTTTGAAGATACGAGTATCAGACAGGGCGCGCCGTAGAGCATAGAAAAATTTTGCATTTTCATATATTCGCCGCAATTTTCGTCTATTTTTTCAAGCAACGACTTGTCGCTTATTACCGTAAGTACCAAACTGTCGTATGCCTTCATACCTACCGGCGACGCATTAGCCGCTATAAGAATTTTTTTGAGTTCCTCCTCCGTCGGCAGCTCTCCCGTGTAAGAACGCACGCACTTCCTGCTGCATATTGTTTCAAACGTATTCATTATTTTTACCTCCGTTTACTTGATTAATTATGGTATAAATATTATACTAAATACAAAAAACGTACGTCAAGTAAACGTGAATACGCAGAAATAAAATACATAGTACGCGCAAACGTACCGAGGTTTGATTATGAGCATAACTTACGAAGAATACAGAGAACTTGTCTGCCATTCAAAGCAGAACGAAAACTGCCCCGTAACCAGATTACTCAATCTGTTTTCGGGCAAGTGGCACACTCGCGTCATTTTCGAGCTGACAAAGGTTGAAACCGCCAGATTCGGACAATTAAAAAAGAGCATAGGCAGCATTACCAACACTATGCTCTCGAATACTTTGAACGATCTGGAAAAGAACGGGATAATTTCACGCCGACAGTTCAACGAAATACCGTTGCACGTTGAATATTCCCTGACCGAAAGCGGCAAAGACCTTTACCGCATCTTTTACGAAATGGCGCTGTGGGGAAGCAGACATTCAAGCCGCAACGAATAAACTGTTTTCAGCCTGTAGAGTCGCCTCTTTTTCAGAGGATTGTCTGTTAAAACAAGAAAAAAAGGATTTTATTGATACCTGTACCCATAATTGTACCCATAAAATTGCAATTAAAACGTCTTACAAATTACAAAAAAGCAAAAAAAAGAGCCTTTTTGGGCGAAAACCCTTTAAAAGGCTCTAATACTGGCGCAGAGAAGAGGATTTGAACCTCCGGACGGGGTTAACCGTCACACGATTTCCAATCGTGCGCCTTAAACCGCTCAGCCATCTCTGCATACGATACTCGCAACCTCGTTGAGAGCATTAATATCATATTAAAAAAATCACAAAAAAGCAAGCAATTTTACGCCAAGTTTTAAATAAAAAGAAAAATTTTATTATAAAAGTTTTACAGAACACAAAAACGGAGCGCTCGTGCGCTCCGTTTAATTGTGTATTACTTAAGATACTACGCGGATAACCGCGGCAATCTGAGCAACTTCGGGACATGCGTTGATAAGCGAAACCGCTTTGTTTACGTTGTGTTCCTTGGTTATGTGAGTAATAAAGATCAGAGGAACCGATTCGCTTTCGTTCTGACTCTGTCCTTCCTGAATCATCTGCGCTACGCTGATGCCGCATCTTGAGAAGATGGAAGAAACCTTTGCAAGCACGCCCGAACGGTCAGCGGCATTGAGTCTGATATAGTAGGCGCTTTCGAAATTTTCGACAAACTTGGTCGAAGGCGAAGCGTTTTCGGTATTCTTAAACGTGGAATACTGATAATTTACGTGAGTTGCGCAATATATAATGTCTCCGACTATTGCGCTTCCCGTAGGCATTTCGCCCGCGCCTCTGCCGTAAAGCATAACGTCCTCTACGCTGTCGCCCGTGATATAAACCGCATTATAACTGTCGTTTACGCTTGCCAAAGGATGAGAATTCCTGATAAACGTAGGATGTACTCTCACCTCCACTCCGCTGTCTCCGTTCTTGCCTATAGCAAGCAGCTTTAACGCATAGCCGAGCTGTTTGCCGTAATTTATATCATCTACTGAAACGTTGGTTATACCCTCTCTGTAAACGTTCGTATAGGGAATTTTAGTGTGGAACGCAAGGCTGGAAAGAATGGAGAGCTTGTAGGAAGCGTCGTATCCTTCCACGTCCGCCGTAGGATTTGCTTCGGCGTAACCGAGCTTCTGAGCTTGCTTTAATGCATCCTCATAAGCAACGCCTTCCGACGACATTTTGGTCAAAATGTAGTTGGTCGTACCGTTGATAATTCCCATCATGGAGAGAATTTTATTACCCTGAAGATTGTCGAGAAGGGCGCGGATAACGGGAACGCCGCCTACGCAGCTTGCCTCGTAAAACAGACCGCAGTGGTTCTTTTTTGCCGCAACTTCCAGTTCATGGCTGTGTTTACAGAACATTTCCTTATTGGAAGTAACCACGGACTTGCCAGCGTGAAGGCAATCCAACACGAAAGTTTTTGCAGGTTCTACGCCGCCCATAACCTCTACGACGATGTCAACGTCGGGATTGGAGCAGATTTCCTGAATGTTTGCAGCGATTTTACTCTCCTCGATACCGAGCGCAAGAGCGCGTTCCTTTCTGAGTTCGAGAACGCTCTCAACCACTATATCTACTTTATGCGCCTTCTGATAAAATTCACGGTGTTCGGTGAGAATTTTATAAGTTCCACCGCCAACCACTCCAAGTCCGAGAATTGCAACGCCGACTTTCTTCATTATTATTCCTCCGTACTGTTCAGATAATATAAGTATTTTAAGCCTTCCAACGTCAACAACTTGTCAACGTAGTCTATGCAGGAAACTTCCTTTGCGATTACCTCCGAAAAACCGCCGGTCGCGATTGTCTTAACGTTTTCGCACTTCATTTCCTTTTTGATTTTTTTAACGATGTATTCAACAAGTCCCGCAAATCCGAATACGATACCCGACTGCATATTGGTTACGGTGTTTGTGCCTATAACCTTTTCGGGACGCTCAATCTCCACCCTTGGAAGCTTTGCCGTGCCGTTTACCAGACTGTCCAAAGAGCCCTTGATGCCGGGCGCGATTACGCCGCCGATAAACTGACTCTTTTCGTCGATAACGTTGAAGGTCGTAGCCGTACCGAAATCGATTACGATGAGCGGAGCTCCGTATTTTTTAACGGCCGAAACGTTGTTTACAACTCTGTCCGCGCCCACTTCCTTTGCGTTATCCACCTTGAGATTCAAGCCGGTCTTTATGCCGGGAGCCAGAACCAACGGCATGAATTTAAGATAGGTCTGGCACATTCTTTCAAGCGTGTAATCGAGAGGCGGCACAACCGAAGAGATTATGCCTCCCTTGATATCGCCGGTTTTTATGCCGTTATTGTTCAATATACTGATGAGTTGACCGCCGTATTCGTCGGAGGTCTTTTTATGCTCCGTTGCGACACGGAAGCTTAATACGAGCTTGTCCCCGTCGAATAAGGCGTATTTGATATTCGTATTTCCAACGTCAAGACAAATAATCATAAACTTACTCTTCCGTTATTTCGATATTATTATCTTCGTCTTCGTCGATTGCGCGGGTGTTCTTGGAGTTTACCTTTATCTGTTTTTCCACAACGCGCGTTACCGTAGCAACCGCAGGAGCAAGGATTAAGCTGGTTAAAAGCTCAATAAAGAAGTTCCAGGTTATTACAACGACGAATACGATATAAAATGCAGACATGCCCGTAGTATCGAGACCTACAGCGCTGAGATAACCTACGACGGTGTCAAGAATTATAAAGCAACCGATGGCGAAAACGCCGGTATTCACTACGGGAACGAGCGCCGAAGCAACAAACACGGCTATCCACTTGTTCTTTTTAGAAATGAGTTTATACGCCCAACCTGCCGCACAACCTGCAACAGTCGTTTTAACCAGGCATAAAAGCACGGTCATTACGGGGCTTTGGCTGAACAGGTAAAAGGTAAAAGGCTCGTTTCCCGTTACGCCGTACATTAAAATTACGAATCCGCATATTAAACCGAGGGTAGAACCGAGGAGCGGTCCGAACAAAATTGCGCCTAAAGCAATGGGTACAAGTGCAAGATTCAGGCTTAATCCTGCAATTTTGATGTAGCCGCCGAAGCACTGCAAAACAACGACTAACGCAACCAATACTGCGATATACGAAATGTTTTTCGCAGTAAAAAACTGTTTCTTTTTAGAAACGCCAATCATAAAAAACCTCCATCGGATTTCATAAAGAATATCCGTAAATAAAAAATATATTATACTTATAAAACGGTCGGACTTTATAAAAAATATCCGCCGAAAGTATTGAAATATAGTGTAGATTTTACCACAGAATAACCTTTAATGCAAGCAAATAAGTGCTGCGGTAACATTTTTTTGAGCAAATAAATATTATTAAGTATAGAGAAAACTGCAAGGCACCAACTTTTTTTACATACCGCCTTGCAGAACATTCACAGGAGGAAATTCATGAACCTTTTTTCGCAGTTCGGCGGCTGCAACAGCTGCCTTTGGATTTTAATTATTTTACTTGTTGCCGCAAGTTGTTCGTGCAACGGGCTTGAAGGCGTGCTTTCGGGGAGCTGTACACCCGTTTTAATCGCCTTGATTTTCACTATGTGGAAAAACGGAACTCTGAGCAATCTGTTCTGCGGCAATAACAACTGCGGCTGCAATTGCGGTTGTAATTAAAAAACGGGGAGGGTGAAAACCCTCCCTTTAATCTTTATATTAATTTCTTAACCCTAGCAGGTATTTATATACTGCAAACTTATTTGCCTAACAGGTATTTGTATACCGCCACAACCGTCTTGGCGTCAGTAATTTCGCCGCTGTCGATCATCCTTACGACTTCTTCGATATCGATAAAATAGCAGTTTAAGAACTCGCCCTCGTCGAGTTTATTGCCGACGTATTCGGCGCTATCTACGAAATATATATGAATAATTTCGTCCGTATAACCGGGGGTCGGATAAATATCGGCAAGGTGACGGGAATTTTTCGCCTTATAACCCGTCTCCTCTTCAAGCTCGCGGAGAGCGGAAATTTCAGGATCTTCGCCCTTATTAAGTTTACCCGCGGGAATTTCGTATATCTCTTTACCGTAAAGATAGCGGAACTGCCTTACCATCGCAATCTTTTTGTCTTTGATAAACAGAACAGCGGCGCCGCCGGTATGTCTTATACACTCGCGCTTGGATTTTTGCCCGTCGGGAAGCTCGACGTCGTCTACGTCCAATGCAAGAATCTTACCGTCGTAAATACGGGTGGATTTTAATCTGATTTCTTCGGTTTTCATAATATTCCCTCTAACTCTTCAATTTTTTCAAACAGAGTCTGCACACTGTCGCTTATGCAGTTATTATATAAAATATAGTAGTTATAGCCGCAGATAAGCGCATTAGCCGTATCGATGCTGTTATTTTTAATAGCTACGAAAATTTCAGAAAGCATTCTGTAACCCGCCTCTTTATCGTCGTCGGGAACAGGACTTTCCAGAATAAATTGCTTTTCCTGAGCAATCAGAAGAGAAATGGTTGAAAGTAATTGCGGTATTTTTGCGTCGGGGGCAACCTGACCTGCTTCACTCTGCGTGTTTGCGACCTCTTGCTGAGTAATTACGGGAGCACTGGCTAGCTCTTTTTTGAAAATTCCCTTTACCGCTTGCTCAAGGCCGTTGATAATATATTCGCAAAAAGCGTAATAACTACCGTAAAAGCTACCGTCGTCGGCAAAATATTTTTGTAAAAACCAATTGAAATTTATTGTATCGCGGTCAAATTCCACTAAAAGACAGAAGATAAACGCAATTCTGTCTGTTACAGATTCGGGAAGAACCACCGTACCGCGATTGGAAAAGCCGTCAGAAACGTCCAAAAGATACTTTGTTTTAGCTTCGGGATAATTAAATCCTGACGACGCCGAAGTAAAAAGTTCGTACAAAGCTCTGCTGTTGACGATAGACTTCAACAAATCCTTGATCTTTGTTGTAGCCATAATAAATTTACAACTTTTAAACTCTTCACATTTGTCTATAAAATCGCAAACTTCCGCCCTTACGTCTTCCATATTTCACCAAAAAATATATTTTTAATAATTATATCACATCAAAAATCAAAAATAAATATTTTTAAGGCAAATATCTTGATTTTATAAAAAGTTTTATGTATAATTACAATACAAAAATATTCGTTAGCGGCAATAATCGACTCAAAGAGACAGAAAACTGATGCAAAACTGCTGCAATGTTGACGATAAAAGGTATTAAAACAAACTAAAAGTTATTTACGATATGATTAAATCAGGCGAAACCTCTATTAACAAACTAAAAATTCTGTTCGTTTTCGATAAAATGGAAAGCGCGCTGTCTGAAAGGACAATTGTCGACATGTGCTCCTCCACAAACGAGTGGATGGGCTACATGGACTGCGTAAACGTAATCCATAAGCTGTTGGACGACAATTTTATCTGCGAAGTAAGCAACGACGACGATACGCTTTATACCATTACTCCCGACGGTAGAGAGACGCTTGCAAACTTTTATATAAACATACCAAAGAGCGTACGCGAGGAGATTTCGCTTTTCGTAAAGAAAAACAGCGCAAAATATAAAAACAGACAGGAATGCCGTTCGGACTACTACCAGAACAAGGACGGCACTTATACCGTATTTTTAAAAATTCTTGCGCCCGTTCAGCCGCTAATGGAGCTTAAATTCGTCGTACCCGACAGAAAAACGGCGAATAAAATTTATAAAAAATGGGAAGAAAAAGCCGCAGACGTTTATTCGGTCATCTATGAGAATCTCTGCGACTGACAAGGAGGAAATATGTTCGTTTATCACACCAGCGGAACCTGTTCAAGACAGATCTATTTTGAAGTTGACGAAGAGAACAAGCTGCACAAAGTAAAATTTATCGGAGGATGCGGAGGAAATTTGCAGGGAATCGGCAAACTTGTCGAAGGCAGAGATATTGACGAAGTCGAATCGCTTTTATCCGGAATTATATGCAGAAACAACACCTCCTGTCCCGACCAACTTTCAAAGGCAATTGCAGCTTATAAAAAATCACTCGTTGAAAAACAGATTTAAAATTAATGATTTGTGAAAATCAAACGCCCCGCTATCGGACGATAGCGGGGCGTTTATATTAGTTTTTTATAAAGAAATTGATTTCAGTATATAAAATTGCCAATTTAACTTAAATTTTGGCTTATTATGTGTAACATAGTACTTTGTAAATTTTATATTTGAAGTAAATATTTGCTTAATTTAGCCATATTTTTACCAATTAAGTCGATATAATAACATCTTCCGTCGTAACCGTATTTTGTATTGTACCGAATCACGTTGAAGCCTGTATGCTCCCCCTGCACTTCGACAAGCAGTTTTTCAAAATACATTCCCGAACATTCGCAGGCCTGAGAAAATATAAATTCTATCCAGAGACCGTTTTTCATCGCTTTTTGAGCTTCACTGTTCAGACTCACTCCGTATGCAGGCATCTGCCTTGCCCCTTCCGTCATATCATACCAATTTGAAATTATTCCTGAATATTCTTCACTTCCGGAAAAATACGATTTGCTCTTTCCGTTAAAATAGACGTTGATTTTTTCAGATTCTTTAAAGGACTCGAAAATTTCGTCAAAAATTATCACGGTTCTATTTTGCCTCCTTACCGACTTTCTATTCTTATATCGCCTGATTTTTCAACAGAATTTTTTAATTTTGTTAGGTCATTATTTTAAAAATTTCAGGCGGCGAATTAATTTTCGCCGCCCGTCACGAAACTAATTAACTTTTGTACGCATAATTTAAATACTTTTATATGCGCAATAAATTACTTTGCGGAGATATATTCGTCTATCGCCTTAGCAGCAGTCTTACCTGCGCCCATTGCAAGAATAACCGTAGCTGCTCCTGTTACGGCGTCGCCGCCTGCATAGACACCCTCTTTGGACGTTTTTCCCGTACTTTCTTCAACAATTATGCCGCCGTGTTTATTTACTTCAAGTCCGGCAGTCGTACTCTTGATTAAAGGATTAGGGCTTGTTCCAATCGCCATAATCACGCAGTCAACGTCGATAACGTATTCGCTTCCTGCAACTTCAACAGGTCTGCGTCTGCCCTTTTCGTCAGGTTCGCCGAGCTCGCACTTAATAACCTTCATGCCCGTAACAAATCCGTTTTTGGGATCGCGCCTGTCGTCGGGGTTGTTATAGCCGATAATTTCTACGGGATTGCGCAAAAGCTCGAACTTAACGCCCTCTTCTTCGGCATGTTCAACTTCCTCTTTACGTGCAGGGAGCTCGTCCATGGACCTGCGGTATACTATGTATACGTTGTCCGCGCCAAGCCTTAATGCGGTACGCGCTGCATCCATTGCAACGTTACCGCCGCCGACTACCGCTACGTTTTTAGCGTGCATAATAGGTGTCTGGCTGTCCGAATTGTAAGCCTTCATAAGATTTGCACGGGTAAGGAATTCGTTTGCGGAATAGACGCCCTTTAAGCTCTCGCCGGGGATACCCATAAATCTGGGAAGTCCTGCGCCTGAACCTACGAATACCGCTTCGTAACCGTCTTCGAACAGTTCGTCAACCGTAATGGTTTTGCCGACTACAACGTTGGTCTGAACTTCAACGCCGTATTTCTTTAAGGTCTCAACCTCTTTTGCGACGATCGACTTGGGCAGTCTGAATTCAGGGATACCGTAAACGAGAACGCCGCCGGCAAGGTGAAGAGCTTCGAAAATGGTCACTTTATAGCCCTTCTTGGCAAGGTCGCCCGCACAGGTAAGTCCTGAAGGACCTGAGCCGATGACGGCAACTTTATGTCCGTTACAAGCGGGAATTTCAGGCTCGCCCTTAAAATTTGCGTTGTGATAGTCCGCAACAAAGCGCTCGAGTCTGCCGATTCCTACAGGCTGGAACTTAATTCCGAGCGTGCACTTGCTTTCGCACTGAGTTTCCTGAGGGCAAACTCTGCCGCAGACTGCGGGAAGCGACGACGACTTGGAAATTACGCCGTACGCGCCTTCAAAATCGCCTTCCTTGATGTGAGAAATAAAATCAGGGATAGATATATTTACAGGACATCCTTCAACACAGGGTTTGTTTTTGCAGTTAAGGCATCTTTTTGCCTCGGCTATTGCAATTTCGGGAGTGTAACCGAGAGCAACTTCGCTGAAATTTCTCGCTCTCACTTCAGGTGCCTGCACGGGCATTTCATGCTTTTTAGGTTCAATAGCCATTATTCTACCTCCTTGTTTAAGAGATTACAACACTGCTCTCTTTCACGTCTTTCAAATTCGGCATACATTGAAGCTCTCTGCATAGCTTCGTCAAAATCAACTTCGTACCCGTCAAAATCGGGTCCATCGACGCACGCAAACTTGGTTTTGCCTCCAACGGTAAGACGACAGCCGCCGCACATACCCGTTCCGTCTATCATAATGGGGTTCATCGAAACGGTTGTAGGCACGCCGTAAGGCTTGGTCGTAGCGACGACAAACTTCATCATAACGAGCGGTCCGATAGTTATAACTTCGTCATACTTTTCACCCGCTTCGATAGCTTCCTTCAAAGGCACGGTAACGACGCCCTGTCTGCCGTAGCTTCCGTCGTCGGTCATTACCGTAAGCTTGTCCGAACAAGCTGCAAATTCTTCTTCGAGAATGAGCAGATCCTTATTTCTGAAGCCGATAATGGAATGAACTTCCGCGCCCAATTCCTTGAACTTCTGCGCTACGGGAAGCGCAATAGCACAGCCTACGCCGCCGCCGACTATGCATACCTTTTTAATTCCTTCCGTCTTTGTAGGGCAACCGAGAGGACCAACAAAATCTTCTATGTACTCACCCTCGTTCTTGGCGTTAAGACGCATAGTCGTTCCGCCGACCACCTGAAAGATAATTTTTACAGTTCCTTCGACTCGGTCGTAACCGGCTACGGTCAAGGGAATTCTTTCACCGTCCGCATCAACCCTTAAAATAATGAACTGACCTGCCTGAGCTTTTTTAGCAACAAGCGGAGCGTCGATATCCATCATTGTAACGGTAGGATTGAGAACGCGTTTTCTGACAATCTTGTACATATATTACAACTCCTTAGATGTTTTAATTAATTTTTTTATGCCTTTTATGAGATAGAGCGGAAACGGAGAATTATAATCTTCGGTAATTCTTACCTCCCTTATCACACCTTCCTGAGTATTGTTATGCCTGCCCAACGGCGCTATCACGCGGTCGCCGACTTCGGCTCCGTCAAAATCGCACACGTACCAATATTTCATACCAGCCACGTTGGGGTCGTCAGGAAACTCCACCCAGACAAAACACATTTTATCGCTCATACAAAATAATTATATTCCTTATTTTATCAAAATGCAAGAAAAAGACTTGTTTAAAAACAAGTCTTTTTACCTGAAATTACTCGTAATCCACTACGTCAATCCAGCTTCTCAGGAACTCAACTTCGTCTTCTTTTGCGGCAGTAAGGCGCGAAGCGGCTACTATAGGAATCCACTTCTGAACGTACTGTTTTGCCGTATCGCTCTTCTTGCAATAGAGATTAAGGTACTTTTCTGCAATTTCTTTCTTTCCGTTGAGATAGAACACAAGGTAAGAACGGGCTACGTCCGCAGACGCGTTGCCCTGAGTTGCGTGCGACCAGTCGATTACGTAAGGAGTGCCTTCCTTGGTTATAATGACGTTGCTGGGGTTGAAGTCGCCGTGGCAAAGATTGTAGTGCTTGGGAAGAGAATCGAGGCGGGTATGCAAATCGTAACGCGTGGTTGCGTCAAGCTTTGCAGCACTGATTTTCGCCTGCATTTTGTCCTTAAGCTTATTGAGCATGGGTACGCGCTTTGAAAGCACGGCTCTCTGTAAGTCGACAAAGAGATTGAGATACTCGTCCACCTTGTCGGGATTTTCATCCATAAGCTGCTGTAAAGTAACGCCTTCGATGAAATCCATTACAATCGACCACTTGCCGTCCACCACTTCAACTGCGTGAATTTTGGGTATGTTGAGGTCGGTTTCCTCTACTCTCGCCTGATTAAGCGACTCGTTGAGAATATTCGCCTTGGAATAGCCCTCGTCGAACTCTTTAATCGCAAGATTACCGTCGCGGTAAAGCTTTTTGCCGAGCATTTCGGCTACAAGAATTTTTTCGCTCATATATTTCCTCCATTATTTACCATAGTAAGCATTGAGATACATCTGCTTGATTTCGCTCATCAAGGGGTATCTCGGGTTAGCGCCTGTACACTGGTCGTCGAACGCCTGTTCAGTCATATCGTCAAGGCGGTCAAGGAAATCTTTTTCATCGATTCCGTATTCCTTAATCGTCTTTTTAATGCCGACCTTTTCCTTAAGACTGTCTATTGCCGCAATGAGATTTTCCAAGCTCTCCTCGTCGGTCTTTCCTGCAACGCCGAGACATTCGGCAATTTCAGCATACCTTCTTAAGGTCTTGGGATGATCGTACTGCGAGAAAGTGCCCATCTTTGCAGGAGCTTCGGCAGCGTTGAAACGAAGAACTTCGTCTATCATCAGCGCGTTTGCGACGCCGTGAGGCAAATGATGGAACGCGCCGAGCTTGTGCGCCATAGAGTGGCATACTCCGAGGAACGCGTTGGCAAACGCCATACCTGCCATCGTTGCTGCGTTAGCCATTTTTTCTCTTGCCTCCACGTCGGTCTGACCGTTATCGTAAGCTCTGGGAAGATACTTGAAGATAACCTGAAGAGCCTGCTTTGCAAGTCCGTCGGTATAGTCGGTAGCCATAACCGATGCATATGCTTCGAGCGCGTGCGTTACGGCGTCGATACCCGAAGCCGCCGTGAGTCCCTTGGGCGCCGACATATGAAGGTCGGTATCAATTATAGCCATGTTGGGCAGAAGTTCGTAGTCTGCAAGGGGATATTTGATGCCTGACTTTTCGTCAGTAATAACCGCGAAAGGAGTAACTTCCGAACCCGTACCTGCGGAAGTGGGAATTGCAATAAAGTAGGCCTTTTCGCCCATCTTGGGGAAGGTGTAGACACGCTTTCTGATATCAACGAAGCGCATTGCCATATCCATGAAATCTGCTTCGGGATGCTCGTAGAGAACCCACATAGTCTTTGCTGCGTCCATTGCAGAGCCGCCGCCGAGCGCAATAATTACGTCGGGTTCGAACGTGCGCATCTGCGCAACGCCCTCCATAGCGCATGCAAGCGTAGGGTCGGGAGCAACGTTGAAGAACGTCGAGTGGGTAATTCCGAGTTCGTCAAGCTTATCGGTAATGCAACGGGTAAATCCGCTCTTATAGAGGAAAGTATCGGTTACGATAAACGCCCTCTTCTTTCCCATAACGTTTTTAAGCTCGTCAAGAGCAACGGGCAGACAGCCCTTCTTTATATAAACCTTTTCGGGCGCTCTGAACCACAACATATTTTCTCTCCTTTCAGCTACGGTTTTAATATTGATTAAGTGCTTTACTCCTACGTTTTCAGATACGGAGTTGCCGCCCCATGAACCGCAACCGAGCGTAAGCGAAGGCGCAAGCTTGAAGTTGTACAAGTCGCCTATACCGCCGTGAGACGAAGGCGTATTGACAAGAATACGGCAGGTTTTCATCTTTGAAGCGAAGTAATCCAACTTATCCTGCGAGGTTGCAACGTTGAGATATACCGAAGACGTGTGACCGTAACCGCCGTCCGCAATGAGCTTTTCAGCCTTGGAAACCGCGTCTTCGAACGACGTCGACTTATACATAGCAAGTACGGGAGAAAGTTTTTCGTGAGCAAACTCTTCGGAAAGCTCTACCGACTCTACCTCGCCTATTAAAATTTTAGCGGTTTCGGGTACCTTAACGCCCGCAAGAGCGGCAATTTTATATGCGCTCTGACCGACGATTTTTGCGTTGAGCGCGCCGTTGATGATTATAGTTTTGCGTACCTTGTCAAGCTCTTCACCCTTGAGGAAGTAGCATCCGCGGTATGCAAATTCCTTTTTGACCTGATCATAGATCTTATCCGATACGATTACCGACTGTTCGGAAGCGCAAATCATGCCGTTGTCGAAGGTCTTGGAATGAATGACCGAGCTTACCGCAAGAAGAACGTCTGCGGTCTCGTCGATTATTGCAGGGGTATTGCCTGCACCTACGCCGAGAGCGGGCTTTCCTGAAGAATAAGCCGCCTTCACCATGCCGGGACCGCCCGTTGCAAGAATGGTATCTACTTCGCTCATCAAAACGTTTGTCATTTCAAGCGAGGGAATGTCTATCCAGCTGATGATGCCTTCGGGAGCGCCTGCTTCAACCGCTGCTTCGTAAACAACCTTAGCCGCAGCTATAGTGGAGTTCTTTGCTCTGGGATGAGGGCTGATTATACAGCCGTTTCTCGTCTTTAAGCACAGAAGAGTCTTAAAAATTGCGGTAGACGTGGGGTTTGTCGTGGGAATAACCGCACCGATGATGCCGATAGGTTCGGCAATTTTTTTGATGCCGTACGCCTTATCCTCTTCTATAACTCCACAAGTCTGAACGTTCTTATACTTATTATAGATGTACTCTGCGGCATAGTGATTCTTAATAACCTTATCCTCTACTACGCCCATACCGGTCTCTTCCACCGCCATTTTAGCGAGAGGAATTCTCATTTTGTTTGCGGCGGTAGCGCACGCAAGAAAAATTTTATCAACCTGCTCCTGTGTGTAGGTTGCAAAAATCTTCTGAGCGTTTCTTACTCTTTTAATCTCAGCTTCAAGCGCTTCTACGCTGTCGCATACTCCGTAGTTTAATTTAAAATCCATATTATTACTCCTGTAATAAAATTTAAACTTAATTGATATTTTTATTTCGATAAAATTATATCAAATAAAATCAAACGGTGCAATAGTATAAATAAGATATTTATAAATTATTAATATTTGAAAATTATTTCAATTTATCGTTTAAAATTATCAGATATTGCGCCCGCTATGCATTTATTATTCGGATTATAAAATTTATAACGGCAATAAATTTATTAAGGAAAATCAAAAATGAAAACTTTTTGCTTGACATATCTTAATTAATTTATTATAATTTTTTCCGCTAAGGAGAGATTGGCGGCGATAAATCTATCTGAACAACCACTCCCTCCTAAGGACTGTCTTAGAAATAATTAAGGCAATTTGCGGATATGGCGGAATTGGCAGACGCGCAGGTTTCAGGTTCCTGTGGGCGACCGTGCAGGTTCAACTCCTGTTATCCGCACCATAAATATGGGCGATAGCTTATGCTATCTCCCATATTTATTTCTATTGAAGGATATTACAGGTGTTGAGGGGAGACAAGTACACTTAGTGTACGCAGGTCGCAGGCCTCTACCTGCGACTTGACAGCCCTGGGCTTGGGCTGTCAACCGTGCGCCGCGCTCAAGCGGCAACTCCTGTTATCCGCACCATAAATAACGGCGACAAGTATTTGCTTGTTGCCGTTTTTTAATACTTAAATGATTTTCCGGAAGATTTATACGGAGTGAGAGCAACTCCGACTTTGCCAATTGATTGAAAAACCGAAATAATATAGGGTGTAAATATGAAAAAACGGTTGAATTCGAACCATCTGAAATTGATTGCAATTATTGCAATGACAATTGACCATATAGCCGATCTGATATACCCTGGATTTCCGACTGATCCGATAGCTATTACGTTACATATAATCGGTCGGTTGACAGCGCCTATAATGTGGTTTTTTATTTGCGAAGGATTTCACTACACAAAGAACCTTAAAAAGTATCTTTTGAGAATGTTTGTGTTTGCGATTATTTCACATTTCGCGTATTGTTTCGCTTTCGGAATTAACTTCATTCCGTTTGCCGACGGAATATTCAATCAAACAAGCGTCATCTGGCCTTTGTTCTGGGCAATCGTCGTGTTATGGATATTAAATTCAGATAACAAGCTGAAAGAATGGCAAAAATGGCTGCTGATCATATTAATTAACGCAATAGCTTTCCCCGCCGATTGGAGTTGTATAGCCGTTATGGCAATCGCAACTATGTATCATAACAGAAACAACTTAAATAAGCAGATGCTCGGAATGATGTTCTGGGTTATAATATATGCGGTAGTATCGTTTTTCTGCGTCAATAAGGTCTATGCGATTGTCCAACTAGGCGTTATTTTAGTTTATCCCCTGTTAAAACTTTATAACGGCGAAAAGGGCAAAGCTAAATGGATGAAATGGTTCTTTTATATCTATTATCCTGCCCACCTGGTAATTATAGGCATCATAAGGATAATTTTATACGGCAACGTCCCTATACTGTTTTAAATAATTAACACGGTCATTACTTATAAACGAAAAAGCCGACAAACGTTCAGTTTGTCGGCTTTTTGTTGGTAATTATATGATAATACAGGAGTTTGGAATTAATATTATTTATTTGTTCCACTCGAAATTTTCTTTGCCAGCCCCTATTTCAAAGTGACATTTTGCTATGCCCAGGTCCACCTTTGAATAGAACCCTGCCCCTGCCTTTGCCGTGACTTTGTTTCCTTCGTACGAAAAATAGAAAGTCTGCTGATTAACGGCAGTGGGCGCTAAAAGCGCGCAATCCACTCCCTTCTTAAACCAATCGGGAGCGGTATCGTATCCTGCGCTGACCTTTTCCGCCGACTTGCTCTTATGCTGAACGCCCTGAGTTTTTCCGTAACCGAGCGCAAGCACTACGCAAAGTTTTTCGCCTTCGTCCACGGTGTAAGCGGTCTTAACCTTTTTATAAGACATTGCAACCCAACAGGTATTCAACCCCAGAGACTGGGCGCAGAGCGCGACCTTTTCGCCGTAGTAACCTATCTTTTCTTCAAAATCGTCACACTTTTTGCCAATTAACGCAATATAGTTTTTAACGCCCGAAAAATTGCCGTAGCGCGCCATCATACAATCAAACGCTTTAGGCTCGTTCATAATCAGCTGAAAATGCAAATCACCTTCTTTGTTGCACCTGTCTATACATTCGGTCAACGCAATAACCTGTTCTTCGTTGATCGCTTTGTCCAGATAAGAACGTACGGCATGACGCTCGTTTATTGCTTGAATTAAATCCATAAAAACACCTTCTTATATTTCTGAATTACATATAAACTGTATTCAATTAAGCAAAACAAAATTTAATGTGAAATTTATTTAAAAACAGGGTGACAAACTGTTTTGCCACCCCCTGTTTTATACTTTTATTGCATTTTCTGCTGTTTAACCTTATGGTCGATGACGTGTCTTTTTGCAAGCTCGGCAATGACGTCCTCAGGCTTAATGCCCATCTCCACCATAAGCACCATAACGTGATAGGTAAGATCTGAAATCTCGAAAACCGTTTCAGCTTTGTCTCCGCCCTTGCCCGCGACGATAACCTCGGTACACTCTTCTCCGACCTTTTTTAAAATTTTGTCAATTCCCTGCTCGAAAAGATAGGTTGTGTACGAACCCTGCGGTTTATTCTCCTTCCTGCCCTCTAAAAGAGCATACAGTCCGTCAATAGAAAATTCAGGCAAGCTCTGGCTCCTGTACACGTAATTATTGAAACAACTGTCCGTCCCGAGATGACAGGCAGGTCCGTCTTTAACCACTTCGACGGTCAGCGCGTCGCAGTCGCAATCGGCTACGATAGAGACAATGCGCTGGAAATTGCCGCTGGTTTCGCCCTTTCTCCAGAGTTTTTGACGGCTCCTCGACCAAAAACAGGTTTTGCCCTCTTTAATACTAATTTCCAGACTCTCTTTATTCATATAAGCGACGGTCAGCACCTTTTTAGAGTAAAAATCGGTGACAACTGCAGGAATAAGCCCGTCCTTATCAAATTTAAGCTGTTCAATATCTATCATAATCTCACCTCGATTCCCGATTGTTTAAGTTTATTTTTTAAGTGTGAAATATCAACCTCTTTAAAATGGAACACGGAAGCGCCGAGCCCTGCGTCTACGTTTACGCTTTTGAAAAGATTGACAAAATCGTCTTCGCAACCCGCACCGCCGCTGGCAATGACCGGAACGGTAACGGCGGAAACAATAGCTTCAAGCATCTGTATATCGAAACCTTTTTTAACGCCGTCCGTATCAATGCTGTTTAAAACGATTTCACCCGCTCCGTTCTCCTGACCGAATTTTGCCCATTCTACGGCGTCGATTTCGGTAGGTACTCTTCCGCCGTTTGAAAAAACTTTGAACTTGCCGTCGACGCGCTTTACGTCCATAGATAAAACGACGCATTGGTTGCCGTACTTTTCCGCTGCAGCACGAATAAGCGAAGGATTTTTAATTGCGCCGCTATTCACGCTGACCTTATCCGCACCGCATTTCAAAACGCGGTCAAAATCGTCCAGAGTATTAATTCCGCCGCCAACGGTCAAGGGAATAAACACGTTTTCCGCAACTCTCTTTAAAACGTCGGAGAAAAGCTTTCTGCCTTCGACGCTTGCAGTAATATCGTAAAACACAAGCTCGTCCGCTCCACATTCAGAGTAATAAGATGCAAGCGAGACAGGGTCTGATACGTCCTTGAGCCCGACAAAGTTAGTTCCCTTGACAACTCTTCCGTCCTTGACGTCCAGACAGGGAATGATTCTTTTTGCAAGCATCAGTCCACCTCCGCAAGATTAATCGCTTGCTTTAAGTCAAGCTTTTCTTCATATAGAGCTTTACCGAGTATTGCTCCGTACACGCCCATTTTCTTCAATTCAGCCAATTCGTTAAGGTAGGTTATACCTCCCGAAGCGGTTATTTTTAACAATAATGTCTGACATAGTACTTTGTAAATATCTAAATTTGTGCCTTTTAAGCCTCCGTCACGGCTGATATCGGTATAAATTATATGTTCTACCCCTGCCTTTTCTAACTTCCTGCAGAAGTCGACGGAATCGATACCGGTTACCTCTTTCCAACCGTTTACGGCTACTTTTCCGTTTAAAGCGTCCACCCCTACGGAAATTGCACCGCCGAATTTTTCAACCGATTTGCAGACAAAATCAAAATCCTTTATTGCAGCCGTGCCTAAAATTACGCGCTTTACGCCGCAGTCCAGATAGCGTTCGATCTGCTCAGAGCTTCTTATTCCTCCGCCTACCTCAACAAACATATCGTAGTTTTTTACAATACTTTCTATGGTCTTCGCGTTGTCGGCTTTGCCGCTCTTTGCCCCGTCCAGATCGACGACGTGCATACAGCTTGCGCCCTGCTCCTTAAAAGACTGAGCCGCCTGCATGGGAGTAATTTCGTAATTTTTTACCTTGCCGTAGTCGCCCTGCGTAAGCCTTACAACCTTGCCGTCTATTATATCTATCGCCGGAAATATCAGCATTCTTCGCCTCCTATTTCAGCAAACGCCCGCAAAATTTTTAGCCCGGTATTTCCGCTTTTTTCTGGATGAAACTGCGTGCCGTATACGTTGTCTTTTGCAACTGCGGCGGTAACTTCTATTCCGTATTCACAGGTCGCTATAAGCGATTCCTTGTCGCAATCAGCATAGTACGAATGCACGAAATAGACGTAATCGTCTTCATCGATATATTTAAACAGCGGACTTTTACCGTTCTTGAATTTAAGCGAATTCCAACCCATATGCGGAATTTTTAAATTATCGACCTGATCTGCAAGCGGTTTGACCTCGCCGCCGATTAATCCGAGCCCCCTGTGCTCGCCGTATTCAAAGGATTTATCGAAGAGAAGCTGCATACCAAGACAAATTCCGAGCAACGGCTTTCCCCGATCAACAGCGCTTAAAACTGATTGAGACAAACCGCTGTCTTCAAGCTTTTTTGCAGCGTCTCCGAATGCGCCTACGCCGGGTAAAATTAACGCATTAGCGCGTTCAATGATAGTTTTATCGCCCGTAACGACGCTGTCTACGCCAATTTTTTTGAGTGAACAGCATAGCGAAAACAAATTTCCTACGCCGTAATCGATTATAGCTATCATTACAGCGACCCCTTACTGGAAGGTATATCGTTTCCTTCAACTTTGACCGCCGCCCTGAGCGCACGTGCAAACGCCTTAAACGCACATTCTATTATGTGATGAGTATTTTTGCCGTAGAGCTTTTTAAAGTGGAGAGTAATTTTCGCCTCCCTTACGAACGCAAGAAAGAATTCTTCGACGAGTTCTGTATCAAACAGTCCTACCTTTCTTGAAGAAATTTCGTCGCTGTCGTCCGTAACCTTTGCCGAAGGGATTTCGATATCGTAATTGAGCGTACCTCTGCCGCTTAAATCAACCGCACAGAGAACAAGCGCCTCGTCCATAGGAATAGTTACGTCGGCATATCTGGCTATGCCTCGTTTATCGCCCAAAGCCTGCAAAAACGCCTGACCGAGAGCTATCCCCACGTCTTCGACCGTGTGATGAAAGTCCACTTCGACGTCGCCGCGGCATACGACGGTTAATCCGAATTTGCTGTGCGCAGCCAAAAGTTCAAGCATATGATTAAAAAAGCCGCAATCGGTATCTATTTTATAGTCACCGCCGTCAAGATTTAAAGAAAGTACAATATCCGTTTCGCGTGTCTTTCTTGCAATTTCTGCTGTTCTCATACAGTCTCCTTAATAATTTTACCGATTTCATTTACTAAAATCTCAGTTTCGTCGTCGGTTCCTACGGAAATTCTTACGTAGTCCTTAATTCTTTCCTCGTTAAAATACCGCACCAACACTCCGCGCTCTTTCAGCTTTAAGTAAAGCTCACGCCCGTCAACCTTATCCGACTTAGCCAGCACAAAGTTTGACGACGACGGCAGAACGGTGAATCCGAGCTCTTGCAATTTATTCGTCATACTGTTTCGGGTTTCAACCACACGTTTTACCGTTTTTTGAAAATACTCGTCGTCCTCTATTGCGTTTTGTGCAAGCAACGTGGAAACCGTATTCACGTTGTACGGGTGAAACGAATTTTTTATCTTTTTTAAATCCTCTATAATCTTTTCGTCGGCTATAACGTAACCGACCCTTGCGCCAGCAAGCGAGCGCGACTTTGAAAACGTGCTTACAACCAGAAGATTGTCGTATTTTTTAACCAGCGGAACGACGTTTTCGGTCGAAAAATCCTCGTACGCTCTGTCAATTATGACTATATTATCCGGGTTTGATGAGATTATTCTCTCTAAATCGGCGACGGGAAGCGCTATTCCCGTTTGCGCATTGGGATTTGCGATAACTACCGTCTTTCCTTTATTTAAATATTCGTCGGGATTGATTGTAAAGTCAGAATTGAGCGCGATAATTTCTTCTGGGCAGTCGTAAAAGTCTGCAAGAACGCGGTAAAAACCGTATGTTACGTCGGCAAAACACACCCCATTACTTCCGTATGCGCGGAACGCAAAGGCAAGGGATTCGTCCGAGCCGTTAGTTACAAGCACGTTGTCGCTTTTCACTCCGTAGTAGTCGGCTATGGTTTTCGTAAGCTTTGTACATTCAGGGTCAGAATAGCGCTTTAAACCGAGTAAAACGTCCTGCGTTATTGCGTCGACTGCCTTTTGCGAAGTATAATACGGATTTTCGTTGGTGTTAAGCTTGATATACTTCTTGTCCTGCGGCTGTTCGCCAGCAACGTAAGGAGTTATTGAATTGAGTTTTTCGTTTGCAAACCTGCTCATTTTTTCATCCTCACGGATACGCTCTCCGCGTGCGCTGTCAGACCTTCAGACATTGCAAAATTTACTATATCGTCCGCGCTGTCGCTCAGTTTTTCCTCAGTATAGTAAACGTACTGAGTTGTCTTTATAAAGTCCTCTACCCCCAAAGGTGAAGCAAACCTTGCCGTTCCGCTTGTGGGGAGCGTGTGATTTGCCCCCGCATAGTAGTCGCCAACCGCTTCAGGCGTGCTGTCGCCAAGGAACACGGAGCCTGCGTTTTTAATCAGTTTTAAAAGCTCAAACGGCTGCCTTACGCTCAATTCAAGGTGTTCGGGAGCGAGGCTGTCGGATATTTCAGCCGCCTTTTCAAGGTTTTCTGCAATTATGATTTTGCAGTTATTTTCAAGCGACGCTCTGGCTATTTCGCGGCGTTCAAGCTTTTCAACGCGGCGTTCAAGAGCATAAGATACCTCTTTTGCGAGTTTTTCGCTGTCGGTTATAAGCACTGCCGTCGCCAATTTATCGTGCTCTGCCTGTGAAAGCATATCCGCTGCAACGAATTCCGCTTTCGCGCCGTCGTCGGCAATGACCAGTATTTCGGAAGGTCCGGCTATCATATCTATTCCGCACACGCCGTAGACAAGCTTTTTTGCCGTGGCAACGAAGATATTGCCCGGACCTGTAATTTTGTCCACCTTTGGAACCGATTCCGTGCCGTACGCAAGCGCAGCAACAGCCTGAGCTCCGCCTATCGTATAAATTTCGTCCACTCCGGCAATCTTAGCCGCAACAAGCACCTCGGGCTTAATTCCGTCTTTTTGGGGAGGCGTAACCATTACTACCTTTCTTACCCCTGCTATCTTTGCAGGTACGGCATTCATCAGAACCGTTGAAGGATAAGCCGCCGTGCCACCCGGAACGTAGATACCCACGGTGTCGAGCGGAGTTACCTTCTGACCTATTACGCAACCGTTTTCCTTAATTTCGAATCCCTGTCTCAGCTGAGCTCTGTGGAATTTTGCAATATTATCCGCGGAATTGCGTAAAATCTGCTTGTATTCCTCCGACACAAGCCTTTCCGCCTCGGCAAGCTGTTCGCCGCTTACGGTAAATTTGTCCAGCTTTACTCCGTCGAATTTTTCGGTAAAAGCTTTAAGAGCTGCGTCGCCGTTCTTTATTACCTCGGCAATAATTGCCTTGACGCTCTCCTCGACGGCGGAAGTATCCAGAATAGAGCGGTTTAATATTTCGTCCTTTTTATCTTCGCTGTACTTTATGGGTTCAATCATTTTCAGATGCCTCCTGTAGCTTTCTTGCAAGCGTTATTATCTGGTCGTTCCTGAATTTATACGACGCTCTGTTTGCAATAAGCCTTGCGCTTATGGGCGCAATAATTTCAAACACTTTCAAATCGTTCTCTTTTAAAGTGGTTCCCGTTTCAACAATATCCACTATTACGTCCGACATACCAACTACGGGCGCAAGCTCGATAGAGCCGTTCAGTTTGATTATTTCGATATCTCTGCCCAGCTTTCCGTAATATCTTTCAGCCGTGTTGACAAATTTCGTAGCAACCCGCAGCGGACGGGAAATGTCGTCTATCCATTCACGTCTGGAAGCGACGCACATATTGCATTTACCAAAACCGAGATCTGCCAGCTCGTACACGTCGGAAGAATATTCGTCGATTATATCCTTGCCGGCAACGCCTATGTCTGCGGCGCCGCTCTGTACGTAAACGCACACGTCCGAAGGCTTTACCCAAAAATAACTGACGCCGTTATCCTCGTCGCGGAAGATTAACTTTCTGCTGTCGGGCGAATAGTCCCGACAACCGTATCCGGCCTCCGAAAGCAGTTTGTAGATCTTTTCTCCAAGTCTGCCCTTCGGCAACGCTATATTAATCATTTGCGCACCTCCGCATAATTCACCAGCTCGCCAAACTTTAAATCTTCAGGCAGATTTTTCGCAAGTCTTACTCTGCAGCCCTCGCCCGTCTTTTGTTTTGCGAATTGAAGGGCGCGGACCTGAGAGTCCTTGTCGTAGATCACCAGATAATCTACGTAGTTGCCTTCGGGCTTGAAATAGCGCTCAAGCTCGCCGAGGTACAGCGCAAAACCGATTGCTCCTGCCTTTTTTCCAAGCTTTTCGGGAAGTTTATCGTACCTGCCTCCCGAAAGAACAAAACGTGGAACGCCGTCTATATACCCGTTAAAGATTATTCCGTTGTAATAATCGGCGTTGTTTGCTATCGAAAAGTTGACGTTTATCTTGTCGCCGTAGCCGAGCGACGAAATAATATCAAATATACTTTCAAGCTGATTTACAGCTTCTGTCATCCTGTCGTTTAAGGCTATTTCTTTAGCTTTTATTATGCATTCTTTGGCGTTTCCGCAAATATTTACAGCGCTTTCAAAAGCCTTAATCTGTCGCTCAGAAAGATTATTTTTCTGCGCAAAAGCGGCAAAATCGTGAAGGTTTTTATTCTTAAGAAGCTCGTAAGCAAGTGCTTTGTTTTCGCTGTTCAGATTAAAGGAATCCAGAAGCCCCTCGGTAAAACCCATATGCGATAAATCCAATATATAATTTTCGGAAATTACCGCAAGGGTGTCGCAGATGACCATTGTAATTTCGGCTTCGCAGACCTCGTCGACGTCGCCGATAATTTCCACGCCCGTCTGACTTATCTCCTTGAACTCCTCCACACCCGAAGGACGGCGATAGACCTTTTCTGTATAGAAAAGCTTCTTCGTATCACCTATTTGCGCCTTGGAATGATTGACTATTGAAAGGGTTACGTCGGGACGGAGAGCAAGCAATCTGCCGCTTGCACCGCTGAAAGTCAATACGTTTTTACTTATCAAAAAGTCCCTGTTTTCAAGATAAAGAGAATAATCTTCAAAACACGCAGGCTTAATCTTTATATATCCGCGGCTTTCGTACAGAGTAGTCAAGTCGGAAATTATGCTTTCTTCCTGTTTTAAATATTTCATTTATTTTCTCCGTCCGCAGGGATAAATTTTTTATAACCGCCGCTACCGTGCGAAATCGAACGGGATATTCGCGACAGAGTTGCGCTGGAAAGTTCGGTTTCGGCAATAATCTCGTTATAGGTCTTTCCCTGCAAAAACAGCTTTGCCGCATATGCACGCAGAGCCATCTGCTCTATTTCCTTGTAAGTGCATAAATCTGCCAGGAGCGCCTTACAGTCCTCTCTGGTTTCAAGCTTTAAAAAAACGTCGCAAAGCTCGTCTAAATGCTTATCGTAATTTTCTCCTGCCATAAAATTTACCCCTCTTTTTATTCGTTCGACACAATTTTTTATCAGTTTTACATAATTATACTTTACCACGCTAAATTAGTAAAGCGTTTTGGCATATAATTTTTTATCTATTTAAAAAAAATTTACGGCGGCGATAGTTTTATCGCCGCCGTAATAGTCTGATTAATTAAAAATTACTTAAAATCTGGTCTGATTCTGTAAATTTGGTCTGATTTAATAAAAATTACATAAAATCTTGAATTTACTTGCAGTATTTCTTTTCAACCGCCGTAATTTTGTCCACTCTGCGCTGGTGTCTGCCGCCCTCGAATTCGGTGGTAAGGAATTTTTCGACAATCTTAAGCGCATAGCCGACGCCGACAACCTTTTCACCCATTGCAAGCACGTTTGAATCGTTGTGAAGTCTGGTAAACTCCGCGCAATATGTGTCGTGGCAGTGAGCGCATCTTACGCCGGGTACTTTATTTGCTACGATAGAGACGCCTATACCCGTAGAACAGATAAGGATACCCTTATCACATTCGCCGTCAGCAACCGACTCTGCCGCAGGTAAAGCGAAATCGGGATAATCGCAGCTGTCGAAGCTGTCGGTGCCGAAGTCTTTATATTCGTAGCCGTGTTCTTCAAGGTATTTAATTACCTCTCTTTTAAGGTTGAGACCGCCGTGGTCGCAAGCAAGCGCAATTTTCATATAGTTTTACTCCTGTTCGGTTAAAATAATTTTTTCGATAATTTTATCGCACGCGACGATAAGCGCGTCGCAAGTTGCCCGATATAAGTTAAGGCTTCCGCCGTAAGGGTCGGGAATTTCGTAGCCGCAGATATCTTTAATACAGACTACGTTTCCGCACCCTTCAAGCATACTTTTCTGGGACGACGTCATAGTGATTACTATTTCGCTAGATTCGATAATCTTTTGAGTGAGCTGTCTCGGTTTGAAATTCTTTGAAAGCTCAATCCCCCTTTCCTCAAGCGCGGTCAACGCGTTCGGGCTGATTGCCGAACCGGTCTCAGCGGAAACCCCGCGCGAGGTTACGTCCCACCATTTAATTTTTAAACTCTTGATTTTGCTCCGCAAAACCATCTCAGCCATAGGGCTGCGGCAGGTATTGCCCGTGCAGACAAAGAGTATCTTTTTTCTTTTCATAAATATATATCAATATCTCAGCGCAGACCTTCAGTTATCAGCCGCATGCTTTAATTTATCTGCTCAGGATTATAATATCAGCCGCAGGCCTTGGTCAGTCTGTTCATAACGCCAACCATAACGCCGTCCTGCCTCTGAGGGGCGATTGCTATAATCATATCGCTGATTTCTTCGCCCTCGCGAAGTTTATCGTAGAGATTGGACGCAATTTCGTTTTCCGTCTTGCCGAGATTCAAAAGGTTTTCAGGCTTAAGCTCTTCAGCAATGCCGCTATCGCACATTATATATACGCGAATCCCTTCCGCAAGCTTAGTGCGGTAAAGCTCAAACGCTTCATGCCGATTATCGTAGGAAAACAGCTTTGTTGCGCATCGGGGCGAATAATGCTTATATTTCATTCCGGGAGAACGCACCTTTTCGCCCTCTACCATCTTATATTCCGTACAGTCGCCCGCAACCTGAGCTATCATATCACGAGTGACCAGTCCGCTTCTTAAAACGCAGGGCACTTCGCCCGTGCAATCCAGAACCGTACTTTCGATACCGCCCGAACTCTTTCCCCCGTCAAGGATATATTCGATTTTTCCGTTGAGGTCGTTGAACACGTGCTGAGCCGTGACCGGACTGACATGTTTGGAAAGATTGGCGCTGGGCGCGGCAACGGGAAGATTTACCGCACGCAAGAACGCCTGCGCACCCTCGTGGGAGGGTATGCGGATTGCAAGCGTGTCGAGCCCGCACGAAACCACGGAACTCACCTTCTTCTCGCTCCTGTAGACCATGGTCAACGGTCCGGGCAGAAACGCCTTAGCCAGAAGCTTTGCATATTCAGGAATATAGCTAACAAGCGTGGAGATGTCGTAACCCGTGTGAACGTGAACTATTAAAGGGTTGTCGTTAGGTCTGCCCTTGATTTCGAATATCTTTTTTACTGCGTCGTCGTTAAAAGCGTTCGCACCCAATCCGTATACGGTTTCGGTGGGAAACCCTACGACTCCGCCCTGTTCGATTATTTTTTTGGCGAGAGCAAGCGAATGCTCGTCAATAGGTAAAATCTGTGTCTGCATCTGGATTAAAACGGCGGCATTTCGTCGTCGGAGAAGTATGCGCCGTCCCCCTCGGCAGGAGGAAGGTCTTCAGGCGAAGCCTGATTGTCGTAGACTGGTTCCTGAATATCGTCGTTAAGTTCAGGGTTGACAAACTTGGTAAGTTCGCCCTTGAAACGGAGCTTGATTCGGTCAAGACCGCCGTTTCTGTGCTTTGCGACGATTATTTCTGCCATTCCCTTTACTATGTTGTTCTTCTTGATTTCCTCGTCGGTAGCGTTTACGTCGGGACGGTTTATAAACATAACTATATCTGCGTCCTGCTCTATCGCACCCGATTCACGGAGGTCGGAGAGCTGAGGTTCCTTGGTCTGCATACGGCGGAGCTGTGAAAGCGCTATAACGGGAACGTCAAGCTCCTTAGCCATAATTTTAAGCTCACGGGTAATTTCAGCAACTTCCTGAGTTCTGTTCATATCGCCCGACTGCTTTTTACCGCTCGACATAAGCTGAATATAGTCTATCATGACTAAATCGAGCTGACCGTTGTTCTTAGCCTTGATTCTGCGGCACTTAGAAAGAATTTCTGCGGGAGTAACGCGCGAAGAGTCGTCGATATTAATGCGGCTCTTGCGCATCTTTTCGCTCATCTTCGCCAACTTCTTCCAGTCGTTCGGAGTAAGCTCGCCGGACAGCGCTGCCGACATAGACACTTCGGCATAGGCGCAGAGCAGTCTCTGAATAATCTGTGTTTCAGGCATTTCCAAAGAGAAAACCGCGCAGACCTTGTCGTTGTTAAGCGCAGCGTTTTCGACAATATTCATCGCAAACGAAGTTTTACCCATACCGGGACGGGCTGCAAGGACTATAAGGTCGGATTTTTGCAGACCGTTGGTGAGTTTATCGAGGCGGGTAAAGCCCGTAGGAATTCCACGGAACGCGTCCTTATCCTCTGCCAGGCGCTGAAACTTATTTAAAACCGAGTCGATACCGTCGCTCTCGCGGATGTCCTTCATTGTCGAAGAATCGTTGGTGCGCGAGATGTTGTAAATCATACTCTCGGCATACTGAACGCTCTTCATACTGTCGTCGCTGTTGCGTGCAAACTTGATAATATCGCGCGAAGCGCTTATCAGTCTGCGGTTGATCGCGTCGCGGCGGACTATATCGAAATAATGGTTATAGTTCGCCGAGGATGGCGTGATCTGCGTGAGTTCGGTAAGATAAGCTACTCCGCCCGCCTTTTCAAGGTTGCCCTCGGTTTCGAGCCTGTCGATCAGCGTTACCAGATCTACGGGCTTGTGCGAGTTGTAACTTATCTTCATCGCAGACAAAATGTATTTGTGCGATTCCCTGTAAAAGTCGTCCTCGTTCAGCTTTTCCAAAACGTCCGGCAATATTTCGTTGTCTATAATCATACAGCCCAAAAGCGCCTGTTCGGCGTCTAAATTATTGGGCATTTCGTTTGTTTTGTCTGGCATAGTACTTTATAAATTCATTAATTTCTCAAATTCGGCAAGAGTTTTGTCAAATTCAGCCATTGCAAATTCGAAAGGTTCTTCGGTTGTAAGGTCCACTCCTGCAAGCTTCAAAAGCGAAACGGGGTCGGTCGAGGAGCCGCCAGAAAGGAACCTGAAGTAGTTGTTTACTGCGCTTTCCCCTTCCGTTAAAATCTTGTTTGCTATATTGATTGCGGTGATTATACCCGTAGAATATTTGTAGACGTAGAACGAGGTATAGAAGTGAGGAATTCTGCACCACTCGCAGGAAATATTATAATCGTGCTCGATAGCTTCGCCGTAGTACTTTCTTCCCAATGCTCCGTACAATTCACAGAGATTTTCCTTTGTGAGAGGTTCTCCGTTTTCGACCATATCGTGCGCCTTATATTCGAACTCGGCAAACATAGTCTGTCTGTGAAGGGTTGCGCGAATGGAATCGAGGTAGTAATTCAAGAGGTACTTTTTCAGATTTTCGTCCTTAGCTTCGGCAAGCATATACTTTAAAAGCAATACTTCGTTCACCGTACTTGCAACTTCGGCGACGAAAATTTTGTAGTTTGCCTTTGAATAGGGCTGATTCTTCGACGAGAAATAGGAATGCATTGCATGACCCATTTCGTGAGCTATTGTGAAAATTTCGTTTGTCGTGGGCTGGTAATTCAAAAGAACGAAGGGATGAACTGAATTTACGCCTGCCGAATACGCGCCGCTGCGCTTGCCTTCGGTCTCTTCAACGTCTATCCAGCGCTCGTCGTGAGCCTTTTTCAAAAGCTCCTGATACTCCTTACCCAAGGGCGCAAGACCCTTTATTACGTAATCGTAAGCTTCGTCGTACGGAAGCTTTATTTCGGCGTCCTGTACTAAGGGCGCGTAGATATCGTAAAAATACTGCTTATCATAGCCTAAAATCTTCTTTCTGTCGGCAATGTAGCGATGCATCGTAGGGAAGCTCTTTTCGACAGATTTTAAAAGATTGTCGTATACGCTTCTGTCAACGTCCTCGTTAAAAAGCGCACGTTCAAGGCAGGAATTGTATCTATAAGCCCTGCTCAGGAACACGTCCTTTTTAACGTTGCCGTAGTAGTTTGCAGTAATGGTTTCGATAAGTCCCGTATACGCGGCGTAATATTTTTCGAAAACTTCCTTTCTGAGTTCTCTATCGGAAGAATGAAGGATAAGACCGTAAAGTCCGTGAGAAAGCTTGACCTTTCTTCCTTCAATCTCCACTTCGGGAAGAGGAAGATTGACGTTATCGATCATCGCAAAGACGTCGTAGAAAGTATCGAGAGCTTCACCCGAAAGTGCAATCAGCCTCTCTTCTGCTTCGGAAACGACGTGGGGCTTACGCTTGATGAAGGTTTTTATCGTATAGTCGTAGTCGGCAAAATCCTTATCGTTTATCAGAGCTTCGAGGTAAGTGTCGTCAAGAGCCGCCATTTCAGGCTCAAGGAACGCCAGATCCTGAGAAAATTTTGCGCCAAGCATACCGATCTTGCCCTCGTAAGCGGTGTATTTAGATACGCGCGCGTCCATATCGTGCTTTAAGTTTGCATAGTATGCAAGCTTTTCAAACTTTAAAGAATACTCGTCGCTCTCCTTAAGACAAGCCAGAAGTTCGTCTCTGTCGCCGAGCTTTCCGGCATACTTGGAAAAATTGATGTTTTCAAAAACCCAAGCGTATTCTTTTTCCCATTCCTCGTCAGACGCATAAATGTCCGCGGTATTCCATTTGTATTTTTCAGGTACGTCTTTTCTATCCATTTTTAACACCTACTAATTTTTATTTGAATGTATGGGTGCGGGAATAAGTCCGCCCCTGTTTATAAATTTTGCACTTGATTCACCGTGTACGGGCATTATGGGCGCACGACCGAGCAATCCGCCGAAATTAACCTGCTCTCCTACACCCTTGCCGGGTGTGGGAATGACTCTTACGGCGGTAGTTTTGTTGTTAATCATACCTATCGCCGCTTCGTCTGCTATAATCGCGCTTATAGTGCTTGCAGGCGTATCGCCCGGAATAGCTATCATATCGAGGCCTACAGAGCAAACCGCCGTCATCGCTTCAAGCTTATCTAAGCAGAGCGAGCCGCGCTCAGCAGCTTCTATCATGCCGATATCTTCGGAAACGGGTATAAACGCACCCGAAAGTCCGCCAACGCGAGAGCTTGCCATTACGCCGCCCTTCTTGACTGCGTCGTTGAGCATGGCGAGACAAGCCGTCGTGCCGTGCGTACCAACGCTTTCAAGACCCATTTCTTCAAGAATCTGCGCTACCGAATCCCCTCTTGCAGGAGTGGGCGCGAGCGATAAATCTACTATGCCGAACTGAGCTCCTAGACGCTTTGCAGCTTCCTTTGCGATGAGCTGACCCGCTCTGGTAATTTTGAACGCCGTGCGCTTGATCATTTCTGCAAGGTCGGATAAATCCGCGTCGGGGATAGCTTCTATTGCGTGCTGAACAACGCCGGGACCGGAAACGCCTACGTTGATTACCGTGCCGCTTTCGCCAACGCCGTGGAACGCACCAGCCATAAACGGATTGTCCTCTACGGCATTGCAGAACACGACGAGTTTAGCACAGCCGAAACCGTCCCTGTCTGCCGTTGCAGCAGCCGTCTGTTTGATAATTTCGCCCATCAGCTTTACCGCGTCCATATTTATTCCCGACTTGGAAGAGCCGATATTGATTGAAGAACACAGTCTGTCGGTCGTTGCGAGCACTTCGGGAATACTCTGAATGAATTCGCGCTCGTAGTCGGCCATTCCCTTGTGTACAAGCGCAGAATAGCCGCCCAGAAAGTCTATTCCCAGAGCTTTAGCAGCATCGTCGAGGGCTTTACCTATCAGCGCGGACTGACTTGCAAAGGGCGCGCAAATCAGGCTTGCAGGGGTAACGGAAACTCTCTTATTGACAATGGGAATTCCGTATTCCTTGGACAGGTCGTCGGCAACCTTTACTATGTTTTCCGCTCTTTTGCATACCGTATCGTAAACGGTTTTAGCCGTCTCTGCGGCGGTTGCGCGAATACAGGGCAGCAAAGATATCCCCATGGTTACCGTGCGGATATCGAGATGCTCCCTCTCTATCATATTTATAGTTTCCAGTACGTCGTTATAGTTGAACATATTTCACCTTAAACGCTGTGCATTGCGTTAAAAATTTCTTCGTGCTGTAAATGAATCGACATACCTATCTTTTCACCCATTGCCCTGCATTCTTCGGCAAGAACCGAAAGAGGCGACTGTGCGCCTGCAAGGTCAACGAGCATGATCATTGCGAAATATTCGTCCATAATGGTCTGGCTGATATCTAAAATGTTTACTCCTTTTTCGGCGAGGAAGGTTGAAACCTTGGAAATTATACCCGTTTTATCCTTGCCCACAACAGTTACGACTGCACGCATAAATATTCTCCGTAAAAAAATTTTATCTCGAATCCCGATCAATTACGGGATTGTAAATACATTGAATGTTTTCCGGGCGGCAATTACGCCTTAACCCCGAACAGACCCGGAATTGTAAATTCCACAAATGTGTTCCAGGCGGTAATTACGCCCTTACAGGTTATTGACCACTCGGCAACTACGCCGATTGCACAACTGACGTCGAGCATTCCGTAATCGTCACTACGGCTGTCGTTGCTGACGTCGCGGTTGTCACCGAGGAAAAACATACACCCTTCCGGCACTACCGTCCTCGGATATGTGTTCTTGAACGGATTTATATTATTTTCGGCTGAAACATACGGCTCTTTGACAAGTTGGTCGTTGACATATAACGAACCTCTCTTCAGCTCTACGCTGTCTCCGCCCAAAGCTATGACGCGTTTGATAATTATTTTACTGTCAGTGCTAATAACTACTACGTCGCCGCGTTCGGGTTGACGGTACTTATCGACGTAAACAAAATCCCCGCCGGAGACGTGTTCTGCCTGCGCGCCTGTAAAAGTCGGCAACATAGAATCGCCTATAACGTAAACTCTTGCAAAGCGGGAATAGAAAAACATCTCCGCAACCAACATTAATATGGCTATAACTATAATGACGTCAAAAATTATATTAAGTTTTGAATTGTCGTTTTTACGACCTAAACAAATCGGGAATTCGTCCATCAATCAAAGCCACATTACGTTATTTAACGCGTAGTCCCCCTTTCCTTTAACCGTTAAGACGTTGCCCTTGGTAAAGTCGGTAAGCGATACGCCCTGAGCGTTCTTGAACATATTTGCGCTTAACAGCACGCTCTGCCAGACCTCTCCGACGACGTTTACCTGAGCTACGTAGGTCTTATCTTCGGCGCAGTTGAGCGTAAGCTCCAGCGGACCGCTCCTATCGGCATATACGTAAAACTGAAGCACGCTGTCTGCCGTAGGCGAATATCTGGGATTGTTTAATCTGTAGGTCGTCAATCCGCAGACGGAACTAATGCCTTTAATCTGTTCTCTGCAAACCACCTTGGGCGCAACGTCCGTATTTGTAAAGAATATTCCGCCAACCGAATATGCACTGAAATCGGCAATGGCAAAACAGTCGATACCGTTTTTCCCTGAATACATTACCTTGCACTTAGGACAACTGTTTCTGAACTGACCGCTGAGTTTTTTTACCGTTATCTTGGAGCAGACCGTAAAGCCGTTGGAATACGTGGCGTAACAGATTGCGAATAAAATTTCGGTTTTTCCATAAACGTCGGCATAAAACTCGTGCTGAAGGTCGGAAACCTTACCTTTATATCTCGCCGCAGCCCAGTCGCGCAGAGCGGAAACTTTGCAATCCTCCGCGATAAACGCGCCAAAGCTCTCCACTACGCCCTCTCCGTCGAAAGAGGCGCGCAGAATAAGATTATCGTCGCCGTCGACAGTGACTGCAAGTTCGGCAGGCTTAGGAATAAAAACCTGACGGCGCTTTACGTGCCTGTCGAGGAACATAAACATATCCTTTGTATTCTTGCCGTTGATACAAGCGTTACCGCCTATGGAATAAGAGATTACGCTTTCGTTAAAATATTCGGGATTGATTCGCGAAAAAGTATCGTAAGCGCGGTCGTAGTCGAATTTAGGGTCGTTGGTCGAACAGAGCATCAGTACGGGACACCTGACGTACGGAGCATACGCCTGAGAATCCACGCCTGCTATAAAACGGTATCTCTCCTCGTCCAAAACAGGCTCTTCTCCGCCGAATTTGTTATAATTTTTATAAGCCTTCCAACCGCTGGAACAGACGGGCACAATGCAGGAAAACTGTCCCGCATACGCTAGCTTCCAGGCAACTTCGCCGCCGTCGCGTATACCGACCACGCCGATATTCTCGTTCTCAAGCCTTTCAGAAAGATATTTGCGCGCGTAAATACCTACCGCCACCCATTCGTACCAGGAGGTCTTGTCTGCACTCTCGTCGACGTAATCGGTAAATCTTCCCGTCTTAAAATAATTAGCGTAATCAACGTTTTCAGGATAAACCGTATATCTTTCCCTGCCTTCGGCAACTCCGCATATATCAACCATAAGCGCGGAATAGCCGTTTTCGACGAACATCTTCAAAAGTCCTTCGTCAACAGTCTGACTGCTGTCAGGAATAATAAGCACGCCGTCAGATGAAGGCGTGTTCTCCGCGCAGGCAAAAGCAGCGTAAATCGTCACTCTTCCCATACCTGTATCTCGTCCGGAAAAACGTACGTATTCGTATTTTACGCCGTTTTCAACCTTTTCACCCAAAGTTACAGGCATTGAAGGCAGACTGCTATCTAAGTTTTTCCAAAGGGATACGGGGGTTAAAATAGTAGACAAGTTGCTCTCCTTAATGGCTAAACGTATATGTTTTGACGCATTATCGGAAAATTTGTAGCTTATTTTAAAAAATGTTATTGCTTTTTTTGCGCGCGGTAGTTATAATATATTTTACTTACGCTGCGCAATCCGATATTGCTCTCCGTAACATTATATCCCTTTTGAATCAATAAATCAAGCGTTAAGCGGGAGTTTTAATTTTTATGGCTTTTATTTCGGTCGCAGACGAAGTTGCAAAAAAATCGACGACTTCAATAGAAAACAAATTCATAACCAAATATCTGCCTGTTCTCGATCCCGTTGCGGTAAAGGTCTATCTGTTTGCTCTGTACGTTTACCAGAACGCGCAACCGTACACCATAGAAGACTTTGCAGAAAAATTGTCTCTTTCCGAAGACCAGGCGAAGCAATATTTTTCACATCTTGAAGAGTTTGAGCTGGTAAGCATAACTTCCACCTCTCCTTTTGAAATTAAGATATTGGACTGCGAAAACGTATACGGTTCACCGAAGAAATTAAAGCCCGAAAAATATGCGGCATTCTCAACCGAGGTTCAGTCGGCAATATCGGGCAGAATGATTTCTACCAACGAATTTTTAGACTATTATTATTTATTAGAGGAATACGGCTTCGAACAGAACGCCCTGTTAATGATAATTAATTACTGCGTAAACCTTAAAGGCGACAAGATAAGAAGCCAATACATAAAAAAGGTTGCGCAGAACTTTGCCGAGGACGGCATAGTCACCGCTAAAAAGGTTGAAGAAAAGCTTTCGGCATACACCTCTGCAACCCCCTCCATCGTTACTATTTTTTCCGCGCTCTCCATCTCACGCAGACCGGACGTTGACGACGACGCGTATTACGGAAAGTGGACAAACGACCTCGGTTTTTCCGACCAGGCTATTATATGCGCGGGAAAACATTTTAAAGCTAAGTCGATGGAAAAGCTTGACGAAGCGCTTCTTGAGCTCTATAAAAACAGGAAGTTCGACGTAAAGGAAATCGAAGATTACTGCAAAAACAGGAATTCGCTCTTTGCAGCGGCGCGCGACGTGGCACAAAAGCTGGGCGTCTACATGCAGAGCGCCGCGCCTTACGTGGAAAACTATATCAGCGTATGGTGCAATTACGGATTTGAAACCGATACTCTCAGAATTATTGCGGGCTATTGTTTCATTCAGGACAGAAAGACGTTCGAGAGCATGAACGAATTCGTAGTCTCCCTCTACGACCAAGGTATCGTAACCGAAGATGCGGTAAAAGAAAAGCTTACCGCAATCGCCGCAGAGGATAAACTCATCAAGAACATTCTGAACGCCTGCGGACTTACCAGAAAGATTATTCCCCTTGACAGGGAATGTCTTAAGCGCTGGCGCGACTGGAACTTTTCCGACGAAATGCTGCTGGTCGCAGCAGAAAAATCGCAGGGCAAGAATAATCCCGTTGCCTATATGAACACCGTGCTCTCTTCCTGGAAGGCTGAAGGCATATTCTCTACCGACAAGATTCGCAGCGCGCCTAAGCCTTCGGACAGCGGAAGCAAAAAAGCAATTATCGAAAGACATTATTACGATTTGCGCGCCGCAGCAAAGCAACGCGCGGAAAAGGCGCTTGCGAAAGCTATGGCCGACGAAATCTACGGGGATATTAAGAGGCAGCTCAGCTCACTCTCCATTCAGTTGGCGTTTGCCGAAATCAACGACGAAAAGTCTGCGGCTGTAATATCCGAACGCATTTCCGATCTTGAAACACGCGGCGACCAACGCCTGAAAGAGCTGGGAATTAATAAAGAGCAATTCAAACCGCAGTACCGCTGTAAAATATGCAACGACACCGGTTACGACAGCGAAGGCAGACAATGCGAATGTCTTAAAAGATTCATCAAGAGCAATAATTTATAACGACAAAATACTGGTTATAATGAAAGAATACGGGCGCGGCAAACTGCCGCGCCCGTTTATTTTATTTCTGTTGGTTATCTTCACCGGTCTTATTCTCAAAATACGGATTGACGTGAACGGTTACGTGCTTGACGAGAGGGAATTTTTCCTCCAATCCGTCGTGGACCCGCTCTGCGATATCGTGAGCTTCATATAAAGGCAAATCCTTGTCGCAGGCAATTTCGGCTATGACGTAAATACGGTTGCCGAAAAGTCTTGTCATAAGGCTGTCAAGATTTTTAACGCCGTCGCAACTCTTTATGTAATCGCTTATCTCAGTCTCCGTCTTTTCGTCGCATGCCTGGTCGGTCATCTTCTTTACAGCGTCGATAAACACATCGATCGCCGCCTTAATTACAAGCAGGCAGATTACGATTGCAGCAATACTGTCCAGAATGGGAACTCCGCACATAGCGCCGACTATACCTATAAGACTTCCGATAGAGGAAAGCGCGTCCGAACGGTGATGCCATGCGTCAGCCTTTAACGCCCCTGAGTTGACCTTCTTTGCAGCGAGCCAGGTATACCAGAACATCCCCTCCTTGACGACAATAGAAATTATTGCCGCACTGAGGGCGAGCGCTGTAGGCTTGAGCGCGTCGTTATAAGCGCCGGTAATTATGTTATTAATACCACCGTAACCGATAAACGCACCCGTGGCAAACAGGACTATGGCAAGCACAATAGCCGCTACGCATTCAAAGCGTTCGTGGCCGAACTCGTGATTTTTATCGGGAGCCTTAGCGGAAATTTTTACGCCGATTATTACAACAAAAGTTGAAAAGACGTCGGAAGCTGAATGAATAGCGTCCGACACCATCGCAAGCGAGTTGCCGAGAATACCTGCAAGCAATTTGAACGCGGACAGTGCGAAATTTAGTACGATAGTTATAATCGAAGTCTTTATGGCAATTTTTTCGTAATCGTTAGTTTGCATATTTACACCAAAATTTTTTTATTTTATATATCAAAATGAATTGACAATAAAAATTATTTCAAATATAATATTCGAGTAAGTTGAGTTTGCTGCTGTGGCTCAGCAGGTAGAGCACATCCTTGGTAAGGATGAGGTCGGCGGTTCAAATCCGCTCAGCAGCTCCAAGAAACACAATTACGCTTTTGCGTGATTGTGTTTTTTTGTTGCTCCGTAGTTATTAGCCGACCGAATCCTTACGGAGTAAGACGAGGACGGATTTCTCAAAACAGCACTCACGCGCTGTTTTGCCGTCCGAGATGAGCTTTTGCATAAAGGGCAAAAGCGGTGACCGAGCCGCCTGCTCTCCTTACTGGCGGCGAGGATAAATATTCACTCAGAACAGTCCGAATACGGTTTCGTCTTTGCGCCGCTATTATTTATTACTTTCTTTTGGTAATTGACGGATATTTTATCATACAACGTATGTTTTGTCAATATTCAGGCAGATTTTTTTCATATCTTATTAATTATTTCTGTCGGTTGATTTATATAATGTATATTTATACCAAATTATTAATAATTCTTATATATATGAGGTATATAAGTCATACATTTGCTTGCTAAATTTTTTGATTTATGATAAAATATTTTTCGTAGCGTTTATAATATTCGCTCGGTTTCAATTTGTAATTTTCCACTCAGGAGGTTTGTGTATGAGTAAACTTAAAAGGCTGATTATGTGTGCTCTTGCCGTTTGTTCGGTAAGTTGTCTCAGCCTTGGCGCTATTGCTTGCGATAAGAGCAGCGACTTCCCTAATTTTAAAAACCCTACGTCGTCAGACACACCCGACGACACCGACACGCCCGATACGCCCGTCGACGGCGAAGACGCCCCCTATTCAGGCTACTATAAAATCAACGTTAAATCTATCGGTGGCTTGCCTCTTGACGGCATAAGAATTGCCGCAAAGAAAAACGGTTCCACCCTGATGGAGGGCATTTCTTCCAACGGCGTCATCACTTTCGCTCTCGAACAGGGCGAATATGAGCTTGAAATTGTCGAATCGTCTCTTCCCGAGGGCTATTATATTCCCGAAGATAAGACTTTCAAGACAACTGCAGAGCTTGCTAACGTAACTGTCGCTATTCCTTCGACGATTATTACCTCCACCGCCGTCGGTTCGACCAGATATGCAATCGGGGACGTTATGCACGATTTCAGCTTCACAGAAGTTAGCACAGGCGTCAGACATACTCTGTCTGAAATTTTCAGTACGAAAAAGGCGGTTGTACTCAACTTCTTCTATACTACCTGTAATCCATGCAAGTCCGAATTCCCCGCTCTTCAGTCCGCATACGACAACTTCAGCGACGATTTAGCGGTAATAGCTCTTGCAGATACCTCTATGGACCCCAGCTTCGATACGGTTGCAAAGTTTAAGGAAAACATGGAACTTGACTTCTATATGGGTCAGGATCAGGCAGGCATCGGCACTCTTTTCAGCGTGTCGGCTTATCCCACTACCGTAATTATCGACCGCTACGGCGTTGTTGCTTATAAGCACACGAGCAGCATAGTTTCCACCAGCGTCTGGAACTCAATGTTTGCAAAATATACTTCCGACGACTACGTTCAAAGCGGCGTTGAGGAAGATAATTCAGGCAGCGGAAACTCTCAGGAACTTGTAAAGCCCAACGTCGAAATGTCCTCTTCGGCGGCGATTTCCAACGCGATTAACGGCGAAGGTACGGACGAAAAGGTTGGTCTTTACACGGGTGAAACCAACGAAGAAGACGCAGAATATTCCTGGCCCTGGATTGTAAAGACAGAATCCGACGGAAGCTGCATTACGGCATCCAACATTTCTATCGACAATTCTTACGCGAACATTTATACTACTATTTCGCTTAAATCGGGTGACATATTATCCTATGAATACAACGTTAAGACCGAATCCGGCGCGGACGTTCTGTACGTTTTAATTGACCGCGAAGTTATTGCTTCGTACAGCGGCGATACAAGCAAAGATTCGGATAACGGCTGGAAGACCGAATATGCAGCATACATTGCTCAGCGCGATATAAAAATCGAATTTGCTCTTTCCTATCTTAAGGATACCGGAGACAGCGAAGACCTGGGCGGCGAAGAACGCGCGTCGATAAGAAACATTACCATTGTTAATGCTAAGCACGCTGAATACGCCGTAGATATTTATACTTCGGCTGTAAGCGGCGAAATTGACGAAAACAGCGGCAAATACACTGAATATGCAGAAGTAGTTCTCTCTCCCGAAGACAATTATTATCACTTCGGCGGCGTGGACGGTCCCATTCTTTTTGCAGACATTCTCAATGCAACCGCCTGGTCTGACCTTCACTACGGAGAAAAGACTTTCACCAACGACGAGGGTACAAGAAACGTCGCTTCACTCTACCTCTTCTCCTATTGGAATATGTCTAACTGGAAGCTTGCGAATAAAGATTCCAGCATTGAGCTTGCATTTGATTACGGTCATACCGATACGATAATCGATAATTATTACTGGCAGGGCTTCTCTGCAAACGGATTGGTTCCCGTTTCTGAAAAATTAAAGCAGGCGCTCATTGCTTTCACTCAGAAATATTGTGAAAAGTACGATAAGAGCTATTACGAAGAGCAGTGGCTTGAGCTGTGTTATTACGGCGTTCACTACGGCGCACCCCATATTCAGGGTGAAGAATGTGAGATTTATACTGACCCCATCAAAGCGTTCGACTTCAGCAATGCTTACGATTTGCAGTTAGATACCTTGACCCACGTTAACGTTGATATTATTCTCAAGTGGAATAACGGTGGCGGTAAATTCTATAAATTCGTTGCGGAAAAAACCGGTATTTACTACTTCTACTCCGATTTCGGTGACGTGGAAGCCGACCCCTTAACTATTGTATACGACAGTGAGAAAAATATCATCGGTGAGTTCAACGACGACTTAAGCGTCAATATGTCGACAAACCAAACTCCCTATAACTTCTACGGTTATGCATATTTTGTAGAGGGCGAAACCTACTACTTCCAGTGCCGTGGAAACGTTCCCGGAGAGATAACCGAATACGACTTCATAGTTACGTACACCGGACTTGACGAGTACGACTACCTGAGAGTCTGCTCAACCGGCGCAGGAACTTGGTCTTACGACGAAATGGGTACCTATTATCTTGCAATCGACGTTATGCTTGGAGACGATAATATCTACTACGAAGTGACTGCAGACGGCGGTTACGACGGTTCTAAGATTTATATCGACTTTGTACACCCCACCTATTACGACGATAACGGACACACCATTAAGGACATTATAGACAGAGGTCTCTTCGATCTCGGATACAAGGATCTGACCGCTACTATGAACGCGTTCTATGAGGCTTCGATTAAAGACAAGGACGAAAGCGACGAGCTGTACGGCATACACGAAGCTACAAAAGAATTAGTAGACGCAATTTGCGAGTATCTTAACTATACTCACGGCGAAGGCAGAGGTACAAATTACTGGCTTGTATTCGGTCTGTATTATCAGCATTTCGGAGCTTAATCAAATAAGTTTTAACGGGTTGCCGAATTACGGCAACCCGTTATTTATTATATGAGTTATAATTAAAAATCAGCCTGTTTTTTCTTGCATAAACGGGCAATATATTGTATAATTATTATATTAAATTTCGGAGGCAAATTATGAAGAAAATATTCAAGCGCATTGCTCTTGTTCTCAGTTTAACGTTAGCCGTTGCTTGCCTTTGCTCGTTGTTTGCAGCTTGCGGCGACGATAATAATAGCAACAAGCCCTATACGGTTACGGTTGTTTATGCAGACGGCTCTGCAGTTGACGGAACTCAAGGTGAAGACGGCCAGCTGAACGTACAGATATGCACCGCACAGTTGAACGGTAAGCTCGTTCAGTGCTACTACATTTTCAACGTAGGCAGCGACGGTAAGGCAACCATCGATAATTGGCCTGAACTTTCGCAGAATCTTCAGTACCACTTACAGCTCAACAATCTTCCCGCAGGCTATACCTACGACGAGAATGCAACGTTCCTGACCGCAGCAGGAGATCTCACGATTACCTTGACGGCAGAATCTTAAATCATAATTATTAACTCCCTTAACTTGCGGTTAAGGGAGTTTTATTTCGTCATTTTTATTTTACTTAACGTTAATGCTGTTCTGCAATTTTAAGCCCCGATTAACCGTAACGGTTAATCGGGGCTTTTAAGTTTATTAAATTATGCTTTTCAGTCTCTTCCGAGAGCGGAATTAATCTGACTTCTAAGATCGTCCGCCTCTACCTTTCCCTGATTTATGTTGACTATCTTACCTTCGGTATTTACGATTACCGTCATGGGATATGCGCCCTTGCCACCCAGCATCGTAAAGCAATCAAGCTCTTGGGTGTCCTGAGCAAAGACAATTCCGTAATCCGTCCAGCAGTCCTTGTCGTACTTACCGCCAGATGAATCAATAAAATTCTGAACCTTTTCAGACGAAGTTCCGTTTGCCGCGTGTATGGCAACCATAATTATTTCGCCGTCGTATTCCTTTCTTACGTCCTCGAAATGAGGAAGTTCCTCTACGCAAGGGTCGCAGGTCGTATACCAGAAGTTAATAACCATTACCGTACCCTTATTTTCAAGAGTAGAGAATTTTTCCGAAAGGTTGAACCTTTCGTAGCGCGAACCAGCGCTGTCGTAGGTCTGAACCTCGAAGTCGGGGCATCTGTCGCCCACTCCGTACGCGACAACCGTGCTGCCTTTATAGAACACGTTATAGTACAGAAGAGCCGCAACAAGCAATACAAGCGCCGCCGCCCAAGCCGTAAACTTCAGCCAGAAATTGCGTCTTTTTACCTTCTCTGCAGGGGTATAAACCTTTTTAGCCTTCTTTGCGGAATTGATATCCGTGCCTTCTGTGCCTTCCTTAGCGACGTCCGCACTGTTAAGAACCACTACCGTTTCACTTTCTTTTTCACTTTCAACCGCGCTGAGTGATGCCTGAGATTTTTCGTTACTCAGAACAATCATATCGGGCAGGGGCTTTTCAACCACCTCCTCAGGCGCAATTCTAACGGGGGTAGTATCTTCAACTTCCCCGGCTGCACCCGCATACGCGAGAGCAAGTCCTTTATCAGAAGAAGGTACGGTTATATCCGTTCCCTTTAAGAATATCTGCGAACCCTTCCAGCTGATTGCCTTGGTGGGACATACGGGTATGCAGGCTCCGCAATTTATACATTCGTGGTCGCCTACGTGACGAATATCCATCTGACAGGTCTGAATACACATTCCGCAGTCTACACACTTGTTTTCGTCCAGCTTAACGCCGATTAACGCGTATTTGTTGAAGAAGCCGAGTATTGCGCCGAGCGGACAGAAGAATCTGCAGAAAAAGCGATAGAAAAATACGCTGCCGACTACGAAAATTACCAGAAGGAAGAACTTCCATGTGAACAACGACCCGAGCATTGCAAAGAAATCGGTATTGTTGGAGTTGAGCAATAACCCAATTCCTCCCTCAAACGTACCGGCGGGACATATGTATTTACAGAACGCGGGAATTCCCTGATATATAATGGGAATCGCTATTACCATTACCGCCAGAATGACGTATTTTAAATACGAAACTATTCTTGTATAGCGGTTCTTTTTAACCTTTGGTGTTCTTATTTTATGTAAAAGTTCCTGTGCAAGACCCGTGGGGCAGAGGAAACCGCATATTGTCCTTGCGGCTATAAGCCCGAACAGGGCGAGAATGCCGATTATGTAATAGGGCGTTCGCGTATCCGACGACGCAAGCGAATCCTGCAATGCACCCAACGGACAAGCCATAGATGCGCCGGGGCAGGAATAGCAGTTCAGACCGGGCGCACAGATATTTTTGACAGGACCAGAGTATATTCTGCCGGTTATAAAGCCCTTGATATTTGCATTGAATAACAGAGCGGCGTAAAGCTGAATTATTCTGCGCTTAGTGGGCGCGTGGTCTTTGAACCAACGACCGATTTTAATAAAAAATGATTTTACCTTAGCCAAGACCGATACACTCCGTACAGATATTTATTGCTTTGACAAGCACGCCGTGCATACCGTCGTTAAATACTCCAAGAATGATAAACGTCACGGCAAGGCAACCGAGAACAATTCTTACGCCGAGCTGGAAATATTTTCCGTTTACAAAACCGTATACTTTGCCGAACTTCATCTCCCCTTTCTTCTGTCCTGCAGTGAGCTTAGCTACGTCTTTAAGCTGCTTTTTCGCCGAACGGCTTTCGTAAAAGTTCACGGCGCACATAAGAATAAGCGCTGCAAGAACGCAGGGAAGAAGATGCTGAACCATTCTTACAATTTCGCCCGTAACGTCGGTTTTGGGAAAGTTTGAAGGAATTGAAAGGTAAACTATGCAATAAATTGCACCACCAATGCAGAGCGCTAAACAACAGAGCTTAGATATTAAAATTATCCGCTCCTCCCTCTTTACTCTTGCATATTCATTTTTAAGCCCGTCGGGAGCTGACGCGGGCATCTTCTTTTTCATACGGTTGAGGGCGTAACAGTCGTCTTTCAGCGCAGTACGCTTTTTATCGTAAGGGAAGACCTCCCAGAGCACGTAGCAAGCTATTATAGCCGCAATCCACACAAAGAAAACGGGCATTACCACAGCCAGCCTTTCGGAAACGCGCTCAACAGAGTACACCTGCCCCGAATAGCCGGGTGCGGTGCCGGATATGTACAGATCCAGCGTCTGCCATATAAACAGCGCTCCGAGCGCGATTGTCAACGCTGAAAGAATACCTCCGCTGACAAGGCGAACAGTCTTGCAAGTTTGACTTTTCATAGCAAATCCTTTGCCTTATTCCGGCATTTGCAAATATAGATTAATTATATCAATATGGTAGGTTATTGTCAAGTAATTTACCTGTAAGCGGTCATTTGCTTGACAAATCGAGCCGTATTGGTTATGCTAAAATACGGAAATATATCTTGCGGACGAAAGATAAAATGGAAAGAGATTTATACCAGAGTTACGTAAAAATTCTTAAGGAAGAGCTTCTCACCGCAATGGGCTGTACGGAGCCTATTGCAGTAGCGTATGCCGCCGCTATCGCGCGCGAAACGCTTGGAGAAACGCCCGAAAGCGCAGTTATTTCGGTCAGCGGAAACATATTAAAGAACGTTAAAAGCGTAATCGTACCGAACACGGGCGGTTTAAAGGGAATCTGCGCCGCAGCCGCGGCAGGTTTCGTTGCGGGAAAGGCGGACAAGAAACTTGAAGTACTCTCCCAACTTTCCGAATCCGACAGACAAAATATCGCACAATATATGAAAGACGCCGACATTAAGGTTGAAAAGTCCCAGTCCGGCTGCGTATTCGATATTTCGGTCAAAGCCGTAAGCGGCGAAAACTCCTCTTTCGTACGCATCGAAGGACATCACACTAACGTCGTTTGCGTGGAAAAGAACGGACAGCGCTTGATGAGCGGTGAAACTGTTGGCGAAAACGTATCGGAAGCCGACAGCAAACTTACCGACAGAAGCTTACTCAACGTAAAGAGCATAATAGAGTTTGCCGACACCCTTGAAATTGACGACGTTAAGGAGATTATTCAACGCCAGATAGATTACAACACGGCGATTGCAGAAGAAGGGCTGAAAAACGACTACGGCGCGCGCGTAGGAAAGGTGCTTTTAACCGCATTCGGCGACAGCGTACATAACAGAGCTAAAGCAACCACAGCCGCGGGCTCGGACGCGCGAATGAACGGCTGTAATCTGCCCGTCGTTATTGTATCGGGCAGCGGAAACCAGGGAATGACAGCCTCCCTTCCCGTCGTCGTTTATGCAAAGCATTTAGGCGCTTCAAACGACAAACTTATACGCGCGGTCGCGCTCTCAGACCTTATAACCATTCACCTGAAGACCGGCATTGGCAGGCTTTCTGCCTATTGCGGAGCGGTAAGCGCTGGCGCGGGTGCAGGCGCAGGCGTAACATACCTTTACGGCGGCGGTTACGACGACGTAGCCCACACTATCGTGAATACCCTTGCGATAACTTCAGGCGTTATATGCGACGGTGCCAAGTCCAGCTGTGCGGCTAAGATTGCTGCAGCTGTCGACGCGGGACTTACGGGTATGGAGATGTACCGTAACGGCAGTCAGTTCTACGGAGGTGACGGAATTGTCGTCCGCGGAGTAGAAAACACTATCGAAAACGTTGGCGACCTTGCACGCGTTGGAATGAAGGGCACGGACGAAGAAATTATACGACTTATGATTGAAAATATTTAAATTACTTTTAAGTGTTTTCGTGAAGATTATTAAGCAATAATACGATTTTTAACTGAAGATAAACGGGACGTCGAATCATTTCGACGTCCCGTTTTATTTATTAACTTTTATTAAGTAAGCCAAAGATACGCAAGGACTACCACAATACCGAACGACAGCAAAAGAATTGCGAAATACGGCGCAAACGCCGCAAACGCACCTCTTACCATCTGCCAGTATTCCTTTCTGCTGACCTTTGGTATCTTGGTACGCTTATCCTTGTTGGGGTCGTACCAGGAAAAGCCTTCAACGTTCATATTGACTATAGTGGTCTGCGTATCAAGCTCTTCCTTAACTTTCTTATTTTCGTCTTTATCCTTTTTATCAGGCATTATCTTCCTCTACATTAGCTTCCTGATCGGCTTGATCTTCTTTGTTTTTACCGAGCAGTTTGCCGACGCGGTTTATAATATTGCGCTCAGCTTTGCGTTTTGCAAGCTCAGCGGCGATACGCTGTTCCTCCTCGTACTCAGCTTCAAGCTCGTCGGTCTCTTCCTGCGTATTATAGAGGTGGCAAGCGCAGAAGTGTCCTTCCTCAACCTCCTTATATACGGGAGGAATTCTGGTACAGATATCCTTGCAACTGTCGCAGCGCGCGTGGAATTTACAGCCGCTGGGAGGGTTGACGGGCGAAGGAATATCGCCTTTAAGGATTATTCTGTTCATCTTTACGTGAGGATTGGGAACGGGAACCGCCGAGAACAGAGCGCGCGTGTAGGGATGAAGCGTATGTTCGAATATGTCCTTCTTGCTTCCGTATTCAACAAGACTGCCCAGATACATTACGCCCACTTCATCGGAGATGTGCTTTACAACCGATAAATCGTGCGAAATGAATACGTAGGTCAAGCCGAGGTTTTTGCGAAGCTCGATGAGCATATTTATTATCTGCGCCTGAATCGACACGTCGAGCGCGGAAACAGGTTCGTCGCAAATCACAAGCTCGGGCTTAAGCGCAAGCGCACGGGCAATACAAATTCTCTGTCTCTGTCCGCCCGAAAACTCGTGAGGATAGCGTTCGAAATAGTGGGGCTGAAGACCGCACATATTCATAACGTCCAGAACGTAATCGTGATACTCTTCCTTTGACACGATTTTGTGCTGTTTCGCCGCTTCGCCGATTATTTCACCGACGGTAAGTCTGGGCGAAAGGCTCGCATAAGGGTCCTGGAAAATCATCTGCATATTGGGACGGAGCTTGTCAAAATCGCGGTTAGAAAGCTCGGTTACGTTCCTGCCCTTAAACCATACGTCTCCGCCCGTTACGTTGTAAAGACGGAGTATACTTCTTCCCATAGTCGTCTTGCCGCAGCCGCTTTCGCCGACTATGCCGAGCGTCTTGCCCTTTTTAAGCGTGAAAGAAACGCCGTCTACAGCCTTAAGAAATTTTATGGGTTTGCCGAAAAAGTTCTTTTCTACGGGGAAATACTGACGTAAGTTATCAACTTTAAGCAACACGTCGTCGCTGTTATTGACCGTATTTACAGAGGATTTATTATCGACTTCTATATTTTTTTCAGTCATTACTCTTCTCCTCCGTCATATTTTCGTACAGGTAGCAGGAAACGCTGTGCGTATCGGATACCTTGATAAATCCGGGATACTTACCCGAACATTTTTCCGTACATCTTTCACATCTGTCGCGGAAGTAGCAATAGTCGGGCATATCAATAGGGTTGGGAACAAAGCCGGGTATGCAGTAGAGCGACTCCACTTCCTGTTCTACCGTAGGCTTGCTCTTCTGAAGTCCTATAGTATAGGGATGAAGAGGATGATCGAAAATGTCCTCTGCCGTTCCCATTTCTATAACTCTTCCTGCATACATTACCACGACGTAGTCAGCCATTTCGGCAACGACGCCTAAATCGTGGGTAATGAGCATGATTGAGCCGTTAATTTTGCCCTTGATTTCGCGCAGAAGGTCGAGAATCTGTGCCTGAATGGTAACGTCAAGCGCCGTTGTAGGTTCGTCTGCGACGATGAGTTTGGGATTGCAAAGCAACGCTATTGCAATCATAACTCTCTGACGCATACCGCCCGACAACTCGTGAGGGAACTTTTTATAGACGCCCTCGGGATCGGCTATACCGACAAGCTTGAGCATTTCGATACTGCGCGCCTTGACCTGTTCCTTTGAGATGCCTTCGATATGCAGCTTACCGACTTCGTCCAACTGGTTGCCGATAGTGAAAACGGGGTTGAGCGAGGTCATCGGCTCCTGGAAAATCATAGAGATTTCTCTGCCGCGGATAGAGCGCATAGCCTCGGTGGGCATCTTTGCGATATCTACGACGCGGGTTTCCATCTCGTACATATTTCCGCCGAGAGCGTTCTTGCGGATTATCGGTCTGCCCTTAGCGTCGGTTTTTACAACCTCTTCTCCGTTTTCGTTTGTTTCGGTTTCGTAAACGGGAATCTTTTTACCCAATTTATCGCGCTTGAAAAGGTCTGCCTTGAAACGGATCGAACCGCTTACAATCTGTCCGCTGGGAGCCTGAACGAGCTGCATCAGCGAGAGCGAAGTAACGCTCTTGCCGCAACCGCTTTCGCCCACGACGCCGACGGTTGAACCCGCAGGAACCGAAAAGGTTACGCCGTTTACGGCTTTAACCGTACCTGCGTCGGAGAAGAAATAGGTATGCAAATCCTCGAATTCGACGATATTTCTATCGTCCTTCATCTCGGTAGTATATTCGTCAACGTTTACCTTGCGCTTTTTGCGCTTTTCGTAATAGTTGATGGCTTTTGCGTTTTCTTTGGCGATTCTCTTTGAATCCTTGCGCGAGATATAGTGCTTTTTATTTTCTTGCTTAGTGTTATCAGCCATAGTTTTACCTCTTCATCTTGGGGTCGAACGCGTCGCGCAAGCCGTCGCCGACAAAGTTAAACGCAAGAATTGCAAGCGTAATGCAGATACCTGAGCCGAGCCAGAAATTAGGATAGTAATTTCTGTAGGTGGAATTGGACGCGGAGTTAATCATATTACCCCAGGTTGCCGTGCCTAAAGGCGCACCGATTCCGAGATAGCCGAGCGTAGCTTCCATTAAAATTACGCTGCCCAAGCCCAGAGTCATTGAAACGATTAGCTGAGGGATAATATTGGGCAAAAGGTGCTTGAATATCTTTTTGGAGGTGGAAAGTCCCGAGCATTTTGCCGCGAGCATGAATTCCTGCTCTCTCAAAGAGAGTATCTGACCTCTTACCAATCTTGCGGTACCCGTCCAGCCCAGAAGGCATAGCACTACCATCATCAGATATAGCTTGGCTATACTGCCTCCCAGTCCTATTGCCGAGAACGCCGCGGAAAGTATAAGCATTATCGGCAGGGAAGGAATACAGCTTAAAATATCGACTATACGCATTATCAGCTGGTCTACCCATTTGCCGAAATAGCCTGCCAGACCGCCCAGAAGAACGCCTATAACCGTCTCCAGTAATACTACGACAAAGCCTATTGTAAGCGATACTCTACCGCCAACCATAAGACGGGTGAAGATGTCGTTACCGTTTTCGTCCGTACCCATCCAGTGCTGCCAGGAAATACCTCCCTTGATATTGTAGGAGGTATAATTTATCGTAACGTCGTAAGCTTCGTATGCTTCGCCGTCGGGACCGTAATAGATGACCGACGAATAAGTGCCCACCTCTGTAGGGTTATCATAGTCGAGCTTCGTGCTCTCGCCCGTGCCGTTATACCAGGGCGAAAGGAAAGGTCCGACAAACGCGAACAGCACGAGTACTATTAAAGTTACCAGACCGATAACAGACAGCTTTGAGCGGAAAAAGCGCTTTAATACCGTCATTCCGGGGGAAAGAACTTTAACTCTGTCGTGAAGATTTTCGCCGTGAAGATTGTCGTTAGCAACGTTTACCGCTGAAGTTTCTTCTTCCGAAGGTTGAATTTCGGGGATATTTTCTTTATTCTCTTCCATAGTATCCTCTCTTATTTACCTAATTTAACCCTCGGGTCTGCTACTGCGTACATCAGATCGGCAAGCAGCGTACCTATTACCGTAAGCACTGCAAGGAACATGTTATATCCCATTGCAAGGGGTATATCGCCGATTTTTAGCGCTTCGTATGCAACGTTACCTATTCCGGGAATCGCAAAGACGGTTTCGGTTATCATTGCGCCGCCGAACAGCGTAGGCAACGTAAACGAAAGCGTTGTGATTAAGGGAATAAGCGTGTTTCTGAATACGTGCTTATAAACAACTTTTCCTTCGGAAAGACCCTTAGCGCGAGCCGTTCTTATATAGTCGGCATTTAGCACTTCAAGCGTGTTAGTTCTCGTATAGCGCATAAGTCCGCCGATATCGAGAATTACAAGCACGAACATGGGAAGTATCAGGTGCCAGATCATATCGCCGAAACGTTCCAAGCCGGTGGCGTCGAGCGGAAGATTGGACGATACTAAACCGCCGATATCAAACCAACCCAGATCAACCGCGAACCATTTAATGAGCATATTGCCCAAAAAGAACGACGGGAAAGCCATACCTATCATACACAATACGGTTACCGTATAGTCGAACTTACCGTACTGGTTGCAGGCGCACTTGATGCCGAGGGGAATTGCGATAATCATTTCGAGAATGAGCGCAACAAAAGAGATAGCGAAGGAAATGCCCATATGCTCGGCAATTACTTCCTGAACGGGCTGGTTATATCTGAACGACGTACCCATATTGCCCTGGAAAACGCCTGAAAGCCAGTTCCAGTATCCCTTTAATATTCCGAAAAAGCTGTTATCATCCAGTCCGTACAGGGCGAGCGTACGCTGTAATTCGGCTTCGTCGATACCCGTAGAGCCCGCCTGTGTGTAGAACTGTTCCTCGAAATAGCTGACAGGCATCAGCCTTATGAGGAAGTATAATATTATCGAAACGCCGAACAGAATCAGGACGGCAAACGATAATCTTTTAATTATGTATTTTGCCATAAATAGTAACTCCGCGTTAAATATTATTTAACGTAGTCAATCTGCCAGAGCTTATCAAAGAGCCCGATGTTGTGGTTGGGGTTTTTAACCAGCGTAGCGCTGTCGATTACGTTCTTGTTGTAAACGCAAAGGTCGCTTCTGTTATAGGTGGGAAGTTCTACGGCAAGATCCATAATCAAATCCATACATTCAGCGTAAATTGCAATACGTTCGTTCTGGTTGAGCGTTTCGCGGCCTTCGTCAATCTTATCGCTGAGCTTGTCGATTATGTTCTTTTCGTATGCCCAAGTGGTGGAATCTCTTAAAATGTTGGGATAGTTCCAGTTGTTAACGCTGGTTGCCTTACTGTCCTTATGATAAATCTGGTAAGGATCGGGGTCAACTGCAGAGGACCATGCTGCCGCCCATACCGCGAGGTTACCGGTGTTCATCTTCTTGAGAGCCTGAATATCGGTCTGAACGGTTATATCGAAGCCGATAGAATTGAGCGTTTCGCGTGCGTCACGGAACATCTGATATGCGGGGTGGTCGGTGGATTCGCCTGCAATGGTGAACGTGAGCTTGAGCTTGGTGCCTAAGCTTGCGTTGGAAATGCCCCTTACTATCTTGGTCTTTACGTAGACGCCGTCTACGAGAGTGTAACCTGCCTTTTCTACGAGAGCGACGATTTCGTCCGTATCTGTTGCATACTTAACAGACTCGTATTCGCCTACGGGCTTGCCGTTTTCATCCTTGGGATATGCCCAAGAGGTTATAGACATAGGTCTGTAAATGGTGGTTGCAAGCGCGGTTGTGTAGTAGTTCTTTACGGTCGCATTCGTATCCATAGCCTTCATTATTGCCTGACGGACGTAAATTTCGGGAACGAACTTAGGGTTGATACCTACGTAACCGTAGCCGCCCGTTGAATAGGTTTCCTGTGCGAGATACGAGGAAAGCGAGGTTACTTTGTTTACGTTGGTATTGGTCGCATTGGGCATACCGAAGTCGATCTGCTGTGCTTCCAAAGCCTCCATAATCTTGTCGTCTGCAAGAACCTTGTAGTTTACGTATTTAATCTTGGCGTTATCGATACCCGTACCTACGGTTTCAAAGTATTCGTTGCGCTTGAAATATACGACGTTATTCTTGAAGAAGGTCTTTCTGTCGGATTCGTCGCTGCCGGTTTCGGTGGAAGCCTTGTAGCAGCCTGCGCCGACGGGAAGTCCGTTCTTGTCTGCATTCTTGAGCACTTTATCGAAGAAATCCTTATTACCTACGTCTACGCCGAATTTGTCTACGCCGTTAGCCTGAGCAACGTAGTCGACGCCTTCGTACGTACCGGAATAATAATGCATGGGAGCAACCGTGAAGCCGAAATTGAAAATCGCTTTGGGGTCAACGCCGTTGATAACTATCTTAAGGACGTCGTAAGCTTCGCCAAGGTCCTTACCGTTGAAGCTGGTAACCTGCTTTGTGGTTATACCCTTGACGGTCTTAACCTTATTTTCTTCGGTAATGTTCTGGTAGTACTTAGTTCTTTCCTGACCGGTGAATTCTTCAAGAGCATTCGAAGCGGTTGCCCAATATGAAAGCACGCTTGCAATTTCGCTCTTGTCGGTATATGCATCGTAAACTACCTGAATGCAATATTCCTTTTCAAGCTGCAACTTAGCGTATTCTTCGTCGCAGTTGTTGGCAGACATATAAGCTGCTACCTTATCGGCAGTAGTAGCTTCGGCAATGCCGTCGATATGGTGCTGAGCCTGAGGCTCCTTGCCGTCTGCATCCTCGTCGAGTGTCGTATAGTAAAGTTCAGGAGTCTTGTTGGGGTCTTCGTTTCTTACACCGTCGCCGTCGACGTCTTCAAAACGGGATACCGTAGCGCCGTTGCTGTTTAACGTTGTCTGAACGGTTACGAGACCTTCGTTGAAAAGATATGCTTCCCAAGCGCTGGTGAAGCGGTAAGTATACTTATAGCTCTCCTCCCAGCTCTGCTCAACTGAAGTCCAGTCGGAAGTGATTTCCTCAAGGAAGAGTGCCTTTACGGTTTCGAGGTCTTCCTTCTGAGCCGCGGTAAGATTTGCTTCGGTCTGCTTGAGGTCTGACGACCAATCGATAAGGTCGTAAATTCTTGCAAGTGCAAGCGCGGAGAAATTAGAGTCTAAGTCTACGTCTGCATCGTCGGAAAGAGAAGCGTCCTGAGCGCGGTATGCGTTGAGACCCTGAATATCCGTTGAATAGATGGTCGAAGAACCTGTATAAGCAGGGTCAAGATAAACGTAGAGGTTGAAAAGCACGTCCTTGATGGTAAGTTCTACGCCGTCGCTGAACTTAATGCCCTTCTTTATTAAGAATTCGTATTCGGTTCTGCCGTTTACGCTGCCGCCCGAAATTACGTTTCCTGTTCCGACTTCTCTCGTGTCGTACATAGTTACGGTATAATCCTTAACAACGCACGCCTCGTCTTCGCCGTAAGCGACGTCGCCGTTACTGTCGATAGTAATCATGCCTATCTGAGTAAGAGAGAGAATGTTGCCGTCGTTTGCCGAAGTGTAGAAGAACGGATTGAAGTTACCGTCCAAAGCACCCGTAGCAAGCTGAAGCTGACGGGTTTCGGAGTCGAGCGAGCTACCGCCGCCGCAACCTACCGAGCCGAGCATTGCAACACAAAGTCCCGCACAGATAGCTCCTTTTATAATTTTCTTCATTTATTTATAGCCTCCTGAAAATTTTTCCAAAATGTAATATTTAAACGGATATCCCGATTAAACGCCGATATTCAAAGTTGCGTTAATTACAGTAACGCCGCTGTACTTTGCAAGGAATGCGGAGTCGGTACAGTTATCTTCACCCTCCGCCGCTACGCCGCCGAACATCCAGTTGTCCTGCTCGTAAACGCCGTCAATCTTTTTAAGATTTTCAAGCACTGTGCTGTCCGATACCTTTACGGTAAGCGTTGCTCCGTCGATTACAAAGTTTTCAAACGCCGCGCCGTCGTCAACGCCCTTACAGAAGAGATACAACTCTGCCGAGCTGACCGTGTTACGAACGGTTATCGTTACCGATACGTTTTCAAGCGTCAGATTGCTTATTGCAGCCGTTGAACCGAACTGTCCGAAGATCGAATATGCGGTGTTGGGCGTTACGAACTGCGCATTAGGCGCTATCGCAACGTTTGTGAGGTTGAAGCCGTTGCCCTCGATCTGACAGTTGAAGTCGTCCATGCTGAGCGATACGCTCTTACCGCTAAGATCTATCGTCTTTTCGCCGCTTGCATTGAAGAAATAATATCCTACGTTGTTGTAAGAATTATTGAACATATCCACCACGTCGGATGCGGTTCTGACGATATTCCACTTGCCTTCGATATACTTAGCGTACAGCACGGGAGCGTCCTCTCCGCTATCGGGACGTGCAACGGAATTTGCCGTGAAAGGCGTTGAGCAAGCTTCGTCCAGATAGTACTGAAGGAAGGTCGAGTTGTCACATTCCAAGGGAGATTTGGTCTGGCTGACGGTCGCGCTTCCGTTGACGAAAGCTACTTCTTTAATCAAGTCGCCGCTGTTATAGGTTACGCCGTTTGCCGTTATAGCGACGTCGCTGACCAAAATTACGTTGAGTCTGATATCGGCAGACCAACCGGCGCAGACGTACCAATGTTCGCCGTAAGTTATGGGCTTGCTTAAATCAGCCTTTGTACTTGTGATTTTAAGGTTTCCGTTTTCATCGTATACGGGATTGCCTTCGCCGTCTACCTCCGCATTAAACCAGCCTTCGAAAATATAGCCGCTTCTTACGGGGTTGAACGAACTTCCGTTTTCCATCTTGGTATCTTCTGAAATAACGTAAGAGTTTTCAGCGTAATAGATTTCCTTTAAATCGGTTCCGTCGACAAGATTGAAGCTTCCGCCGTTCGCATAATACGTAACAGACTGATTACGCGCGTTCTTGTCTTCAAGGAAATCGCTGACAGTTCCCTCGCCTACGCAACCTGCGCAACCCGAAAGTAGGGCTGCGGCAAGTGCTGTAATGCTGATGATTAAAATTCTGATTTTGGTTTTAAAGCTCATTTATTCCTCTTATTCATCGATTTTTTCGTCGTCGATTACTTCATTTACCTCTTCATTTTTAGTTTCGGAGGTTTGATTTTTCTGTTCAGTCTCCGCTCCCTGACTTCCGGTATTTCCGGTCGCTGCCGCAGCCTTGCGCTTTTTAAGAATCAAAACGACCGCTAAAGCTATTCCGGCGAGCGCTACGACGCCGATTACGGGTCCGTAGATTACCGCGGGATTGAACGAGCCTTCGTTCTTATTCGTCTGGTCGTCGCCGTTGTCTGCTCCCGCCTCGGAAACCTTTACGGCTACCTGAACGGTCTTGCCGTAACCTGTTACGATTACGTATCTGTCAAGCGAAGTGAGTTGGTCTTCGTAACGCGAGTCAAGAGTGAAATTGGTATAGTCAGCTGTTTCGGTGGAGTAATCGTCGTAAACGATTATGATTAAAAGTCCGGTCATATCGAACTTTTCACCTTCGACATACTCGCTCTTATGCGTGCTGTCGGGACTTACTTTGAGAGAAACGACGCTTACGCTTATACCGAATTTCGTCTTAACCGATTTAAGTTCTTTTTCGATTGCCGTGAGCTTTTCAATATTCTCCGCGCCAAGCAACGTAAGCTGCGTCTCGTCGGTTATATTGTTGAGCAGACGGTGAGCTTCCTTAACGCTGTCGGCAAAGGCGGTAACCATTGCTTTATTTTCGGCGTTATTCTCGATTGAATTCCAGCTGCTTACGGTTTGCGCGCTTACAAAGCCTTCTATCGTCTCTTTGAGAGCGCGGGTAGTATCGTCTATAAGCTCTTCGGTTACGACTGCCGTTCCGAAATACTTGGAGAATACGTAGTTATCGTAGCCGTATCCGTTTGCAGGATAGTGAATCGTCAGAGTTGAAGGCGTACTTTCGATGCCTAATACGTTTTCAAGATCTGCGTGTCCCAGCATTTCGTCTTCAAAGTTCATGTAGAACAGTGAATTGAAGCCCGTTATCGAATTGTCGTAATACTCTGAAAGCAACGTAGGAGCGTTAATACATTCGAACACGTAAGTTGAAACGCCGCTGTTATAGAACGCGCTGTTGCCTATTACCTTGACGCTGTAAGGAATTACAACCTGATTAATTGCGCGCCTTACGTTGCCGTCTACGGTATAGCTTAAAAGGTAAGCAAACGCGCACGCCTTGACCTTAACCGTACCAACCTTTATTGCATATTCGTCTGTTTGCTTTGCCGAAGGATATGCGCAAATTTCGTAAGTTTTTTCGGTTATTCTGCGGTAAAGAACGCCGTCTTCCGAGAAGAATATCTGATTATCCGCATCAACGTTGATTGAAGTGAGCGAAAGCGAATTTGCAAACGCGCCTGCACCTATCTCCTTGAGAGTCGCAGGTAAATTTATAACCGTTTCGCCGCCGCTGAAGAAAGCGTAGTCGCCTATCTTTTCAACAACAGGTAAATTGACCGTAGTATACGCAGCATTATCACCTATGAAGAATGCAAAGTCATTGATTTCGCGAGCTTTTGCGAGATTTAGCTCAGTGAGAGCTGTACAGCTGTAGAACGCCGAATCGCCGATAATTTCAAGATTTTCCATTCCCGTTACGCTTCCGAGAGCCGTACAGTTATAGAACGCTCTGTCGCCTACTTCTTTAACGTAAGTTAAATCAATGCTTTCAAGCTGAGTACAATAAGTGAACGCCGAATCGCCGATTTTGCGCGTACCCTTACCAAGCGTAACGTTCTTAAGAGAGGACTGAATAACGCTTCCGTCGATGGTAGCGCCGGGATAGAAAGTAAACGTACCGGTGGTTGTTGCATTCTCGCCGAAGGTTACGCTCTCAAGAGAATAGCAAGACCAGAACGTGAATTCGCCTAACTTACTCAAGGAAGGCAATGTTGCCTGTACAAGCGAATAGCAACCGAGGAACGTTGTGTCTCCCATTGTTGAAACGCCGTCGGGAAGGACGATCGTCTGTAAATTGTAGCAATCCATAAATGCAGACGAACCTATTTCTTCAAGCTGTGAATTGCCGGCAAAATTGATAGTCTTAAGCGAACCGCAACCCTGGAAGGCACTTTCGCCGATAATTTTAACGCTTGCAGGAATGTTTATTTCTACAAGTTTTTCCGCACCGTAGAAGGTGTAATCGTGGATTTCGGTCAACCCTTCGGGTAAGGTAACGTACTTGAACTGCGAATTAGCAAACGCACCCTCGCCAATTACGCTTACGGTAGAGGGAATAACTAACGGCTGATCCATAGTTGTCTTACAACCTGAGAACGCGTAAGCCGCAATTTCGGTAGTTCCCGCCTTGATTGCAAAATCTGAAGTGATATTCTTAGGCGCAAGCACGAGCCTGGTTCCGTCGTAGAGAGCGTCTCCGTCCACGTTGCCTAAATCAAGCGGGGTATTTTCAAATACAAGGTTTCCAAGAGAAACTTCTTCAATCTCAAGATTGAAATCGATGAGAACGGAACAACCGGCAAACGCCTGATCTTCTATGCTTGTAACCGTATTGCCGTTGAAATCCACCTTATTGAGACGAACGCAATTAATGAATGCGCAATAGCCTATCGCAAAGGTTTGATTTTCTTTTACCGATTCGAAGTTGACCTGAGTGAGTCCGTAACATTCTGCGAATGCATACGCCCCCACGTTTGGAGTTTTAATCGTAACGCTTTCAAGCGAAGTGCAGCCGTAAAACATGCTGTTGCCGAGAGCGGTATAGTAATCCGTTTCAACGCTTTCAAGCGAAGTGCAGTATTCAAATACTCTGTCGCCCGACATATGCAGACCCGTAATATCGGCAGAAATCAACGAAGAGCAATTATAGAACGCGCCTTCGTTCATAGTGCCTATCGCCTTCATGTTCTTTACTTCGGTGAGCGAAGTACAGCCTGAGAAGACGTATTTATCGAGAGTAATCGTCTTTACGTTGGATAAATCGACTACTTTAAGCTTGGTACAACCTTCGAACGCGCTGCGGAGAATGAGCGAAAGGTCTGCGTCTGCAATTTCAAGAGCGTCCTTCTGAACGAAGTAGACGTATTCGAGGTTCTTGCAGTTTTTAAACGCCCTCTCCTCTATCTGCGTTACCGTTTTAGGAATAATTATCGAAGTGATATTCTCGTTATCCTTGAACGCTTCCTCGCCGATAATCATAATGTTCATATCGTCGGGGATTTTAACGTCACCGCCTGAGCCGTGATAAGCCGAGAGCGTCGAGCCGGAAACGGTGAACGGTTCCTGAACGTTTAAAATAACGGTTGCAGAATACATCGTCTCTTTTCCGCTTTCGTCAAGGATAACAGCCTTTACTATGGCGGTTCCCTTTTCGTCAAGGGTCTTGACCACGCCGTTCTGATCGACGGTTACGTATTTTTCGTTGGAGCTGCTCCACTTTACGCTGAGCTTATCCTCGGGATAATACCAGGGGTCGGTTATGATTTCGAGCGTGAACGTCTGACCTGCATTGACCTTGACTGAACCCTGAGCCTTTTCGATGGCGTCGGACGAATTTATTATCGTACCGAAGGATATTGAAGGCGTTGCAAGCGTGATGTTGCTTTCTACAACGTGAACCTTAAGTTTTTTCAGTTCGCCGTTGCCCTTTATAGTCAAAGTGGAAGTACCTACCGCGCAACCGAAAATTTCACCGTTATTAACCTTTACGTATCTTGCGGGAGAAGCGTTCCATGTGAAGTTGGAAAGGTTTGCATCTCCCTCGTAATCGAGGTTAATCTTATAAGCTTCGTTTACGCCTATGGTAATTTCCTTTATGCCGTCGTCTCCGACGGTAATTCTGCTGTCGTTTGCAATTTCAAACGAATCGGGAAGATTATTGCTGTTATTTGCAGAGAACGACACGCTGTAAACGCTGTGGTTGAGCGCGTAGTCGTCTACCTGTATGTAGAGCTTGTCCTTATAATCGTCGATGATATCCGTTACGTCAATGGATACGGTAGTCGTGCCGTTTTTAGTTGCGTTGAGAACGGGCGTAACGTATTCGGTAGCAAGCTGGATTGTGGGATTGTCTATATCGCTATCGTCCTTAAGGTAGCAGAGCATTACCGACTGAGCATAGTGGTTATCGTACACTTCGAGGTCGAGATAAATTTTCTGCTTATCCTTGTTGCCGTCCTTGTAGTCGTAGTATCTGATGGACGAATTTACAAGTACGGGCGCTTCGTAGTCAAGATAGAACACCATCGAGAACGTGTTGTCGTCGTTCTGCTTATCGGGGTCTTCTGCGTCCTCCGCCTTGAAATAGAAATGGAAATCGAGAGCGTATTTTCCGTTGCCTTCAAGTCCGTAATCGTCGGGATTGAACTCGAGAAGAACCTGCGCAGGGACAGCTCTACCGCCGCCCGCATACGCCTTGTTGAGTCTGTAAACGCAATCTTCGGTGATAATTTCGCCCGTTTCAGCGTCCGACAACGTATAAGTTACAAGCTCGGCATTTCTTAAAAGACCTGCATAGAGAGCTTTGATTCCCACGGCGGTCATATAGTTGCCGGTGCTGTCTTCGCCGTAATATTCGTTATAGCGGGAAATTGCAGCGTGGTCCTCTTCAACGTAGATCTGTTCTGCGTTTTCGTCCTGAATGTACAGGTAGCTGCCCATCGGAATGGTATACTGTTCGTTCCAGTAGGTCGAATATGCCTGCGTTGCCCAGATCTGAGCCTGAGGACGGGTTTCGTCCGTATAAGAAGTATCCTTTTCAAACTCTGCTATTTCGTAGCAGTTATAGTCGAGCATGGGTGCAGCTTCCCAGTCGCCGTAGAAGCCCATAAAGGGAAGATTCAGGTCGCACTGACCGTTCGTGGTAGAAACAAGTTTAATGAAACCTTCTACGTACATTCCGTTTTCAAAGCTGTTGTCGATATATCTCTTTTCAGAGCTTGAAAGGGTGAGCGTTACGGAAATCGATGCGCTCTCTCCTGCGGAAAGGGTGAGCGAGCCGCCGTTAGCCTGACCGTTTACCTGCCATACGGGCGCAATATCGTCGAGAATGTACGCCGCTTCTGCAACGGACATACCGTCGCTTGAAAGGGTTTCGGTCATGAATATGCTCTCCATATTGAAGGAAAGGCTGCTCGTGCCGTAGTTTTTAATATAGAATTTGAGTGTGTAGACGCCGTTCTTTTCCTCGTCCTCTCCGAGTTCGAGCTTGGGTCTGCCGTCCTCGGGGGCATACGGATCGGTTTCAACCGTATAGAGATATGCCTGAGTAGAGAATACGTTATTCAACGTTGCAAGGCCGGAACCCTGCTTTCTGGGCGAGTAAGGCAAGCCCTCCTCGTCGTAAACGGTCGTCGCCGTACTCATTATAAGCTGATTGGAAAGAGCCGTAAGTTCGGTGCCCGTATAGCCCTTATCTTTAAGGTAGCTTCTGAGCAATGCCGCAAAACCTGCAAGGTTGGGCGAAGCCATGGAAGTACCGCTCATTTCGTCGTAACCGCCCGATACGGTCGAAGTTATTTCACCGCCGTGAGCCGTTACGTCGGGCTTTAACTTCAAATCGGGCGTTGCGCCCCACGACGAATAGTCGTTCATGAAGGGTCCCGACTGGAACTTATCATTGACGATTATGTAACCGGTCTTGCCTGCGCCTGTAAGTATGTCGCCTGCGTCTTTGGTTACGGAAATCGTAGGAATGGGATCTTCGAGATCGCCGAGGCTCATTCTTATAGTACCCGCAACGTTGTTATATATGATAGCCGCATCTGCGCCGTTACGGATTGCAAGGTCGATTTTGTCCTGGAAGGTTGTGGTACCACGTTTGATAACCGCAATTACTTTACCTTCGGACTTGTCGGCAAGCTGATTCTTTATTGACGTGGTGTAGTCGGAAGCCTGACCTACGCCGGGAATGACTACGTATTTAAACTTGTAGTCGCCGTTTTCGTCGGGAGTGCAACCGTCCGCCGTAATTCCCTTAAAGAAATCGTACGAAACGGAGTTAGCGTCGCTTGATTCAAGATAATAAATCGGCTGACTTCCCGAGGAGGTCTGAACCTTTATGTAGCGTGAAAGCTGACCGTTGATACTTGCAACGGACATTGCGCCGTCGAAAGTCGAAGGCGAACCTACCGTACCCGAATCGGGGTTTGAAGCGAGGTTAGTGCCGAACACGCTGCCGAAGCCGGAGCTGTAATCGTTGCTCGCCGCACAGATGAGGTTGATGCCAGCTGCTTTGATTTTGCCGTATACGTCGTTCATCCACGCGCCTTCGGTATCGCCGTCGATTGAAATGGACGAGAATCCTGCCGACGTACCCAAGCTCATGTTGATTATGTCTACGTTGAGTCTTACGCAGTCTTCCAATGCGGCAAGAATATCTTCGGTCGTTGCGCCGCCGAGGTCTTTACTTTCGAAGTCGTCGGTGAACACCTTACAGATTACGAGCTGCGCGTTGGGAGCAACGCCGCGGAAGCTCAATACGTTGCCCTGAGCATCCTTTGCTATGTTGCCGTCCTTATCGGTATAGGAATCAGCCTGTCCTGCTACTATACCGGCAACGTGCGTGCCGTGCTGGGAATACGAAGGATAAACGTCGGCGTCGCTGTCTGCATAGTCGTAAGCAAAGGGAACCTTTGCATTGATATACACGTCGTCTGCGGTAATCTTATCGCCTTTGAGCGCCGAAAGTCTGGTTGCGTCGAACTCACCGCTGCTCATAAGGTCGGCTACGTCCTGTTTGGTCATTGCCACTTCTTCGGGCATTACGTTGAACGCTTCGTGAGTGTAGTCGAGACCGGTATCGAGAATAGCTACGGTGATTTTGCTGCCGTCGTACGTATCGGTATATGCCGACGAATCGTAAATACCGGTTGCATATACGTTGCTGGGGTTGGTCGTCGCACCGTCTTCGGTGGTTTCAACCGCTTCGGGATATGCGTACGTCGACGACATTACTATCGACTGAACGGACGAAATACCCTTAATCGTATCAATATTTGAAGTATCGGTTTTAATTGCAACCGAGTTGGTTATTGTGCTGTACGTATTTACAAGCGAATAGCTTATTCCTGCTTTGGAAAGAGCGGAGAGAAATTTATCCTGCGAGGATTCGATGCTTTTAAGCGTATTTGCGCCTTTTGTAGTTGCAAGATAATCGGAAACAGTCTGATATTCGTCCTTGCTGTCGATAACCGACGGTTCTTCCAACGTTACGATAAGCGTATGCGAGCCGTTTACGGAATTTACCGAAGTCGACGACGAGTTGCTCATAACGCTTCCGCTGAAATTCTGAATAGCGACGCCGGTTAAATCTACTTTGCCCGTAACGTCCTCTAAACTTACAGAATCGTATCTGACGGAGGCAGCGCAACCGCTGTTTAAACCTGTTACCGCAAGAACGTTACCTACGGCAAATGAAGCAACCATCACCGAAGTAAGACCTACGCAGGCGATACGTTTGAATTTGGATACCATTAAAACCTCCTTATTCCGCTAAACTTTCAGCAGAATAATTGTATAAACCAATGTAAAAATAAATATGTAAACTTTTTAATAAAGCGAAAGCTTTACCTGTTAAACGTTTAAGCTGTTACTGTGCCTTTTCGGTTAAGGTGAGCTTATATCCTTCCTCTGAACCGTATTCAACCTTACCTTCGTAAACCTTGCCGTCCGTGGCGGTTACGGTAATTGAAATTACCTTTTCGGTAGAGTTGTCAACTATTTCAGAATAAGTATAAGCGTTGCCCTGCGAGTCGGTCATTCCGCCTCTGCCGTCGAACACGTAAGTTTTTCCGGCGTCATCGGTGGCTTGCTTATCTTGAAGAACGTCTGTCAGCGAGAATATGTAATTCGTCGTGCCGTAGTCAAGCTGAGCCGTGCGGTAAACCACTCCGTCCGAAGACGTAACAACCATATTGACGACGTTATTCTTTGTATCTCTTACAGCGTCGGCATATGCGTAACTGTTGCCGAGCGAGTCGGTCATTCCGCCTACGCCGTCGAACGTGTACTGTACACCGTCTTTAGAAGCTATTACGTTGTAAAGGAAATCTGCCGTGACAATCGAATATGCTTTATCGCCAAGCTTGTAAGCGCCCTCAGCGTCAGCGGAAACCTGCTTGAATATCAGTCTTCCGTTGTCGATAATTTCGGGCATGCCGAACTTGTTGATTAAATATCTGTAAACCTTGACGACGCTTCCGTCTGCCGAATAGAGCGTAGCCTTACCCTTGCTGAAACGGCTGTTGCCAAATCCGTCCAGAACGATATAGGATTTATCTGCCGCAACGTAAGTTCCGCAGTAATCGTCAAGCTTGTCGGCAGCCAGGCAGAGCTCGAACTCGCCGAAGGTGTTGTCCTGTGCAGAAATTGCAAGTTCTACGCTGCTTGCCGCGCTGAGCGAAATGATATACAGCGTGCTGTTTTGCCATTCAAACGAGAGATATTTACCCGTGCTGTTATAGGTAAACGTTACGGCTTCGCCGAGATAGGTTCCCTGAGCCTTGCCGTCTGCGCCTATCTTACCGATGGTGAGAGTCTTGTTGATTCCTCCGCCTACAAGCCATTCGCCGGTGAAATTGTTGCGGACGGAGAGCGTAACGGAAGTGCTGTCAGTCTTATTAAAGACGTATTCGTTGCCCACTACCGATATTACGCCGATCTTCTCGCTATCAAGGTAAACTTCGATATTGTCATTGACGATTTTGTAAGTATAAGTATCGTCGCCGACGGTGAGCGTACCGCCTTTTTCAAGCAGACCGCCGCCGTTGAACACGTAAGCAGTGCCGTTTTCGTCGCACAGATCCGCACCGTACAAAGCGTCGCGACGCATCATAACGAACGAACCGCTCTGAGTAGTTACGTTAACTATGCCAAGACCATCGTCATAGGAGATATTGTACGTGATTCCGTTGAACTCGAAGCTTCCGCTCATCGTTGAATCGTTAAGCTTATAAGTTACCGTCTTACCGCCGATTTTAACCGTGCCGTAAGTCTTGGTCGAGAAGGTTTCGTTCGATGCGGCAAGGTCGTAAGAACCGAAGCCGTTGAATTCTATCGCGTTGAGCTCCGAGCTCATCCATACTCCCTTGAAGTCGTCTGTAAGGCAGAACATAGCCGAGCCGACTATGCCGTCGAGAGCATACGAATACATACTGCCCATAAGCGTATAGTTGAGAGTATTGTATGAAAGCACACCGTAATTCACGTCGCCGTAGTACAGATAGATATAATCCGTTCCGCCGTAGCTTACGATTTCGTAGGTCATTTCGGTGGTCGAACCGCCCGATTCATAGTCAACGTATGCAATGCCGTAACCCTTTTCACCGATACCGTTTAAGGTCAGGGTTATAGCTTCGTACCTGAAGAAATATCTCCAGACGCCGACGTAGCTTGAATTCTTATAATATGTAATAGTTACAGAATCGTAATTAATGTCGAGGAAGCCGTCGTCGTTATAGCTTGCTTCGCCGACAGTCAGATTGTTTTCGTCCTTGAGAACAATCTTTTCGTCTGCGGAATTATATACGTACGTACCTGAAGCCTGTGATATGATTTCCTGCAGACCCTGAGAATTATATTTGAAATAAACGTAGCTCCAACCGCCCTTTCCGTCAAACTCGAACTGTTTGTGGGAGGTCGCAGATTTTTCCCATACGCCCTTGAACATATCATAGGGCACGAGGTCAACTCCGTTTAACTTTACGACCGTACCGTTTTCCACCTCGCCTATGAGGACTTCACGGTTGTTGTAAACCGTAATTACCGAACCCGCTACGGTATAGGTAATATTTGCCGAACCTATTTTACCCGTTCCGTCGTAATTGAATACGTAATCGGTACTGCCAGCATAGTACGTACCGTACAGGAAGCCTGAAATTTCCTTGACTGCTGTAAGAGGCGATGCCTCGGTATAGGTTGCGTTATTTACTATTGTAAGAGTGCCGTCAGAAAGCACGGCTCTGCCCGTGGAATAGCTTATCGAATTTTCGTCTATCGTTTCGGTGAGCGCAGGGCAGCTATATAAGATTGCCGACTCGCCGTCGTACGTATAATACGAAAGATAGTTGCGCGCGCCGTTCATATACTGAAGAGAACCGTCTTTGCCGAGTTCAATATAGGCGCCGTCTCCGCCGCTGAGATAGTACTTGCCGGCAACTTCGGAATAATTTGCAAAACCGACGTATAACGTTTCACCGCCCGTCAATACGTATGAATAGGGAACGCCGAGCGAGAAAGTTTGACCGTCTTTTGCAAAGAAATATCCGTAAGAACGGAGATCTCCGCTGTTTACAAACTGATCAATTTTTTCAACGTACCAGGCAGAAACAGGAAGATATTCGTCTAACGTTATTTCAACCGTATTGTTTCCGTCTACTTTATTGTCGCCGTAATCTATCGTCACGGTTACCGTTCTTGTACCTTCGGCAGACTTTGCTACGGGATATTCGCCGCCAAACGACCAGTCGGTTTCGTTCCAACCGAGCGTCTTGGTGAAGAAATTAGAGTTAAGCGTCACGTCGTCGTTGCCGTAGCACTTTATTACAAGCGCCTGTTTTGAGTCGACTACCTCCGCGCTGGCTTCAGCCGCCTGACCTACGATATCTCCTGCATAGGCATATTTAGTGCCTGCCTGAGCATACGCTTCAGTCTGAGCAATCGCAAAACAGTTTGAAACGATCGAATCGCTATCTGCATAGCCTACGATACCGCCCGCATACGAATATGCAAATCTTGCGTTTGCCGCCGTGTAGCCGTTACGGCAATAAGCTTCGATAGAATCGCATACGCTGTAGCAATTCTTTACCGACGAATAGGGGCTGAGATAACCTACCACGCCGCCCGCATTCATCGCGCCGTAAATCATACCGGAAGAATAACTGTTGATTATGTAAGCCGCGGTCTTTTCTTCGTGAGCATAGGAATAACCTGCTATACCGCCTGCGGCATAGAGATTGCCCGAATCGCCGCTAATAACGATATCCGCGCTACAGGAGTCGATTTTTGAATAATATTTTAAGCTCTCCGAAACGTAAGCGGACTGCTGGAAGCCGATGATACCGCCAGCATAGGAGAACTGCGAATCGTCAGCGTCAACCGTTATGGTTCCGTTAACCGTACAATTCGAAATTTCAGCACCAACACCCAGCCCTACGACGCCGCCGACGGTACAGGACTGAGCGGATTTCGCCGCGTCAACCTCGATGGTGAAATTATCCAACGTGAGGTCGTGAATATAAGGCGCACGCTCGTAAGTTGCTACCGCATATCCGAAAAGTCCTATATAGGGCAAAGGAACTTCGGTGTAAGCAGACTGCTCGATAAGTACGTCGTCTATATAGAAGTTGCTTATCGTCTTGCCGTTTCCGTCAAACTCGCCGGAGAAGAAAGAATAACTTCCGGAAATATAGTCGCCGATAACGTAGAGCTGTTCGCCCTTCATATCTATGTCGGCGTTGAGCTTGTAATATGCGCTGCCGTATCTGCCCATATACCAGTCGTCGTTTATTCTGTCTGCCATAAGGTAGAGGTCGATAGGTCTTTCAACAAGGTAGGGACTTTCCTTTGTACCCTTACCGCCGTCCGGTCTGTCAAGGAAGGTATCGTCAACCTCGAGGTCCATTACGGTAATATTGGTGTCCTCGGTGACGGTGACGGTATAGCTTCCGTCCGATTCAGGCATAAGAACCGTAGTGTTTGCAAGCACCGTATAGTCGCTTTCGCCGTAGTAGACGCTGACGTCAATGCTAAAGTTAACCTTGTCGCCCATCTTTACGTCGACGCCTTCGCACTCGGTCGACTTGCCGTCCGATATAACGTTGTACTTAATGCGGTAGTCGCCCTTATCGAAATTAAGACGGTAATTGCTTAAAACTACGGCGTTTTCAAACGTTACTTCGGTATCCTGACTCATCACAAACGAATACACGCCGTCCAAATCGGGATAGATTTCTACTCCGTTCACCAACACGGAAGGGTCGCCCTCCGCTCCTTCGGCAAGAGTACACGTAAACTCTACGGTGTACCCTTCCTTTACCTCGGCTCCGCTTTCGATTCCGCGGAAATCAACTGTAACCGCCTTATCGTTTTCGTAGCTGAGTTTATAATATACAGGTTCATCGTTGCACGCGGAAAGCGCCAAGCCAAAGCATGACGCACCAACAACCGACAGCATTGCAGCAATAAATTTTTTCATTGCTTTCTCCTTGTTTTTATATCTGCGCGTAACCACATTTTTCAGCAAAAAAAGTAAGCCGAAAGCCCGTTATTTTGCCAATTTATGCTCTTAAGCACAAAATAAGACATTATAATAATTATATAATATGGATAAATTATACAATAAAGCGAATAAAAATTCAACCAAATTGCATAGCTATTTGGAAAAAATTCATAATTGTTTTTAATGTATGCATAAGCGCAGATTATATTTGCATAATTCAACTTTAATCCGCTCTGAAATTGCCTAAAAATTTTTAAAATTTCACAAAAATTTTAATTAGCACGGCGTTAATTTTTGCCGTGCTAATTTCAATTTGTTTATTGTGCCTTTTGCAGGAAAACGTTTTCGTTATATTCCTCAAAACCCGTCGGGTTAATTAAGATGAGATCGTAAGCGTCGTTCAGGATAAGAGACGCTCCGATGTTAGCTCCACCCTTGTGGCTTGTCACAATATTTCCGTCTACAACTCTGACGGAAAGGGTCTCGGACTCGCCGAATCTCGAAACGACGACTTCGGTGGCAGAACTGAAAGTTACGGTCACTTCTCCTCTGTTCGGATAGACGACGCTGCCGGTATACGTTCCGCTCAATATATCGTTCATTTCGGGAGCGTCCACTACTGTAACCTTTATCGTGCAGGTAACCGAGGAATCGAGTCTTGATACTATGGTCACTACGTATTCGCCCGCCTTGTCGGCCTTAAACGTCTTTACGTCGGAATTGTCCGTATCGCCTATCGTTGCATTCGCGGCATTGGAAGAGGTTACGGATACGTTAAACGTCGAATCTGCACTGGACTCCTCTCCCGTAGGAACAGTAGCCATAAATGTAAGGGTCTGCCCCGTATATATCTGCGCCGTATCCTTCTGCGACCAGCTATAATTTCCCTGATAATATTCGTATACGGAAGCGTTGAGCGCGGTAGGCGCTGCATAGTTGAAGTTAAACTTTACGGTCTTTGTAACCATAGCCGTTTTAATGAGAATGGTTACCTCGCCGCCAAGCCTACTGCTTATTCTTATAGTCTTTATCGAGCCGTCAACGTAAAGCGCGTTGACCTTGTACATACTCATCGTGCTGTAGTCTATTTCAACTTCGCCCTTTTCGGTCACGAGCCAGAAAGTAGGCTTATCGAAGGAAGAAAGGTCAGCCGTCGAAGGCGTAATATCTCTTATCGTGAGCGTAACAGCCGTACCGACGTCCTTGTTTTCAATGACGAAATCTTCTGTAATCTCGTTAACGCCCGAATAGAGCTTGAACGAAGTTGCAAGATTTTCGTTCTTGGTATGCTCGTTTACGGGAACTTCCCAACCGAGAGCTGCCGCCTCTGCCTTGGTAGTCTGTGAAAACTCGATTTTTTCAATTACGTGAGTGGCCTTTTCTTCGTCCACGCTGGGAAGAACGTATGCGTGTCCGTTGTTGTCATACGCCCAGCTCTGAGTTGCGTAGGGTCCTTCCTTTACGTTCTGCAGGTCGAAAGCTTCAACTTTGAACGTATCGAGCTGATACGTATCCTTGAGGGTAAAGCTTACTTTTATCTTACAGAAAAGTCCGTCAAAATATCCGGCTTCGTTTGCCGAATTGCTCTCCTGAACAAAGCCGAAGCTGAACGAATAAGTCGTGACTCCGTCCACGGTCTTGGGTTTATTGATTACGGTGTCTGCATTCGCGTCGGTTTCGGCGGCAGCATAGAGCCCCGCAAGGAAACTTTCCGCACCGTAGTAAGCGCCAAGAGCGGACGAATGAGTAAGAACGAAACGGTGGCCGTTCATATACTGCTCGTTACCCAATTCGGTATCGTAAACGAGCGAGCCGCCCTTATCGATCTTTGCGCACCAGAATTCGCCGTTCTCAATTGCGCACCATCTCTCTATGCCGTCGCTTCCGTCATAGATATGGGTGTATTCGTCGTCGCCGAACTCATAGTAGAATTCACTGCTTGCAGAACTGCCGTAGCCGTCGATAAAGTTGTACGAACTTACCGAAATAGTGCCTTCGGTCTTTCTTATATCGGAAGTAAACGACTGTACGACTTCAACCGCGTCGGCAACCGTGACTATGCCCCTTGCTGCAATGGGTTGAGTAAACGTGATATCTCCCTCTTCATGAGCAAGCGTATAGAGCATTTCGCCTTCATCGAGGGGTTTTGCAGGTGTCTGAACGCTCTGAACGTATTCCTGGTACGAAAGCACGGGAAGAGTTACTTCAAGCTTATCGTGCGAGGGATTGAGAGTACAGGTTTTAACCGCCTTTCCTTCGGTAGTTTCGGTGGGAGCAGTTACTTCCCAATCGCCGTAAACGTGTTTTGACGGATCTGCCGGAACGGTTTCAATGACTACGTCGCCGCAATCCGTACAGGTTCCCTGTCTCTGTCCTTCGGCAAGACAGGTCTCCTCCTTGACGGTCGTCCACTTACTGACCGTATGCTGATGCTCTCCGCAACCTGTAAATACAGCCGACGAAGCCATAATCGCTGTTGCAACGGCAACCGCTTTAAATAAAACGTTTTTTAACTTCATTATGTATCCTTCTTAAATAATTATCTTAATTCTGCCAAAATCAGGAATAATATCCGCAAGCCCAAAGCCACTGGTCGTCTTCGCCAGACTTATATCCGAGGGTTTCAGCGTTGCCCTTACCGTCCCTGAAATATCCCTGCGCTATGCTGTGAATCTGGAAAAACTCTTTAAGTTCTTCCGTGACGGGATATACGCCGTCAGAATTGACGTAGCGCGAATATTGTTCTATGAACGTAATATAGCTCTTTCCGTAATACTTGAGTCTGCCGTGAACCTCGGGGTCCAGTAAATACGAACCGAGAATACTGTTCGATTTCGTAATAGTCGCATACAAAGTCGCGCCGTAGGTATCGGTTTCCGCGTCGTAGAGATGATAGTAACCGTCCTCGGGATTGAGCTTGAATAAGTTGGCGTTCTGAATTTTGCCGTTATAATCAGCTGCAAGCTTAAACGTTCCGCTCTCTTCGGGAGCCTGTTTAAACTCTTCGGTAGGTTCAACCGGCTGAGCTTCCGTCGCTCCGTCTGAATACTCTCCCTCGCGTTCGAGAAGGAAGTCGATTACTATAGGGAACGCCTCTTTCTTTATACTTTCCGCCTCGATACAGAACTTGAAGTCGTTGTTGACGTACGCGCTGTCGAGATAGATTGTATACTTGAAATTCTTCGTATAGGTATTTTCCGCGCCGCCGCCGTCGATGACGTCCGGCGTCTGATTTTCAGGCAAGACCTGAGGCGCATAGTAGCGGTAAAGCACGGGATTTACTTCGTTTGCGGTGATATCGATGAGCGACTGGAAAACGTATTCTCCGCTTGATTTGGGTACTACCGAGAAATACTTTCTCTGATTGGGCTCGGTAAACGTTATTCTGTACGCTCCCGTCGAAGGAAGTTTTATTATGTCCGTAAAGAAGTTCGAGCCGTCCTTATTATTGCTGAAAGAATTGATTTTATAGAGAATAATCTCGGTATCTTTGCTGTTATTGGTTGCGACGTAATTATTGGGTTCGTAAGTAAATCCGTCGGGAACTTTTGACAAAGTCACGACGTAGTCGCCGTCTAATTGATTGTTGCGGGCTACTCCGTCCTCACCGATTTTAGACCTGTAAACGCTCGTACCGTCGCTCCACTGCGCGTAAATATCGTCCTGGGGAATATACTTTTCACCGAGATAATACAGGGTAACGGTGAAACATTCTTCAACCTCTCCTGTACCCGTACCGGGGGTATCGGGATTATCCGGGGTATCTGTTGACGAACCGGGTTTGTCCGCCGACGACGTGGGCGGTATGTATTCCGTACAGCCGGCAAATGCACATACCGTAACCATCGCAAGCGTAATAATAAAGGTAATAAATTTTTTCATTATCGACACTCTTTATTTCTTTACTCTGACAAAAAGACTCTTGATATCGTTCCACTTAAGCTTGCGGATTATTATATCAACCGCAAACGCAACTACGCAGGTTATCATCAAAGGAACGGTCAGGTCTACTATTCTTCTGGCAATTTCGTTTTCGTCGTTTTCGATTACGAGCTTGCCGTCCTCGCTTACCGTACCGTTGCCACCTATCATCTTATACAGCACCGACGCGTCGTAGGTTGCGAAACTGTCGTATTCGGCAAGATACGAAACGTAGAAGCTGCTTTCAACCGTATATTCATAGCCTCCGTAGGAATATCTGACTTCAATAAGATATTTGCCCGTATCGGGAGTCGCGAAATCATAGCTATAGTTGGTTGCCGCAAAGGCAAAATTACCTTCCGTTACCTGTCCGTCGGGACGGGTTACGGTAATTTCAACTTCTGCGTCGGCACGAATGGTCGCAGGAGTAAGTTCTACCGAACAATAGCCTTTATCAATAGAGGATTCGACAAGGAAAGGATAATCGTTTTTGACTGAGGGCGTGTTTACGTCGAGCATATTAACGAAGAAATTTTCGTAAAAGTCGATACTCGTCCAAGGCGAAATCCAATCTCCCGTCAGACTGCTTGTAAAGCTGGAAACCTTTCCGTTTCCGTATTGCCAATATGAATACAGAGGCACGTCTGCGGTCGTTCCGTTGGGTTTACGGTACTCAACCGTAAGAACGTTCGTTGCGCTGGCCTTGTTCTTGGTGTTTACAAAGCCCCTTATATACTTTACGGAATCTATTCCGTCGACTACAGAATCGTAGCGCTTTGCGATCTTGACGTTGAAGAAGCCTTCGGGCTTATCCTCGTTATTGTCAACCGCTATTCTGTCGAGAACGACTCCGTCAACTTCGCTCAAATCGTAAATTTCGTAGAAATTGCTGCCCGATACGTCCGAAACCTGCGCAACCTCTTTGAGTAAGTTAATAGCTTTTGCAATCTCGGGATTGGAACCGTACACGTCCTTATTTCCCACGTACAGCGTAGAAGTATAAATACCTTCATTGTACATTTCGCGGGCAACGTCTACAGGCTGGTTCTCTTCACTGCCGTAGTTAAGTCCGTCGGAAATAAGCAGAACCTGTCTGTCGCTGTAATCAAGGTTGTTTATGTAGTCGTAGGCTGCCTTCAAACCGTTACCTATAAGCGTACCCTGTCTTACGTCGAGATTGTTTATCGCTTGTTTAATTCCGTTCCTGTCGGACACTTCAGTAGTGACAAGCTCCACTCCCGCTTCTCCGTCGAATTTAATCAGACACACTTCGTCCTGGTCGGTGAGCATATCTACAAGACGGCAAGCCGCGCTCTTGGCTATGGCAAGATGCGAATTTTCCTTCATGCTGCGCGAACAGTCTATTACGAAGGTGTAAAGTCTGGGATCGAGCTCGCTGTTACCGAAATTGACGGGCAACATATTGCCCAGAGAATTGAGCTCTTCCCTTCCCTTTAAAAGACCGACGTCGCCTAAAGTAATCAGGCTCTTACCGAACAGCGAAACCACGGTGTCTACGCTGCTTATAAACATAGCGTAGTTTTTAAGCGAACCGACGTCTACGTCCGAGATAATTATTTCGTCGTATTGGCACAGTTCTTCAACGCTGCAAGGCACTTCGTTGGTGGATATGTAGGGGTCAATTACGGCATTGCTTCCGTAAATATCCATTACGGCACCGTAATCTTCGTATTTGTCGGTAACGAGAAGAACGTTTATAATTCCCGATACCGTCTGAGTAAATTTACAGCTGTTATCGAAGGCGTTTCCGTCCTCATCGACGGATACGCCTACCTCGTATTCGAAAGTACCTTCAACCGAAGTATCAAGCGGGAACGAAACGTAATTCATTCCGCTTGCAAGCGAAACTGCGCGCTCAGCAATTTTATCAGACCCGAGATACAGCGAAACCATAGCCTGGGTATCATAACTGCTCTTTACCGCCGCGCTCACCTGTTCATCGCGGTTCAAATAGACCGTCTGCGAGAATTCCACTTCGGTTAACTGAACCTCGTGCGCGTCCTCGCCGACGTTGTCGTTCAGATAAATCGCGTCGACGTGCACACTGTCCGCAACCAACGCGTCAACCGCACGTTTCAATGCGTTGGGATCGCTTTCGTCCGACTGTCTGCCGTCGGTAATCAACACAATGCGCTTTACCACTCCGTCCCTGAAAATCGAACCGGCATATCCGAGCGCGGATACTATATCCGTCGCGCTGTCGTCTACCGTTGCTTCCTTTACGCTTCTTACGCTCTCGCCGAGGCGGGTGAGAAGCTGATAATCTCTGCCGAAGCAGATTATGCCGAGGCGTGAATTGTTTGGAAGATTATTGCCAAGCTCTTCGATATAATCGTCTATCTCGTCGAGATTTTTAGACGCGGAATACGATACGTCCGCCAAAACGTAGACGTCCGTCTGGGTAACAACCGTAACTATTTTGGTTCCTGCCGCGGTAAACGCGATTATAACCGCCAAAATTACGTGAATTATAGCCGAAGCAATATTGTGTCCGTTGGCGTTATCCTTACGAACGGCAAGCAAAAAGGGAACGCACAACAAAACTACGAGGGGTATTGCTATGAATAACAGATACGGATTATCGAAGTTGATACTGCTCATAACAATAAACCATCCAGTCCGCAATAAACAATACTGCGAGAATTATGAATAAGTACATAAGGTCGTCGTAAACGCCGTCGCGCTTACCTTCACCCGGTGTACCGCTGATTACGAACGCCTGCTCGCTTGCCGTTGTAAAGCGTTCGTTGACAGGCAGATTACAGAACACCTTTGCCTGTCTGACCAAGTCGCCGACTATCAGCGTTACGGTATATACGCCCGATTGATTGAGCGTGAATTCGACGACGTCGCTGCCCGTTTCGATATAGGATATGTCGCCGCGGGGCGTGTCTACCCTTACGCTTTCGCAGTTGGGCAAAACGTTTATCGCAAGCACGTCTCCGCAGTAATAAGAAGTTGCGGAATCCACTATCGAGGGGAACGTATAATTCATCAGGTTATTTACAAGCGCAACGTAATCGAGCGACATTGTAAAATCCGAATCGCTGAAGTTGAAAGAAAACACTACTTCACGGTTGCCGTACGAATTTGAACCGGCAAAAACCACGGGATTACCCTGGCAGGAAAGAAGCGTTGTAAAGCTGCGGTATAGACCGCACTTGGTATATTTTGCAACGTAAATCTCATCGCGCACGGTGTTTGCAAGAAGAGCATTCACGCGGGTCGACGAATTGTTGTTGTACTGAAGCTGTTCGGGATACGACAGAGCAACTTCGCTCTGAACGCTGAATCCGGTGCCGTCGATACTGCTGACGGGGTTAATAAACCATACCGCGCTGTTTCTGGGCAAATCGGAGGGCGAGAACGAATCGAAAACGTACAGACCGTAGCCGCTCGCCCCGTCGTATTCTTCGGGAGATACCACGTCTATCTGAACGTTTCCGAACGAAGCGAGAGCCGCACGGATAAAGAACGGAGTTTCGCTTACAATCAACGTTTTGTAAGAACTGTCGTACATCTGGTTGTACAGTTCGGTATAATTGTCCGCGTCAAGTGCGTCGGATTCGGAAATAGCTACCTTAAGCGAGCTGAAATCAACCGTGTCGCTGACAAATTCAAAGGCCGCCGCTTCAAGCTTTTTGACCTCTATCTGCTTAGTTTCCAGCGCCTCTTCTTCTCCGTCGAGATAAAGTCCTACGTGAAGAACCGCATCGCTTTCGTATGAATAAAGTTCACCCGAAACGTTGAGTTTTCCGTCGGAAATTTTATACGTTACGCCCGAAACGGCGTAGTTTTCTTCATTTGCAGAAATCGTGATAACTTCTGCGTTTTCTACAGTCTGATAGGACTTATCCGTGATAAGATAAGTCTTTATCGAGGGGTTCTCGTCAAAATATTTCTGCGCCGTAACCAACGCGTTAACCATTCCGTTGGCACAGTCGGAAGGAGAAATCTCGTCGAGGAGCGTCAACGCCAGATCTTTGTCCTGCGTATTCTCAAAAACCACAGACGTTGAATCGCCGACGTATATCAGCGTATACGCACTGCCGTTGCCGGACTCGTTGATTTTTGCGCGTATTTCATCCTTGCCGAGTTCAAGACGGGTCTTGCCGTCTGTCTGAACCATATTCATACTGCCCGAGCCGTCGAGGATAAAGCAGTAATCGCCTGCTCCGCCGACAACTGTAAATACGGGCTGAGCAATGGAAAACGAAATAAGTACCACCATGAGTATCTGCAGGATGAGGCTGATAATGCCCGTTAGTCTGTTTATGGGATTCCTTCTTTTAAGGAATTTTTCGCTCAACGTCCACAGATAGGTCGCAGAAATAACCTGTTCGGTGTATTTGTTTTTGATTATGTAGATTATTATTAAAACGGGTACTGCGATAAGACCTAAAAGACCTAAGGGATAAATAAAACTCATTTGATTACCCCCATATCCGCAAGCCTGTGAAAGAAGATATCGTTGATTGAATCTTCCGCTGATACAAGCATATATTCAGCCCCGCGCGAAGCGCAGTAATCGCGTATTCTGCCCGTTGCGTACTCCAACGCTTTATTATAGGCATTGATAATTTCTCTGTTAATGTTTCTTCGATAGGTGCGGGAAATATCTTCGCAGTCGAAAAAGTGCAGCTTTCCGCGGGACTTAGGCTTCAATTCCTCTTTAGAAAGAACCTGAATACATATAGTATCTCTCTTTTTGTCTGCAAGATAATCAATCGCATCCTCGTAATTGTTATCGGTTAAAAAGTCGGAAATGATAATCGACAAGCCGTCGCCGTAACCTACGGTTGAAGGCAAAATCGCGTCGCTTATGCGGCTGTCGCCGTCGAACTGAATTTCGTTGAGCTTTCCTATCTGGTTAAGATACGCTTCCTTGCCGAGCATGGAAGTTATTACCTCTTCCGTTTTGTCGCCGTGGACGGCGTAAACGGAAACCTTGTCCATCTCGCAAACAGAAAGGTATGCCAAAGTAGCGGCGATTTTAATCGCCTGCTCGTCCTTCTTACCGTTGCCGTAGCCCATTGAACGGCTTGCGTCGATATAAATTCGGGTGTGGAGCTGACGCTCGTCAAGATAAAGCTTTAAAAACAGCTTATCAAAGCGCGCGAAAGCGTTCCAGTCGATTTTCTTTATATCATCGCCCGGAATATAGTCGCGGTAGTCGGCAAATTCACACGAAGAGCCGTAAGTCTTACTCTTGTGATTTCCTCCGAACTGACCCGAAACGTTATTTTTTATAAGCAGTTGCAACAGCTCAACCTGTTGCAAAAACTCTTCGTTTACAGGTAATTTGCTCATTAATTATTTGGATAACTTCTTATTTTCAGCTACTAATATATTAATAACGTCGTCTATGGAAAGATGGTCGTTTACTGCGTTGTAATTGGTCTTAATTCTGTGCCTTAAAACGGGGCAGGCAAGCGCGTCAATATCTGCGTACGACACGTTGAAATTGCCGTTCATAAGCGCGCGCACTCTTGCACCCCTGATGAATGCCTGCGCCGCACGGGGCGAAGCGCCGTATTTGATATACTTTTTAGCAGTAGCCGAAGTATTATCGATTTCAGGATGCGTGTAGGATACGAGATTTACCGCATAATTAAGAACGTCGTCGATGACGGGTACTTGTTTTGCAAGCTCGCGCATTTCAAGAATGGTCTTTCCGTCGAGAACTGCGGTAGCGGTTTCGTCCGAAGTATACTTCGTCATATTGACAATATCCGCAAGCTCTTTTGCAGAGGGGAACTTCATCAACAGTTTGAACATAAAGCGGTCCATCTGCGCTTCGGGAAGAGGATAAGTACCGTCCTGCTCTATGGGGTTTTCGGTTGCAAGCACGAAGAAAGGCTCTTCCATCTTGTAACTCTTGTTTGAAACGGTAACCTTCTGCTCCTGCATAACCTCGAGCATTGCAGACTGAGTTTTGGGCGTTGCACGGTTGATTTCGTCGGCAAGAATAAGATTTGCAAATATGGGTCCGCGCTGGAACACAAGGTTCATTTTGCCGTCTGCAGACTTTTCGATTACGTTCGTACCCGTAACGTCCGAAGGCATAAGGTCGGGAGTGAACTGAATTCTTGAGAAGGGCAAGCTGAGCGTTCTGCCGAGCGAACGTACGAGACGGGTCTTGCCTACGCCGGGGATACCTTCTAAAAGCACGTTACCGCCTGCAATTATTGCAATAATAACGTTGTCGACGATATCTTCCTGACCTACAACGTCCTTGCGGATTTCCTCTTTGAGTTTTGTAATCGACTGACTGAAAGCTTTTACTTTTTCCAAATTATCCATAAATCTACCTTTAAATTAATTTTCCTCCGCTTCGTCGTCCTTGATTCCGCGGTTCAATATTGTGAAATATTCTCTTATAAACTGCTTAGCTTCTTCGGAAACGTTTCCTTCGCGCAAAAGCTGACTTACCTTGGGATAATAATATACGTTGAGCACTTCGCCGTACTGAACGTAAATTCCTTCGTTGGGGAAGAAAATTATGTCGTCGCTGCCGTAGTTGACTCCGCCTTGTCCCCAACCGCCTTCGCCGGGGTCGTCCTCGTCGGGATTAACAGGGTCCGATCCGCCGTCAGGGTTGTCGGAAGTTTCTGTCTTGACTCCGAATATGGCGCACAATCTGTTGGTTTCGTATTCGGTAACCATTAACGCATACGACTGCACCGCCATTTCTGTTGCGGCGGACTGAGCATAGCTAGTACAAACGTCCGAAACCTGAGATTTCAGATTTTCAAGAGCATAACCGCCCGTGTCGTAGTTTGAAATTACACCTCTCATACCGTTAACCAATACGCTGATAGCGCGCGCTATCGCGTCGTTGTTGGAGAAGTCGAGGTTGCCGAGGCACAGCTCAAATAAAACCGCAAAGTTGGATATTTCGGTTCTGAAATTCAACTCGGTAAGATCCCCCACCACGCTGATCAATTCTTCCGTACTTTCAAGCAGAACGGCCAGAGCCTGATCGTACAGCAGGGGTTCACGTTCCTGCACAAGGCTGAATTGAGTCAATTTAACGCTGGTGGAATATACCTTTGCGCTATCTGCCAGACCTTCGCCAAAGGCTGAAATTGCCGCGTTTTCGGATTGGGAATATTCTTCCACGAAAACCGAATAACCGTCTATTCCGCCCGTTGCGGTGGCAAGCATTGCTATTGCCGAACGGACCGACGCAACCATTGCCGACTGCGAAGTGGTCTGTTTTAAGCCTTCAAGCAAGCCTTCAAGCACTGCAACGTGAGATTGCTTTAAATTCTCCTGCAATGCCGAAGATTGAACCTCGTCGATCAGCTGACTCAACGCGGACAACTGCCAATTGTTCATTTCGTAGTTGTCGTCTATGCCGTCGTCGGGCTCAGGAGGGTCTTGCTTTTCAGGCACGAACGCCGCCGTAAGCACCACTGCACACGCGAGGACGGGCATAATTGCAAGCTTTGCAATTTTTTTAATGGAAGGCTTGAGTCTTGGAGAGTTGGCAAGGCGCTGCTCTGCGTCCTCTCTTTGAAGGGTAAGCATATCGCTTTCTTCGCCCTGATACTCCACCATCGTCTGGACTCTTTCGTCGAGCATTAACTGATCGTCAAGGAGTTTAGCAACCCGTTTATCCGAAGGCTTAAACACAAAAAACAGCGAGACGCCGACGATTAAAGCAACGCCCACGCCGATTAAAACGTAGTACAAAGGCAAAAAGCTTATACCGATAAGTTTTAAAACAAGCCAGACAGCGCCGAAAGCAATCGCCCCTGCGCTGATACCGCACAGAGCCGCCGCTAACGCCGCGTTGAGGATAAATTTATTTTTAAATTTTTTAAAATCTTTATTCATTTATCCGCCGAAAAAAGTTAATTTATCGCTAAAATTTCACATAATGCGACATTATTACAATTACATTTATTTTATCATAATTATGCGGTTGACGCAAGCAATTACGCATATTTATTCGCCAGTATAAGACATAAAATATAACTATACTTTTATAATTAATAATTATACCATAATTTCGCATAAAAAGAGAGAGGGACGCGATTTCTCGCGTCCCTCCCGGGTTCTTGATAAATAACCAATATATAAATTCATTAAAACTTATTGTTTGGTAATCGTATAAGTGTAACCTGTTGAATCACCGTATGCCTGAACAACTAACTGTGCACCGGCACCAAGGGTTACAGATATTTTTTGCCAAGTATCTTCGTCAAGCAAAGTAAAACTATATGCAGGGTTACCATCAACTACAACGGCACTAGTAGCAAATCCATCGGGATTATTAGTTTCAATTATGTAAGTACCCTCAACGTCTACAGTATGGGTAATCCCATCGCTGAAATAATAAGTACCATTAAGTTCGGAACTTGAACTTGTACCGTTTTCATCAACCATAGCAATTGTGAAAGTATCGCCTTTTCTTTCGTAATAGAGGTACAGCATAATCTTTTGTCCTGCTTTAAGGTCGATTGTGAATGATGTTCCCCAATTATCTTCAAACTCAAAATCAGTAGAATACTCTCCATCAACCATAATGGGCTTATAATCAAATCCCCAAGAGGAGCTGGTTGTAATTCTGTAGGTACCGTCAGCATCTACAACTAATTCTTCAGTCATAGGGAACGAATAAGTTCCTGCAAAAGGTCTTACAGTTATCACTGCATTAATTACTGCACCTTCAAAATCGCAATTTACAGCGTACGAAGTAGCTTCATCAAGACCGGAAACGTACTTGATCGTAATTTCGCCAGGTACGAGTTTTTCGGTGAGAACTATCGTGCCGTCTTCGCCTGTAGTAACTTCTTCGCTATTGCCTTCGATATCAATAACAGTAAGAGTTACGCCTGCCTGAGCAGCGCCCTCGCTATCCTTAAGGCTTACCGTGTAAACAACCTTAGCAACAGGTACAAACGTATAAGAACTTACTCCCTCGGTAAACTCGTAACTCATCGAAGAAGCGTATTCGTCAGCTATACCATCAGGCAATACACAGTATACTTTAAAGTCATCATCGAAGAATTTATCAAACGTTGCAACACCTTCTGCATTTGTTACGAATGAAAACTTATCGTAATCACCAGTTTCATAATTATAATCGCCTAAATAATATACCGTTGCACCCTCAACTGCTACGTCGTCAATCTTTACAGTTACGGTATAAGTAACCTTCTTTTCAATCGCAACGTCGCAAGCTTCAGTTTCTGCGTCGGTTATGTAAGCAACATAATCATATTCAGCACTATTATAAGCTATACGATACATACCGCTTGCGTCTACAATCTTAACCTCGTAATTAAAAGGTTTAATATTCGTGAACGTCGCAACGCCGTCAACAGTATTCGCGGTAGCTACAAACGTTTCACCCTTATAGAGATTAACGGTTATTTCATTGGTTACTACTACGCCATCAGCTTTTAAGCTGAGAGAGTAATTTACTGTCGAAAGTGGAGTAAACGTAATCGTATAGTTCCAATCAGGATAGTTTACATAGTTATCATTCGTAATCTTTATATATGCATATTCATCTTCTTCATAATATACAGTTTCGGTGCCGCCATAGAAGAAGGTATCCAGACGTGAAGAATACGTAAGAGCACTCTTTTCTTCATCATAACGACTAGGGATTACTTTTCCGTCCTTATCGGTCAGCACAATGGTAAATTTACCATAAGAAGGAGCCTTAACCTTAATGAAGTATTCGTAAGGGCTGTGCGTTACCGTACCTGCAGCAACGTTTTCCTCAAGAGTATCGATTACGATAGAATCTTCTGCATCGCGACCTGCATCAGCGCTAGCCGCATACTTTCTAAGAGTGAACGCATAGGAACCTGCGGAAGCCTTGGTTACTTTTACTAAATACGTACCATCTTTTTCAACGGCAAATGAAATAAGTCCGTTGCTGTTGAACGAATTAATATACGAATTATATGAACCGTTTGACGAATATACTACAATACCGTCTTCAGCGGAAAGACCGCTTGCAACTACGGTAAGTTTTTCGTCTGCTTCTGCAACGTAGCTATACCAAACGCTCTTATTGTCTTCTTTAGTAGTTCCCTTAATAGCCTCGTCGCTGGAAGTGTCGCCGAGTGTCTCTATTTCATAAGGATTGGTTTCTTCACCCTTAGGAGCGGCAATATTAATTCTTACAACACCCGTGGAAGAGTTAACCACGAAATAGTTTTTATAATAGGTTGCAAGCGTTGAACCTTCTACGTAAGAACCAGACCACTTACTACTTGAAACAAGAACGTCGCCGCTAAGAATAGCCACAGGACTATCATTCTCAAGAGTGGTGCCGTAGAAAAGTACGGTTGCGCCTTCTATATTAAACTGCCAATTAGAAGCACTTGTTAAATATAAAGAGAAATAAATATCTTTGTCTGGAGTGACTTCGATTTCGTTTTCGCCAAGTGCAAGCTTATAAGGCAATTCTGCACTGCCGCGTTCAGGAACTGCGCCGAAAGAAACGTTAAATACGAAGTATACTGTAGAATAGTCTGTAGGCGTGTTAACAACCTCAACATAAATATCCTTAGAATTATCGCCTACGTCGAGAAGATATTCATTCGAACACTCTGAAGCAGATGCATAATCAAGATTAACTCTGTCATCGTCAGCAGTCACAACATAATTTACTGCTTCATTCATGGAAGGCAAGCTGAAATAGCTGTAGTACCAATCACCAGAAGTTAGAGGGATACAGTACTTGCCTTCGCCGGTAATATCTTCATAATATCCAACTTCTTTTATGAGGTTAACGGTTATTTCACCACTCTTTGTGGTATCTACCTTTTCGGTGAGAACGTAGCCTGCAAGCTCAACAGTGAAAGTATATTCGTCGTGTGCAAGGGTATCGATAGTTGCCACGCCGTTTTCGTCGGTTGCATCAAGAGTCGTTTCTCCAATGGTAACGACTGCGCCTACTGCAGGTACAATATCTTTGCCGTTATCGATATTTACGGTTACCTTATAGCCGATTGCAGGAGTTACTACTTGGATTGTATCGGTATATTCTTTGCCGTCAAGAGTAACCGTTGCAGTGCATTCGGTAAGACCTGTTTCGGTATAGGTAGGAACAACTTTAACGTCGTAAACGATGGTTGCTTCATCACTTTCAATGTGCTCGTCATCATATTCGCAAGTAATAGATGCAGTGCAGGAAGATCCGTCGTTTGCCCAAGTCCAGACAGGTTCGCCGTAAGCATGGTTTTCTTCTACGATATCAAGTTCTTCAGTCTTAGTATTTACGTAAACCTTATCGCCGTATATCACGGTTGCATAATAGGTTCTTTCACCCTTATCCGTACAAGTAGGTTGCTTCGTGATTTCACTGTCAATTACAGCAACAACAGCTTCAGGATCAGATTTGCCGGTAAGCGAAGTGAAGGTTGCAGTTGCAGATTCATAGCCGTCCCATTTCCACTCTACGTCATAAACAACGGTACCTTTAGGAATAACTACGACAGCTGATTCGCCACATTCCGTGCAGACCTTATAACCGATACCGGGATAATCTTCGGTAGGTTCGAGAACTACAATGAAGTCGTCTTCCTTATCGCCGTTTGCGTCTGCATAGCTATGGGTATGCTTAGGAAGTTCGATTTCCGAAGTGGTACCGTCGGTATATGTAATGGTGAGAGTGGTGCCGTCCGTGCTGAGTTCAACCTTAGCAATACCATTGCCGGTTGCACCGTCCTTGCCGTCTGCACCTGCAGGGCCCTGTGCACCGGTTTCACCCTTTTCACCCTGAGCACCGGTCGCACCGGTTTCACCCTTTTCACCCTGAGCACCAGTTGCTCCGGTCGCACCGGTCGCACCGGTCGCACCGGTTTCGCCCTGTGCCTTTACTCCAAGGGAAGTCCAGGTAAGGCCGTTGTTGTAGGAAACTTCCCACATACCGGTCGTAGGATTAATCTGAAGCTGAGGTGTTACGCCGTCTTTACCGTCTTTACCGTCTTCACCATCAACGCCGTCCTTGCCGTCCGCGCCTTTGATAGCGGCGAGCCATTCTTCATAGCTCATAGCCGTTTCGCCGTTAGCGTCAGCATACGCTAAGTACTGCTGATAAATTGCTTCAATTTCGGTATTAGTACCACTATCAGTAGTACCGCCGCACGCCGTGAACGCAAATGCACCGGCAGTGAGACAGGAAGCCGAAAGAAGCGCAATGAGCAGTTTCTTTGTCTTTGTCATATTAATCTCCTTTTAAAATAGATTTCTAATTTATAAACCAGTAGTCAAGGGTCGGGGGCGCTTTTCCGCGCGGCAAATCCTATCGTTACAGCTAATTATGTTACATTCTATCACTTAATTTTATATTTTGCAAGAAAATTTTGCCATAATGTGAATATTTTTGAATAATTATTAGTAATCGTATCTATAAATTAAGTTAATATACGCTATAAACAAAATTTTGAGTAATTATACTAAACAGAACGATTGATCGTACCGAAAAATCTATCGCGCAATACATTATATATATTATATAAAGATATAAACCGGAGCCGCTGAACAGCTTGAGCTCTGCAAAAACAGAGCCGCCGCGCGGCTTGCGGATTATAATTCAGACCAGTTAAAAAACCGTCTGCGACAAGTTCTCGCACAATAAAAAAGCCGCCGTGAGGCTTGCGCGCGTATAAACCAAAACGGTCATAGAGCAGTGCGCGATATTCAAGCACAATAAAAAAAGCCGCCGTGCGTTTACCGCACGGCGGCATATTCTGTAATGAATTCCTTACTTGTAAGATTTAATTTGATTTACGCCTTGCAATAGCAATGCGGATTAACTTTTTGGGCTGTTCAGCGTCAACGGGAGGCTGCTCTTCCGGCTGTTCCTCTACCGCCTCTTCGGGATGCTCTGCCGCAGTTTCTACAGACTGTTCTTCCGCAACCTCTTCAGGCTGCTCCGAGGAACTATTCTCTTCTGCAATCGAGATTTCCATACCCTGAGCCTGCATCATCTTAACGTAGGCAACCGCGCAGGGATAATTAACGCCCTTGTCGCAACCCTGGCAGAAGGGCGCATACGAACCGCAGAGGTCGTAACCGCACTCTGAACTGTTAATAAATTTATCGAAGTCGATAACCTGCTGAATGCGTGCAAGATTTGCCTGATTCAATTCGGCAGGAAGTTCTTTCAGGAGCGCAAGAGGCGCGTTTTCGTTCCACATAGTAGTTTCTCCTAATAGGGTATATATATTATTATATCAGTTTTTTGTCAAAAATCAAGGATTTATTTAAATTTCTTTTACTTCCAGCGTTGAAAGTATTTCTTCGTACTTTTCTTTCCTGAATGAGATGCTGTCAGGCAGAGTCACCGCAGCCGTTCCCGCCGCTACGCCGCAACGGAGAATTTCGCTCAAGTCTTCACCGCGGGCAAGCGCAAGGGTTGCCGCAGCTACCATAGCGTCGCCTGCGCCGACGGTGGAGTTCATCGCCACGTTTATCGAGTGACAGAAATAACACCGTTCGCCGTCGCTGATTATCGCACCCTGCTTACCGAGCGACAACAGCACGATTTTAGCACCCATTGAAACAAGTTTTTTGCACGCGTTTTTTGCGCCTTCACAGCTTTTGATCCTGACGTTGAGAGTGCGCTGCAGTTCTTCAAGGTTGGGTTTTACCAGGTCTACACCAACTGAAAGCGCCTGCAAAAGTCCTTCGCCCTCGGTGTCCACCACTTTTTTAACGCCCTGCGGAATCAAGCGGAGAATTTTTGCATAATAGTCCGCCGCAATCCCCTCGGCTAGTCCGCCTGACACAACGACAGCTTCGCTCTGCGGCGAGATTTGTAAAATGAGCGACAAAAGCTCGTCCTGCTTTTCCTGAGAAATTTCAGGCGAAAAGGTCACGAACTCGGTGAGCATGGATTTTTCGTCAACGAATTTGTAGTTTTCGCTCACCCTGCCTTTATTCCAGACAAGTTTGTAGGAAACGCCCTCGCTGTGAAGCTCCTGCTCAAACAGTCTGCCGTTATCCTCGAACATAAAACCCGTAGCGAAAGACTGTGCGCCCAGACGGGCGATTCCCGTCGCAACGTTTACGGATTTTCCCGTATAAAACGTACGCCTGCTTATAATTTTGTGGGACATGCCCACGGAAAGTGAATCGACCTCTATATTGACGTCGATACACGGGTTTAAAATTACAGAAAGTATCATTTTCCCCCTATCCCGAAAAAAAAGCCGCTTAAAAATTAAGCGGCTTTTGTAACGGTTACATTGATATCATCTGAAGAGTCTCGTAGAGTTCGTAGTTGAACTTCTTTTTCATACTTACCGCTTCGATAATGTCCATATCTATTATTTCGTTTTTGCGAATACCGACAACTCTGTTGCCGATACCCTCGTTTAAAAGCCTTACGGCTTTATTACCGAACTGAGCCGCCAACATTCTGTCCGCCATAGAGGGCGAACCGCCGCGTTGAACGTGACCTATAGTTGTGGGACGTACCGAATAGGTGGTCACCGATTGAAGCTGCTTTGCAAATTCTTCCGCCGTGCATACGCCTTCGGCAACTACCACTATGTTGGAGTGCTTGCCGTTTGCACGCGAACGGTTGATTCGCATTACTATATCGTCAAGATCGAAGATTACTTCGGGAACGACGATTATTTCAGCGCCGGACGCTATACCTGCATACAGAGCTATATCGCCGCAACGTCTGCCCATAACTTCAACGACTGAAATTCTTTCGTGAGAGGTCATAGTATCGCGAAGTTTGTTTATTATATCGATACAGGTATTGACCGCGGTATCGAAGCCCAACGTATAGTCGGTATATTCAAGGTCGTTATCAATCGTGCCGGGGATTCCGATGGTAGGAATTCCGTATTCTTCCGAAAGACACTTAGCGCCGCGGAACGAGCCGTCGCCGCCGATTACAACCAACCCTTCGATTCCTCTGGCTTCAAGCGTTTTTACTGCCTTTTTCTGACCCTCTTTGGTCAACATTTCAAGGCATCTTGCCGTTCTGAGTTTTGTACCGCCCCTCTGGACGATATCGGAAACCGAACGCATTTCCATAGAAACCATTTCGTCGTCGATAAGACCCTGATAGCCTCTTTCGATTCCGTAAACTTCCATTCCGTAGTAAAGCGCAGTGCGCACTACCGCCCTTATGCAGGCGTTCATTCCGGGAGCATCGCCGCCGCTCGTAAGCAAGCCTATTCTCTTCATAATAAAATTCCTCCGAATTTAAACCCATGCGGGCGGATTTTGTCCGCTTGCCCCCTTACACGCCGCAGTGAGCCATTCTCATCATTTCCGTATTTATTATAACAGATAAAATGTTAAATTACAACTCATTTTTGAAAAAAAATAATAATTATTCTACCAGTTTAATATCCTTTTCAAAAACGTATCCCGAAAGCTCCGCTAAAAGTCCGCGGCAATAATTAATTCCGAACGGAAGTTTATACTTTTTATCCCCTCTCACTATCGCGCAGGTAATGCTGCCTTCATAATTCGCAAGCATAGTTACCATATCGTCGAAATCTTCGTCTGAAAGCGCGGTAGCGTTCAGCCAGAGTATCGCGCGGCGCTTCTTCTCCTTTGCTGCGGGAGTTCCGCCTCCGTGGCTCTGGTCGTAAGCTTCGATATCAAACTCCTTTACGTCGTCTAAAATTACCGAAGGTTCCTTGCCGTCCTGCAAATCGAGCTTGCCCTTTACGGTAACTATCTTATCCATAGCGAGCGCCGCCTTGACCCTTTCGTAGATTGCGGGGAAAGCCACGCACTCGATAGAGCCGTACACGTCTTCAAGCGTGACGAAAGCCATAAACGCGCCCGTGCGCTTGGTCGTCGTGCGCCTGAAAGCCGAAACTATGCCGCCCATCTGAATCTGCATTCCGTCCTGAACGGTGTTGTAGGAGCGGTTGCCCTCCTCGTCCTCGGTATAATCGTCGAGCATAGAGCAGTTGAAGGGCATATCCTTGAACGCCGCCATATACTTTTCGAACGGGTGTCCGCTGACGTACACGCCGAGCACCTGCTTTTCCTTGGAGAGCTTGTCCATAAGCTCGTATTCGGGCAAATCGGGATAGACGACTTCCAGCTTTTCTTCCTGAATAAAGTCGCCGAAGAGCGAGAGCTGGTCGCTGTTCTTCTGTTTATTGATGCCTACGGCGCGGGCATAGAGTCCGTCGTAAACGGCAAACAGGCGCGAACGCGCTATTCCCATTTCGTCGAATGCACCGGCAAGAATAAGACCTTCTATAATGCGCTTGTTGACGAAAGCCGCGCAGCGGAGCACGAAATCGGGGAAGTCCTTGAATTTTCCGTTCTTTTCCCTCTCGGCGATTACGTCGTTGATTGCGCCCTGTCCGGTACCTTTGAGCGCCGAAAGTCCGAAGCGCACGCCGTCGTTTTCAACAGAGAATACCGTTTTAGACTTGTTGATGTCGGGCGGCAGGACCTTCATGCCCTTATCCTTTAAATAGAGGACGTACTTGGTAATTTCGTCTATCTTGTTTAAGCGGTTATTTAAAAGCGCGCAGATAAATTCTTTGCAATAGTACTTTTTAAGCCATGCCGTCTGGTACGCGAGCGTTGCATACGCCGCCGCGTGAGACTTATTGAACGCGTACGAAGCGAAGCCCTCCATATCCGCGAAAATCTTTGCGGCTACTTCGGCGGAAATACCGTTTTTGACGCAGCCGACTATTTCCGAGCCGTTCGTATCGCTTATGCCGCCGTAAATGAATTTCTCCTTCTGCGCCATCAGGGTCTTTTTATCTTTTTTACCCATCGCGCGGCGCACGAGGTCTGCTTCACCCAGCGAGAAACCTGCAAGGAACTGGAAAATCTGCATTACCTGTTCCTGATATACGGGTATACCGTAGGTGACCTTTAATATCTTTTCCTCTTCGGGGCAGTCGTAGGTTATAGGCTCCAGACCGTGTTTTCTGTCGCAGAAGCTGTCGATAAAGCGCATGGGTCCGGGGCGGTACAAAGACACGCCCGCTATAAGATCTTCAAGGCAGTCGGGTTTGAGCGTACGCATGAACTTTTTCATGCCGCCCGCTTCAAGCTGGAACACGCCGTCCGTATCGCCCTCGGAAATAAGGTCGTACGCGCCTGAATCTTCGTAACCTATTTTGTTGAAGTCTACGTCTACTCCATGGTTTTCCTTGATGTAGTCCAGACATTTTTTTATATCCGTGAGCGTAACCAACGCAAGGAAGTCCATCTTGAGCATGCCGAGCGCTTCGATTTCCTTTGCGACGAACTGGGTGGTTACGTCCTCGCCGTTTCTCGAAAGAGGGACGTTGTCCGCAATCTTTTTGCGGCAGATAACTACGCCTGCGGCGTGCATACCCGTCTGACGGGGCATACCCTCTATCTTGAGAGCCATATCTATGACCCTGCGAAGGGTGTCGTCCGTTTCGTAGAGCTCGCAGAACTCCGCGTTGCGCGCCGCTTTAAGCTCGTTGAGCTTGCCCTCCGCCTCAGCCTTCTTGTCGGGGTCGGCTTCCGCCTCCATCTTAGCTCTGGCGCCGTCGATTCTTCTTCCCAGAAGGTCGCCAATGGAGGTCTTGCCGTCCATTATCTTCGTAAGTCTGTCCGTTTCGGAATAGGGAACGCGCAGCACTCTGCCGACGTCCTTAATGGAGTTTTTTGCCGCCATCGTTCCGAAAGTGACAATCTGACAGACGTTTTCGGGATGATATTTCTGTCTTACGTATTCAATGGTCTCCGCGCGCCTGTCCGTGCAGAAGTCGATATCGAAGTCGGGCATGGAGACGCGGTCGGGATTGAGGAAACGCTCGAACAGCAGGTCGTACTGCAGCGGTTCAACGTCGGTTATGCCAATGGAATATGCTACGATAGAGCTTACGCCCGAGCCTCTACCCGGTCCTACGGGTATACCCTGCTCTTTAGACCAGTTGATGAAGTCCCACACGATGAGATAGTACTCGGCGTATCCCATTCGGCAGATGACGCCCAGCTCGTAGTCGGCGCGCTCGCGCTCTCTCTGCGTAACCGTGCCGTAACGGCGGATAAGCCCCTCCTCCGTGAGCTTTCTTAAATACTCCTCGGGAGTGGAGCCGTCGGGCGGTTCGTAGCCCGGAATGAGCGTCATATCTCTTACAGGGTAGCCCTTTTTGTCCAGATTGAACGCGGGCTCGGTAACTTTATCCGCAATTACCCTGGTATTGCTTATCGCCTTGGGATATGCGGAGAACAGCTCGGCCATCTCGTCGCCCGTCTTGAAGTAGAACTCCTGAGTGTCGAACTTCATACGCTTGGGGTCGTCGAGCGTCTTTTTCATCTGTATGCACATGAGCACGTCCTGCATTTCCGCATCCGACTTGTTGAGGTAATGCACGTCGTTGGTGGCGACAATCTCTACCCCTATCTTTTCGGCAAGCTTTACAAGGAGCGGCAGAACCTGCTTTTCTTCGGGTATGCCGTGATCCTGAATCTCTATATAGAAATCTTCGCCGAAAACCTCCTTGAGATAGAGCGCCATTTCCTCGGCGCCCTGATAGTCCCCGTTAAGGAGTCTGCGCGGAATTCCGCCTGCAAGACACGCCGAGAGACAGATTACGCCCTGAGAATGTTCCTTTAAAATTTTATAGTCTATCTTGGGTTTATAGTAGAAGCCGTCCACGAACGCCATCGAGTCGAGCTGAATGAGGTTTTTATAGCCCTCCTTGTCCTTTGCAAGTAAAATCAGATGCTCGGCGGTGTTGGACGTCTTGTCGTTCATATCCTTGGTGAGATAGAATTCGCAGCCGATTATGTATTTTATGCCCGCTATCGCCGCCTTTTCGGCAAAGTGAAGCGTGCCGTACATATTGCCGTGGTCGGTTATACATACGGTGTCGATACCGTTCTTTTTACAGTGGTCTATTAAGTTGTCTATCTTGCACGCGCCGTCCAGAAGCGAATATTCGGTGTGCAGATGAAGATGTACGAAATCGGTCATTATGTATCCTCGTTTGTTCCTTACGAAAGCTGGTTGGCTATTTCCGCAATCTTGCGCATACGGTGGTTTATGCAGCTCTTTGTAATGCCCAGTCTGTCCGCAAGCTCCTGCATGGAAGCGTTGGGATCGGCAAGACGGGCTTCAGCCACTTCAAAGAGTATGGACGGAAGTTTTTTAAGCCCTACCGTCTGGCGAATGGTCTCTATCGCGCGAATCTGCGCCACCGACGCGGTAACCGTCTTATCTATATTCGAAACCGAGCAATTCGCAACGCGGTTTCCGTTGTTGGCTTTATCCTTTAATTCAACTATCTTATTCAGCTTGTCAAGGCAGGACTGCGCCGACATTGCGTACAGAATATCCGAAATAACTTCCTTGCTCTTCACGTACACCACCGCACTGTCCTTGCGCGCGACGAGCTTTGCCAGCACCTCGAAGTCGCACAAAAGGTCGCAGAAATCGCTCGCCGTTATGCGGTTTGAAAAGGACACTTCGAAGTGATAGCCCGTACGGCTGTACGTTCCCTCGTCGGGGAGAGTGCAGCTGCCTCCGCCCAGAAACGCGCCCTTGAGATACGCCGCCTTGCAACAGTCGTTTTGTACAAGACTTTCGTCTATACCGAAGGTGAGCGATACGCCGTCCTCGCCGATATTGATTATCTTCATTCGGGAAAGGAGATCAGCCGTGTCCTCGTTCACGCACTCGAAGGTGAGCTTGTCCCTGCCTGTGAATTGGTCGAACTCTGCGCCTGCGGCGGAGAGCGACACGTTGAAGCTGTGTTCCAGCAGGTCGCACAAATAATCGGCGGTGTGCGCATTTTCGGTCACAATCTCAAAGCCGAACTGACCTCCGCGCGAAACTATGCTTCCGCTCGTGCGGATAAACGCGGACAACAGAGCAAGTCGGCAACAGTCGCTTTCGGGAGAGTTTTCTATTATTTCGTTTTTAATCTCTTCGGTGAAATTTGACATATTATAAATTCTTTTCTTTATATTTTTTAAAACGGAAGTCGGGCAATCTGCCGTCTATATTATCTATCTGTTCAAGGGGCACGCTGGCTTGTTTTAGCAGCTCTTCAGCGATTTTAGTGTCGCCCACGCGGTCGGCAGAGTGCGCGTCCGAATCTATGACGAACCGCACGCCCGTCGAAGCCATAATATTGAGCTCCTCCGCGGAGACGTGGCGTTTTTTAGTGTTGATTTCAATATAAGTTCCGTAATCCGCACAGACCTTGGCAACCTCCTTCAGGTCGCAATAGCATTTGTAGTTTATATGCGTAAGAATATCTATGGGATTGTTCTTAATTGCGTTGACGTATGCCTTGGTAGTATTTTCCACGACCGCATCCGAAGGCTTTTTGCCCAGCTTGTAAGCCAGGTAATTTTTGAGCATTATATTGTTCATGTCCGAAAGGCTCTTATACTTAAGCACCTCGTGTATGCCGCAGAGGTATACGTCGAAGTACTGCAAATCGCTCTCGCGCATGTCCGTTTCTCCGCTCAGAGAAATCAGGTTGCTCTCCATTCCCATAAGCACCTTTACGCCCGTCAGCTTTTCAGCCTCTTCTATCTCTGCGCGAAGGTCGCCAAGAGCCTTCCTCTTAAGTCCGAACAAAAGGTGGTTGAAGCCGTGGTCGGTTATGGCAATCTGTTTTAATCCCGCCTTTTTTGCCGCCATAGTATTCTCCAGCACGGTATTTTCACCGTGGGAATAGGGCGTATGCGTATGATAATCAGCCGTTAAAATCATTGAAATCTCCTATGTACCTGACCTCTTCTTCCAGCAATATTCCGAAGGTATTGTATACTTCGCGCCTGACGCAATCAATAAGCTTTCTCACGTCCCCGGCGCAGGCTCCGTCGTTTATTATAAAGTTCGCGTGTATGGGTGAAACGTAGGCTCCGCCTATCCTCTTGCCCTTGAGCCCCGCCTGCTCTATGAGCTTTCCCGCAGGGACGCAGGGCGGATTTTTAAACACGCAACCGCAACTTCTCCCCTTGGGCAGATGACCGCGCCTTGCAAGGTAATAATTAATTTTGTCGTCAATCTCCGCGACGGTCGAGGGAAAGACTTCGAGAAAAACGCCCAGAATGATACAATCGCGCCGTTGCATTGCGCTCTTCTTGATACCGAAATTGCATTCGGCGTTGGACAGATTTATAACTGCGCCGTCGTAAATTTTTACCGAGCGCACGACCGAACTTATAAATTTTCCGTCGGCACCGCCGTTCATATAGGTCAAGCCGCCGATTGTGGCAGGTATGCCGCTTATAAATTCCAGTCCGCCGAGCCCGTGCTCCCTGCAATATTTTATAACGTGTGGTACGGTTGTGCCTGCAAGACAGAAGAGCGTGTCTGAATTTAAACGGACTATGCCGCAGAGCTTTTTTGTACTTAGCACGTTCCCGCAGAACTGACGGTCGGAGGCAAGCACGTTGGAACCGCAGCCGAGTATCACCCTGCCCTTGCCGCCTGAGCCGAGATAATCGTAAACGGCTATCGCCTGCGGTATGTTTTCAGGGAAGTACGCACCCTGCGCTACTCCGCCCAGTCCGTAGGTTGTATTTTTTGCAAAAGAAAAACAGTTTTTATACTCGGTTTGTTTAATTAAACTTTCTTTGCGCAGCGCGCGTAAATTTCCACTTTTATATAATAACATTTTAATATTACTTTTTCAATCACTTTAACAAAGATTTCACCAAATTTAAATCGCCCGAATTCGCCGCGGAAGTAAGTTTATTTACGTAGCTTTCGCTTACAAAACTTTTAAGCGTACAGTCAAAGTCAAGATTTTCCAGCGCGCTCAGTTCGTCCTGATACAGCTTTTGCCCGTCGCGGAAAAGCCCAACTGCGCTCACGTCCGCAATTCCGTCAGTCAGATATTCCACGAATTCTTTACAGACGGCGTATTTTTTATCCTTTGCAAGTATCGACACGCACTGATACAGGTCGTTGAAGCAGGTTACAGGTTTGACTTTGAATGCGACTCCACGCGTTCTTAGCCTGAAAATATCGCGCTGAGTGCCTAAAAGGTACTTATACTTCCCGCCCAGAAGTTCAACGTAGGCTCCCGTGGATTTTTCTTCGTCGGCTCCGCTTAACCCCTCAAGTATGGCGCAGACCGAAGTTAGATTGTCTTTACCGACGTTAATCACCGTATTTTGCGGGGTTACGTCCGAAAAATCCGATTGATTATCCAAAGTTAAAAGGCAATATCCGCCCCTGCACCATACCTTACAGGCAAAATCCGTGCCGTTTATAAGTCCTTCGATTCCGTAAAAGCCCGCGCCGTAGGAGATAATATCGGGGAATATTCCCTGTTCGAAATTCTTCCGCGCCGCGTCTGCGGAAATAGAAGTGACAGTAAAATAAGTATTGTTTCCGCCGTACAGTTTGTCGGCGGTATCCTGCAGAAACTGCGCGCGAGAACCCTTGCCGCCCTCGAACGAGTCTATCTGCCAGAGAGAAATTACCTGCATCTGCCCTTCAGACGTTCCGCTCTCTCCCCTTAAAAATGTTGACGATACGGGAGCGGCAACAATTACAACCGCCAGAATAATAATCAATATAAGCCGCTTTCTGGTAAACATATATTATTTTATTGTGAAAATTCTTTAAAAATACATAGGGGACTACCCTGAACGGATAATCCCCCCGCTTATCCGACAAAACGCGCACAACGCTTTATCAGGAAAGCTATATATAAAGCGTTGCCGCTTGTAAAATTATCTTGCGCAAACGCCTTGATTTTATTCGCAGACAAGCTCTATATTAAATTTTATTAATCTTTACCATTTCAAATCTTTTCAGTTTTATTCCCGAACGCTCTACCTCCTGCGATTTTACAACCTCGTAACCGCGTTTTTCAAAAAAAGGTCTTGCCGTAACCGAGGAATACGTCCTTATTACGTCGAAGTCCTTTTCCATTTCAGCGCACAGAGCCGTAGCCACGCCCTGTTTCTGGTAATTTTTATGTACGAAAAGCAGGTCCAGACAGCCGCTCTTATCTATACTTCCGAACCCGACGATTTTTCCGTCCGATTCAGCGATAAGAGTATTCTGATTTATTAGATCGCTCCGCCTTGCCGTCAGGCATTTATTATCGCTTGCCCACGCGAAAAGCTGCTCTTTCGTATAGTCCTTTGCGTTGACCGTATGCACGGTTTCGTAAAAAAGCCCGGACACAGCCTCGCAATCTTCGTCTTTGTAATTCCGTATTTTCATAAGTCAATTTTTATATCGTATTCTTTGTCTATTAATATATAGGGCAGACCGTATTCCTTACAATATCGCAGATTCTGCGCGTTATCGCATATCAGCTCTTCCGTATTCAAACCGTCGCCTGAAACACGCCTTTCAATGACGTTTTCGTACTTTTTTATGTCGGAAAACCTGTTTTTTACGTAGTCGGCGGTCATAATAAGGCAATAATACTTAATTTCGGATAAGTAGCGCTCGTCAAAATCCTTTTTCCAATCGAAAGGGATATAGCAGCCCTCTATAATCAGATTCTGACCGTTTTCCACCGCGGTCTTGATTATTTCTCTTACGATAGGCCAGAGATACTGCGTAAGCTGACTGTCGTCGTTGACCGTAAGCGAAGTAAGTCCGCTTCTTATCAAACCCATTTTGAGATGGTCGATGGAAAAATACGGTATTTTATATTCCTCCATAAGTCTCTGCGATAAGGCTGTTTTGCCCGTGTGAGTAGTGCCTGAAATCAGAATTATCATAAACGCAACCCTTTTCCGCCGCCTTGTTTCAAGATTTGTTCAAGACTTGTTTCAAGTCTTATTTTAAGTCTTGTTTCAAAAAGCCTCGGTTGCGGCTTTCTGCCGCAACCGAGGCTCGATTTAGCTTTATACCGATTTAAAAAATCAGTCCTCGTCGTCCTCGTCGGGAAGTTCAACGTTATGATAAACGTTCTGAACGTCATCGAGTTCTTCAAGCTTGTCAATCATCTTAAGGAAGGTTGCAAGCTTATCTTCGGGAAGGGTAACCGTGTTCTGAGGAATCATCTTGACTTCTGCCTCGAGGAAGGTTACGCCCTTGTCTTCGAAGTATTTACGAACCGTAGAGAAAGCTTCGGGAGTGGTGTATACTTCGTATACGTCCTCTTCAACCGTGTAGTCCTCTGCTTCAGCTTCAAGGCAGTATTCCATCATCGTGTCTTCGTCTAAAGCGACCGTCTTTTCGATGACGATTACGCCCTTGTTGTCAAACTGATAGCTTACGCAGCCGGGCTTGCCCATCTGACCGCCGCACTTGGACATCGTGGAAGAAACGTCGCCTGAAGTACGGTTTACGTTGTCGGAAAGGGTTTTGATGATGACTGCGGAACCGCATACGCCGTATCCTTCGTAGGTGAGTTCCTTATAGTCTTTGCCCGAAAGTTCGCCTGCAGCCTTTGCAATCGAACGCTTGATGTTGTCGTTGGGCATGTTAGCCGCTTTTGCCTTAGCTATAACGTCGGCAAGCTTACTGTTGGTTTCGGGATTGGGATTGGACTTTGCAGCTACTGCAAGTTCCCTGCCGATTTTGGTGAAGATCGCGCCGCGCGCAGCGTCGGTCTTGCCCTTTTTTGCCTGTATGTTGTGCCATTTGGAATGTCCTGACATATTTGAACCTCTTTTATTTTCTGTATTCCAGCGTGTACATAGCTATCGCCGCGGAAATAGCGGCGTTTAAACTTTCGCAAGTTTTACGCATTGGTATGCCTATCGTGTAGGCGCATTTGTTTTTAATCTCTTCGCTGACGCCCCTGCCCTCGTTGCCTATGCAAAGGCAGAACCTTTCGGGAGATTTGAATGTGAACACGTCCTCGCCGCCCATATCCGCGCAGATAAGCGGGATATTTTCAAGCGCGGAAAAAATCTCCTCTTTGCTTCCGATATGCAGACGGACAAAGAAAATTCCGCTCATGCTAGCCCTTACCGCCTTGGGCGAAAACGCGTCGGTGCAGTTCAAAAGATATATATCTTCGTAACCTGCGGCGTTTGCCGTGCGGATGATGGTGCCAAGGTTGCCCGGGTCCTGAAGCCTGTCTAAAAGCAGACAGTTGCCCCTGGGAGGAACGACCGAGGTTTGGGGAATTTTTACCGTTGCAAGCGCGCCCTGCGGAGTTTTTTCAGACGAGAGGTGCCTGAACACCTCTTCGGAGACGACTATCGCGTTTTCAAACTCACTTTCGGTTTCGGGCGTGCATACGACGGCGGTTATTTCATAGCCCGCCTTTATACATTCCTTGACGGGTTTGGTACCCTCTACCACGTATTCGCCGTATTCCCTGCGGAATTTTTTATCCGAGAGCGAAGCTATTTTTTTTACCAGCGGATTTGCTCGGGAAGTTATCGCCATATACAGTAAATCGGGGTAGCCGCATAAAAGCAGACTACCCGCGTTGAATTTTTAATTAAACGGCAGCCTTAGCTTTTTCAGCAAGTGCAGCGAATGCTGCGGCGTCGTTAACTGCAAGGTCAGCAAGAACCTTGCGGTTGAGGTTGATGCCGGCAACCTTAAGTCCGTGCATGAACTTGGAGTAGGAAAGTCCGTTTACTCTTGCAGCTGCGTTGATACGTGCAATCCACAGAGAACGCATATCGCGCTTGCGGAGCTTTCTGCCTACGAAAGCATAGTTCAAAGACTTCATAACCGCTTCGCGAGCGATTCTGTAAGACTTTGATTTGTTGCCGAAATAGCCTTTGGAAAGGCGGAATATCTTTCTACGCTTCTTTAAAGCGTTAACCGATCTCTTAATACGCATTTATCTTGTCCTCCTGTTATGCCTTGTAGGGAATCATGCTCTTAACGGTTGATTCCTGCGTGGTGGAAACGAGCGTATTCTTACGCAAATTTCTCTTTCTCTTTCTGTTCTTGGTTTCTGCTTTGTGGTTCTTGCCGCCGTGAGGTCTCTTTACCTTGCCGGTAGAAGTGAGCCAGAAGCGCTTTTTGGAACCGCTATGCGATTTCTGCTTGGGCATATATTTATCCTCCGATGAAAAATTTACTGAATTTATTACGGCTTGCGCCGGTTTACGACTTGTTTAAGATTTTGCAGGCGAGAGCATCATAGTTATCATTCTGCCCTCGGTTAAAGGCTTTTTGTCCTGTACGGCTTTGCCGCCCAATCCCTCGAAGAAGTCCTGCATAACCTTAACGCCCTGATAAGCTCTTGCGTTTTCACGACCCTTCATACGAATGGAGACCTTGACCTTATTGCCCTGCTCTAAAAACTTCAGGCACTGCTTGGTCTTGACCGCGATATCGCCCACGTCGATGGTCATGGAAAGTCTGATTTCCTTGATTTCGACTACGGTCTGATTTTTGCGGCTCTCCTTGTCGCGCTTTGCCTGCTCGTACTTGAACTTTGAATAGTCCATAATCTTGCAGACGGGAGGCACGGCGTTGGGAGAGATTTTGACCAGATCGAGGTCAGCTTCTTCAGCAAGGCGAAGAGCCTGCAAGGAGGGCATTATACCCACCATTTCTCCGTCGGCACCGATAAGCCTGACTTCCTTGTCTCTGATTGCCTGATTTACCTGATATAATTCTTTCTTTTCCATATTCCTCTTTGAAAAAAATAAAATCGGGATACGCAAAGTATCCCGATTGCAAAATACGTCTTATGACGGAATTTACTGTGTTTGCCGTTGCACCTATGGGCAGGGCGAAAGGGGATAACCTTTGCTTACTCATATATAATACAGCAAACTTTTTGTTATGTCAAACGTTTTTACGCTTAAAATATAACTTTTTTCTTGTCTTCGCGCACTACGAGATTTTCGAACTCCTCTTTGGTGAGCGAGAACTTTTCTTCCACGCCGCGCTTGTTGACGTTTACGGTACCCTCTTCCGCTTCCTTGTCGCCGACGACGAGAACGTAGGGGATCTTATCCATCTTCGCTTCACGGATCTTATAGCCGATCTTTTCGTTGCGGGTATCGACTTCCGCACGGATGCCGAGCTCGTTCAGATCGTTGCAGACCTTGAGCGCGTATTCCTTGGTTCTGTCGGTTATGGGAAGAACCTTTACCTGAGTGGGGCTCATCCAGAGAGGGAACGCGCCCGCGTACTTTTCGATAAGGAAGGCAAGCGTTCTTTCGTAGCAGCCGATCGACGAACGGTGAATGACGTAAGGGGTCTTTTTAGCGCCGTCCACGTCGATATACTGCATATCGAAGCTTGCGCCTGCGGCGAAGTCTATCTGAATGGTTATGAGCGTATCTTCCTTGCCGTGAACGTTCTTAATCTGAACGTCGAGCTTGGGTCCGTAGAACGCCGCTTCGTCGTCCGCTTCAACGTAGTCAATGCCGAGGTCGTCTAAAATGACCTTCATCATAGCTTCGGTCTTGTTCCACGCCTCGTCGTCGTCGATGTACTTATCCGACTTGGACGCGCCGCGCTTGGAGAAACGGTAGGTTACGTCGTCGCGCATGCCGAGGCAATCGAGAATGTAGTACGAAAGGTCGAGGCAACGCTTGAATTCGTCCTCCACCTGCTCCTTGGTGCAGATAATGTGACCGTCGGAGAGCGTGAACTGTCTAACTCTTATAAGTCCGTGCATTTCGCCCGAAGCCTCTTTACGGAACTCGGTAGCCGTTTCGGAGTAGCGGCAGGGCAGATCGCGGTAGGATTTGAGTCCGTTTTTGAATATCTGATACTGGAACGGGCAGGTCATGGGACGGAGAGCAACCACCTCTTCGCCGTCAAGGCTTTCGCCGTTTTCGTCAACTTCGTTCAAAAGGAACATCTTGTCGCGGTAGTGATACCAGTGACCGGAAATTTTGTAGAGGTCGCTCTTAGCCATGTTGGGCGTCTTGGTAATCATAAATCCGCGCTTTGCCTCTTCATCCTCTACAAAGCGGGTGAGTATCTGCAAAATCTTTGCGCCCTTGGGCATTAAGATGGGCAAGCCCTGACCTACTACGTCGCTGGTCATAAAGATGCCGAGTTCGCGTCCTAACTTGTTGTGATCGCGCTTCTTAGCCTCTTCAACGGCGGTAAGGTACTCCTCCATCTGGCTCTTCTTTTCGAACGCGGTACCGTAGATACGGGTGAGCATCTTGTTCTTTTCGTTGCCCCTCCAGTAAGCGCCGGTAAGCGAAATGAGCTTGAACGCCTTGATCTTTCCCGTCGAGGGAAGATGAGGTCCGCGGCAGAGGTCGGTAAAACTGCCCTGCTTGTAGAAGGAAATTTTAGCGTCCTCGGGAAGGTCGCGGATGAGCTCTACCTTATACTTTTCTTTGTAACCGTTCATCAGCTCGATAGCTTCCTCTCTGGGAAGTTCGAAACGGGTGATGGGCGTATCAGCCTTGATAATTTTGGTCATTTCCGCTTCGATTTTTGCAAAATCGTCCTGAGTGATGGGCGTTTTGAAGTCGATATCGTAATAGAAGCCGTTTTCAATAACCGGTCCGATTGCAAGATTGCAGGTCGGGAAAATGTTTTTAACTGCCTGAGCAAGCACGTGCGAACAGGTGTGGCGGTAAACTTCTATGCCCTCTTTGTCCTTTAAGGTTACGATTTCCAGCTTGTCGCCGTCGTTTAATACCGTCAATAAATCAACCAATTCACCGTTGACTTTAGCGGCAACTGCGTTGCGCGCAAGACCTTCGGAGATAGCCGCAGCCGCTTTAGCGCAGCTTGCGCCCTCTTCAACGTTTAACTCTTCTCCGTTTTTAAGTAATACTTTCATAATTTACTCCGTAAAAAAACGCCCCTAAACTTTTAAATAAGTTTAAGGACGCAAAATTTTTCGCATTTTGCGCGGTTCCACCTTAATTGTCGAAAGACCGCTTTTTTATCTTGCCGAAACTGTGCAAAGTGGTTTCCCTTCCCCCTTGAACTACGCGCCTTACAGCCTTGGGCGCGCTCTCTGTAAATTCTCAGGCGGTACTTGTCTCTACGTTTACGCAAGATTAACCTGTATGATAATTAATATTATATGCATATCTTATTACCTTTTTGAATTTTTGTCAAGGCTTTTTAAGCAAAATTATTTGCCAAGACAAAGGTTATTATGTATAATAATGGTTAATCGGATTTCAGCAAATCCGGTCAGTAATTTCAAGGAAAACGCTTATGGCTTACACGAACTTTAACCAAGTAGAACAAAAGTGGATAAAGTACTGGGAAGAAAACGGTACCTTCCATACCGACCTGCACGACTTTTCCAAACCCAAATATTACGTTTTAGATATGTTCCCCTACCCTTCCGGCGCGGGACTTCACGTAGGTCACCCCGAAGGCTACACCGCAACCGACATTATTGCGAGAATGAAGAGAATGCAGGGCTACAACGTTCTGCACCCCATCGGATTCGACAGCTTCGGTCTGCCCGCGGAACAGTTTGCGATAAGAACGGGTCATCACCCCGGCGGCTTCACGCAGGATAATATCAAAACGTTTACCGAACAGCTTAAAATGCTCGGCCTTACCTACGACTGGACGCAGACGGTCTCCACCTGCGACCCCTCTTACTACAAGTGGACGCAGTGGATTTTCAAGCAGCTCTGCAAAGAGGGACTTGCGCGCTACGTAGAAACGCCCGTTAACTGGTGCGAAGAGCTCGGAACCGTGCTTGCAAACGACGAAATTATAGACGGCAAGAGCGAACGCGGCGGTTACCCCGTCGTGCGCAAGAATATGAAGCAGTGGGTCATTGATATAAACAAGTACGCCGAAAGACTTCTGGAGGGACTTGACGAGCTCGACTGGCCCGAATCTTCAAAGGTGGCTCAGCGCAACTGGATAGGCAAATCTGTCGGCGCGAACGTTGACTTTAAAATTGACGGCAACGACGAAAAGTTCACAGTATTTACCACCCGTTGCGACACGCTCTTCGGCGCTACCTACTGCGTACTCGCTCCCGAGCATACTCTCGTCGACAAGATAACCACCCCCGAACAAAAGGCTGAAATAGACGCTTACAAGGCGGTTTGCGCAAGCAAGTCCGAACTTGAGAGAACCGAACTCAACAAGGAAAAGACGGGCGCTTTCACGGGCGCATACGCAATTAACCCCGTAAACGGAAGCAAGATTCCCGTATGGATTTCCGACTACGTTCTCACCTCCTACGGTACGGGCGCAATTATGGCGGTACCTGCGCACGACACCCGCGACTACGAATTCGCCAAGAAATTCAACCTGCCCATCATTCAGGTGCTCGAGGGCGGAGATATCGAGAAAGAGGCGTACACGCAGGACGGTCTGCACATCAATTCGGACTTTTTGAACGGACTCAATAAGCAGGACGCAATCGACAAGATGGCCGAGTGGCTGACCGAACATAATTGCGGCAAAAAGACTGTAACCTATAAGCTGCGCGAATGGATTTTCGCAAGACAGAGATATTGGGGCGAACCACTGCCCGTCATTCACCTTGAAAACGGCGAGGACGTGCTGCTTGCAGACGACGAGCTTCCCCTTGACCTGCCCGAAATGGACGACTATAAGGCACACGGCGGCAACGCTCCGCTTGAAAACGCAAAGGACTGGGTAAACGTTACCTATAACGGCGTCAAGGGCAAGCGTGAAACGACCACCATGCCCGGTTCGGCAGGTTCAAGCTGGTATTTCTTAAGATACTGCGACCCCCACAACGACGAAAAATTTGCAGACTACGAGCTGTTAAAGCACTGGATGCCCGTCGACTTCTACTGCGGCGGCAAGGAGCACCTTGTAGGACACCTCCTCTACTCGCGTTTCTGGAATAACTTCCTATTCGACAAGGGATACGTTCCCTGTAAGGAACCCTTCAAGAAGCTCTTCCATCAGGGTATGATTCTGGGCGAGGACGGCGAAAAGATGTCCAAATCCAAGGGCAACGTAATCAACCCCAACGACATCGTGCGCGACTACGGCGCGGACGTCTTGAGAATGTACGAAATGTTTATGGGCCCCGTTGCCGACACTAAGCCCTGGAACACCGCAAATATCGAAGGCGTAAAGAAATTCATTGACAGAATTCACCGCCTGTACTTTGAAACGGGTGCTATCAGGGACGAAAAGAACGCTAACCTTGAAAAGCTCTATCACCAGACGGTCAAGAAGGTCGGCGAGGACTACTCGGCGCTCAAGGTAAACACCGCCATTTCGCAGATGATGATTTTCGTCAACGCGGTATACAAGGAGATATCCGACGGCAACCACTTCCCCAAGGAGTACGCAGAGGGACTTATTAAGCTTTTAAACCCCGTAATTCCTTTCATCACCGAGGAAATATGGACCACCGTTCTTGGTCACGAAGGCACTATCGCATACGAAAAGTGGCCCGAATTCGACGAGAGCAAGTGCGGCGAGGACGGATTCGAATACGCCGTGCAGATCAACAGCAAAATCAAGGCTAAAATCTATCTGCCTGCGGACGCAACCTCCGCCACCGCGCAGGAAATCGCTCTTAAAAATACGGACGTTGCCGCGGCAATCGACGGCAAGTCGATAAAGAAATTTATCTTCGTACCCAAGAGATTGATAAATATCATCGTTTAATTTTTAATAAAAATATGCCGCTGAGCGCAAAGGATTGCGCTCAGCGGCTGTTTTTTTTACGTTTATTATGAATTGTTCGGGGCAATTTAAGACAGTTTTAAGGTTAATTTATTAAAATTATGGTATCACCGCTATTTGTCCGATTGAATCCGACCGTATTCCTGAGTAAGATTTTTTAAAAGCTCAATATATCTTGCAGCAAGCGCAGACGGATAGGTTTTATCGTTGGTAACGTAGCCTATTTCCATACAGTCGTCCGCCTCGAGCGGAACTGAGACGACGTTGTTCCAATTTAGCTCGCCGTTGATTATACCGCTCGAAATGGTATAGCCGTTCAACCCGACCAGACAATTAAAGAGGGTTGCCCTGTCCCTTACCCTTATGTTTTTCGGGGTGTAGCGCGTGGATAAAATTTCCTCCGAGAAATAGAACGAGTTATGCTCGCCCTGCTCGAAGGTCAGGCAGGGATAGTCCTTCAAATCATCAAGCGTGACCTTCTGCTTTTTTGCGAGCGGGTTATCCTTGCCCACGAACACGTGCGGAAGCGCGGTAAAGAGCGGAGTAAACTTTAAATCGTTGCTCTTTAAAACCTTTTCGATAACCGCGCGGTTGAAGGCGTTTTTATAAAGAACGCCCACCTCGCTCTTGAGCCTTGCGACGTCGTCTATAATTTCGTAAGTCTGGGTTTCGCGCAGGGAAAAGTCGTACTCCTCCGCGCCGACCTCTTTTATGAGTGAGACGAACGCGTCTACGGCAAAAGAATAGTGCTGGCAGGAGACGCAAAAGCTGCGAATGCGCGGTTTTGCACCCTTATATTTTTCCTCCAGAAGGTTTGCCTGTTCGACCACCTGTCTTGCGTAGGCAAGGAATTCCTCGCCCTCGGCAGAAAGCTCGACGCCGCGGTTAGTGCGGTTAAAAATATTGATGTCGAGCTCCTCTTCAAGCTCCCTTACAGCCTGCGTAAGACTGGGCTGAGAGATAAAAAGAAGCTTTGCTGCGGAAGCTATTTTGCCCTGTTCCGCAACGCAGATTGCATATTTAAGCTGTTGAAGCGTCATAATAATCTAAAAGCCCGCGGCTGCGCCGCGGGCTTACCTTTTAATAATTATAAAGTGTTGAGAACTGTAACAAGGTCGCCTACGGTCTTGATGGACGAAACCTTATCGTCGGGAATGGTCTTGCCCGTCGTATCTTCAAGCGTCATAAGCATTTCGACTACGTCGAGGCTGTCTGCGCCGAGGTCGCCGATAATTTCACTTTCAAGCGTAACCTTGGATTCGGGAATACCCAACTGTTCTGCAAGCAATTTTGCTATTTCTTCAAACATATCTTTTAACTCCTTAATTTATAAGCTTGACAAAATTTTACAATAAAGTCGGCAAACTGTCAAGCGGTTTATTAAATGTTTATTCCGCTGAACGCTTATTGCATTTAATTTGCCTGTTTTTTAACCTGCTTGATAGATAGACCTATGCGCTTTTTCTTCACGTCCAGACTGATTATAACCGCGCGTACCTGCTGACCCACTTTCAACACGTCGGAGGGGTGCTTTATGTATCTGTCGCAGATTTCGGAAACGTGAACAAGTCCGTCCTGATGCACGCCTATATCTATAAACGCGCCGAAGTCAATAACGTTGCGCACAACGCCCTCCACTTCCATTCCTACGTACAGATCTTCAATGCCCATAACGTCGCGTCTTAATTTGGGTGCAGGCAGACTGTCGCGCACGTCGCGGCCTGGCTTCATAAGTTCAGCCACTACGTCGTTCATGGTTGCGCGGTCGAATCCGCAGTACTTTGCAACCTTATCCTCTCCTACAGACTTAATCTTTGCAGGCAGGTCCTTGAGATTTCTGTTTATTACGTCATTACGGGTATAGCCGAACACCTGAAGAAGCTTTTCCGCCTTGGCGTAGCTTTCGGGGTGAACGCCCGTATTGTCGAAAATATTCTTGCCGTCGGTTATTCTGAGGAAGCCTGCGCACTGTTCGTACGCCTTTGCTCCCAGCTTGGAAACGTTTAAAAGCTGGCTTCTTTCGGTAAATTTTCCGTACTGCTCGCGGTATGCGACTATATTCTTAGCAATACCCGAATTGAGACCCGCAACGTACTTTAAAAGCGATACGCTTGCGGTGTTCAGGTCAACGCCTACGGAGTTTACGCAGTCCTCGAGCACGCCGCCCAACACGCTGTCCAGCCTCTTTTTGTCCATATCGTGCTGATACTGACCTACGCCTATCGACTTGGGGTCGATCTTAATGAGCTCTGCAAGGGGGTCCTGAAGTCTCCTTGCAATGGATATCGCCGAGCGCAAGGTAAGGTCGTAATCGGGGAATTCCTCCACCGCGAGAGGGCTTGCGGAATATACGCTCGCGCCAGCCTCGTTGACCACAACGTAGCTTACGTCCTCCTTGACCTCCTTTAAGAGGTCTGCAACGAAAATTTCGGTCTCCTTGCTCGCCGTGCCGTTGCCGATGGAGATTACCTTTACGCCGTGCCTTGCTATCAGTGTCTTGATTATCGCCTTGCTCTCCTCGATTTTGTTGTGAGGGGGAACGGGATAGATAACCGAGGTTGCCAGAACCTTGCCCGTTTCGTCCACGACGGCAACCTTACAGCCCGTGCGGTAGGCGGGGTCGAGTCCGAGCGTGACCTTGCCCTTTACGGGAGGCTGCAAAAGCAGGGGACGGAGATTTACTTCGAACATCTTTATTGCCTGTTCGGACGCGCGCTCGGTTAAAATCGCGCGCACTTCGCGCTCAATCGAAGGCTGAATTAACCTGTCGTAGCCGTCGTCCGCCGCGGCGGCGATGATATCCGCGCATATGCCCTTGCTCTTTACGTATTTTGCCGCGCACACGCGCTTTGCCATATCGGGATTGAAATAAATTTTAGCCTTAAGACAGCCCTCTTTTTCACCCCTGTTGATTGCAAGAATTCTGTGATTTTTAATTTCAGGCACAAGTTCGGCATAGTCTGCGTACATTGCGTAAGTGCCCTTCTCGTCGTCCTGCACCATCTTAACCTGCATCTCGCCGTGGTTTTCAAGCAGAGTTCTCAGCTTTTTTCTGAGCTCCGCGTCGTCTGAAATAATTTCAGCTATGATGTCGCGCGCACCGACTATTGCGTCCTTTGAAGTAGCTACGCCCTTCTGCACGTCCACAAACTTGCTCGCCTCCACGTACGGATTGCACTCCTGCGCCAAAATCATTTCGGCAAGCGGCATTAAACCCTTTTCGATCGCGACGGACGCGCGGGTCTTTTTCTTCTGCTTGAACGGACGGTAGACGTCCTCTATCTCGGTGAGCGTTTCGCAGGATTCGATGGAAAGCTGAATCTGCTCGGTCATCTTGTTCTGTTCGATAATGATTTTGGAGACCTCTTCCTTTCTCTTTTCAAGGTTCTGAAGGTACTCGTACCTGTCGGCAAATTCCCTTAAAACCTGATCGTTTATCGCGCCCGTCATCTCCTTGCGGTAGCGGGCGATAAAGGGAATCGTGTTGCCCTCGTCCAGAAGCTTTACCACGTTTTCGGCGTGGTCGGGACGAAGATTAAATTGTTCGGTGAGCTGTTGTAAAATTTGCATATTCTCTATCTCTTTAAAGTTTTTAAATAGTTTTTATTTTCGTCGGAAATACGGAAGCTTTCCCTCGCCTTCGATATCGCCTTGTTCGAAGTTTTTGCGTCAAGTATGCCGCTCTTTAATATCTGAACGCCCTGCTCGTAGCTTTTGACAAGCACTTCGGCAACCAGCCACGCCGCAGCCATATGTACGTAGTAACAGCGCGTATCCGCAGCCGAAAGGCACTTTTTTATAAGCGGAATATAGTCGTCCCCGACGTAAAAGGCAAGAAGCGTAGTCAGCGCAAACCGCTGATAAAATTCGCCGTCGCTCGCGATATACTTCTCTATATAGGGAATAAATTCCTGCCTGTGCTTTGCAATGCACTTCGGCTTGAAGCTGTCGCACGATGCCCAGTTGTCAATGAGCGCAACGCACCCGTCGACAACCTTTAAAAATTCTCCGTACGGCAACGCGGCGCAGGCGAGAAGCTTTATAAAAGTTACCTCGTAATACTCGTCGGGGAAGGATAAGAGCAACTGCTCCTCCCCCTTAAAGTCTTTGGCGAGCTTGCGCAAAATTGGCACGCTTACGCCTATAAGCCTGATTTTATCGTTCTTTAAAAGACTTTTATGAAAGGCAAGATATTTTTCCTGAGCGTTAGCGTTCAGTTCTTCCAAAAGCCGGGCGTAGTTCATTAAACCAGATCTCCTTGTCGCAACGGGTATTTGCAGGACTGGTCGACGGAAGCTTTACGTACGGTATTTTAATATCACCGTAATGCTTTAAAAAGATTCCGTAAGCCGTGCCGCCGTTTATTAGTATGCGCTGAACGTCGGCATGGTCGAGAACCCTGTTTAAGTCCGCAACCTTATAATTTTTAATAGTCGCGTCGCTGCTGCCGCGAATTTCACATTCGGTTACGATATCCCACAGCGCCACTTTGCATCGATCGAGAAGGGATTTTTTCTCCTCCACTCCGTCAGGAAGGGGCAAAGAGAAAAATTCGGAGAGATATTTCCAGAACCTGTTTTGCGGATTACCGTAATAAAAATCGGTCTGCCTGCTCTTAACCGACGGAAAGCTGCCGAGGATTAAAACCTTGCTGTCACTGTTGAAATACGGCTGAAAGCCGCAAAATACCTGACCCATTTATTGCGCTTGTCCTTAAATGCGCTTGTCCGCTCTGCCTACGAGCGCGGTGGCTTTGTAGGTCTCGTCGAAGTTATATTCGATCGCTTCGAACACGTCGTCGAGCGTTACGGAATTAATCTTGTTTACGCGTTCTTCAAAGTTATAAATATTTCCGCTGTATATAAGCTCCTTGCCGTACAAGAGCATCTGCGAGCTGGTGCTCTCCTGCGCGAAAATCTGCGAAGATACCAGCTGTTCCTTGCCGCGGCGGAACTCGTATTCGGTTATGTCCTTCTTTTTGATTTTTGCAATGCAGTCGTTGATCGCGTCGTAGGACTTTAAATAATTATCCGCGTTTACGCCTGCATAGATTACGAGCGAACCCGTGTCCTTGTAGGAGGTGAGATAGGAATAAACCGTATAGGCAAGCCCCAACTTTTCCCTGACCTCCTGGAAGAGCCTCGACGACATGCTTCCGCCGAATACGGCGTTCATAATCTGCGTTGCGTCCAAGAGGCGCTCGTACCTCTTCATCGAAGGGTAAGCTATGCCGATATGAACCTGTTCGATATCCTTCTTTTTGTGGAGGTGTCCGGCGCGCAGATTTACCTCTACACTGCGCGTTCTGCCGTCCGATTTAGGGACGTCTGCAAAGTATTTTTCAACCATCTCCTGAGCGGTCGAGGGAGAGATGTTGCCCGCCATGGAAATTACTATATTTTCCGCAACGTAGCGTTCGGAAACGTAAGACTGAAGGTCCGCCCTCTTGAACGCGCGTACGTTTTTGCGTGGACCGAGGATATTCCTGCCGTAGTTTTTATCGCCGAAAAACGCCTTGCCCAAAAGGTCTAAGCACAGGTCGTCGGGGGTATCCTCGTTCATTGATATCTCTTCGAGAATGACCCCTCTTTCGCGCTTCATTTCGTCTACGGGAAAGACCGAATTCAAAAACAGGTCGGAGAGAATTTCAAAAGCTTCCTCCGCGTGACCCGACGTGGATTTTGCGTAGTAGCAGGTGATATCCTTGCCCGTAAAGGCGTTTACCTGCGCGCCGATTGCGTCCATTTCGTCTGAAATCTGAAACGCCGTGCGCTTTTTCGTACCCTTGAACATCAGGTGTTCGACAAAATGCGAAATTCCGTCCTCTTTGTCGGTCTCCACGCAAGAGCCCGTGCCTACTATAATTCCCATCGTTACGGACATAAGTCCGCTCATCTGTTTTACGATTAATCTTATTCCGTTGTCAAGTTGTTTAAAGTGAACCATTATTCTCCTAAGTTGTAAGAGACGGTGACGGCTGAAAAGCCGCTTTCTCTTATGTATGATAAAATTTTGGGCAGAGCCGTAACGCTCGCATTCATCGGGTGCATCAATATGAATTCGCCGTTTTCCAGATTCTGCGTTGCGCGCGAATACAGTAAATCCACATCGCTGTCGCGCCAATCTATCGTATCGCGCGACCACATAACCGTCTTTAAATTAAGCTGCGCACATGCCGAGAGCGTGTAGTCGTTGAACGCGCCCGACGGCGGCGCAAACAGAGTAATTTCGGTATTCAAAATTCTGTTAATCAGCATCACGCTGGGCTTTATTTCTTCAAGATTCTGCTTGTAATTCATTGCAGAATGGTCTTTATGGAAGTAGCCGTGTGAACCCACCTCGTGACCGCGGTTATAAATTTCACGCACGCAGTCCACGTTGTCGTCCGCCCAGCTTCCGCCGAGAAAGAACGTGGCTTTCGCCGAATATTCGTCGAGAATATCCAAAATCTTGTATACGTTTGAAGTGTTCTGATAGACGTTGAAAGTCAGGCTTACGCCGCGCGGATTATCCGAACGGTAGTACGGTGTCGCTCCGTCGGAGGAGACCTCCACCGCGCCGCCGCTGAAGAAGCCGACGACAGCCGTTGCTACTATTATAGCACAAAGACTTAAATTTACAAGAACCGCAAATAACTTTTTTTTCAAAATCAGTTTACCCCTAAAACAGAAATACTATTAATATTCTATTGTGAATAAACCTGAATTTTGACTGATTATTTAAGCGTAACTATGGTGACGCCTGTTTCTCCCTCGCCGTATTTGCCGAGACGGTACTCTTTTACGTTTTTGTGAGTTTTCAATCTCTGGGATATAGCCGCGCGAAGTTTACCCGTTCCGACGCCGTGAATAATTTTAACCTGTTCAAGATTGTCCATAACCGCACGGTCGATGAAGTTTTCCACCTCGTACAGCGCCTCTTCTACGGTCATTCCCAGAACGTTTATCTCCAGCGCGGGCGCGGAGGGAGCTACGTTTTTACTCCTTACCACCTTTACTTCGCTCTTCTTCGAAGGCTTAGGCGCGCAGATCAACTGAAGCTCGCTGAATTTGCTCCTTAATCGCATACTGCCGCACGCAACCTCGCATTCGCCCTTTACAGGGTTTAAGGAAAGAACCGTGCCTTCCGACTGCATGGGCTTTACGAAAACTTTTGCGCCGACGGTCAGATTTTCCGCCGTGGCGGGCTTGTAGTTTGTGACCGTAACGTCTATCTGCTCTTCGCCGTAAGCCGAATCTTTGAGCTTGTTTTTTAAAGTGCGCGCCTTAATTAAGTCGGTCTGCGTAAGCTCTTCCCTGGCAAACAGCTTCTCAAGCTCGTCTAAAATTTCTTCCGCCTGAGCCGTGCGCTCGTTTACTATTCTTCTGCTCTCCGCCCTTGCCCCTGCGTTGAGCTTTTCGCGCTCCTTATTCAGGGCGTCTATCTTTGAATTTACTTCCTTCAGCTTGTGCTTCCACTCAAGCTCCAGCGCGGCGACCTCGTCGAGCTTTCTCTGGGCCTCGACCCTGCTCTCTTCCGCCTTTCTTACGATATTTTCAAACGCCTTGCCGCCTTCGGAAAGATAGGATACAGCCTTGTCCAAAATGTCGCTATCCAGCCCAAGTCGGCGGGATATGGCAAGCGCGTTGGACGCGCCGGGTAAGCCTATTTTAATTCTGTACAGCGGCTTTAGCGTGGACGAATCGAACTCCATGCTCGCGTTTTCTATGCCGTCCACGGCGTAGGCAAATTCCTTTAAAGGCGTAAAGTGGGTCGTGACTATGCCGCGGCAACCGAGGGAGAGCAGTCTTTCCACAACCGCCTTAGCGAGCGCCTGCCCCTCGTCGGGGTTGGTGCCGCCTCCCAGCTCGTCGATAAGGACAAGACTGCTCGAATTTGCTTTCTCTAAAATCTCCTTGACCGAGGTTATATGGCTGGAGAAAGTGGATAAGCTCTCTTCTATGCTCTGGCTGTCGCCCACGTCGCAGAACACGTCGTCGAACGCGCAGACCGCGCTTCCCGATGCGGCAGGAATAAACAAGCCGCACTCCGCCATAAGGCAGAACAGTCCGCACATTTTAAGCGTTACGGTCTTGCCGCCCGTGTTGGCTCCGCTTATCAGAAGGAAATTGTAGTCCTTGCCGAGCTCGATAGATACGGGAACGACTTTGTCCTTATCTATCAGGGGGTGTCTGCCCTTCATTATGTTTATATATCCGCGCTTATTCAACTGCGGAAGGGTGCATTTGTGAACGTATGAATATTCCGCTCTGGCATAGAAGCTGTCAACGTCGGCAAGAATAGCCATTGCCGCAGTCAGCTTTTCAGCCATATCGCCGACGCGCAGGGAGAGCGATTTCAATATGCGCTCTACCTCTTCCTTTTCGTCGATCTGCAGAGAAATGAGCTCGTTATTGAGTTCCAGAACGTATTCAGGCTCGATAAAGAATGTTGCGCCCGACTGCGAACGGTCGTGAATAAAGCCCTTGACGTGCGATTTATGCTCCGCCTTGACGGGTATTACGTAGCGGTCGTTACGCATTGTGACTATTCCGTCCTGAAGATACTGCGCTTCCTTGCCCGAAAGATATTCCGACAGTTTTGAACGTATTCTTTCGTTGAGGCTCTTTATGCGCGAACGGATTGTCCAGAGTGCGTCGCTGGCATAGTCGGAGACCTCCTCGGAGGAGAGAATTTTGGTCGCGATGTCGTCTTCCAGAAGCTTATCGTAGTAGACCTTGGAGATATCCGAGCGCATTAATACTATTTCGCCGTCGTCCACGCCGCTTATCGACGTATATGCCAGCCTTGCGGAACGGAGAAGCATATTAACCTGCAACAGTTCGGCGCAGGACAGGGTCGAACGCTTGGACGCGCGGATGAACAGGTCGGAGACGTCGGGGAAATACTCAATCTTCCCCACGCCGTAGCGATACAACAGCTTGTCGCACTCGGCGGTGCGCGCAAGCAGCTCCCTTGCGTCTTCAAGGTTGCCGGTCGGCGTAAAGGACGTTAAAATCTCCTTAGCTCCGTCCAGACAGGCGTACTCCGCACAGGCGGATAAAATTTTATTCAGTTCTAAACGCTGTAAACTTTTTTCGTCCATAACTTAAAGCACGGGTGAAACCGAGTGTCCTTTTGTGTAGTTTGTAAGATGTTTTTTGAGTTTTTCAGGCGAGCGCACGTCCTGAGAAATTATCTTTGCGTCGCACAGAGTGCAGTCTGCAAGCGCGCCCGTAAAATTATTTTCGGCAACCAGCGGCGAACAGTTGTATACCTCGAACCTGCAAAGGCTAGCCGAATACCTGCGCAGCGGGAAGGCGCGACCCTGCTCGTCGGTCAAGGTATACGCGCTGCGCTTATCGCAGTTTTTACAGCTTCTTGAGAACGGGCAGTATATAAGGTCCATAACCTTTAAATCGCCTGCGGTGAGATAGAAGCAATTACTCGTCGCAATCGCCTTGGCTTCCCTTACCGTAAGCTCTTTGGACAGCGCGGTATATTCCGCGCCCACCTGCGCTAAGGACAGGTAGTTGCCGATATTAAATCCGCTGCCGGCAAACAGTTTTTTGCCCGTCTCCTTGCACAGCTCTATTGCATAGTAGCCGTCGCAGTATATGCCGTCGAACGCGGATAATTCAGGTTTTATAGCCTCGATTTCCCCGCCCGTAAGGAAGGGCGGCAGAAACAGGTATTTTTCGCCCGAAAAGCCCGTTATTTTTTCGGATAATTGTTGTGTGTAGTCGTCGGGCTTGAGTATGCCTATATCCGCCCTGACTCCGCAAAGCTCTGAAGAAATAACCGCAGTCTTTGCATTGTATACGGGTTCTTTTCTTTGGGGAAGCGGCTGAATACTTTCGATTTTTTCAACTGTCCGAGACAGGCTCTTAAAGTAATCTTCAAAAACCTGACGCCTGAACGCGTTGAGCGCGGAGGCAGGCACGAAGCTTGCGCCGATAATCTCAATCCGCGATACGCTTATTTCAAAGGGGTATGCGTCCACCTTTTTAAAGCATCTTTCGATATCCTCTTTTGTGAGCGGACGGTTGAGCGCAGGCTGCAAAATATACTCGCTTTCGTACTCCCTGCCGTCAAGCGTGACCTTTGCCCTTTCGCCTGCGGCAAAGCATGCATAGAGGTCAATCTTTTTTAACCTCTTACCCTGCAAAAGCCGCTCGTTCAGGCGAGCGTCGGTGGTTATAAACGCCTTGTCACCGTTTTTCAACCTTTCGGATGAGGACAGATAAAATCCGCCCTTAGCCGCTCCTGCAAAGCTTGCGCCACACACCTCTTTGCCGTCGCGGAGAATCTTGAAACAGTCGCCCTCGGCACATTTAAAATCGCTTAAGCAAAGGTATCTGCCGTTAATTACCTTTATCGCGCCGCAGTACTCGCCGATATGACCCTGCACGGCGGATGAAAGAAAGGTCTTATCCTGACCGAATGCAAGCCCCTTTGTGTAGTTACCCCTGTTATAAGTGCGCTTCAATGCGGATAAATCCGCCTTTTCCGCTTTTCCGCCTATGATATTGCGATAGTAGGAAACCGCGGCGGAGACGTACTCGGGACGGCGCATTCTGCCCTCTATTTTGAAGGAATACACGCCTGCTTCGATAAGTTTTTCTATATCCACGCCCACGGACAGATCGGAAAGGGAGATGCGGTAAGCCTTATCCTCCCAACCCTTTCTGTCTATTGAGTATAACTTGCGGCAGGGCTGTTTGCATTTGCCGCGGTTGCCGCTGTTTCCGCCCGCAAAGGACGAGAGATAGCACTGACCCGAAAAGCACGAGCAGAGCGCGCCCTGCACGAAAACTTCGGTCTGGATTATTTTAGTTATCTTTTTTATATCTTCAATACCCGTTTCGCGCGCCAAAATCACCCTGTCGAACCCGTATTCTCTGGCAAGCATAGCGCCGTAGACGTTGTTCACGCCTGCCTGCGTCGAAAGGTGCAGACAGAGCTGCGGATAGGTCTGTTTGAGATATTTTCCCAGAAAGATATCCTGAATAATTATCGCGTCCGCGCCCGCATTGTGCGCTGAAACTGCATTATTGACAAAATCTTCAAGCTCCCCGTCCTTGACGAGAGTGTTCATCGCCACGTAGATTTTTACGCCGAGCGCGTGCGCGTAGGAAATCAGCCTTTCAAGCGAAGCTATATCGAAATTTTTAGCCGACGAGCGCGCGGAAAAGCTTGTAAGCCCCAGATATATAGCGTCTGCGCCCGAATTGATTGCGGCGTAAGCGCTCTCCCTGTCTCCTGCAGGCGCCAGAATTTCTGTAGGAGTATAATCAGCTTTCATCTGCATACCCGAATTTTTCTATTACCTGAGCAACCGCGCCCTCGTCGTTGGTGACGGACACGAAGTCTGCCTGGTCCTTAAGTTCCTGAACGGCGTTGCCCACGGCTACGCCCACGCCCGCCGCCTGAATCATTGAAAGGTCGTTCAAATTATCGCCTATGGCGACGGTCTTTTGAATAGGAACGCCGTAGTGTTCGGCTAAGAATCTGACCGCCGAACCCTTATTGTCGCCGAGCGGAGCTATTTCGACAAGCACGTCGGCGCTGCATGTAATTTCGTATCTGTCCGCAAACTTGCTCTGAAGGGACGAATAGATTCTCTCCCTGTCCTGCGGAAAGCAAAGGCTTGCAACCTTCTGGCATTTGCAATTATGCGCCAAGGCAAACTGCGAAAGGGGAATATCCGTATGCCTGGACGTAATCCCCGTGATTTTTTCGTAAATCTTCAGATATTCGTTGTCGGCGGGGATATCCGAATACATATCGTCGCCGAAGTAAGCGTTGACGTATGCCCCCATATCCTCTAAAGCCTTGCAGATTTCATACGCCTGTTCGGGGTCGAAACCGCTTGTTCTTATTATTTTTCCGCTCTCGATTTCGGAGATCACTCCGCCCTGATAGGACGCTACAAGCCCCTTTAAGCCGAGCGATCTTACCTGCGGAAGAATGGATGCGGTCATTCTGCCCGTGCATACGGCGAATATGCCGCCGTCCGCAACAAATTTTTCTATCGCCGACCTGACCTTGTCGGAGACAGAGTGTTCTGAATTTAAAAGCGTTCCGTCACAGTCGGATACAATTAATTTACAGTTGAGTTTTGCCATAATGTCAATCCGAAAAATAATCCTTGATTTTTTGAGCTGTTGCAGGGCTTATGCCCTCGGTTTTTGTCAATTCTTCTATGCTCGCGTTCCTTATTCCGTCGATGGTGGTAAAGCGCGACATAAGCGCGATTGCGCGCTTTTTGCCTATGCCCTCTATCTGAGTAAGCTCGCTCTGAAGAATGTTCTTTGCGTGAAGGTTTCTGAAATAGGTTATTGCAAAGCGGTGCGCTTCGTCCCTGATTCTCTGAACCATTTTAAGCGAATAGTCGCGCCTGTCTATCCTTATGCTTTCGGGGCAGTTTAAAGTGAATATTTCCTCCTCCTGCTTGGCGAGAGAGATAAGCTCTATATCCCCGACGCCCAGCCTGTCGAAAATTTCTTTTACTGCGGAAAGCTGCCCCTTGCCGCCGTCGATAACAATCAAATCGGGCTTGGGGAAGCGCTCCTGCTCTTCGGTGCCGAGCTTGGAAAGACGGCGCAAAAGCACTTCCTGCATAGACGCAAAGTCGTTCGCACCCTCTACCGTCTTAATTTTAAAGCGACGGTACTCGTTTTTATCCGCTTCGCCGTCGATAAACACCACCATGGAGCCGACCTTATCCACGCCCGAGACGTCGGAAATATCGTAACACTCCATTCTTCTGGGATAGCGTTTGAGTCCCAGAAGCTCCTGTAGCCTTGCGCAGGCGCTTGCGGTCATTTCGTCCTTATGCCTGATCTTGTCCACCGACTTTTCTAGATAGTCGGCGGCATTTTCGCGCGCCATATTTAACAACTGCGCCTTGACGCCCTGCTTTGCAAGCGTGATTTCGACCGATTTTTTTAGCTTGTCCTTGAAGAAACGCGAAACAAGCTCCACCTCGCAATAGTCGTCGACTATTATTTCGGGAGGCGGCTCGTGCGCGGTATAGTACTGGGTTATGAACGAAGTGAGCGCTTCGGCGTCGCTTAAGTGCGCCTCGTCCAGCGCGTACGAACCCGCGCCCTGCATTATGCCTTTGCGGGTAATCAAGACGTTCACCGCCGAATATATGCCGTTGGTTACGTATGAAATTATATCCGCGTCTACGCTGCGGTTGATGGCGGTGATCCTCTTTGCTTCGAGCTTTGAAAGCATTGAAATTTTATTTCTGTAATCCAACGCCAGTTCGAAAGCTTCTGACTGCGCGGCGGCAAACATCTTTTCTTCAAGCGCTTTCTGCGCCTCCTTATAGTTGCCGTCCAGAAAGGACAGAGCCTGTTTTACCCTCTGCGCATACTCCTCTTTACTTATCTTATGTGCGCAGGGCGCCGTGCACCTGCCAATATGATAATTCAAACATTCGCGCTTTGCCACCGTGTTGATTTTTGTGCGGCACAGTCGGACGTTGTAGATAATCTGCACAACCTCCAGAATGTCCTTACAGCTTATGCCGCCCATGAACGGACCGAAGTACTTCCCCCCGTCCTTTCTTATCTTTCTTGTGATATAGAATGTGGGGAACTCTTCGCGCAGGTCAGCCTTGATATACGGATAGGTCTTGTCGTCCTTTAAAAGTATGTTGTATTTGGGCTTGTATTTTTTTATCAGATTATTTTCAAGCGCGAGCGCGTCTATTTCGGACGCGGTTATGACGTAGTTGAAGTCGGCTACGTTTGCCACCATCTGCATAACCTTTTCGGGCTTGGGCGTATTGTGGAAGTACTGCCTTACGCGGTTCTTTAAAACGCGCGCCTTGCCCACGTAAATTACGTTGCCGTATTTATCAAGCATTATATATACGCCCGGATTATCGGGCAGAAGTTTTAATTTTTCCTTAATTACGTCCATACTACACCAAGATATATTGTACCATACCGCTTACGATTTTGCAATATTCTTTTATAAAAAAACGCGCTCAGGCGTGACAATACGCATTGTTTATCCGTACTTTCCGTTTCTCTTGAAGTGATAATCCGAATAAACGACTTTGGCGCGCGATTTTGTATAAAATCGCGCGCCAAACCGCTGAGCCCCGATTATCTTACGGAGCCTTGTCTATCAGCCAGAGCCTTTATTAATCAGCCCGAACTTTGATTTAACAGCCTAAAAATTCCACACCCTTTAACATTACGTCGTTAACCGTATCGTTTACGAGCGAATAAAATATAATTTTGCCCTGCCGTTCGCACTTGACTATGCCTAAATTCTTTAAAAGCCTCAGCTGATGCGAGACGGTGGTCTGATTGATATTCAGCACGCGCGACAAATCGGTTACGCACATTTCGGATATGGCGAGCGCCGACAACATCCGCACGCGCGTTGCATCGGCAAAAATCGAAAAGAAACAGACTATGCTGTCCAGCACCTCGCCTTCGGGAACGTACTCCTCTATAAGTTCTTTGGTGCGTTTATCCAGAGCCATCATATCCTGCATAAATCCCCCTCCTTATTTCATAATTATAAGGGAAAATATGTGAATGCGTCAATATGATATTTTGGGCGGAAGTGTCGCAAAAGAGGACAGTTTGTCTTATTTATTCTCTATCGAAAGCACGGTGTATCCTGCGTCGGTGATTACCTTTTTAATTTCCTCGTCGGAAACCTCTTCACGGGAGCGAACTATCGCGGTCTTCTTTTTAAGCTTTACGTCTGCCGAAACCACGCCGTTTACGGCGGATAAAGCCTTCTCTACGCGAGCGGCGCAATGTTCGCAGCACATACCGTCTACTGTAACAATCTTTTTCATATATATGTCTTCCTTTATGATATTTTTATTCTTATATAAGAGCAATCTTAAGGCGTTGCACACCACAAACAGCGAGCTTAACGACATGCAAGCCGCGGCTATCATGGGATTGAAGGTAAAGCCTATAAACGCAAACGCGCCTGCGGCTACGGGAATCATTACCACGTTGTAGATAAACGCCCAGAAGAGATTCTGTTTGATATTGCGAACGGTAGCTTTGCTCAGGTCGAACACTGTGTCCAGAGTGCGGACGTCGTCGCTTACGAGCACGACTCCCGCGGAATCTATCGCAACGTCCGTTCCCGAACCTATGGCAATGCCCACGTCCGACTGCTTCAGCGCGGGGGAATCGTTAATTCCGTCACCCACCATTGCAACCGTGCCGCCTGCACCCTGCAAGTTGGTTACGGCTTTAAGCTTGTCTTCGGGCAGAACTTCGGCAATATAATCCTCTATTCCAACGCTGTCGGCAACCGCCTTTGCGCAGGTTTGGTTGTCGCCCGTTAGCATTGCAACGCGCATTCCGCGCCTCTTCAACAGCTCTACGGTCTGCGCCGCGCCCTCCTTTAAGCTGTCGGAAACGGCAAACAGCGCTAAAATCTGCCTGTCGTCGGCAAGATAAATTACCGTTTTACCCTGTTTTTCCAGCTCTTTCGCGCGGGATACAGACTTTTTATCGCTCTTTATATGCGAAATAAGTTTATCGTTGCCCAGATAGTAGGTCTTGCCGCCGTAGGTCGCGGTGGCGCCCTTGCCTATGCTGTAGTTGAAACCGGTTACCTCAACCGAGCTTTCGCAATAGTCGACAATGCACTTTGCCAGCGGATGATTGGAGTTCTTTTCAATCCCGCAGGAGATTTTTTTGAGCTCTTCGCTGTCCCCTGAAAAATGCACGAAGTCGCACACGGCGGGCTTACCTACGGTCAGAGTCGCCGTCTTATCCAGAAGCACGCAGTTCACCTCGGACAGAGTCTGCAAGCTTTCAGCGTCCTTGTACAGCACGCCCAGGGAAGCAGCCTTGCCCGTCGCCGTCATAATCGCCACGGGAGTTGCAAGACCGAGCGCGCACGGACAGGAGACCACAAGCACGGAAATAGCGTAGGTCACGCAGTGTTCGGGCTTGAACGCACCGTCGACCAGCAGCCAGATTATAAATGTTATAACGGCTATAGCGCACACCGCAGGTACGAAGACACCTGCGATTTTATCTGCAAGCTTCTGTATGGGCGCTTTGGAAGCGCCTGCTTCACGCACCATTTTGACAATTCGTGAAAGGGTTGTGTCCCCTCCTACCTTTTCAGCCCTGACTTTTATGACGCCTCCCTTATTGAGAGCGGCTGTCGTGACCAGGTCGCCTTCGGAAATTTCCACAGGCAGACTTTCGCCCGTGATTGCCGATTTATCCACGAAGGAATGACCGCTGATAATTTTTCCGTCGACGGGAACGTACTCACCCTGCTTGACGATTACGATATCGCCGACCTTTACTTCGCTTGCGGAAATTACAGACTGTTCGCCGTCTCTTTCGACGGTTACGGCGTCGGGGGCAAGCTTTAAGAGCTTTTCAATTTCGTTACCCGTGCGTTTTTTCGCCTTTTCTTCAAGCCATTTACCCACGTCGACCAGAGCTAAAATCATAGCCGCGCTTTCAAAGTGCAGATTCATGGCGTTCTCCATAGGATTGATACCTACGAAGATTAAAACCGTAAGCACCGTTGAATAGACGAACGACACGCCCGATCCGAGAGATACCAGCGTATCCATATTGGGAACGCGCCTTATAAGCGCGACGAAACCCTTGGTGAAATATTGATAGTTTATGCCCACAACCACTGCGGAAATAACCGCCTGCCAGAGCGCGAACCAACGACATTCGCCCGTGTGAGGGTCTAAAAACGCAGGCAACGGAAAGCCGAACATATGCCCCATCGAAACGTACATTAAGGGCACAAGCAGGCAGATCGATAATATAAAGCGGACGAACAGCTTGTTTTCAGCATTGTCCGCCTTGGGCGCGGGAGCGGTAAGCTCGTCGAATATTCCGTAGCCGAGCGATTGAACGACCGAAAAAATACTCCCCTCGCTAACTGCGGTCTCATCGAAGTCGACCTTCATACTCTTGCCCATCAGGCTGACTTCAACGGAATTTACACCCTGCATTTTTCCGACGGCACGCTCTATTCCCGATGAACACGCCGAGCAGGTCATTCCCGTTATTGCGTAAGTTTTAACCAAACTTATATCTCCTTTACGTTACTGCTGTCATTATAGCATTTAATTCCTATCTTGTCAATAGGAATTAAACGTATAGTCGACACTATAATTTTTACAGCGAAAAACGGACTCCGAATCTTTCGGAGTCCGTCTGTTCATTTTGTTAATTATCAGTTCTTGCTTTCGGAAGTCTCAACAACCTGCTTCTTGTCGTAATAACCGCAGTTGCCGCATACTCTGTGAGCCTGCATCTGTTCGTGGCACTGAGGGCACTCTACCAACGTAGGCGCCGTAGCCTTGTAGTTTGCAAATCTCTTATTGGTTCTGCTCTTAGACTGTTTTCCCTTGGGTACTGCCATTTTATAACACCTCTCTAATTTTATCTTATAGGATTATTCGCCGCGGCAAGCCTTGCAAAGCAGAACTTTGGGTTGGCTGAACACGAAAGCGTCGCTTACTGCGACTGACAAATCGAGCCTTGCGCCGTCGTAATAATAATTGTCCGCGTCGTCTTTATCTGGTACGAACAACACGTCCGATACGTAGGTTATCTCCTCTTCTGCATCCTCCAGACAGTACGAACACTGTCCCTTGAGTTTGTAGCGGAGTGTAAACGTGATTCCAACGCAATCGTCCTCGTAAATTTCGTATTCGCCTTCCGCCTTAAGGTCGCCTTCGACCTCGGTGAGCGGTAAAACGAACTTGTCCTGCGGGGGAGCGCATTCGAATGCAAACGAACCGACGTACTGTTTTTTGGCAATGAGTTTTTTAATATCCAATACCATAACCATACCGACTATGCAATTATATTATACGGGCAAAACTTTGTCAACTTATTTTGAAAGCGATTGAAGCTTTTTTAATAAATCCAGACGTTTTTTTGCCGATTATTAAACGAGTGCGAGAGTTTCTCTTGCAATAACAAGTTCTTCGTTTGTGGGGATAACCAAAACCTTAACTCTGCTGTCGGGTGCGGAAATTTCGCGGATAGCGCCGGTGTTTTTGCCGTTGTTAGCCTCTTTATCGAGCTTTACGCCGAGGAATTCGAGACCTTCGCAGACGCCTGCGCGTATGGTGGGCGTGTTTTCGCCGATACCTGCGGTGAATACTATGCAGTCAAGTCCGCCCATTGCAGCAGCATACGAGCCGACGAACTTCTTGGTCTGGTATGCGAACATATCGAGAGCGAGCTTGCATCTTTCGTTACCCTGCTCTTCCCCTGCGATTAAATCACGGAAGTCGCTGGAAACGCCGGATATACCTGCAACGCCGCACTTTTTGTTGAGATAAGTTACCATATCGGCAGCATTGAGACCCTTCTTGCGTGCAAGGAATTCTACTGCAGACGCGTCGATACAGCCCGAACGGGTACCCATAAGCACGCCGTCGAGGGGCGTGAAGCCCATGGACGTATCTACGCACTTACCGCAGTCAACTGCGGAAATGGACGAACCGTTGCCGAGGTGGCAGGTGACGATCTTGATTTCTTCATACTTTTTGCCCATATACTTTGCAGCTTCCTGAGAAACGAACTTGTGAGAAGTACCGTGAGCGCCGTATTTACGAACGCCGTAAGCCTTGTAATCTTCGTAGTCGATGCCGTACATATATGCCTTTTCGGGCATGGTCTGATGGAACGAAGAGTCGAACACGAGAACCATGGGCGTATTGGGCATAACTTCCATACAAGCGCGCAGACCGGTTGCAGCCGCGGGATTGTGAAGGGGCGCAAGCTCGAAGGTCTTTTCTTCCAGAGTTTTAAGAATTTCGGGAGTAACGAGCGTGGGCTTCTTGAAATATTCGCCGGAAGCCACAACTCTGTGACCTACCGCGCCGATTTCGTCCATGGACTTAATAACGCCGATTTCGCCGTCCTGAAGAGCGCCCAGAACGAGCTCGATTGCGTTTTTATGGTTGGGCATGTCCTGCTCGTATACCTTTTCCTGACCGTTGCCCTTTGCCTTTAAAAGAGAGCCGGGGATACCGATTCTTTCAACGTTGCCCTTTGCGAGAACGCCTTCGGTTTCCATATCGATGAGCTGATATTTGAGCGAGGAGCTACCTGCGTTTACTACTAAAATTTTCATTATTTTTATCCTCTTGTTAATTATTCTGCCTGCAATGCGGTAACTGCTACGGTTGCAACGATGTCGTCTACGTCACAGCCGCGGGAAAGGTCGTTCAAAGGTTTTGCGAAGCCCTGGCAAACGGGACCGATTGCCATATAGCCGCCGAAACGCTGTGCGATCTTATATCCGATGTTACCTGCGTTGATGTTGGGGAATACGAATACGTTTGCATGACCTGCAACCGCCGAACCGGGAGCCTTAAGCTGACCAACTTCGGGAGCAACAGCCGCGTCAAACTGGAATTCGCCGTCTAAAGCAAGGTCGGGAGCCATAGCCTTTGCAAGCGCGGTTGCTTCTTGTACCTTGGGTACGCTCTTGAAGAATTTATCGTCGTTACCGCTGCCCTTGGTCGAGAAGGAGAGCATTGCAACTCTGGGTTCGATGCCTGCGATAGCCTGAGCGGTCTTTGCAGAAGATACCGCGATGTCTGCAAGCTGCTGTGCGTCGGGTTCGATATTGATAGCGCAGTCTGCAAATACTGCCACGCCGTCGGGGTTGTAGGTGTGATCGCCGCCTTCGGGAGCTATCATAATGAAACAGCTTGAAACGGTTTTGATGCCGGGAGCAGTCTTAACGACCTGAAGTCCGGGACGGAGAGTGTTAGCCGTGGAGTGGCAAGCGCCAGATACGTAGCCGTCTACGTCGCCCGCTTTAAGCATGAGCGCGCCGAACATGGTTCTGTCCTTAGCCTGCTTCAACGCTTCCTCTTCGGTCATACCCTTTGCCTTTCTTGCTTCGTACAAAATGTTGGCATAGGTCTGCGTCTTGTCGGACGTAAGAGGGTCAATCAACGTGATGCCGGTGAGGTCAACTTCGGGAGCGACCTTCTTGCACTCTTCCTCGTTTCCGATAAGCACGATTTTTGCGATACCTTCTTTGGTTATCCTTGCCGCCGCTTCAACGACGCGCTTGTCCTCGCCCTCGCAAAGAACGATTGTCTTGTTGAGTTTTGCTGCTTTTGCCTTGATTTCATCAAGTAACGACATTTCATTTTCTCCTTAAAACGCTTTATTTATCAGCCGTTTGGGTGTATAATAAATATACAGACACACAGCGACTTATTATAACGCTATTATTATATAATAAGTTTTGCCAAATGTAAAGGTTAAAATGAAAATTTGTGCAATAATTTGTGAATTTAATCCCTTTCATAACGGTCACGCATACCTTTTGGACAGGGCGAGAGCGGAGAGCGGCTGTGATTTTTTGCTCTGCGTTATGAGCGGAAGTTTTACGCAAAGGGGCGAAATTGCAATTCTGAACAAGTTTGAAAGAGCCGCGCACGCCGTAAAGAGCGGAGCGGATTGCGTCATCGAACTCCCCGCCCCCTTTGCCGTTGCTCCCGCGGAAATTTTCGCCAGAGGCGCGGTAAAGCTGATTTCCTCCCTCCCTCAGGCAGACTGCATCGCGTTCGGCTGTGAAACCCCGATTGATTTTTTTACGGTTGCAAGGACGCTTATTGACGAAAGCGAATGCTTTTTCTCCGCGCTTGCACAAAATCTTGACAGAGGTGAAAGTTTTATAAAGAGTTTTGCTAACGCCTATTCCGTCTGCGGCGGAGACGGCGAACTTCTGAGCTCGCCCAACAATATTTTAGCGGTTGAGTACGCAAAGGCCTTGCTTTTAAGCGGTAAAAATATAAGGCTGCTGCCCGTAAAGCGCAGGGGCAGCGGATATAACGACGGAAAACTTGCGGATAATTTCTCGTCTGCAAGCGCGATAAGAAGTAATCTGGACGACCCGAAAATCGGCGCGAATCTGCCCGATTACGTTCTGAAAGATTTAAATAACTGCGATTTTATAAGCGGCGAAAACGCCTGGAAAAAAATTGCGCGCTATGCGCTGACCTGCGCCGACGCAGACAAGCTTCGCTCGGTTTACGGTTGCAGCGAAGGGTTGGAAAACAGACTTAAAGGGTTGCAAAACCTGCCCTACGACAAGATTATTTCTCAGGCTACGGGGAAGCGGTACTCTTCCTCGCGCATACGGCGCATACTCGCCGCAAACGCGCTCAATTTTTCTGCGGAAAAGACCAACGGCTATCTTGAAAGCGCGGGGTATATAAAGCCGCTTGCAGTCGCCAAAGAGCGGGCTGACGAGGTTATGTCCTGCCTTGCCCTCTCTTCGTTTCCCGTCGTTGTCACAGGCAGGGATTTAAACGCGCTCGACTCGCCCTCGCGGGAGTTATTTGAAAGCTCTGCGACAGCCGACGGCGTGCGCGACGCGGCGTTTGACCAGAGCACTTACAATTTTACTTTGCTTAAGGTTTAATAAGCGGTTATCCGACAAATATTGCGGTCAGGTAACCCCTACCGCCGTTTATTATTGAATACAGTAAGTTTTGCGGCGCGGCAGAATAACTGCCGCGCCGCATATAATTTTAATGGCTCGGCAATTTCTTTCCGAGCCATTTTATTTTTACTGTTTATTTACTTTAAAGTTTGCCACAATCAGGGTTTCGTCCGAATAATCAAACACGTCGTTCTTGACCGCGCCGATAAAGTCCTTGCCGAGAATATCGAAGATATTCGCCGACAGCGAGAACTCGGGCAGAGTGCCGACAAGTTTGCCGTCCTCGTAGAGATAGGCGAGCATTACGGGCAGACCCACTTCGCCGCTGGGCGTCATATCGCCGCCCGACGTTAAGGCGACGTATATTGCCTTGCCCTTGACCAGATCCACTATCTTTTCCGCCGTGGGAAGAATTTCGGTGCCTGCAAATCCGAACGTAGGCACTCCGTCGAAATCCGAGCGTGCGCCGCCGGAGACGGGCAGGTTGAAGTTCGCCGCAGAACGCCTGTACGTTGCGAGGCCGCAGAGTACGCCGTCCTTTACAAAATAGAATTTATCGTCGTCGTTGGTTTCGCCTTCGTCGTCGAAGAACGCTACGTTGTTCTTATTTTTGGGCGAGCGGTCGGTATATACGCTGAGTTTTTCGTTGAATACCTGCTGACCGAGCTTGCCCGAAAGAAGGCTTGAACCCGAGACGTATTTTTCCGCAATCACTTCCGCCATAATATACTGACAAACGGCGTACGAAATGAGCACGGGAACGTTTTCGGGAAGCTCTACCTTGTTGCGGTAAACGCTCAACAGCTTGCCTATATCGGAAACTATCTCGTCCTCGTTATAGTAAGACTGAGCCGCGTCGTAACCCAGATCCATAATGTTTGCCGATTCCGCCGCCTTGATTACCAAAGATATAAAGACGCTGTCGGAGCGGTAGCCGTAGCTTGTATCCTTGCTGTTTTCGTACGTATAGTTGCACTTTTCGTAGTTGATTTTGTTGGAAAATATGAAGTCGGGATATTCTCCGGAAAGTCTGGAGAGCAGACTCTTGCAGGCAGGAACAATTTCACCGTCGCCGAAAACAGCGCTGTCGGAATTTTCGCTTCTCTCCTTTCCTTCGGGGAGATTACAGGGATAGGGTATGCCCTGCGAAAGTTTTTCCTGCGCGCGGCTTAAAAGCTCGCCCTCGTCGCAGTCGCCTATCTGACCTGCGATGCCTATTTTACCTTGGTCGTATACCCTTATAACCGTCTGCAGGTCGTTGTTCACGCGCAGCGAATCTACCTTGCTGTTTGATACGTTTACGCTGTAAGAGAGCGTATTTTTAATTAATTTTTCCTTTTCCATTTTCCTCTCCTTTACTGAACGTTCATCTTTGATATGCTTACGTAAGGACCGCCGAAGCTTACGTTGAGAGGGTACTGCTCCATCTTGCCGCAGCCGCCGAACGCGGAGGAACGAACCTCCACCCGGTCAGAAAGTCCGTCGATTAAGTTGAGAGTTTCGAATACGTTGCCCGTAATAACCGCAATTTTGACAGGTCCTGCTATCTTGCCGTCGATTATCTCGTATGCGCGGTTGGGCGCAATGGTGAACGTACTCATTCCCGAACCGTGCTTGTAGTCGTCGATATAATAGCCGTGCTTAACGCCTGCAAACAGCTCTTCCTTGGTCTTGCTTCCGCCCTCGATGACCGTACTGGACATTCTGACGATAGGTTCGTACGAAGAACTGCATGCGCGGGCGTTGCCCGTGAGCTCTTCGTTCAGATCAACCGCGGTGGTCGCGCTGTGAAGTCTGCCCGAAAGCACGCCGTTTTTGATTAAGTAGGTCTTTCTGGTCTTGGTTCCCTCGTCGTCGTAGGGGACGTAGCCCGAACCGAATTCCTCTCCGCAGTCGTAAATGGAGAGAATATCCGAGCCCACTTTTGCTCCGAGCGCCCATTCTTTGCGCATAGTTTCGTCGCCCACCATAAAGTCGGCTTCGGACTTGTGTCCGAATGACTCGTGAGCGAACACGCCCGCGGTAAGGGGCGATAAAATAACGGGATATACGCCGGGCGTAACGGGCTTGGCTTTGAGCAGGAACTCCTCGCTGTCGCCTATAAATTTAGCAATTTCGCCGTCTTTGAGCGCTATTTCGTCAAAGCTGTGGCTGGTCCTTGAGAAGTTTCCGTCGTACGTTTCTTCGCCGTTTGCCATAGATACCATGAACGCCGCGCCGCAGTGCTGATAGTCGTACTTCAAGCAAGCGCCCTTGGATGAATAGAATTCGTAATAGCTGTGTCTGTCGGCATAGCGCGATACGTACATTTTAACGTACTCCGAGCCTGCAAGCTGACTGTGAGCGGAGGTGAGCAACGCCTGCTTACGGGACAAATCTATATCCCTTACGCTGATATCTTTAAAGCTTTCAAGCGTATCGCGGTTGACCTCGAACTTCTTTACGATAGGATTATCGTTGATGGCGGCGTTGTAGTTGGCGTTTGAATAGAGTTTTTCAAGCTCGCCCTGCAGGTCGTCAAGCTTATAAGTGGATGAATAATACCACATTTCACCGTCGAACACCCTTATGAACGCCTTTTTGACGGTCGTGGTTTTGCTCTCTTCAAGCTGTCCGTTGCGGTAGCCTATCGAGGTGGTGAACCTGTCCTCGATTCTCACGTCGGCATAATAGCCCTCTTTGAATTTAATCATAGTATATATCCTTTATATATTAATACAAATAAATAATAAACCGCGCAGAGCGCGGTTAATCGTAAAATTTAATTATTTGTCGTTATTTTTTGCAATATTCGTAATAAAGCCCGTTAACTTTATTGCACATAAGCTCTGCAACGGCGTTCCGGTCGTATCCCTGCGCCTTTAAGTCGTGCAGATATTCGGGTTTGCCGACGATAAGCTTGTTCGCACTCTGGCTGTAATATACGGGATAGACGGGCAAATCCTCCTTGGTCTTGCGGTAATAATTATCCGCAAGCATAACAAAGCCGGGGAAGAACTTTTCCATTACGTCCTTATACCCCTCGCCTGAATCTTCGGGGAATACCAAAACGGCGGTATCGTCCTTAAGCACCTCTACGCTGTCGTTCAGCGTCTTTGCAAAACGCGCGTCGGTATAGGTGGGCATAAACTTCATACCGCGGTAAAAAAAGATGGAAAAGAAAGCTTCAAACGTGGCTAAAAAGCTTGAACGGAATTTGCCGAAACCCTTTTTTTGCATATAAAACACGTCGCGAAGGTATTTTCTGCGCGTGCGGTAATCTTCCAGCATTTCGTGCGCTCCCCATTTGGCAGTGCGCACGGGAAGATACATTTCCATAATCACCGCGCCGCGTTTAGCGCAGTGATTGGAGACGTATATGGCCCTTTGCTCTACCTTTTCACACTCGGTGACGAGTTGAGGACGCTTATAAAACGGGCGGATTATGAGCTTTATTACGGAAAAGAAGGGTTGCTTCTTTTTTGGCAACTTGAACGGTTTTTCCTTTTTACTCACTTTTCCACCTTAACTTATGCTTTGTACGTAATTTTGTCGCCGAGGAAGAACAGAGCGAGCGTGCCGGGACCTACGCTTGCGCCGATGATGGGTCCTATGTAGCCGTCGAAAACTTCAACGCTCTTATCGGGCATTAAGGCAAGAATCTGCTCTTTGAGCTGTGCAGCCTCTTCAGGGCAGTCGGCGTGCATGATTGCTATCTTCTGGTGAGGGCAAGCGCGGTATTCCTGCGTAAACAACTGAACGAGGCGCTTTACTGCGGCAGGGCGACCCTTAACCTTTTCAACCGCAACGTTCTGACCGTTTGCGTCGGAGATGATGATGGGTTTGATTTTGAGCATACCGCCGAATACGGCGCTGGTTGCAGAAACTCTGCCCGCTCTCTTAAGATATACTAAATCGTCCGCGGTTACGTACTGGTGAACGTCGAGCTTGTGTTCTTCGATATATTCAACCGTCTCTTCAACAGTTTTGCCCTCGGCGCGGAGTTCGGAAGCGATAACGCTTAAAAAGCCAAGACCGATACATGCGTTCAGACCGTCGACGCAGAAAATTTTAGCTTCGGGATGAGCAGCAAGAACCTCTTCGCGGGCAACGAGGCTCGCCTTGTATGAACCGGAGAGAGCGGACGAACAGGAGATAGATATTACGTCTACGCCTGCGGCAACGTACTTTTCGAACGCTTCCTTATACTCAATTGCGTTTACCTGAGCGGTCGTGAAGCGAACGCCCTTACGCATTTTGTCGTAAAATTCCTTTGCGGGTATGTATTCCCAATCGAGGCTTGCAGGGATGTCGTCGCCGTCTGCAATGACGCGCATGGGGAGATATTCTATATCGTACTTAGTACGGAGTTCCTTGTATAAATCGCTGCAAGAGTCGGTAACAATTACAAATTTTTTCATGTCATGAACCTTCATTAATAGTTTATTGTTGCCTTATAATATCCAATAATCATAAACTTAAAATAAAATTAAAATTTTTTGTCGAAATAACTTATAAATCTGCCGTACAAACGTAAAATTCGGCGGAGCGAATTTTATTCGCTCCGCCGAATCAACGTTTTATTTACTTAACGTTTCTATGATTTTTTTATAATTACTTTGTTTGACGCCGCTTATCTGTATTACTGAAAACGAAATCATATAAAGCGCAAAAATTGCCAGGCATGTAGAATTAAGTGCAATTGCCGAATTGATAAAATACTCACAGATTATTTGACGTTCGCAAGCAATCGAATTGAAGCCATCATGCTGATTTTCAAGATCAGATAAAATATTATTATAGCCAAAATAAACCGTATCTTGATTTTTTTCACACAAATCAAAATTTTCTCCAAAAGCTGTTTGAGCGCTATCTATCTTTTTTATCTCGTCATTAATTATTTCTTGAACGTTTAGAACTTTACTTATTTCCTCATTTTTTGCATTTGTATCCCCATTATAGTTATACCATATATCATAAATATCTGAGAGAAAATCACTTTCGGCAATTATCTCTGAAATATTTTCCGCATCATAATTTTCTGAAAGAATTTCTTTGACTGCATACGCTTCTTCAATAATGCCATTTATATAATTAAAAGTTTCGGACAAATCAGGCATAATTACAGATAAATTAATCTGCGGAAATTCTTTTGTTTCATATTGATTACATATTTCGATAAAATTTTCATATGTGTTTTTGCAACCGCCAAAAAGTTGTAACGACTCAAACACCTTATCTTTATGAGAACTGTTAACCTTGAAATATCCAACAAATTCATTTTCAGGTAATTCATAGTAATAATCATCCATATAATTTACCAAGATATCATAAATACTTTTCAGGTAATCGTCATAAATATGATAATCATCACCCAACTGTTGTGAAGCTATTCCGCTTTGATTGCGTAATTGATTAATATTATCTAATATTGTATTATACTCTTCATTGAAAGAATCGGTCTTGTCCTGTTGGGTACCCTCATAAATGTCTTTAAGCTGTTTTTCATAATCTTTAAGCAAATTTAAAGAATTATTTTTTATATTACCCAACTTCGTCATTAACGTTTCGTTTTCAGAAGTAGGGCTTTCTGTATATGCTGCAACCGCATCTTCATATTCGGTACAGGATTGTCTATAATCAAAAAATGCCAATATATAATTTATCTCCGCATTTTCGCATTCAGTCACAGCAACCTGATAAGTACTAATTTGAGTCTTGTTATTATTAATAAGCTCGTAAAATAAATTCGTTGTTTCCATAAGTTGTTCTCTGGACGAATTCATATTATCAGTAATGATCTTTACTCCTTCTATTTCTTCAGCGGCACGGTTTCCAAAATAAGCGGCATGTTGCTTTATACTTGTACTGTACGGCACAATCCACGCGAAAGCAACAAGATTGAATATTAATATCAGAACGCCGATAAACGAAGATATTATTCCAAGAAAACGATCTAAACTAAGAAAAACAGAGTATTTTGCTAATTCAATCTTGTCTAATCTCTCAAATTTACCGTCATCCGCATTTTCTAAAGACTTTTTCAGTTCATGCCTATTCTTATTCGGCACTTTACTTTGATATTTTTCATAAAGCAATTGAACGTATTCGTTTTTCATAACTTTCCCCCAAATATAAATACTATATATGATTAGATTTATTAATCACTAATAGTATTATATGATTAAATAACTTAATTTGTCAAGTAGTTTGACTAAATTATTTAATATAATTTTGATATAGGGGTTAGATTAATGATTAGATTACTTGAACTAAGAAGTGAAAAAGGACTATCGCAACGTGAAATGGCAAAGATACTGAATGTAAGCCAAGGGACATACAATAATTGGGAAAATTTTAACACGCAACCGTGCATAGAGCAACTTATATTTCTTGCTGACTTTTTTGAAGTCAGCGTAGATTATTTAATCGGGAAATCAGACGACTACGTTATCGGAAAACCACCGGAATATTCTGATTCCCAGAAAACCTTACTGAAACTTATTAACCAAGCAGATGAAGACGTAAAAATCGCAATATTAACAATTTTAAAAAAGATTAACGATAAAACAAAACCACTAGTGAACTAGTGGTTTGCACAGCCCCTAGAAGGGATTAAC
>JBJEUX010000027.1:0-1643 GCA_051884055.1 Candidatus Coproplasma sp.
CTATAAAATCCCTTGATTGGGCGTAATATCCAGGCCGGCGGCTTCGATCAGTGGCCGGTCTTTCTTCATTACCTCTGCCGGAATCCATTTTTTGTCAACCCTGACGGTGCGCACGCGGCTCAGGCTTCGCACCATATCCATTGGGGCATAGCGGTTGCTGAGCTCTGCTTTTTTCAGACGTTCGCTCAGATCATAATACCATTGCAGTGCAAGCATGCAGATGAAGGTCCACGCCTCAAGTGATTTTTCATCTTGCATATATGAATGGTCGGCCTCGATAACGTTTTTGAATGCGTCGATTGCCTGTTCCACATCGCCTCGAGTTTTATAGTCGAGGTAAACATGCTCGGCGTCTTTTCCCGACGTTGTCATTAGGGCTAATGTGCCAAACTGTAGTGATTTGGCTTTGTAGCCGTCCATCGTGTATTCTTCCATATCCGGGTCGAAAACTCGGCGCATATAGTCTTCCGACTCATCGCTTCGGTGCGCTTCGTCGAGATATAGATACACCTCGTGGCCGTTTATCTCAAAGCGTTTCCACCATATCGGTCTTTTGTGATAAAGGAATGCGCCATCTGCTCCGTCATTCGTTCGAGAGGCAAAAATGGTGTAGTCTAAACCTTTGGTGGAGCGCTTTAGCGCCATGGTGAACTTTACTCCCAATTCATCAAGTTGCGCTATATTGGCAGCCGACTGAAAGCCTTTATCGATAATGGCAATGCCATCGCGTATGCCCGAATCGGCAAGGCACACTTTAAATGCGCTGACATCCTTTATGCTGCCCGGCATCAGGCGATAATATACGGGCAGGCGCTTGGCGCAATTAAAAATCCACATAATGTTTACCGCCGTGTCAAAAGTACCACGCTTTGTTTTGGTCAGCTGCGGATAATCCATGCAGCGCGAGGCCGACAGCTGGTCGGTGCCGTCAAAGATGATATTATCTTCCGGACCGATATAACTGCGCATAAATGCTGTGATTTTGTCGCGCTTTGTGCCCAATTCATGAAGAAATCCGGACAGCGCATTGGCCGACAAGCCCCTATCGCCAATCTTGTGCGACAAATAGCTGTCGGCAAAATCGCCGGCAACGCGACGCATCGGCGATTGAAAACGCAACCTACAGTACACCAGTGCCATAATCCGCGACCAATCTTCGGGAAAATACTGCTTAAGCCGCTCCATGCAGTCGCTCTGCTCCGTCAGAATGTAGTCGGAAAGTCCAAACTCCTTCACCTCACCGATTTTCGGCTCGGCAATCACGGCCGGCTTACCCGCTTTAAGCTCCGCAATCTCACGCTCCATTATCCGCTTGCGCGACTCCTTAAAGCCACCCTCCTCGGTAATAGAGCCAAGATACTTGCCCGTAATCTTACGAGCACGCTTTTTCTGCTTATCATACACACTCGAACACTCATACAACTTGTAGAGCGCATCATTCACACGACGAAGTTCGGTTCCGGGGCGACGGAATTTTACTGCCCAATCAGGATGTGTCATATTCTTTACATATTACGCTAAGACGTAATACAAAATTACAACAAATTTTTGAATCCACAAAATTATTTACCTAAAAATCAAGCGCCGGGACGATTTTTTCGCCCCGACGCCCAAATATTACGCCGTTTTAAGGGATTTTATAG
>JBJEUX010000028.1:0-81646 GCA_051884055.1 Candidatus Coproplasma sp.
CTTATTTATTATATTAGTTTCTTATTTGATTGTCCAACTTTTGGGGTACTATTCAATTTTCAGGAGGGGGTAATATGGGAAGAACAAGCGAAATAACCGACAGAAGGGCAAGGCGTTATATCCGCATAACCGACGATTTTAAGTGGGAGTACATAGACCGCATAATGCAAAGGGGCGAGTACAGACATAGTTTTAACAAGGTTATAAACGACGCCCTCGACTATGGTCTGCCGCAACTTCTTAAAGTAGCGTATGGCGAGATAGAAGAGGATGGGTTACCCTCTACTGAATCACAGGCTAATTCTAACATTGTGGTAATCACAGGAGATGATAAGAAGATAGATGAGATTATAGACCTACTTGAAGAGATACTGCTAAATATAACCTTAACAAAGTCAATGACAGCCTCTCTATTCAACGAGAAAACAAAACGGCTTGGCGGTCAGACTGCTAATCCCGACTCATTCGAGAGTGGCGTATTAAGCACTACGCCGCCATATCTTGCCGAACACGAGAGAATGGTTTTAAACAGGGTAAACAAGTCAAGACAGGAAAGAGCAAGAAGAGATGAGGGAAGTGGTAACTAACCTATTGACAAATCCCAAAAAGTGTGGTATATATACTATAACAATTTTTAGAGAGGTTTGTTATGGTAACGAGAAAGGAAGATACACCGCAGAGGATTGCCAATAGGAAGTACGAGGAGAGGAACAAAGAGAAGCGTCAGGCGGCAAGCGGTAATTTTCAGACAATGATACCGAGAGAGCTGTTTGACGAAATCAATGCGTTTTTAAAGGAACGCAAAATGACAAAGGTAGACTTCATTAAAAAGGCTTATGACTATTTGAAGTCAACCGATAACAGCGGAATATAGAAATAACAATTCTATACTTAATACACCCGTAATGCCGGGAATATTAGACTGTGCCAAAATAAAAATACACGGCGTAGCCTTCAAGGAGAAAATTGTGTAAGGGCAAACCGCACTCACCTTTCCGTTATGAGTGCGGAAGGAGGAAAGAACAAATTAAGTAAACTAAAGGAACTGCAAGGCGACGGAGAGTAGTCGGTAAAGAAGAGATAGCAAAAGACCTATAAGGCAAAAAAATAATTAGACAGAAATCCCAAGCCAAGCGACCTTATAAAACACAAAATAAAAATAAGGAGAATTGAACTATAAGCAATTAAACAATTTACAGGCGGACTATACCGTAGCCCTGTTGATAGAGAATATGCGCAGACAGAGCGAGCTGTGCGAGCAGGTGCTGTCGGGGTTGCCCGTTCAAAGAAATTTACAAAACAGGAGTAAGGTGCTGAACAATCGGAAGTATCTGAAATTTACTAAAAAGGAGATTTCAAGGATGCCGACAGCATACAAAAATATCTTTGCGACGAACGATATGATAGTGCATTACCGTTTAAAACCTGACGGGGTGTACGAGGCGAGATTCCATAGAAAGGGAATCAACATAGAGGTGTCGTCCAAAGACCTTACAAAACTAAAGCAAAAATTTATCGATAAACTGAATAACAAAACTTACGAAGAACCCAAACCCAAGAAACCTGAAAAGTTGGTTAAAACTTTTGCAGAGTACGCCGAGGAGTGGCTTAAACTTAAAAAAGTAACTACCAAGCCGTCGACGTATGGCGAGTACGTCAGAATGTTGAACAAGGATATTTTGCCCGTGTTCGGCAGTCTGCCCGTTACGGAGATAGACCGAAATTCCTTGCAGAATTTCCTCCTGACCTACGTTGAAAGAGGCGTACTGCGGACGGCGCACAAGTTGTTTTTATTGCTTCGCTGTATCTTCGATATGGTAGCCGAGGACTACTCGATTTCTTCGCCGATGAAGAAGGTAGTCGTGCCGAGCTACGAGTCCAAGCAGGGGTGTGCGTTTACATACGATGAGGAAAAGCAGTTGGTTAATTACTGCCTTGCCAATCTCGAAAGAGACACCTCTCACGCCTTGTTGGTGCTGTTATACACGGGACTGAGGCGTAGCGAGCTTGCAAGCCTGAACGTAATTGACGGCACTTGGCTGGAGTGCGAGACGAGCAAGGAGAAGAAGGGCAGAAACGTTGTTAAACGCAAAATTCCGCTCACGCCTATGATGAAACGGGTGTTGCCGTATATCGACTTTGAAAAGGCAAAGAGCGTCAACCTGAACAGCTTACATACGGCAATGAAGAGATTGTTTGCAAATCATCACTCTCACGAGCTAAGGCACACGTTTATCAGCCGTTGCAAGGAGAGCGGAGTTCCGGCAGAACTCGTCAGTATCTGGGCAGGACATTCTTTAAGCGGAACGATAACGACGACCGTCTATACGCACTATTCGGAAGATTTTCAACTGAAAGAGGCGCAAAAGGTGGATTATCTGCAATGGGAATTCGGGACTTAAACGTAGTTTAAAATTTGCAAAAAACTCCCGATTTACTCCCAAATTCACTCCCAAATGCGGTAAGTAAGTCAAAAACAGCAAAAAAAGAAACACTATATATTGTGTTTAAAATACAAAACCAACAATATATAGTGTTCAATGGCTGGGGTAGCTGGATTTGAACCAACGAATGACGGAGTCAGAGTCCGTTGCCTTACCGCTTGGCGACACCCCAATCTTATTGCCTTATCTTTGTTCGGAGAAATCGTTGTCGACGGCGAACGCGGATAATTGACAAGCAACCTCAGTTGCGAGATATATTATAATAGACATTAATAAAAATGACAAGCGTTTTCGCACGCTTTTTTAAAATTTTTATTTCAAAATTAAAGCTTTTTTTGCATTAACGGCGGCAGTGTTTCAAAAATCAAATGGCTGTGCTTTTAGCTCTTAAAGTCTGAAAGCGGGTTTGACGCCGTCCTTACGACTGAATTGCACTTGCATGACAAAACTGATATAGGCATATAATATTTTTAAGGCGGCGTTCGGGCAGATTACCCAAACGCCGCCTTGATTTTAAATATTAATGCAAAAAAGTTATCAATAGTTTTCCTTTCTTACTTCGAAGTACGCCTGAGGATGGTTGCATACGGGGCAGACTTCGGGTGCGGCGGTGCCGACTACGATATGTCCGCAGTTTCTGCACTCCCAGACCTGAACGCCAGCCTTTTCGAATACGCTCTTGGTCTCAACGTTCTTCAAAAGCGCGCGGTATCTCTCTTCGTGAGCCTTTTCGATTGCCGCAACGCCGCGGAACTGCTTAGCTAAATCGTGGAAGCCCTCTTCGTCTGCCTCCCTTGCCATTCTGTCGTACATATCCGTCCACTCTGCGTTTTCGCCCTCTGCTGCGTGAAGAAGGTTTTCAGCCGTGTTGCCGAGCTCGCCTAATGCCTTGAACCAGAGTTTTGCGTGCTCCTTTTCGTTCTCTGCGGTCTGCAAAAAGAGTGCCGCTATCTGCTCGTATCCTGCCTTCTTAGCGACGGACGCAAAGTAGGTGTACTTGTTTCTCGCCTGAGATTCGCCTGCGAAAGCTTCCCATAAATTCTTTTCGGTCTTGGTGCCTGCGTAAATATTCTTTTGTGACATAAATAATTCTCCTTTTAATAAGATTTAATCTTATTAATAATATAATTATAAGGCATACATAAAATTTTGTCAATAGGTTAATTGAAATATTTTTGGAATAATTACGGTGTTGTGCGAAGGGGGGGGACGCAAGTGGCGCGAAAAAGGTGTGGGAGGCATTAAGAGTTGAAAAGGTGCGCAAGGGCGGCATAAGGCTCAGAACGGTGCGAAAAAGCATAGTCGGTGGGAGAGGTGTAAGAGGTGAAAGGAGTGCGTTTTAGCGGCGGAATAATGAGCGGGCTGCCGCGCGATTCTGTCGCAGTGAATACAAGCCTCGGCTACGGATTAACCGGTCGGCTGAATAAAAAGCCTGACGATGCAGCGCGCCGGAAGGCAAAAAGTGAAATTTGTCAAATTATTGTTGCAATCGGATAATAAATGTGCTAAAATCTATGATAATACCCAAATTAAAATAGGGCGTACTGTTATCTGAATTATGGACGTAAAGCAAGGTATAAGACAACTTGATAAAAATACCAAAGCAACTCTTCTGACGGGTAAAGGCTTCTGGAAGTCTGCCGAGTGCGTGGAAATAGGTCTTGATTCGGCAATACTTTCGGACGGACCGCACGGCTTGAGGGTGCAGAAGAGTAATGCTAACCATTTAGGGTTGGGCAAATCTCTGCCTGCGACCTGCTATCCTACTGCGGCGACGATGGCGTGCAGTTGGGATACCGGACTTTGCGAAGAGCTTGGCAGGCATCTTGGCGAAGAGGCGGCAAGTCAGGGCGTGTCTATGCTGTTGGGCCCGGGACTCAACGTTAAAAGAAGTCCGCTCTGCGGCAGAAACTTTGAATACTTTTCCGAGGACAGCTACCTTTCTGGCAAGCTCGCGGCGGCATATGTGCGGGGGATTCAGCAAAACGGCGTGGTCTCGTGCATAAAGCACTTTGCCGTAAACTCACGCGAAAACGGTCGGATGGTGATGGACGCGGTAGTGGATGAGCAGTCGCTGCGTGAAATATATCTTACGGGTTTTGAAATTGCGGTCAAAGAGGGCAGACCTAAGGCCGTAATGACGGCGTATAACAAGCTCAACGGCGTGTATTGCAACCAGAACGAACGGCTTATCGGCGGCATATTGCGCGGCGAATGGGGTTTTGACGGACTTGTGGTCTCCGACTGGGGCGGCACGACGGACAGGGTTGCTGCGGTCAAGGCGGGAGCCGATCTGGAAATGCCCTGCTATCGCGGTTCGGCGGCGCATATTGCGCAGGCAATTGAGCGCGGAGAGCTGGACGAACGCGCCGTAGACGCGTGTATTGAAAGGCAGTACGCCTTTTCTGTGGCTGCTAAAAATATAGAAAGAAAGAGCTTTGATGCAGCCGAACATTCCGATTTTGCAAAAAAATGTGCGGAAAACAGTCTTGTGCTGTTAAAAAACGAGAACCGGGCACTCCCCTTGGACAATAAAGAAAAGGTTGCGCTCATCGGTCAGTTTGCGCAAATTCCGCGCTATCAGGGCGCGGGGTCATCGCAGGTGAATCCCACTTCGCTGGATAATATGCGCCGTGCAATGGAGCAATCGGGGCTTAATTATATCGGTTACGAACGCGGTTTCCACCGCTACGGCAAAGCTTCGCGCAGGCTGATTGCGCGCGCGGTAAAGCTGGCAAAACGTGCGGATACGTTGGTTGTTTGCCTTGGGCTTGACGAAAAGACCGAAGCCGAGGGCGCGGACAGAAAGAATATATCCTTCCCCGAAAATCAGGTAGAGCTGCTGAGCGCGCTTTCCGCGCTCGGTAAAAAGATTGTAGTCGTTCTCTCATGCGGTTCGCCCGTGGATATGGACTGGGAAAAGTATTGTGACGGTATTCTGCATTGCTACCTTTCGGGGCAGAGCGGCGCGGCGGCAGCGGTTGACGCGCTTTCGGGCAGAATTAATCCTTCGGGAAGGCTTGCCGAAAGCTATCCTTACAGGCTCTCCGACGTGCCCTGCGCGGAAATTTACGATAACGACGCGTACAAGAGCGACTATGCCGAGGGTATTTACGTCGGCTATAAATATTACGACACTTTCGGCGTAGCGGTAAGATATCCATTCGGATACGGTCTTTCGTACACGGATTTTGAATTTAGCGGCTGTAAAGTTGACCCGAGCGGCGCGACCGTCACGGTAAAAAATACGGGTGAAAGGGACGGCGCAACCGTAATTCAGGTCTACGTCCGCGCGCCCAGAGCATTAATTGGCAGCCCCTCCGAGCTTAAGGCGTTCAAAAAGGTATTTTTGCGCGCAGGCGAAGAGAGGGAGACGTTTATTCCCTTTGACGAATACGCGTTCAGAACGTGGAACGAAGAGAGCAATAGTTGGCAAAAGGGCGGCATATATGCCGTAAGTATCGGCGAAAACAGCCGCGATATAGCGTTTACGCAGGATATTATTATAGAGGGCGACTGCGGGAACGGCGAGAGCTCCGACGGCGGAAAGATCGGCTTTAAGGAATACTTTGACAGCCGCATATCCCCCGCCCAACCGCCCAGACAATATAAAAAGGGCGAGCTTGTCGCAACGCCCATGACCGAGGTTAACGACCTTAAATATTGCAGGGGCGCGGTAGCTAAGATATTTTACGCCGTCGCCTGCATATGCTCGCACTCCAAAGACGTGGTCATAGCAAATTCAATGACTCACCTGCCGTTGAGATTCCTTGCGGTCTTTTTGCATATGGACGCCGTTCAGACCGACGGCTTTATGGATATGTGCAACGGCAAATTCTTCAGGGGATTGAGAAAGATTGTCTTTAAAAAATAGCGGCGCCGCAAGACTACGGCGTTAAAGTTGACAGCCGGACCGCGGGACTCGGGTCGGCGGTAAACTTCAATAATATTTGTAAATTATATCGGTAAATTATGGTAAAGATAGGGGGCGTTTACCGCCATTTCAAGGGAAATAAATATCAGGTTCTGCACGTTGCAAAACATTCCGAAACGTTGGAAGAATACGTCGTTTACCGCGCGCTGTACGGCGAGGGCGGAGTGTGGGTCAGACCGCTTGGTATGTTTGAAGAGACGGTCGAGCGCGACGGAAAGACTTTTAAACGTTTTGAACTGATTGATTGACGATTTACCTGAAAGAGAATCGTGACCTTTGTTAAAGTTTTCTGCGGATTTCTTGAATAAAGATTTCTGCGGCTTTGCGGTCTCTTTCACGGGAAGAATATATTTTTATAAAATTATTTCGTTGGAGGAATACTATGCGTTGGGTAACGGTATGGGGCAACGCCCCTTCGGTAAGTGAACACAGACCTGAAACTTACGCTAAAAATATCACATTGCGCTATCCTTTGACCTCTGCGTTCGGCGGCGAGAAGGTAAGGCTCCATTTTTCAAACTTCTGCGGTACCGAACCCGTAACGCTCACTCAGGTTACGATTGCAAACGCCGTGACTGACAGGGAGATTACCCTGCACAACGCCAGACTGGTTACCTTCATCGGCGAGGAGAGCGTGACCATTCCTGCCGGTGAGGAGGTGTTTTCGGACGAAATAATCTTCCGCATTAAACCGCGCGGAGCGGCAACCGTCAGCATATATCTCGGCGACTTTACGCTTATGCGCACGGGCGTGGTCATCACGGGTCCCCTTTCAAAGGGCTTCTTCTCGGTGGGCAACCACACCTTCGACAGGGTTCTGCCCCTTGAGTGTACGCGCACGACCAACACGTTCTATTTCCTGAGCGGAATGGACGTGTACACGGACGACTGCAACCGCGCCGTGGTGCTCTACGGCGACAGCATAACCGCGCAGAGCTGGGCGGACTACCTTGCGTTGAAATGCATGGACGACCCCTACAACACTACCGCGATAGTCAGAAGGGCGGCGAGCGGAACGCGCGTTCTTCGCGAGTACTCCTGCATCACCTACGAAAGCTACGGACTGTGCGGCAGGAACAGGTTCGAGCGTGAAATTTCAACGGTCAGCGGCGCGGACGCCGTAATTATTCAGCAGGGCATAAACGACATCATACACCCCGTCGGAACGGAGGTGAATCCCTTCAGACCGATGAGCGATCTTCCCACCGTTGAGGAGCTGGAGGAGGGAATAAAATACTATCTCGATCTGGCTAAAAAATACGGTTTAAAGACCTGGCTGGGAACGCTTCTGCCCATCTACGGCTGGCGCACCTACGCGCCCTTCAGGGACCAGATGAAGAACAGTTTCAACGACTGGATAAGGTCGTCCGCTCCCTGCGACGGCGTCGTGGACTTCGACAGCGCGCTGCGCTCGGAGGAAAATCCCTCCGCGTTCAGGCAGGGCTACGACAGCGGCGATCACCTGCACCCGTCCGAGGCGGCGTATAAGGCAATGGCGGAGCTCGCCTTCGAAAAGGTAATCAAAGAGGGGTTATGAGAGCTTGTATTTTCGGCGCCGGCGCAATGGGTACGGTCCTGGGCGCGTTCATAACCGCAGGCGGCGGGCAGATAGATTTAATTAACCGCAATCGCGAGCACGTTGCCGCGCTCAGGGAAAGGGGCGCGCATATCACGGGTTCGGTCGACTTTAAGGTGGCGGTCTCCGCGCTCACGCCCGAGGAGATGACGGGCGTATACGACGTGATTTTTCTTATGACCAAGCGCCGCGAAAACGCGGTGAACGCCGCATATCTCAAGGGCTTTCTTGCCGAAGACGGCGTAATATGCACTACTCAGAACGGCTTGCCCGAGGACGGCATCGCCGAGGTCGTCGGCAAGGAACACGTGCTGGGCTGCGCCGTCTCGTGGGGGGCAACCTTTGTGGGGAAGGGTGAAGCAAAGCTGACTTCCTCGCCCGATAAGCTGACTTTCGCGCTCGGCTCGCCCTACGGCTATAACGCAAAGATTGAAGCGGTAAAAAGCTGTCTCAGCCTTATGGGCAAGGTCACCGTGGAGGAAAACTTTATCGGCGCGCGCTGGTCCAAGCTCATCATAAATTCGGCTTTTTCGTCCCTCTCGGCGATCACGGGTCTGACCTTCGGAGAGGTCGCAAAGGGCGGTAAATCGCGCATAATCGCCCAGCAACTTATAAAGGAGGGCGCGGCGGTGGCAAAAGCTTCGGGCGTAACTCCTGCTAAAATTCAGGGGCACGACGCAGTTAAGCTTTTAAATTACAATAACCCTTTAAAGAGGTTGGTTTCGCTTGCGCTTATCCCGATTGCAATGAAAAAACACAAAAATTTAGTTTCGGGAATGTATTACGACCTTGCAAAAGGCAGGCAGTGCGACATAGATTTCATCTGCGGCGAGGTGCAGTCGAAGGGCAGGCTTGCAGGCGTTTCAACGCCGTATACTACGGGGGTAATCGGTATCGCGCACAAAATAGAGCGCGGAGAAAAGACTATCTCGCCCGAAAATTTGAATGAACTTAATTTCAGGAGCAAATAAAACTTAATTTCAGGAGCAAATAAAATGGAACACGTTTATTACCCGTCCGCCGACGGAAAAACTACTATTCACGCCGTAATATGGCGCCCCGAAGGGGAGGCTAAGGCAGTTTTACAGATTATTCACGGTATGGCGGAGTACGCCGAAAGGTACTCGCCCTTTGCCGAAAATCTTGCAAAGCAGGGTATTCTGGTCTGCGCGGAGGACCACTTGGGTCACGGTCAATCGGTTGTATCGTCCGATCGGCTCGGCTATTTTACCGACGGCAACGGAGAATTCTGCGTGCTTGAGGATATAAGAAATCTTACGCTTAAGATTAAGGAAAATTGCTCCGCTCCCTACTTCCTGCTCGGACATTCCATGGGTTCGTTCTTCTGCAGAAAGTATATTTCGCTCTACGGCGAAGAGCTTGCGGGTGCGATAATAATGGGTACGGGCTTCCAGCCTGCTCTTCTTACGGGCGCGGGTAAGGCGGTCACAAAGATTATCGCCGCGCGCAAAGGTTGGCGTTACCGCTCGGAATTTGTTGACAATCTGGCGTTCGGCGCGTACAATAACAAATTCGAAAAGCGTACGCCGTACGACTGGCTGAGCGTGGACTGCGCCAACGTGGACAGATATATCGAGGACGAGCTGTGCGGGGTTAAATTCACCTGCAGCGGTTTTTACACTCTCTTTTCGGTCGTTGCGGACGCGTGCAAGTCAAAGACTGTAAAGGCGGTTCCCAAAAATCTGCCCGTATATCTTGTCGCGGGCGATTGCGACCCCGTGGGCAGCTTTTCCAAGGGCGTCGTGAAGCTGTACGACAAGCTGTGCGCGAGCGGAGTGAAGGACGTTCAGCTCACGCTCTATAAGGGCTTCCGCCACGAAATTTTAAACGACGGCTGCGCGCCGCAGGTTACGCAGGATATACTAGATTTTATTGAGGCCAGAATTTAATTAATAACGACGGCTGCGCGCCGCAGTTACGCAGGATATACTAGATTTATTGAGGCTAGAATTTAATTTACAGAGGCTGGATTTTAATGGTTAATCGTTTTATGGTTACTCTGCCCGCTCTCTCGGGCGAAAAGGAGCGCACGGCATACGTCTATCTGCCAAAAGATTACGGCAAGGACGATACGCGCTACCCTGTTATGTACATGTTCGACGGACACAACCTTTTTACCGATAGCGAAGCCACCTACGGCAAGTGCTGGGGGTTGGAGGAGTACCTGGATAAAACTGATACGCCGATAATTATCGCCGCGGTAGAGTGCAACCACGAAGGCAACAAAAGACTTTCTGAGTATTCGCCCGTAAGCTTTACGTTCAGCGACGGGAGAAGAATAATCGGACGCGGCAAAAAATATATGGACTGGCTGACGGGCGTTTTCAAACCCTTTATAGACGAAAATTATCTCACCCTGCCCGACAGAAAAAACACATTTATCGCAGGCAGCTCCATGGGCGGACTTATGACCGTGTATGCGCTGGCGAAGTACGGCAAATTCTTTTCCAAGGGCGCGGCACTCTCTCCCAGCCTCTGGGTGGGCGAGGACGGCTTGCCTGAATTTTTAAAAAACGCAAAATTCCGCAAGGACACGGTGCTGTTCACCGACTACGGAAGCGAGGAATTCAAAAATCACGAGTTTATGCGTGAAATTTTCAGCGAGGCGTGTGCGCTGCTTATCAACAAGGGCGTCATGGTGACCTCGCGCGTGGTGCCGCACGGCGGACACTGCGAAGCGTCGTGGGAGAGGGAAATTCCCTATTTTATGGCGACGCTCGGCTTCTGATTTATACGGCTTTCTGGTCGGTTTAAATAAATAATCTTTCAGCCCTTCGCATTTTACTCAAGAACTTATTACTGACCTCTTGCGGCTGAAAACAGGACGCGCGTTTCGCGTTCGGCAAAACTTTGACAATAACGAGGAGAAAAACCTATGAAAAATTTTATATTCATTTCACCCAACTTCCCTGCAAACTACTGGAGATTCTGCAGGGAGCTCAAGAACAACGGCTTTAACGTTTTAGGTATCGGCGATTGCGAATATTTTCAGCTTTCCAACGAACTCAAGGGCAGCCTTACCGAATACTACAAGGTCTCCACGCTTGAAAACTACGACGAAGTTTTCCGTGCGGTTGCGTTCTACACCTTCCGCTACGGCAAAATCGACTGGTTGGAGAGCAACAACGAATATTGGCTTGAACGCGACGCCAAGCTCCGCACCGAATTCAATATCGAAAGCGGCTTCAAGAGCGAAGATATAGCCAAGGTAAAGTACAAGTCGAAGATGAAGCGCTACTACAAGAAGGCGGGCGTAAAGGTCGCAAGATATTGCATAGCGACCACCCCTGCGGTGTGCAAGCGCTTTATTAAGAAGGTGGGCTATCCCGTAATTGTCAAGCCCGATAACGGCGTGGGCGCAAGCGATACGCACAGACTGAGCTGCGACGCGGACCTCGACAACTTCTTCAAGACCAAGATGGACGTAAGCTATATTATGGAAGAGTACATTGCGGCGGAGGTCAACTCCTACGACGCGATTATCGACAGCCACGGCGAACCTATATTCGAGACGGGCAACGTCACTCCCGGTTCGCTTATGGACGTGGTAAACACGGGCGACAACTCGCTTTTCTACATACTGAACAAGCCCTTCGACGACGTTCGCGACGCGGGCAGAAGAGTGGTCAAGGCGTTCGGCGTTAAGTCGCGCTTCGTTCACTTCGAATTCTTCCGTCTGACCAAGGATCAGTACATCGGCAAAAAGGGCGAAGTGGTCGCTCTGGAAGTTAATATGCGTCCCTCGGGCGGCATTTCTCCCGAAATGATGAACTACGCAAACTCCACCGACGTGTACAAAATCTGGGCGGATATGATCACTTACGACAGCACCCTGAAGGGCACGGGCGAAAAATTCTACTGCGCGTTCCTCGGCAGGCGCGACGGCAAAGATTACGTCTATCACGAGCAGGACATCCGCGACAAGTACGGCGCGGCGCTTAAGGTTGTCGGCAGAGTTCCCGACGCGTTATCCGGCGCGATGGGCAACATAATGTTCATTGCCAACTTCAAGACTGAAGAGGAAATGAACGAGTTCTACAGAGAAGCGATTCTTACCAAATAAATTAAAGATAAATTGTCAGTGCTTTGGGCGCGGCGGTTTTGAAAACCGCCGCGCCTTAATTTTTCAAACGGCTCGCCTTGCATTTTATTGATTCCGTCCCTCTTTAACGTTACGGTTCTAAATACCGTTTTTAAAGAATATTCTATTGTATAGATTGCAGGAGGCGGATAATGCTTAACGACAATATTTATCAGGACGTGGCCGCGCGCGGAGGCGGCAACGTGTATATCGGAGTGGTGGGACCCGTGCGCACGGGCAAATCCACGCTCATTAAAAAATTTATGACCGAACTGGTTCTCCCCAACGCGGACGGCGCAAACAAGGCGGAGATGATTGACGAACTTCCCCGGTCGTCGGCGGGCAGGACGGTTATGACTACCGAACCCAAATTCGTTCCGTCCAAGGCGGTAAGGGTTAAAATAGACAACGCTCAGGCCGACGTCCGCCTTATCGACTGCGTAGGCTTTATAGTGGACGGCGCCGACGGGTTTGAAGAGAACGGCTCGCCGCGCCTTGTAAAGACTATGTGGCAGACAAATCCTCTGCCCTTTGCCGAGGCGGCGGAGCTGGGTACGCGCAAGGTTATACGCGACCATTCCACCATAGGAATTATGGTCACGACCGACGGTTCGGTGGCAGATATACCCCGTTCAGGCTATATTTCAGCCGAAGAGCGCACGGTGGAGGAGCTTAAAAAAATCGGCAAGCCGTTCGTGACCGTCTTAAACTGCGCCGACCCCGCCAGCACCGAATCGCAGGCGCTCAGGGCCGAGCTCGAAGGAAAATACGGCTGTACGGTCGTTGCGCTCAACTGCGAAAACGCTACCGCCGACGACTTGAAAAACATTCTTCGCGCGGCGCTGTTCGAGTTCCCCGTGGTCTCTTTCGACGTCAACGTTCCCGAATGGGTGCGCGTGCTGCCTGCCGAAAGCTCTGCCGTATCCGAGCTGTTGTCGCGCGTGCGTTCGACCGCACGGAAGATAGTTAAAATGAAGGACTGTTCGGCGTTCGACACAATGCTTGCCGACTGCGGATATTGGAAGAGCGAAGTGAGCGTTTCGATGAGTCTTGACACGGGCACAGCCACGGTGGAGGCGGCTATCAGGGACGGAGTGTTCTTCTCGCTTCTCTCCGAAATGGCTGGCGAGAGGATAAGCGACGAATGTTCGCTTATGAGCTTTGTTACGGGCGCGGCGCAAGCTAAAAAGAGCTACGGAAAGGTCAAGGACGCCTTAGAGTGTGCGCGCGTGACGGGTTACGGCATAGTCAGCCCCGACGACGGGGATATGAATATGGATAAACCGCAGGTGGTAAGGCAGGGCGGAAACGTGGCGATAAAGCTGCGCGCGACCGCGCCGAGTTACCACATAGTAAAGGTGGACGTATGCGGCGAAGTCAGCCCTATCATGGGCGCGGCGGCTCAGTCCGAAGATATGGTTAACGGGATAATGAACGGCTTTGAGACCGACCCCGAGGGCATGTGGGACACCAATCTTTTCGGCAAATCTCTGCGCGGAATGGTAAAGGAAGGGCTTGCGGGCAAGGTTACGGGCATGCAGGAGGACACTCGCAACAAGATGCGCCGCGCGATCACCCGCATAGTCAACGAAGGCAAAGGCGGAGTAATTTGCATTTTGCTTTGACAAAATGCAAATGCCCGACTTTGCCTCACCGCAGCAATCTCGCGCAAAACCGTGGCTTTTGCGCGAAAAAGGAGCAAGCGGAATAAAAAGTGCGGCGTGGAAATTTTTTCCGCGCCGCATAAACTCTTCCGACTTGCGACGCGGCAAAGGCGGAGTAATATGCATTTTGCTTTGACAAAATGCAAATGCCCGACTTTGCCTCACCGCAGCAATCTCGCGCAAAACCGTGGCTTTTGCGCGAAAAAGGAGCAAGCGGAATAAAAAGTGCGGCGTGGAAATTTTTTCCGCGCCGCATAAACTCTTCCGACTTGCGACGCGGCAAAGGCGGAGTAATATGCATTTTGCTCTAACGTTTTCGCGAAAAAAGCTTGCCTTGGGGCGCAAGCGTGACGCTTGACCCGCGTATCTTAGCTGCATAATCACTTGATTGACCTTTCGCCAGTCAAACTTAAATGGTACGTGAAAATTTTTGGACTTAAAAGACAGCCGTGCAAACGCGCGGCTGTCTTTTTATTCATTTGTCTTTTTGTTCAATTGTCTTTCAGTTCAATCTTTATACTTTGGATAGTTCAAACTCGCATATCTGCGTTGCTATCAGTCGTCTGATTAACTTTTTTATCGGTACAGGGTCGGTTGTCGGTCGGACAAAATTGTGTCGCGCTAGTTGTTCGGCTTTTCGTCAGACTTGCCGTTCGGCGAAATCTCGTCGGGGAAGGGTCGGCTTCCGTCGGCGTTGTAGGACGCCGCATCGTATTTGAGCGACATAATATATGCGTTATACTGCTCGTCCGTGAGGACGGGCACCTTCTTTTTGCTTTTCGACATAATAAAATAACCTCCGTGCATATTTCAGTCTATTGATATTATGTTCGCGCAATTCCGAAAATATAATACTTTTGCTCAATTAGTTTTTCAGGAAAGGTAAGGGAGTATTAGGCGTTTATCGGTTAAATATACGCTTAATTGCATTTACGGTTAAAAGTTTTTGCGCCGCCGTGCATATGCACGGCGGCGCAGGTAATTCTGAATTATAGTTACGTCAAATGAATCTGTACTGATATCAGAGAACGCGCACCTTAAGTACGCCGTCGATAGCCGCAATCGCGGTTACGATATCCTCGGTTGCAGGGCTGTCGATATCGATTATGCTGTATGCGTAATCTCCCTTGCCCTTGCTGAGAAGGTTAGCAATGTTTATGCCCTTTGCCGAAACCGCAGCGGTGAACTGCGCGATCATATTTGCAACGTTTTTATGGCACACGCATATGCGCGCCACGCTCTCTCTGGGTGCGGAAACCGCAGGATAGTTCACGCTGTTTACAATATTTCCGTTTTCGATATAGTCGGTGAGCTGCTTAGCCGCCATCACCGCGCAATTGTCCTCGGCTTCAGGTGTGCTTGCGCCCAGATGAGGCACACATATGGCGTTTTCAACACCTATAAGCTGCGCGTTGGGGAAGTCGGTTATATACCTCGAAAGCTTGCCGGACGCAAGTGCGCCGATAACGTCGTCCGTCGCGACCAGTTCGCCTCTGGAATTGTTGATAAGCACTGCGCCGCTCTTCATCTGCGCGAATACCGATGCGTTGAACATTCCCTTGGTCTCTGCGTTCAGGGGCACGTGTACGGTGATGAAATCAGCCGTCTTGTATACCTCCTCTCTGGTGGCAACCACCTTTACGGCAGGGTTGAGCATAATCGCGTTGGCGGTGGAAAGGAAGGGGTCGGTACCCACTACGTTCATACCCAGAGCGTAAGCGGCGTTTGCTACCGCAACGCCTATCGCGCCCAGACCTATAACGCCCAGAGTCTTGCCCATAATTTCACAGCCTACGAACTTCGACTTGCCCTTTTCAACCAGCTTGGGCACTGCGTCGCCCTCGCCCTTTATGGTCTTGACCCAGTCGATTGCGTCGGTAATCTTTCTGCCGCCCAAAAACAGCTCGCAGACGACCAGCTCCTTGACGGCGTTTGCGTTAGCGCCGGGGGTGTTGAATACTACTATGCCCTTTTCGGCGTAGTCTGCAACGGGAATGTTGTTAGTGCCTGCGCCCGCGCGCGCAACCGCCAGCAGGTTGTCGCCCACCGCATATTCCGCCATTGCCGCGGAACGCACCATTATGCCTTCGGGATTTTCAACCTTGTCGCCGTATTCGTAATCCTTGAAATATCCGTCGGCAAGGGGACTTATTGAATTGAGTTTTAATATCTTAGCCATTATTTGTTCTCCGTTTCGAATTTCTTCATGAATTCAATCAGCGCCTTGACGCCCTCTACGGGCATAGCGTTGTAGATTGAAGCGCGCATACCGCCGACCAGACGGTGTCCCTTGAGCGATACCAGACCCGCCTTCTTGGCTTCTGCAACGAACTTTGCGTCCAGGTCTGCGTTGCCTGTTACGAAGGGTACGTTCATAATCGAACGGAACTCGGGCTCCACGCTGTTGGTATAGAAGGAGGAGTTGTCGATAAAGTCGTACAAAAGTCCCGCCTTGTATACGTTGATTTCGTTCATAGCCTTCACGCCGCCCTTCTTTTTGAGGTTGCGCAGAACCAGGTTAGCCATATAGATGGAGAATGCGGGAGGGGTATTGTACAGCGAACCGTTCTCGTCCTGCACCTTCCAGCGGAGCATCGTGGGGCAGATCTTCAAAGGATCCTGAATGAGCTCGCGCTTGGCGATTACTATGGTTACGCCTGCGGGAGCAAGGTTTTTCTGAGCGCCCGCGTAGATTACGCCGAAGTCGGCTACGTTAATTTCGCGCGAGAATATTTCCGAGGACATATCGGCAACCAAAGGCGACTTGCACTTGGGGAATTTGGAATATCTCGAACCGAAAATAGTGTTGTTGGAGGTAATGTGAACGTAGTCCGCACCCTCGGAATAGTTGAGTTTATCTACGTCGGGGATATAGGTATAGGTCTTATCCGAGCTGTCGCCGATCTTGACCGCCTCGCCGTATAACTGACCTTCCTGCCATGCCTTTTTCGCGAAGTTGCCCGTCACTATGTAATCCGCTTTGCCGTTGTGCATAAGGTTGAGGGGAATAGCGGCAAACTGGGTGGATGCGCCGCCCTGAACGAATATTACCGCATAGTCGTCGGGAACGTTCAGAAGTTCGCGCGTGAGCGCTTCGGCTTCCTTGACTATTGCGTCGTAAGCTTTATCTCTGTGCGAAATTTCGGTTACGGACATTCCCGTTCCCGAAAAGTCCAAAAATTCTCTCTGAGCTTCTTCCAGTACTTCGAGCGGCAACGTGGAAGGACCTGCCGCAAAGTTGTAAACACGCATATATAGCACCTCTTAAAAAATATTTATTACGTTAAGTCCCTTTACGGGAGAATCTGCAAATTACAAATTTTATTCATTTATTAATAAAATCTGCTGTTTATGCAGTGTATTGGTATAATTATACAACACGTTTTGAGAATACACAAGTATTTTATGCAAGAAATTGCGTAAATAATTTAATATGAACGAAATTATCTTTCTGCCGTCCGTTTTCCGCCCGTCGGAGGGCGTGGAAAAAAGGGGTTAAAAAACCGGTTGAACGGCACATATTCCCGATCAAACGGCAAAAAAATTTTAAAAATGAGCAAAAAATTTGCCGCTAAGTATTTACTTTTCCTTTTTTTTAGTGTAAACTAGATAAAGGAATCTATTATTAATTTGGATAATAGGCCGCGGCAAAAGCATCAGTTGCCGACCGCTTTCGGGCGAGCGTACTTCATAGAGGTGTAATATGGCTGTAAACAACAACGGTTCAGGGCGAACCAAGGCAGACGAAATTTTAAGTAAGGTCGACGTCATTTCGGAGCAGAACAATTCAATCGATCAGAAGATTGAACAGGTAATTATGTCCGCCGAAGACAGAGAGATGGACATAGAAGCGATAATGCAGAAGCTCAATGCCGACAATAAGGCGTTGTTGCAGGAAATAGAGTTTCTCTCCGCCCAGATTCAGAGCATTTACAAGGGCTTGAGCAAGAACATTTCCGAAGCTACGGTTAAATCTAAAGCGCAGGACGACAGCGTGACCAGATACGCCGCAGAAGAGGAGATGAACGTTGACGAGCTTTCGTCCAAGGTTGCCGAAAAGATTATCGTTCCCCAGAACGATATCGATTACGACCAGCTTGCCGAACAGGTTGCCGCCAGAATGGTTACCGCACAGGCCGAGGCGCAGATAGATTTAGACCTGCTTGCCGACAAGGTAGCGGAAAGAATTTCCCTTCCCGAAGCTACGGCGCAGGTGGACGTGGACCAGCTTGCAGAGCAGGTTGCGGCTAGAATAGTTCTGCCCGAGGAGAAGATAGACGCGGACGCTCTTGCGGTGTTGGTTGCAGAAAAACTCGGTGCAGCTCCCGCACAGGTTGACGCAGACGTTCTTGCGGCATCGGTAGCAGAAAAACTCGGTGCGGCTCCCGCACAGGTTGACTCGGACGCTCTCGCAGTTCTGGTTGCGGCTAAACTCGGCGCGACCCCCGCGCAGATAGACGCAGACGCTCTCGCTCAGAGCATTTCCGAAAAGATAACCATACCCGAATCCGCGCTCAGGATAGATTCCGACGAGCTCGGCTTCAAGGTTGCGGAAAGCCTTTACGTTCCCTCTGCAATCGTAGAGAATATAAATTATCAGGAGCTTGCCGCAAAGGTAGCTGCCTTTATCCCTGCCCAGGAAGTTATTTCACCCGACTATATAGCAAGTAAAGTTACGGAACAGCTCGTCTGCCCCGTTATAAACGAGGACGCGCTTGCAGACAGGATCGCCGAAAGATTGGGCGTGGTTACCGTCGCTCCCGCAGAAGTCACCGTCGACGAGGACAGAATAGCTTGTTCGGTTGCCGAAAAGCTCCGCGCCGTTATGCCTGAATGCGAACAGGCTGAACCTGAATGTGAAGAGGTTGAAGAAGTTACAGAAGAAGTTGCCGAGGAGATTACCGGAGAGGTTGAAGCTCAGCAGTACGTTGAGGAGCAGGAGACCGAGGCAGAGCAGGTACTCGTCTACGACGACGTCGCCGTCTGCGAAGATACGGTCGCTCAGGAGACGGTTACCGAAGAGTGCGCAGAAGAAAACGCGGCTCCTTCGATCGATCTGGAAGCTTTGGCGGATATGGTTGCTGCGAGAATCGCCGTGCCTGCCCCTGCCGAAGTGGATATAGACGCGCTTGCAACAAGAATTACGGTGCCTTCCGTACCCGAAATAGATTTGGAAGCTCTTGCAGACAAGATTGCATCCAAGCTCAACGTCACTATCGACGACAGAGAGATTGCGGATTGCATTGCAAAGAAGGTCGGAACCATCTCTCCCGAACAGTTCGACGTTATGGTCGACGAGGACGGCTGCGATTCGCTTGCCAGGGCTGTCGAAAGCAAGCTTGACTACGACGCCATCTCCGCGGCGGTTGCCGAAAGAATCGGCGGTTCGGTCGGCGGCGTAGCGGACGTTGATTCGGACGAGATTGCCCGTCAGCTCAGCGAAAAGCTCAACGTCGGCGTACAGATTAACGAGGACGCGCTTGCCGACAAGGCAGCGGCGGTTCTGTCCAACTTCATGCCCGAAATCGACACCGACGAAATTGCAGAAAAGGTTGTTGCAGGCGTAGTTCCCGCACTGCCTCAGGTAGAGGTCGACGGCGAGGGCATAGCTTCGTCCGTGGCTGAAAAGATTGCAGAAAAACAGGAAGAGCAGGACTTCGATATAGTTATCGACGAAGAGGGTCTCGAAAGAATAACCGAGTCCGTCTCCGAAAAGATTAAGGGCGAGTACGACGAACGCTTCAACAAGGTCGACGAGGACGTAGCCCAGATAAGAGAGATAGCCGAGGGCGCTAAGGGCGAATACGACGAGCGCTTCAATAAGGTCGACGAGGACGTAGCCCAGATAAGAGAGATAGCCGAGGGCGCTAAGGGCGAATACGACGAGCGCTTCAACAAGGTTGACGAGGACGTAGCTCAGATAAGAGAGATAACCGAGGGTGCGAAGGGCGAATATACCGAGCGCTTCGATAAGGTTGACAGCGACATACGCGAAATCAAGGCTATGCTCGCGGCAGGCGTCATTGCGGTAGCCGCATCCAACGAGATTGCTCCCGCAGAGGCCGTTGAAGAGGAAACCGTAGTCGAAGAAGAGCTTGTAACCGTGAGCGACATAGTCGAAGAACAGACGGCTTGCGAGGAGAGCGACGAGCAGGACGAGGTTATCGAAGAGATAGTCGACGGAATAGACGAGACCTACGCCGAGGGCGAGATAATGCCCGACGGCATACCCGGAATTTCCAACAGCGGCGTAGACTTCGCGAACATGATGAAGTACAACCGCTCGTTCATTGCAAGAATTATTCAGGGCTCGGACGAACAGAAGCAGTACTACGGCCAGGTCAAGAACGCGCTTCTCTCCTACAAGAAGGTAAACTCCAACATTTCGTGGGGTGCTGAACGCTTCAACAAGGGACGTGAAACCATTGCGCGCTTCAAGATCCGCGGCAAGACGCTCTGCCTGTATCTTGCGCTCGATCCCAACGAGTATCCCGCCAGCGTTTACCATCAGGTCGACGTATCCGACAACAAGTCGATGAGCGGCACGCCCATGATGGTTAAAATCAAGAGCCCTCGCGGCGCGAAGAAAGCTATCCGTCTTATCGACGAAATGCTTGAAAAGCGTCAGGGAATCAAACAGCACATTGCCGAACGTGACTACGCGGCTATGTACCCTTACGAGACCATAGAGGAGCTCATCGAGGACGGACTTGTCAAGGACGTAAGCAAGAAGTAATATTCACACAAACGATAAAAGGGGGGTAAACTTTTACCCCCTTTAACAATGTATCCGAAGGTCGCGGTTCAGAGCGGCGTTAAAGGCGACCGCGCTGGTCCTGCGCCAGGTTTTGCCCTGTTTGATCGGTGACAGGTAAATCGGGAAACAGAGCGATTAAGATACAAAACCAAGGCGCTGCCTTGACAATAATCAAAAATAACAGTATATAAAAACGGTAGGCGCGGCGGAAACGCCAAGTTCGGCGTACAGTCAAGACGCGGCGGAAAACGCCAAGTGTGGTGTGCAACGTCAGGCACGACGGAAAACGCCAAGTTCGGCGTGCAACGTCAAGGCGCGGCGTACAGTCAAGGCACGGCTGGAAACGCAAAGTTCGGCGTACAACGCCAAGTGCGGCTGTGTAACGCCAATGCGTCGCGGTAAAACGAAAGGCGTCGGCGCGCCCCGTTAAAGGAAATATTTTGGAAAAGCAAACTAAAGCGCAAAGGAATGCGCAAAACAAGCAAAATAAATCGGGAAAGAAATCCCGAAACAGAGCGGAGGAGACCCGCGAAGATAAGCGCAAGCAAAAGACTAAGTCTGCGGAAAATAGCGGAAAGGCGCAAAAATCCTCGCGCAAGGCTCCCGTTCGCAACAAGCGTGCGGAAATTCTTCCGCCCTCTCAGTCGTCAGGACCGTACGAGGGCGAGCTTTCGCGTACGGAAAATACCAATAAGCCCAAGAAAAATCAGCGCAAAAAGAACAGTGCAAACTCCGCTCTGACCGCAGACGGGCTTTCCGCTCAGTTCCCTCAGGCTAACGCATATACCCCTGAAAAAGGAAAGTCAAAGAACGCCAAAAAGACCCGTACCGAAAGTGCGGAGCCTGTCGGCAAGGGCGGCAAAAAGCAGAACAAGGACAAAAAGAACGCCGTAAAGATTATATTTCTGGGCGGCGTGGGCGAAATCGGCAAGAATATGACCGCGCTCGAATGCGGCGACGATATAATTATTATCGACGCAGGCATAATCTTCCCCACGGAAGAGACGCCCGGAATAGATCTGGTCGTTCCCGATATTTCGTATCTCATTGAAAACAGGAACAAGGTCCGCGGACTCATACTCACCCACGGACACGAGGACCATATCGGCGGCGTGCCCTATCTTTTGAAGGAGCTCAATATTCCGATCGCAGGCACGCGTTTGACGCTTGCCCTGGTCGACAACAAGCTGCGCGAACACCGCCTTAACGACGTTCAGGAAATAACCGTAGCTCCCGGCGGACACTTGCAGTGGGGCTGTTTCAAGCTCGATTTTATAAACGTAAATCACTCCATTGCGGGCGCGTTGGCTCTGTGCATACACACGCCGCAGGGCGTAATCTTCCACAGCGGCGACTTTAAAATAGACCTAACCCCCGTTGCGGGCGAGCCCATCGACTTAAAGACCATTGCAGACATCGGCGCAAAGGGCGTGCTTCTGTATATGGGCGAAAGCACCAATATCGAGCGCGCGGGCTTCACTATGAGCGAAACGGTGGTGGGCAGCACTCTGGACAGGCTGTTTGCCGAACATTCGAAAAAGCGGCTCATAATCGCCACCTTCGCCTCCAACGTACACAGACTTCAGCAGATTATAGATCTTGCGGTCAAGTACGGCAGAAAGGTTGCGCTCAACGGCAGAAGTATGTTGAACGTGGTCGAGGCGGCTGAAAAGATCGGAGAAATCTCCGTTCCCGACGGCGCGGTAATCGACGTTTCCAAGACCAAAAACCTGCGCGACGACGAGGTGGTAATAGTCTGCACGGGCAGTCAGGGCGAACCTATGAGCGCCCTTCACCGCATGGCAAACAACGAAAATCCCGCGCTCACCGTGGGCGAAAACGACACGATAATTATCTCCGCTTCTCCCATACCCGGCAACGAGCGCGACGTATACAACGTCATAAACAAGCTCTATCATCTCGGCGCGGAGGTCATCTACGAAAGCCTTGAAAATATCCACGTTTCGGGTCACGCCTGCCGTGAAGAGCATAAGATAATGCACACGCTTTTAAAGCCTAAATTCTTCATTCCCGTGCACGGCGAATACCGTCACCTTAAAAAGCACGCGTTGCTCGCCGAGAGTCTGGGCATGAACCAGAGCAACATATTCATCGCCGACGTGGGCAACTGCGTGGAGTTGACGGGCAAGACCTTAAAGCGCCTTGCCGACGTGCCTGCGGGCTCCCGTCTCGTCGACGGCGAGGGCATCGAGGACGAAAAGACCTCTGTAGTTATGCAGGACAGACGCCAGCTCGCGCAGGAGGGCATCTTCATCGTATCCGTCTGCGTTTCGGGCGGAGAGGTAATCGGCGAACCCGTAATCAACTCGCGCGGATTCGTGTTTGACTTCCACCGCGACTACAACAAGGAAATGCGCGAGGTCATCGACAGAGCCATTCAGGGCTACGACCTGTCTATCGGCAGCGTGGACGAGCTTAAAAGGGCAATCAAAAAGGCTCTGCGCAACTATCTCATCCGCAAAACCAAGCAGTCGCCCATGGTAGTCCCCGTCGTGGTAGAGCTTTAAAACCGAGCAGTCGCCCATGGTTGTTCCCGTCGTGGTAGAGCTTTAAAACCGAGCAGTCGCCACGGCAGTTCCCGTCGTGGTCGGGCTTTAAAACCGAGCCTTCACCCGCGGCAGTTCCCGTCGTGGTCGGGCTGTAAATTATTGAGTACAGCCGCATATATATTTGCGCAATTAAATAGCTGTAAACCGCTATTATTTAATTATGGAAGAATTCACCTACGCTCACAACGATACCTCCACACCCGAAAGGGTCAGCCGTACGGGCAATTTAAACCGACTTAAGGTGTCGGATCAGGTGCTGGCGGTGCGCCGCTACGCCTTTGAAAAAAATATCCCCGTAGCAAGCGACGAAACTTTGGGTTTTTTAACCGCGTTTGCGCTTGCCAAGGGCGCGAAAAATATTCTGGAAGTCGGGTGTGCTATCGGCGCAACCTCGCTTGCGCTTTTGCAGACGTGCGTGGACGCTCATATCACCGCAATCGAGCGCGACAAGAACTTTTTCGACCTCGCAACCCGCAACTTAAAGGACTGTTCCGGGCGCACAACCCTTCTTTACGGCGACGCGGCGGAGATACTTTCAGACCTTTCGGGCGAGTTCGACTTTATATTTCTGGACTGCGCCAAGGTGCAGTATATAAAGCTTCTGCCCAGACTTAAACAGCTTCTGGCTGCGGGCGGAGCGTTGGTTGCGGACGACGTGCTCTTATACGGCTACGTCAACGGCGAAGTGCCCGTTCCTAAAAAGAGGGCGGCTCTCGTCCGCCACGTTAAAGAATACGTCGACGCCGTAACGGACGACGACGAGCTTTTAACCAGCATTTTAGACGTGGGCGACGGACTGGCGCTCTCTGTAAAAAAATAAAACTAATTCATATTAAAGATGAAGCCGCCGCGCGGCAAATTCTGCCGCACGGCGGCGTAACGCAAACCTGTATACTACGGAAACGAAGATGAAAAACAAGGTAGAACTTTTAGCCCCCGCAGGCAACGGGGCAAAACTCAATACGGCGCTGTATTTCGGTGCGGACGCGGCATATATCGGGGGTAAGAGCTTTTCTCTGCGCTCCTTTGCCGACAATTTCGACGGCGAACAGCTCAAAAACGCGGTTAACCTTGCCCACTCTCTGGGCAAAAAGGTATACGTTACCGTCAATATATTTGCCAAAAACGCCGACGCCGCCGCGCTGGAAGATTACTTTAAATACCTTCAGGAAATAGGCGCGGACGCGGCTATTATCTCCGACCCCGGCGTGTTCTATATCGCAAGGCACGCCGCGCCGAAACTCAACATCCATATCTCCACTCAGGCTAACATAACCAACAAGCACGCCGTAAAATTCTGGCGCGAACAGGGCGCAAGCAGGGCGATTCTTGCAAGGGAATTGTCCATTGCGGAAATTGCCGAAATTCACGGTTTCGTGCCCGAAATGGAGCTTGAAGCCTTCGTTCACGGCGCAATGTGTATTTCCTATTCGGGCAGATGCCTTCTTTCCAACTACTTAAACGGCAGGGAGAGCAACCGCGGCGAGTGCGTGCAGGCGTGCAGATGGAACTATCAGATACGCAAAAACGAGAGCGGCTCCGAGAGCGGCTGGTTGGATATGGAAGAGGACGAAAGGGGCGCGTATATCCTCAATTCAAAGGACCTGAACATGTCGCGCTACCTGTCCGAGCTGGTCGGCGCGGGCGTATGTTCTTTCAAAATCGAGGGCAGAATGAAGAGCGAGTACTACCTCGCCACGGTAATCAACGCCTACCGCAGATGCATCGACGGGGGATATTCGCAGATTGTCGAAAACGAGCTGCTCACCGCCGCACACCGCGACTATACGACCGCATATATGCTTGGTCCGAACGATAAAACGGTCAACTATACCGACAATCAGACCAAGGGCGACTGCGACTATATCGCGAACGTAATATCGGGCGGAGAGGGCTGCGCCACGGTTGAAATGCGCGGCAGGTTCAAAGTCGGCGACAGGCTTGAAGTACTTTCGCCCTCCGACAATTTTTTAAAAGCCTTTACGGTTGAATATGCGTACACTTCGACAGGTGAGCAGGTGAGCGACTGTAAGCTGGTTCAGGAAAAGTACAAAATCAACTGCCCTTACGACCTTTCGGCAGGGGATATCCTCCGCAGAAGAAAGTGATTCAAAATGACTATACAAATGAATTTGCAGCAAAGACCGTTTGACAGCATTAAATCGGGCATAAAGACGGTCGAAATGCGGTTATACGACAAAAAGCGACAGGGCATAAACGCGGGGGACGACCTTGAATTCACCTCTCCGAAGGGCGATAAGCTGACGGTAAGGGTTAAGGCGGTCAGGCGTTTTAATAACTTTGAAGAGCTCTACGCAAACTATTCCCCGCGCGAGCTGGGTTATTTTGACGGTGAAATATGCTCGCCTGCGGATATGCTCGCATATTACGGCGAAGAGCAAATAAAAGAGTACGGCGTTGCCGCCATTGAAATCGGATTATGAACTACAGTGTTAAAAATATTTACGGAAAAATCAAAAACAAAAGCGCGCTTGTTGCCGTTCCGGGCTCCAAGAGCATAACCGCAAGGGCGTTGCTTTTAGCCACCCTTGCAGACGGAGAAAGCACGCTCTACGGGGCTCAGTTTTCCGACGACTGCGCAACCTTTTTAGAGGCGGTAAAGGCTTTGGGCATACAGGCAGGCGCCGAGGGTACTACGGTTAAAATTCACGGCTGCGCGGGTAAGCTCCCCGTTGACCGTGGCGAAATTTACGTGGGCAGCGCGGGCACGGCGGCAAGGTTTTTAACCGCGCTTCTGGCGTTTTCCGACGGGCAATTCACCGTCCGCGCCTCCGAGCAGATGAAAAAACGCCCCGTAAAGCCGCTTATCGACTGCCTTACGGAGGCTGGGGCGAGCTTTGAGTTTTTAGAGGAGCCCAACTGTTTCCCGTTTATCGTCAGGGGCACTTCCAATCCGAAATCGGAAATCACGGTGGACATTCAGAAGAGCAGTCAGTTTCTTTCGGCGTTGCTCATTGCCTCGGCTTGCGCAAAAAAGCCCGTTAAGATTAAGACGGTGGGCAACCACGGAATGGACTACGTTAATATGACGCTGGATATGATGTGGTCGTTCGGACTCACGGTTGAAGAGGGCGAGGGCGAATACGTCGTTTCGGGCGGTTACGCCGCTAAAAAATACGATATCGAGCCCGACGTTTCGGCGGCTTGTTACTTCTACGCAATGAACAGGGTGCTGGGTACGGACATAAGGGTGCGCGGAATCATGCCGCACACTATGCAGGGCGACTATAAGCTGATTAAGCTTTTGCAGAACTTCGACGGCGGCGTCGTGGATATGTCGGCGTTTTCCGACCAGGCGTTGACTCTCGCGGCGATCGCGCCGTATTTTTCCAAACCTACGGAAATTTGCGGCATAGCCCACGCAAGGGGTCAGGAATGCGACCGTATTTCGGCAATAGTTACTAACATTTCCGCTCTCGGCGTAAGAGTTGAAGAGCGCGAGGACGGCGTGAAGATTTACCCTTCCGAGCCGCACGGCGGAGTTATAAACACCTTCGGCGACCACCGCGTTGCAATGGCGTTTGCCGTGACGGGATTGAGGTGCGACGGCGTGATAATCGAAAACTGTCAGGTCTGCTCCAAGACCTTTAAAGAATATTTCACCGTTCTCGACAGCACGGTTGAACAACTGACTAAGTGAAGCAATAATCTATAAATCGGAAAATTATTGAGCGATAATTTATAAAGCCGACGGGCGCAAAGGTTTGCGCCCGTCGGCTTTTGTTAAATTTATGCACTAATCTATGTTAATCCAGCCCTAATAAAAAGTCAGCAGAAACGTTAAAATATTTTGCGATTGTCACAAGCGAATCGAGGTCGGGTTCTCTTTTGGAGTTCTCCCAAAAGCTTATCGTCTGATTGCAACAACCCAAAATATCCCCCAACTGCCGTTGGGAAAGGTTTTGCTCTAATCTTAATTCTTTCAATTTTTGTCCAAAATAATTGTCTTTCACATCATTAGATTAACCAATTTTTCCTACAAAATGTTGACTCCCTACATAATGTAGGATATAATTAAATTAAAGTAGAGCTAAAATCAAAACGGAGGAAAATATGGAGCAGGAAAAGGTTCAAATTCTAAGCGAAATGTATGCTATTCGCTCGGTTTTATCCATAGTTTCTCAGAACGAGGACGAAGTTCAGTATATAATCAATAACGAAATTAATCATCAGAAACAGACGATGGACAGTATTTGGAGAACAAATATTTCACGAAAAAGTGATATAGAAAATGTGCAAAGGTCGCAAAATGAGGAAACCAGAAGAGCGATCGGAAGAAATACAGTAAGGGCGAATGCTTTGTTGCAACAACAGAACGAGGAAATGGCAAGACTTGCGCAAAACAATTATTCCGCTCAAGAAATGAATAAAGCTTTGCTTGAAAAAATCAGCACTTCAAGCGATAGGCTTGTTGCGGATATGGAGTCGCAACTAAGAGCTAACGGAATATCTTATTATAATTAATAACATAATCAGGGCAAAAAGTCGGGCGGCGTCGAAAGACGCCGCCCGTAGTTTATTATTTTTGAGTTAGTCAAGTGTTCAAGTAATTTAAAAAACCTGGCTCAAGTACACGCTTGTTACATTGCAGGTCCGGTTGCGGACGGAGTGTAAACTCTTGCGGCAAGCTCCTGATTGAGCGCGTACAAGCCCTTTGCCTCGTGTCCGAACAATTCGTACTTTCTCAACATATCTTCGGCGTTCTTTTCTTCTTCGCCCTGTTCCTTTATAAACCAGTCCAAAAACTGCATGGTCTTAAAGTCCTTAATCGCGAACGCTTCCGAGTAGATATTGTTGATAAGCGAGGTTACGTACTGTTCGTGTTCGTAGCCTGCGTTCAGGGGGTCGACGTGCTTTTCAAGCTTCTTGTCGGGCATTGCAATCGCGTCAAAGGTAACTCTTACGCCGTTGTCGATAAGGTATCTTCTCATCATCATAGCGTGGTCGCGCTCTTCCTGAGCCTGAATCTGATACCAATGCGCAAAGCCGTCCAATCCCTCCGCTTCGTAATAGTTTGCAAAATCAAGGTAAAGGTAAGCCGAATACAGCTCCTTGTTGACCTGTGTGTTGATAAGCTGAGCAATCTTTTCGTTAATCATAAAAAACCTCCGTGTCAATTAACTTATAAATAAATTATAAACTCACGCGGTTGGCATTTCAACGATTTTTACAATATTTTCAAAAAAATTTTCTCAGCCTCCCCCGTTGTAAAACGGGCGATAATATGCTAAACTTATAGAGTATGGAAAGGATAGTTATTCACAGCGATCTGAATAATTTTTACGCGTCGGTCGAGCGCAAGCTCCACCCCGAGCTTACGGGTGTGCCTATCGCCGTGTGCGGCAACAAGGAAGAGCGCAAGGGCATAGTGCTTGCCAAGAGCGAGGAGGCGAAAAAGAAGGGGGTAAAAACGGGCGATACCGTGTGGCAGGCAAAGAAAAAGTGCCACGATATCGTGATAGTAAGACCGCACTTTCCCGAATATATGGAGTATTCGCGCAAGGTAAAGGCAATCTACGCGCGCTATACCGACCTTATCGAGAGCTACGGAATAGACGAGTGCTGGCTGGACTTGACCAGATCCACGCTGATATTCCCTAAATACGACGGCGAAAAGTTTACGGGCGAGGGCGAGAATAAGCACTTTGCCGACGGATTTTTGCGCCACCTCGGCGATACAATCCGCAACGCCGTCAAGGACGAGCTGGGCTTAACCGTATCGGTGGGGGTATCCTTCAATAAAATCTTCGCAAAGCTCGGGTCGGACTTGAAAAAGCCGGACGGAACCTCGGTAATTTCCATAGTCAACTACAAAAACGTCATCTACGGTCTGCCCGTGGAGGAGCTCTTAATGGTGGGCGGAGCGACTTCCGCCAAGCTCCACGGAATGGGCTACGACACTATCGGCAGACTTGCGGCGGCGGACGACAATATAATTTTCAAGGCGCTCGGCAAGTTCGGAACCACCCTTTTAACCTACGCAAGGGGAGAAGATGCCGACCCCGTTAAGCATATGGACGAGAGCCGCGAGCTCAAGTCTATCGGCAATTCGCAGACTTACGCGTACGATCTTACCAATTACGACCAGATCGAGCGCAATTTATACGTGCTTTCCGAAAGCGTGGCGGCGCGGCTTAGAGAGTCGGACAGGGGAATGGCGGACACCGTTCATCTATGGGTGCGCGACAGCTTTTTAAACAACTTCCAGATTCAGCGAAAGGTTCGCCACACCGCGCTGTGCGGAGAAATTGCGGCGAGCGCGTTTGCGCTGTTCAAGGAAAATTTCAAGCCGCCCTTTGCGATAAGGTCGCTGGGCGTGACCGTTTCGGGCTTCGACGCGGGCAGGTCGCAGATAACCTTTGACGAAACTTCGGGCGATTATTCCAAGCGTGAGCGCGCCGAACGCGCTATCGACGCAATAAGAAAGAAGCACGGCTACGCCTCGGTTCAGCGCGGAATAATGCTCGACGACCCCGACGCAATGCACGACGACGTGAAAAATTCCCATCTCATCAAGCCCGCGCGGTTCGACGACAGGGCGGAAGGAAAGGACGGGGAAGAGGATTGATTGCACTCCTCCGCACAACTAAAACAGGACGTAATTACAGCTAAATCGGACATAATTACGGTTAAATATTATATGATTACAGATAAATCGGATAAAATTACAGAGGGCGCGGGGCAGTTAAAACTGCCCCGCGCCCTCAATTTACCTTATCAAATTGTTGACTTGTAAAGAGGTTTACTTTATAATTAAAACGAATATACCGTATAAGATTAACTAATATTAAATTGAGCGGCGGTAACGCGGCAAATATCGGTAAAGCATATAAGGAGTATTGAAATGAATCTTTCCCAGACGTTCGGCGAAAACGTGTTCAACGACGCGGTTCAGAAGGAAACTCTGCCCAGCGAAGTCTACAAGGCCCTGAGAGCCACCATAGAGTCGGGCAAACGTCTCGATATGTCTATAGCGGGCTCGGTTGCTTCGGCAATGAAGAAATGGGCGGTATCCAAGGGCGCAACGCACTACACTCACTGGTTCCAGCCTCTTACGGGGCTGACCGCCGAAAAGCACGACAGCTTTATTGAACCCGAGGGCGACAAGGTCATAATGCGCCTCTCGGCAAAGAGTCTTATAGTGGGCGAACCCGACGCGTCCAGTTTTCCTTCGGGCGGTTCGCGTTCGACCTTTATGGCGCGCGGCTACACGGCGTGGGACCCCACTTCTCCTGCGTTCGTCAAGGACGGCTCGCTGTATATTCCCACGGTGTTCATCTCGTACACGGGCGAAACGTTGGATAAAAAATCACCGCTTCTCCGCTCTATGACCGCCCTGGATAAACAGGCAAAGAGGATTTTAAAGCTCTTCGGAATCGACTGCAAAAAGGTTTCGACAACCGTCGGACCCGAGCAGGAATACTTCCTTATTTCCGAGGAGGAATATTTAAAGCGCAAGGATCTTCAGCTGTGCGGCAGAACGCTCTTCGGCGCGCCCGTCTCCCGCGGGCAGGAGCTTGAGGACCACTATTTCGGCACGATCAAGCCCAAGGTGGGCGAGTTTATGCAGGATCTGGACAGGGAGCTGTGGTCTTACGGCATACCCTCCAAGACCAAGCACAACGAAGTCGCGCCCGCTCAGCACGAAATGGCGCCCGTATTCTCCACGACCAACGTGGCTGTGGACGGGAACATGCTGACGATGGACATTATGAAGCGCGTTGCCAAGAGGCACGGACTCGTCTGTCTGCTTCACGAAAAGCCCTTCGAGGGAATAAACGGTTCGGGCAAGCACAACAACTGGTCCATGTCCACCGACACGGGTTTAAATCTTCTCGACCCCGGCAACGAACCGCATAAAAATACCCTGTTTAAGCTCGTGCTTGCGGCTGTGGTCAAGGCTGTGGACGAATATCAGGGCATCTTAAGGGCGTCGGTTGCGACGGCGGGCAACGACCACCGTCTGGGCGCTAACGAGGCGCCTCCCGCAATAATTTCAATCTATCTCGGCGACCAGTTGGGCGCAATCGTGGATTCAATCGTCAACGGCGAAGATTACGTCCCCAAGAAGGCGGACGAAGGCTATATCGGCGTGCCCGAATCGCCCATCTTCCCCAAGGACGCGACCGACAGAAACAGAACCTCGCCCTTCGCCTTCACGGGCAACAAGTTCGAGTTCCGTATGCTCGGTTCACAGGCGAACGTAGCCGACCCCAACATAGTTTTGAACACCATAGTCGCGGACGCGTTCGAGCAGTTTGCAGACGAGCTCGAGGGCGCAAAGGATATGGACAAGGCGATAGACGCGGTCATCGCGCGCGAGCTCAAGGCGCACTACCGCATAATATTCAACCTTGACGGCTACGGCCCCGAATGGGAACCCGAAGCTATGAGAAGGGGGCTTCTGAACAACAAGAACACGGCGGACGCCGTTCCCGTATGCTTTGAGGATGAGAACGTGGACGTATTCGTGCGTCAGGGCGTGTACACCCGTGCCGAGGCGATTGCGCGCGCGAACATTCAGCTTGAAAACTACACGAAGATTATCAATATCGAAGCTCTCACTATGATAGAAATGGCAAAGCGCGATATTATCCCTGCGGTCTCCGACTACGTTGCGGAACTCTGCACAAACCTTGCGGCGAAGAAGTCCGTGTGCGAAAATATCCCCTGCGTGACCGAGAAGGCGGTAATAACCCGCCTTGCCGACGGCAACGACAGGCTCTCCGCGCTTGTGGAAGAGCTTGAAGGCGAGCTTAAGGCAATCAATCCCGAAGACGTCATTGCGGCGTCGCAGGCAATGGCGCACAAGGTTATTCCCGTAATGGAAGAGATAAGAGCGGTTGCCGACGGAATGGAAAAGGAAGTTTCCTCCGACTACTGGCCTTATCCCACCTACTTCGACCTGCTCTATTCGGTGAAGTAAAATACTCCGACAAAGAACCGTGTAACCGCCCTTCGGAAACGAAGGGCGGTATAATTTTGCCAGAAAAGCGGTTAAAATTGACAAATTGTAAAAGTGTACAGTATATTTTTTAGAAATCGATAAAATTTTATCGAAAAACACTTGACAAGTGGGTCGGGAAGTGATAATATAAATACCGTTAAAAGGGAGTAACCTTAAGCCCGACCAAAGAGTTTGGAGAGGCTGAACGCCCGCCCCGTCAGTACGGAATTTTTCCCGGGGAGGCAGCGGATAACCGACGGTAAGACTTTTGACCGCGAAAGCAATGCGCGGCGGAAGTCTTTTTATTATATATTGACTATTTGACCGCTATATTATATAATATAATACGAACGTGCGGGCATGTGCCTGAACGTAAAGGAGGTAAATTAAATGGTAGAGTGGTACAATTCTCTTACCGTTCTCGAATACGTATATCTTTGGCTGGGCGTCGTTGCAACCGTGTTCCTGATAATTCAGATTGCGCTAATGTGCTTTTCGGTGTTCGGCGCGGACGTGGACTTTGACGACGATATAGACGTCGACACGGACAGCGGCGTATCTATCTTCACGGTTAAAACCATAACCGCGTTCCTCGCGGTGGGCAGCTGGGCAGGTTTGCTTACCAGCACCCTTCTGGACGAAAGCCTCGCCTGGATAAGCGTTTTAGTGGCGGTAGTAGCCGGTCTTGCCGCAATGCTCGGCGTGGCGTTCGCCATTCGCGGAATACTTAAATTGCAGTGCAACGGCACGTTTGAAACCGATAAGCTCGTCGGAAAGACGGCGACCGTGTACGTAAGTATCCCCGCACTTCGCAGCGGCAGGGGTAAAATCACGCTCGAAGCTCAGGGCAGGTTTACCGAGTTCGACGCGGTGACGGATTTGCAGGACAGAATTCCCTGCGACAAAATTGTGGAAATAATTTCCGTAGAGGGCGACTGCGCGGTGGTCAGGTTGCCTTTGACAGAGCCCGACGGAAATGAAGGAGTATAAGAATATGAATAGTTTACTTGCAAGTGTCGGCGCAACCATAGGCGTAGTGCTGGCAGTGGTAGTGGTACTCGTACTCGTGATGCTGTTCCTCGTGGTAATGGTAAGGTACAAAAAGTGCCCTTCAGACAAAATCATGGTCATCTACGGTAAAATTTCGCCCAATAAGGACGGCACCTACCGCAGTGCAAAGTGTATCCACGGCGGCGCGGCGTTCATATGGCCGTTTGTTCAGTCGTACACTTTCCTCGACTTAACCCCCCTTTCGATCTCGGTCGACCTCAAGAGCGCGCTCTCCAAGCAGAACATAAGAATAGACGTTCCCTCCATATTCACCGTCGGCATATCAACCGACCCTGCGATTATGCAGAACGCCGCAGAGAGACTTTTAGGGCTTGAGCTCCGCCAGATATCCGAGCTGGCAAAGGACATAATCTTCGGTCAGCTCCGTCTGGTCATCGCGACGATGGAAATCGAAGAGATCAACACCGACAGAGACAAGTTCCTCGAAGCTATTTCGCGCAACGTAGAGGGCGAGCTTAAAAAGCTGGGTTTAAGACTTATCAACGTTAACGTTACGGACATTTCCGACGAGAGCGGATACATAATCGCACTCGGCAAAGAGGCGGCTGCAAAGGCTATAAACGACGCTAAAATTTCGGTTGCTGAAGAAAACCGCAAGGGTGCGATCGGTGAAGCTAACGCGCAGATGCAGCAGAGAATAAACGTCGCCGAGGCAGAAAGTAAGGCAATCGATGGCGAAAACAAGGCAAAGGCTGAAATCGCGCAGTCGCGTGCGCTCCTCCGTCAGCGTGAAGCGGAAGCTATGAAGCTGGCAGTCACCGCCGAAAACGTTCAGGCGGCAAAGGCGAAGGAAGAGAGCTACGCCGCAGAACAGCAGGCGGAAATTGCCAGAGCCTCGCGCGAGAAGGCGACCAAGGAAGCGGATATAATCGTCGCATCCGAAATCGAAAAGCGCAAAATCGAAATCGAAGCGGACGCTCAGGCAGAGAACGTTCGCCGCAAGGCAAAGGGTGAAGCGGACGCTATCTTCTCCAAGATGGAGGCAGAGGCGAGAGGTATTTACGAAACCCTTTCAAAGCAGGCTGAAGGTATGGATAAACTCGTCAAGGCGGCTGGCACTTCGGACGAGGCGGTTCGCCTTATGATTGCCGACAAGCTTGAACAGCTGGTTGCAACTCAGGTTGAAGCTATCAAGAACATCAAGATAGACAAAGTCACCGTATGGGACGGCGGCAAGGGCGAAAACGGCAAGACGGCTACCGCAGACTTCCTTTCGGGAATGTTGAAGTCCCTTCCTCCCCTCGACGACCTGTACTCTATGGCAGGGCTCAAAATGCCCGATTTGATCAGCCCCAAGAAGGCAGAGGAAGAGTCTGAAAAGGGCGAAGTCGAAAAAGACAAAGAATAAGCCGAAACAATAAAAAAAGTAACGGAGCTTGTAAAAAAGCTCCGTTTTTTTGTGTATTATACGCAATTACGCCCCTTCAAATTTTTCACATTCAAACTTTTGACAGGAAATAAGATTAAATATTATAATGTTGACAATAATTTATCTTGTCTTTAGGCGAATTTCCCTTAAAAAGCATTTGTAATTTCGTCTGAGGAGGCGCGCTATGGCTCTTAAACACAAACTGAAGGAAGAGTTAAACCGCTTTGCCGACAACGGGCTGAACCTTATGCTGATAAGCATAATAACAGGTCTGTTCGCGGGCGTACTCATCACCTTTTACTCAATCTGCGCATCCTACGGAGAAGAGTTTTCGCAGGCAATGTACAAGCTGTTGCTTGAAAATCCTGCGTTTATTCCGCTGCTGTTTGTGGCGCTTGCCGCAGGCGCGGTGGTGATCGGAACTCTGGTAAAGTTCGTGCCGATGATCCGCGGGAGCGGCATACCGCAGATAGAGGGCGCCGCGCGGGGCAAGTTCGGATTCAGGTGGTACACGGTAATGTGTTCGATGTTCGCCGCGTCGCTCGCCTGCATTTTCTTAGGGCTTGCGGCGGGAAGCGAGGGACCTTCGATAGAGATCGGCGGCTGCGCGGGCGAGGCGGTAGGCAAAACCTTAAAGCGCACTCATATGGTGCGCAGACTTCAGATAGCGGGCGGCGCTTCGGCGGGATTTGCCGTGGCGTTCAACGCGCCCGTAACGGGTATGGTGTTTGCGATGGAGGAGGCGTTCAAGTCTCTCTCGCCGCAGGTGTTCATAAGCTCCGCCGCCGCGGTCTTGACCGCGCTGGGCGTAAGAACGGGCATAAGGAGCGCGCTCGGTATGTCGATAGGTTTCTCCTTCGACGGATTCGTATTCACTCAGATGGACTGGGCGGGCTGCGGCTTCGTAGTGCTTGCCGCAAACGTAGTAGCGCTCGCGGCGGTGGCGTTCTACCACCTGATGCTCAAGACCAAAAAGCTGTTCAAAAAAATCACCTTTTTAAAGGGCGTGGGCAAGTATATAATACCCTTCGTGCTCTCGGGCGCGTTCGGACTCATCACCGTCTACGCCATGGGCGGCGGACACGGATTTATCTCCGCTCTCGCCACGGGCGGAACGGGTGAAATTTCCATAGAGAGCGTGTGGGGCTTGGGACTTTTAGCTTCGCTCGCGGTTATAGTGTTAATCCGCTTTGTCTCAATGACTCTGGTTATGGGCTGCGGAGTGCCCTGCGGCGTGTTCATTCCCATGCTTGCCGTGGGCGCAGGACTGGGCGCGATACTTTCGCTGCTTTTCCGCTCCATAGGCTTCGACCCCGCCTTTACCGACTTTCTTATAATCATCTGCATGGCGACCTTCTTCACGACGTTCGTAAGGGCACCGCTGACGGGATTGTTTATGGTTTTCGAGCTGACTGGTCAGGTTGCGAACCTGTTCCCCGCGCTTTTGGGCGTGTTGATAGGCTATTTTGTCTCCGAGCTGTTCAAGCTCGAACCCGGCTACGAGCTGTGCCTGAGAATGTTCATCGAGGAAGAGGGCTTCTACAAGAACAACAAAAAGGTGCGCGTCACCGCGCGTATTATGGAGGGCTCCAAGGCGGACGGCGGCAAGGTGCGCAAAATCATCTGGCCTTCGAACGGACTGGTCGTCGAGCTCTCGGGCGAAAACGGAGCGGAGGTTCCCGACGGCGAAACCATTCTGCACGCAGGTCAGACTATCACTTTCGAGTGCGAAACTTCGGATGAGGAAGAGCTTATGGACTACCTGTACGACATTGTCGGCAGACCTGAACGTTAAATTATTACCGCTTGTTATTGCTTAATATCAGCTTTGATTTCAGCTCCGCGCAAGTTTGCAAACTTGCGCGGAGCTTTTATAATAATTCTGCACAAACTCTTTATACGGGGAAAGTAGTCGCAACGGGGCGGTTGGGCACGGAAAAGCCCTTCGGCGGCGTATACGGGGTGCGGAACCCGCAACGGCGGCGCGGGGCAAGGAAACCTTATGCGGCGTTTTGTGCGGTATACAAATACCGCCGACAAATAATTATAGTCCGCTTTAAAAATTAACGCTTGACTAAATACGCATATTATTATATAATAACAGGGTAATATAAACGCGTTGCGGCTGAAATTCAGCCCGCTCGCAAGAATCTAAAACGACAGAGGAAAAAATTATGCTTACAAGTATCTGTGGTATCAACTGGGGCGACGAAGGCAAGGGAAGAATGGTAGACCTTTTATCCCGCGACTTCGACATTGTCTGCCGCTATCAGGGCGGCAACAACGCAGGGCACACCGTTATTAACGACAAGGGTAAGTTCATTTTAAATTTGCTTCCCTCGGGCATTCTCCGCGAAGACGTGGTAAACGTGCTCGGTCCCGGAATGGTTATCGACGTAAAGCATCTCTGCGGAGAAATCGCAAGGCTGAGAGAGGGCGGCATTAAAATCACCCCCGAAAACCTTAAAATTTCGGACAAGGCTATCATCACCATGCCCTACAACGTGTTGCAGGATATAATGGAGGAGGACAGACTGACTAAGGCGACCGGCAAGCCCTACGGCTCCACGCGCCGCGGTATCGCACCCATCTACGCCGACAAGTATATGAAAAAGGCGTTCAGAATGGGAGAGCTTTTGAATACCGAAATTATGTTCTCCCGTCTGCCCGACATCGTCGACTGGAAGAATATGACCATCAAGGCTTACGGCTTCGAACCGATCAAGGTCGAGGATATGAAGGCTTATCTCGAAGAGTACGGTCTGCCTTTGAAGGACTATATAATCGATACTTCGGTATATCTCAACGAGGCGAACAGACAGGGCAAGAAGATTATGTTCGAAGCTCAGCTCGGCGCGCTGCGCGATATCGACTACGGCATAGTTCCCTATACCTCGTCGTCCTCCACGATTGCGGCGTACGCACCCATCGGCGCGGGCGTGCCCAACCTCAAGCTGGACAACTCCATAGGCATTATGAAGGCTTATTCCAGCTGCGTAGGCGCAGGCCCCTTCACCTGCGAATATTTCGGCGAAAAGGCGGAGCGTCTGCGTGAGCTCGGCGGCGAATACGGCGCGGCTACGGGCAGACCCAGAAGAGTCGGTCCCTTCGACGTAGTTGCATCGCGCTACGGCATTATGTGTCAGGGCGCGGACGAAATCGCGCTCACCAAGCTCGATATTTTAGACGACTACGAAGAGATTGAAATCTGCACCCATTACGAGCTGGACGGAAAGATTATCGACGACTTCCCCTTCACCGACGTTCTGGATAAGTGCAAGCCCGTATTCGAAAAGGTAAAGGGCTGGCACTGCGACATTACGGGTTGCCGCACCGCGGAAGATCTGCCCAAGGAAGCGATGGACTATATCCGCCTTCTGGAAAAGCTGTGCAACTGCAAAATCAAGTACGTTTCCGTCGGCGCGGAGCGCGACGCTTGCATAGTGCTTTAAGCAATTAACCGGTATAAGAATTATTAATAGGCGCACGCACAAATTTTTTTGTGCGTGCGCCGTTTTTTTAACAGTTTTTTCTGTACTTTTAACCCTTTTAGGTATATAATAAAAACGTATATTATTTGTTTTTGAGTAAAAAACGCTATTAAAAGTTAAAGGCGGCAAACAATGCTAAGAAAATTTTACAAGATGCACGGCATCGGCAACGACTACGTTTATTTCGACTGTATGGAAGAGCCCCTGGAAAACCCCGACGAGCTCTCTAAAATACTCTCCGACAGGCACTTTTCTATAGGCGGCGACGGAATAATTCTCTTGTGCCCCTCGAAGGTGGCTGACTGCCGTATGGCTATGTACAACGCCGACGGCTCGGAAGGCAGGATGTGCGGCAACGGAATAAGATGCGTGGGCAAGCTCGCGCACGATCTGGGCTACGTTAAGGGCGATACCTGCACGATAGAGACCCTTTCGGGCATAAAAAAGCTTAAATTCTCGCTGGACGCCGAGGGCAAGGTGGCTTCGGCAAAGGTGGATATGGGCGCGGCAATCCTGCCCGCAAAGCAAATCCCCTCCACGCTCGAGGGCGACGCGGTGGTAAATTATCCCGTGGAAGTGGGCGGTGAAAACTATAATATCACCCTCGTTTCGATGGGCAATCCCCACTGCATAGTGTTCGCCGACCCCTACAAGACCGAGCTTGAAAAGGTGGGACCTCTCTTTGAGAACAATCCCCTCTTCCCCGAGAGGATAAATACCGAATTCGTAAAGGTTGCGAACAGGAACGAGCTCATTATGCGCGTATGGGAGCGCGGCAGCGGCGAAACCTGGGCGTGCGGCACGGGCGCGTGCGCAACTGCGGTTGCGGCGGTCCTGAACGGCTACTGCGATAAGGACACGGAAATCTGCGTACACCTGCGCGGCGGCGATTTGTTGATTACTTACACCGACGACACCGTGTTTATGGAGGGCGGCGCGACGCTTGCCTTCTACGGCTACGTGGAAATTTAATGCAGTTAAATCCGAATGCGTTAAAAGTTGGTCAACCTGTTGGCTAAATTTTATAAAATAAGATTGATTTTATTCTGCCGATATGGTAAAATTATTCGGAAAATATTTTTTAGGTAAACATTTATTAAGGGAGTACTTATGACAAAATACATTTTCGTTACGGGCGGCGTAGTTTCGGGCTTAGGTAAGGGCATTACGGCGGCGTCTCTGGGCAGACTCTTGAAGTGCAGAGGCTACAAGGTTGCTTCGCAGAAGCTCGACCCCTATATCAACATCGACCCCGGGACAATGAGTCCCTATCAGCACGGCGAAGTTTTCGTAACCGACGACGGCGCTGAAACCGACCTCGATTTGGGTCACTACGAAAGATTCATCGACGAGAACTTAAATAAGTATTCCAACCTTACCACCGGTAAGGTATATTGGAACGTACTGAACAAGGAGCGCAACGGCGAATACCTCGGTCAGACCGTGCAGATTATCCCCCACATCACGAACGAAATCAAGTCGTTTATCTATAACGTGGGCAAGACTTCGTCAGCGGACGTGGTTATAACCGAAATCGGCGGCACTATCGGCGATATCGAAAGCCAGCCCTTTATCGAAGCTATCAGACAGGTCGCGCGCGAAGTCGGCAGAGAGAACTGCTGCTTCATTCACGTGACTCTGGTTCCCTATATTTCGGGTTCGGAGGAATTCAAGTCCAAGCCCACTCAGCACTCCGTAAAGGAACTGCAGGGTATGGGCATCAATCCCGACATCATAATTCCCCGCGTTGACGCGCCCATGCCCAAGGACGTCCGCGACAAGATCGCGATGTTCTGTAACGTCAAGCCCGAGTGCTGTATCGAGAATATGACTATGCCCGTTCTCTATCAGTGCCCCATTATGCTTGAAGAGAGCCGCTTTTCGGAGATTGTCTGCGGCATACTCAACCTCGACCCCAGAGTGATAGACCTGACCGAATGGAACAAGATGCTTGCAAGAATCGAGGCGCGCAACAAGACGGTTAAAATCGCGCTCTGCGGCAAGTACGTTCAGCTTCACGACGCGTACCTCTCGGTTGCCGAAGCTCTGGCGCACGCAGGCTACGAAAACGGCGCAAAGGTGGATATAAAGTGGGTTGACACCGAATCCCTGACCGAAGAAAATTACGAGCAGGAGCTGTCCGACGTGAGCGGTATTTTAGTTCCCGGCGGCTTTGGCGGACGCGGCGTAGAGGGCAAAATTCTGTGTGCTAAATACGCGCGTGAAAACAACGTGCCCTACTTCGGAATCTGCCTCGGCATGCAGACGGCGGTCATCGAATACGCTAGAAACGTTCTCGGCTACAAGGACGCAAACTCTTCGGAGTTCGACCCTCAGTCCAAGCACCCCGTAATCGACCTCATGCCCGACCAGCACGGCGTAAAGATGGGCGGCACGATGCGTCTGGGCGCATATCCTTGCAAGGTCTTGGGCGAAAAGATGAAGGAGGCGTACGGCGAAGATTTAATCTCCGAACGTCACCGCCACAGATACGAATTCAACAACGACTACCGCGAGGAAATCGAAAAGGCGGGCATGGTAATTGCCGGAACTTCCCCTTCTGGACTCTTGGTCGAAGCGGTTGAAATCCCCGCAAACGACTTCTACGTAGGCGTTCAGTTCCACCCCGAATTCAAGTCCCGTCCTCAGTCGGCTCACCCCGTATTCAGGGAGTTTGTAAAGCACGCGGTAATTTATTCCAACAAGTAATTGCAGATTCAGCCGTCTATGCACAGGGGGAACCTTGTAATATTCAGGCTCAACGGAGAATATAATGAAATTCAATTCCAATTTTAACGATATAGCGGAAAACTATCTGTTTGCGGAGGTTGCTTCGCGCGCGTCGAAGTATTCCGCGGAAAACCCCGATAAAAAGGTCTTAAAGCTGGGCATCGGCGACGTAACTCTGCCCCTTGCCCCCGCGGTTATTTCCGCGCTCCATTCGGGCGTTGAGGATATGGCTGTCAAGGAGACCTTCAAGGGCTACGGTCCCTACGAAGGCTACGACTTTTTAAGGGAGAGCATAAGGGACTACTACAAGTCCTTCGGCGTAAATCTCGACCTTGCCGAAATTTTCGTCTCCGACGGCGCGAAGAGCGACCTCGGCAATATTCTGGACATCTTCGCCAAGGAAAACTCGGTGCTCGTTCCCGACCCCGTATATCCCGTATACGTAGACACCAACCTTATGGCAGGCAGAAAGGTAAGCTTTATGAACGCCACGGCGGAAAACGGTTTCTTGCCCATGCCCGACTATTCGGTTGATACTGATATAATCTATATCTGCTCGCCCAACAATCCCACGGGCGCGGCTTACTCGGTAGCTCAGCTCAGGGAATGGGTAGACTACGCAATCGCAAAGAACGCCGTAATTTTGTACGACGCTGCTTACGAGTGCTTCATTACCGAAGAGGGACTTGCGCGTTCAATCTATCTTGTAGAGGGCGCAAAGAGCTGCGCGATCGAGTTCTGCTCGTTCTCCAAGACCGCAGGCTTCACGGGAACGCGCTGCGGATACACTATCGTACCCGAGGAGCTGAAGAAGGACGGCTACTCCGCAAACAAAATGTGGTTCAGGCGTCAGGCTACAAAGTTCAACGGCGTACCCTATATCATTCAGAAGGGCGCGGCGGCGGTGTTCACCGCGGAGGGACAAAAGCAGATTCAGGAAAATCTTTCCCACTATCGCGAGAACGCAAAACTCATTGCGGACTGCATGGATAGGCTGGGAATTTTCTACACCGGCGGCAAAAATTCGCCCTATATCTGGCTGAGATGTCCCGACGGTCAGACCAGCTGGCAGTTCTTCGACAGGCTTTTAAACGACGCTCAGGTAGTCGGCACTCCCGGTTCGGGCTTCGGCAAAAACGGCGAAGGCTTCTTCCGTTTAACCGCGTTCGGCAGCCGCGAAGTGACAAAGGAAGCGGTTGAAAGAATAGGCACGCTCTTATCCAAAGGTTAAATAAAATTTCAGGACGGCGGCGTTAAGTTCGCCGTCGTTTGCAAGTTGAAAAGTGATGACGCGCCCGTATATGCGGCGCTTTGGGGGTAAAATATGAACACTATCAGGTTGGAAAGAGGCGCAGGCGTTCTCTGCCACATCTCTTCGCTTCCCAACAGGTACGGCATCGGCTCGCTTGGTAAGGAGGCGTACGAGTTTGTAGACTTGCTTGTGAAATACGGCGTAAAGTATTGGCAGATTCTTCCCCTGCAACAGACGGGCTTTGGCGATTCGCCCTATCAGTCGGTAAGCTGCACTTCGGGCAACCCTTACTTTATCGACCTTGAACAGCTTCACAAGCAGGGTCTTATCGACGACGAAGAGCTGGATAGCGCGGTAACCAAGCTTAAAAACGACGTGGACTATGCAGGACTTTACAACAAGCGTTACGCGCTGTTGCGCCGCGCATACGCCCGTTTCAACATTAAAAACAAGGATTTCGTGGCGTTTATCGAAAGCGGCGAGGCTGAGGACTACGCTCTGTTTATGTCGCTTAAATCCCGCTACAACGGCGATTTTTCGTCCTTCCCCGAAGCTTACAAGTACAAGGAACACCTTGCAATGTACGAGTTCAGGAACGCAGTCTACCGCGAGGAATACTGCTTCTGGCTGTTCTTGCAGTATGAGTTCAAAAAGCAGTGGAAGGTGCTCAAGGAGTATGCGAATTCCAAGGGCATAAAGATTATCGGCGACATACCCCTGTACGTTGCCTACGACTCTGCGGACGTCTGGGCGCATCCCGAGCTGTTCCAGCTTGACGAAGAGCTTAAACCCACCAAGGTTGCAGGCGTACCGCCCGATTATTTCTCGGCAACCGGTCAGCTGTGGGGCAACCCCCTGTACAACTGGGACGCAATGCGCGCCCAGAAATACGACTGGTGGATAGACAGAATAGCTAAGGCGAACGAGATGTACGACGTAGTGCGTATCGACCATTTCCGTGGTCTGGACAGATACTATTCCATACCTGCCGACGCGGAGACGGCAGTCGTCGGCGAGTGGTGCAACGGACCCAAAATGGAGCTCTTCGAAGAGGCTGAAAAGCGCCTTGGCAGTCTTTGCGTAATCGCCGAAGATCTGGGCGTTATGGACGACGGCGTAATCGCCCTGCGCGACGGCACGGGCTTCCCCGGAATGAAGATTATGATGTTTGCTTTCGGCGGCGACGACAGCGACTATCTGCCTAAGAACATAACCGAAAATTCCGTAACGTATACGGGCACGCACGACAACGACACCTCCTTAGGGTTCCTTTTAAAGATGACCAACGAGGAGTTTGCAACCTTTAAAAAGCTTCTGCGCGAGGCTATCGACTACGAGGGGGTATATATGCCCATAGTAGACAGAGCGGACGCGGCAAACGCGCTGGTTTTATGCGCGCTCAACACCAAGTCGGATCTGGCTATTATACCCATTCAGGATATACTCTGTCAGGACAACGCCGCCCGCATGAACGAGCCTTCGACCACGGGCGCGAACTGGAAGTACCGCCTGACCGAAATGCCCTCCCGCAACAAGATGGCGGAGTTCAAAAATATGGTAAAGCGCAGCGGAAGATAGTTTGATTTAAATAATAATTAAGATATGCCCTGCGGCGGTTTCGCCGCAGGGCATAATTTTATCATAAACGGACAAAATATCGGCAAAGGAAAATGCGGCAGTCCGTTTCGGACTGCCGCATCGGAAATATGCGCCGTAAACGCATGCACGGGTCTGTAAAATAAGAATTTAATCTGTCTGTCGGGCGAATATGCGCACGCAAAGCACGGTCATATCGTCGTTCGATTTGCCGCCCGTCTGCGCGTGCGCGCCCGCTAAAATCTTTTCGGCAAGGTTCTGCGGATTGAGCGGCTTAAGGTTCTCCAAAAACGCGTACAGGTCGGTCGCGGAGGGGAATGCGGAGGTTATTCCGTCGCTCATAAACACCACTAAATCGTCGCATCTGAGCCGCTCCTCGCACACGGTCGGGTGAATGCTGTCCAGAATACCCATCGGCAGCGAGTTGCTCTCTAAAACCCTGATTTCGCCCTTGCGCACGATTATGCCCGCAGGCGAGCCTATTTTAATAAAACTTGCGTGCAGAGTGTTCAGATCTATCGCTGCAACGTCTATGCAGGTGAACCGCTCGTCGCGGTTAAAGCACATAAGCTTGTTTATGGTCTCAAGCACGGTCGGCGTGGGCATCTCCGCGCGGTAAAACGCCTCTATGAGAGAAATAGTCGTGGCAGAAACCTTGCGTGCGTATTCGCCGCTGCCCATGCCGTCGCACAGCGCCATTAAAAAGCTGTGCTCGTTTACGTTGATGACCGAGTGCGTATCGCCCGAGACCTTTTCGCCGTCCTTGACGGCAAACGCCACGCCGAACGCCGCGTCGTACTGCGGCGGCACGGTAAAGATTAAACAGCTCTTGTCCGCGTCGTAGACAATTTTGTCCTTTAAAACGAACTTTGCGCCCGTCGTGGCAAAGATGATTTCGCGCAGGGCTGAAATTTTGACCTTTCCCACAACCGTAACTAAAATTTCGGGGTTGGCTTCGCCCTGCACGCGGATTTCGGGACAGGATATCCCCCCTGCGGCAAGCGCGTCTTTAAGGCGCTTTTCCAGCTCGGTATGGTTTCCACGCTCGCGCGAGATATCCACCGCCGCGCCCTTCAACACCTCGGCAATGCCCTTAGCCTGATTTGCAAGCAGCTTGCGTCCGTTCCTTGCGTTCTCCGCCTCGATTGTAAGCCGGCGGTAGTCGGCAAGGAGTTTGTTCATCTTTTCAATCACGTCCGCAGGGTGGGCGCAGTAGACCGTAACGTCCTGCGGCAGGTCGACAAGGCTGACCTTTCCCTTCATACAGCCGCTGTCCAAAAGCCGCTTGAATCCGGCATATACCGTGGTTTTTGCGCACTTTGCCCTGCGTTCGCACCCGCCGCACAGCCTGACTTTAAGCTCTTCCATCATTCTTCCGCGCAGAGCGGCGTCGTCCAGCGCCTCGTCTAGATTGTTAAACGCGCACTCGATTTCGCGGAACACTTCGCTGGTTTTAAACAGCTTTTCGCCCGTCTCGTACCTCAGGCGCTGTTCGCTCGTCGTGGGCAGAAGTTTAACAACCTGCAGGGCGTTGAGTTTTTTCTCCAACGCCTCGTCCGTGGGCAACACGGGCATCATGCAACAGCAGAACAAGAGCAGTCCGCGCACCGCGGCAAGCCCTGCGTTTACCGAAAACGCGCCGATAAAATAAAAATACGCCGCCCCTGAAACTATGGCGACCGCGCTCGGCGCGCCCCTGCCTGCGCTTACGAACAGCAGGGATATCACTGAAAGAATTACAAACGCGGTTATATAATTTATTGAAAGCTCGGCAACAGCGCAGGGCAGCCCTATTACGCAGCCGATAATCACCGCCGCAGGGCTCTTGAACAGCCTTACGGCAAGCACGGTCGCGCCTGCGCCCAGGGCGAGGGTGGCGTGCAGACCGACAAGGTTATACAGCCCTATTCCGAACACCGTGTAGGTTGCGGCAAGGCAGACTATCTCGTCCGCGCGGAGCTTGCAGCGGTAGAGGCGGTAGAGCAGGGCGTATACGCTTTTAAAGCAGAAAAAGGTGAATAAAATCACCGCAATGGCGGCAATCGCCTTTATTATGTAGCGGTTATCGGTAAAGTACAGACTCTCTATGCCCGACCAGGGCGAAAACGCGACGAAGGGCGCTAAAGCTATGCTCATATACGCCGCGCTCTCCGCGCGTATTTTTTTGTGCGCGCGGCGGTAGATAAAGGTTACCGCGCATAAAAAAGCTCCCTCGAATACCGCCAGGAGCGAGGTTATCCAGTTTACGCATACCGCCGAGCACAGCGCGTACAGCACGGGTGTGGCGATTATATTCGTGCCGCAGATCAGCATCGCAAAGCACAGTCCCAGCGAAAAGGGCGCGCCCTTGACCGCGCAGTTTATGCACAGCAGGGCGATAGTATATACGGCGTACAAGAGCACGCTTTTAGCATTTATTTTAACGGGCATAACCCAATTATATAGCGCGGTCAAGCTTAAAATTTGTCTTATCGTGACGCTATATTTGTTATATTGTAATAATTAAAGTGTGCATACTGCTATAAAGCCGACCGCGCCGAAGGATAAACCCTTCGGCGCGGTTAAAAAAGTATTTACGTTGTTAAAGTTAATTTAATGCCGTGAAAAAAATTCGTCTGTGCGGCTAAGCTACGGCTAGGCGGAAAGTTAGTCGTCGCGGCGCTTGTTGACCGACAGCCAGACCATTAAAACGGCAATATCCGCGGGGTTAACGCCCGAAATTCTTCCTGCCTGACCGAGCGAACGGGGGCGGATTTTTGCAAGCTTTTCCCTTGCCTCAAGGCGCAAGCCGTCTATTTTGGAGTAGTCTATATCCTCGGGCAGAAGCTTTTCCTCCATCTTTTTCGCGCGTTCGATCTGTTCTCTGCCCTTTTTAAGATATCCCTCGTAGCGCACGGTTACCTCCGCGGTCTCCTTTACGCTCGGTGAAAATCTCTGCAAAATTCCAGTTTTAAGGCAAATCTCGCTCAGGGTAATGCCGCGCTTAATGAGGTCCGCGCCGCTCACCGCGTTGTGCGCTCCGTCGAATCCGTGCTCCCTTAAAATTTCGTCTGCCTGCTCGCGCGGAAGCCGTCCGTTCAACTCCTCAAGCGCGCTTTCGCAGTCGGCTTTGCGCTTTAAGTATTGTTCGTAGCGTTCCTTTGTTACAAGTCCGCAGTCGTAGCCCTTCCGGGTAAGGCGGAAATCTGCGTTGTCCTGCCTTAATTCTATCCTGTGTTCCGCGCGCGAGGTCATCATTCGGTAGGGCTCTTCCGTGCCCTTGGTGACCAAGTCGTCGATAAGCACGCCTATATACGCCTCGTCCCTGCCCAGAATCAGCGGAGGGAGTCCCCTCAGTTTCAGACTGGCGTTCAAGCCTGCCATAAGTCCCTGCGCCGCCGCCTCTTCGTAGCCGGAGGTACCGTTAATCTGCCCTGCCGTGTACAATCCCTCTATCTTTTTAAATTCAAGGGTGGGATAGACGTCTAGGGTGTCTATGCAGTCGTACTCGATCGCGTAGGCGTAGCGCATAATCTGCACGTTCTCAAGCCCTGCGACCGAGCGGTACATCTCTATCTGTATATCGTGCGGCATAGAGGTGGACATGCCCTGCACGTACGCTTCAAGCGTGTCCGCGCCCTCGGGTTCGATGAATATCTGGTGGCGCTCCTTGTCCGAAAAGCGCACTACCTTGGTCTCGACCGAGGGGCAGTATCTGGGTCCCGTGGACTCAATCGTGCCGTTGTACAGGGGCGAGCGGTCAAGGTTATTTAAAATAATCTCGTGCGTGGTCTTGTTGGTGTAGGTAAGGTAGCAGGGGGTCTGTTCGGCGGGCAAGCCGTCGTGCATGAACGAGAAGGGATAGATATCCGTCTCGCCGCCCTGAACGCTCATTTTGTCAAGGTTTAAGGAGTTGAAATGCACTCTTGCAGGCGTGCCCGTCTTGAAACGGCGCACGTTATAGCCGAGTTTTATCAGGTTTTCGGTAAGACGGGTTGCGGGCGCGAATCCGTTGGGACCGCTGTCCTTTACTACCTCGCCCGTTATGGTCTGGGCGTTCAGATATACGCCCGTGGCAAGTATGACCGCCTTACACTCAAACACACCGCCGTAGGTGGTCTTAAGCCCCGTAACTCTGCCGTTTTCGGTCAGCACTTCAGCCGCTTCGCCCTGAATTATGCGAAGATTTGGCGTGCGTTCAAGCACGCTCTTCATCCGCGCGTGGTAAGCGTTCTTGTCCGACTGGCACCTTAACGACTGCACCGCCGCGCCCTTGCCCACGTTCAGCATCTTGAATTGCAGGGCGGTCAGGTCGGCGTTTATGCCCATTTCGCCGCCGAGCGCGTCGATCTCGCGCACCAGATGTCCCTTAGCCGTGCCGCCTATCGAGGGATTGCACGCCATAAAGGCGATGCTGTCTAAATTCAGCGTGAGAATCGCCGTCTTTAAACCCGTGCGTGCGCAGGCAAGCGCCGCCTCGCACCCTGCGTGACCTGCGCCCACTACGACTGTATCAAATTGTCCTTCGCTAAATTCTTTCATATCTTAAAGCAAATTTGCCCGAATTTTCGGGCAATTTCACGGTTTTATTTTTTTCGCAATCACGCGTAAGGCTTTTTATAAAAGCGGCTTTATCGCCGCGCCAAGCTTTATAAAAGCGTTTTTTCTGCGCAATCAGCGCGAGCAAAGCTATATAAAAGCGGCGGTTGTGCGGCGCGTGTTGCGCCTCAATGCGGCAATTATTTTTTTTGCCTTAGCAGTTATATTATGCCTTAACAGGCGGAAAATATTGCTTATTTTTTAAGCACGATGTTTTTAATATCGTCTATATCCTTTGCAATGCGGTCGTTTACCGCGCGCATTTCCTCTACCTTGTTTCTCGAATACAAAATGGTAGTGTGGTTGCGGTTGCCCAGCGCCTTGCCTATGGACATCAGGGGCAGGGACAAAAGCTCGCACATAAGGTAGCAGCAGATCTGGCGGGGCATAACAAGCTCTTTTTTCTTGCATTTGCCAACGAGGTCGTCCTTGCTGACCTGATAGAATCCGCACACTGCCGAAATTATCGAAGAGGGGGTAATCTCCTCGGTACCGCTCTCCGAAACAGCTTCGTTCAAGGCGTTGCTTGCAAGTCCCACCGAGATGGGTTCCTCGTGCAGCTTGCTTGCAAAAATAACCTTGGTAAGTCTGCCTTCAAGCGTTCTTACGTCGTCGCCCGAATCCTGAGCGAGGAAGGTGAGCACCTCGTCGGGAACGATGCACTTCTTTTCGAACGCCTTTCTCTTTAAAATGGCAATCTTGGTCTCGTAGTTGGGGGGCAGAATGTCGAATACAAGTCCGCCCGAAAAACGCGTCTTTAACCTCTCTTCGAGCGCGGAGAGCTCCTTGGGGGGCTGGTCGGAAGAAATTACTATCTGCTTGTTCTTGGAGACAAGCTCGTTAAAGGTGTGGAAGAACTCTTCCTGAACAGCCTTCTTGTTGGCGATAAACTGAATGTCGTCTATGATAAGCACGTCCGCGCTGCGGTAGTGCTGTCTGAGCTTATTGCCTCTGTCGCGAGCGTCGGGTCCGCGACCCGTGAACATAGTGTCTATAATTTCGTTTACAAACTGCTCGCAGGTGACGTAGATGACCTTAAGCTGCGGCTTTTCCGCCATAATTTTGTTGGCGATAGCCTGCATTAAGTGGGTCTTGCCCAAGCCCGTTCCGCCGTAAATGAATAAGGGATTGTACGTGCCTGCGGGGTCCTCCGCAACGTTCAGCGCCGCGGCGTAGACGAATTCGTTGTTCTTGCCCACGACGAACGATTCGAAGGTGTGCTTCTTGTCTATGTTCGAAGGGGGGGTATATATCTCCTCTGCGGGGGATGAAGCGGTATACTCTCCGCTGCCTGCAACCACCAGCCTGAAGTCCGAAACGCCGACGTCCGCCTTGATTATGGCTTCGCGCATCTTGTCTGCAAGCGTGTTCATAATGTACTGCGCCAGCAGCTCGCTGGAGGTCTCCAAAACGATATATCTGCCGTCGATGTCGACGGGTACCAGCTTGTCAAGATAGGTTATGTACGGTATATAGTTTACCGTCTCGCGCATTTTTTCCTTTATGGGGTTATAAATAAAGTCGAAGTTTGCACTTTCCGCCATAATTTTAGTTCATTCCCTTTGTGTTTTTTGCGTAAACGTGGTACAATATTTAAGTAATATTTACGCACGGCTGTTTTCCCTATTATAGTACAATTTCAAATTAAAATAAAGTGTTTTAGATAAAAATGCGCATAAAAAATTTAGTTTTGAAAAATTTCAGAAATTATTCCGAAGAAACCTTCGAGTTCAGCGACGGTCTCAACGTTCTGTTCGGCAAGAACGCCCAGGGCAAGACCAACTGTGCGGAGGCGGTATTCTATCTCTGCACGGGTACTTCCCCCAGAACCAAGAGGGATAAACAGCTGATTTTATACGGCGAGGAGCGCGCTGAAATTTCCGCCGAGTGCGAGGGCAGATACGGCAGGGTCAGCATCGCCGCCGAGATACGCGAAAACGGCAGAACTATCTGGGTTAACGACAATAAAATCGCGCGCAATGCCGAGCTGTTGGGCAACGTATATTCCGTGTTCTTTTCGCCTAGGGAGCTTCGGCTCATTCAGGACGGACCCGACGAGCGCAGGCGGTTTATGAACGTCTCAATCTCCCAGCTCTCCCGTCCGTACTATACCGCGCTTTCGCGCTACAATAAGATTTTAGAACAGCGCAACAACCTGTTGAAGAACAGGGATCTGGAGATGGTTTTCGAAACTCTGCCCGTGTGGGACGAACAGCTGTGCAAATACGCGGCTATAATTGCAAAAAAACGCGCAGACTATATAGGAGCGCTCGCTCCGCTCGCCGCAAAGGCCCATTCCTACCTTACCGAAGGTCAGGAGGAGCTGGAAATTACCCCCGACAGGAAGTATAAGGGCGAGGAGAGCGAGATTGAAAAAAAGCTGTTTGCAGAGCTTTCGGCAAACTACGACAGGGACGTGCGTCTGGGCTTCACCGTAAGCGGACCCCACCGCGACGACCTGGACGTGAAGATAAACGGTCAGGACGCAAAGGCGTACGCCTCTCAGGGTCAGACGCGCACGGCGGCGCTCTCGGTAAAGCTTGCCGAAGTCGAAATTTTCAAGGACGCGTGCGGAGAATACCCCGTGCTGATTTTGGACGACGTAATGAGCGAGCTTGACCTTCCCCGTCGGAAGAAGCTGGTTGCGCGCACGGACGGCTTGCAGACCATTTTAACCTGCACTCACGCCGAGCGCGTGCTGTACGGCAGACAGGCCAACAAGATACGCATAGAAGGAGGGGCAATAAAGAGATGATACGTGCCGATATGCACATTCACACATACTGTTCGGACGGATTGCAGACGCCCAAGGACGTAATCTCCGCGGCAAAGTCGCGCGGGGTGGGGCTGATTGCGGTCACCGACCACGACAATATGAACGCCACGGAGGAGGTGTTATCCCTTGCAAAGGAGGGCGGGATAATTGCCGTGCCCGGCATTGAAATTTCAGCCTACACGGGGGTTAAGGTTCACGTTCTGGGCTACAACGTAGACAGGGACTGCGCGGCTTACAGGGCGTATTACGAAAGGACGGTAAAGGGCGCGGAGGAGCGCACGGCGGACATTTTAGCCAAGCTGAAGAGGTGCGGCTACAACCTTTCGATGCAGGATATCCTGCGTGAAAAGAAGTGCGCAGCCTCTCCCATACACGTAATGCACGTGGCGCGCGCCGCCGCAAGAAAGGGCTACGGCAAGTCGCCCGCCGACTTCTATCTGAGCTGTCTCAATTCTGGCAAATGCGCGTATTCCTCGCTGGGCAGACCCACCCCGCACGAGGCGGTCAGGGTGATTGGCGAGTGCGGAGGTTTTGCGTCGGTGGCTCACCCCGGCAGGATAACGCTGGACGACGACAAGAAGGAAGAGTTGATAAAGGAGCTCATCTCCTGCGGTCTGCGCGGCATAGAGGCGGTCTATTCGGGGCATACTGATAGGGACACGGCGTACTTTAAGGAGTTGGCGCGCAGATACAATCTCTTGGTTACGGGCGGTTCGGACACGCACTTTACCGAAGGCAACAGGTCGGTTGGTATTCCCGAATTCTATCCCGACGGAGAGCTGCTGTGCGCGCTTGGGATTGAATGAACAAATATATAAAAACGTTAATTACGCTCGCGCTGGTCGCGAGCGTTCTTATTTTCCTGACGGGCTTTGTAAAATTTCTGCCGTCGGGCGTAAAAGTGGACGGCGTAGCCGTAGGCGGACTTACGCGCACCGCCGCAGAGCAGCGCATAAGGGGCAGGCTGGAAGAGCGGCTTAAGGACAAAGAGCTGATAATATACGCCGACGAACGCAGATACGGCTACCGCTTCCCCGAATTTTACTATGCGGACAATCTTGAAGAGCTTTTAGGTTCCATCAGGCGCAGGGGCGAGTATTTTTCGGATACTAAGGTGTATCTGAACGGCGAAGAGGAGGTTATCGGGGGCATATGTGCCGACGTAGAGCGCGCGGCGGTCGAGCCGTACGCGCTGTTCAACAGGACGGGCGAACCCTTCACCTACTGCGAGGGCAGGGACGGAGTAAAGATAGATACAGTAAAGCTTTCAGAAGATATAAATTTGTCGTTGAATAGTGGATTCGAGCCCGTATATGCCCGATTGAACGTAGTCGAGCGCACGCAGACGATGCAGAACGTTAAACGTGGAACGGTTAAAATCAGCGCCTTTTCGACCTATTTCGACGGCAGTAATCTGCCGCGCACGGCAAATATCCGCCTTGCCTCGTCAAAGATCAACGGCACCGTCCTTCTGCCGGGCGAAAGCTTTTCGTTCAACGATATTGTGGGGGCAAGGACGCTTTCAAACGGCTTTCAGTTTGCAAAAATCATCTCCGGAGGGGAGTTTGTGGACGGCGTTGGCGGCGGAGTGTGTCAGGTTTCGACCACGGTATACAACGCCGCCGTGCTTGCAGGAATGCAGATTACCGAATATCACCCCCATTCGCTGCAGGTGAGCTACGTTGCGCCCTCGCGCGACGCCATGGTGAGCGGCACCTATTTCGATTTAAAGTTCACAAATACGGCAAAGACCCCCGTATATGTGCGCATGAATGCGGATTTCAGCGGCGTTTACTGTACGTTTTACGGCACGGACGACGGAATAAAACGCACCTTTTTTTCTAAGAAGGTGGGAGAAATTGCTCCGCCCGAGGATAGGATAGTCGAGGGCGACGAGGATAAAATCATAGCCAAAGGCAGGGAGGGGACGCTGAGCGAAGGGTACGTCACCGAAGAGCGTGGCGGCAGAATAATAACCCGTCTTATCCGCCGCGACAAGTACGGCGCGGTGGGCGCGGTGAGACAGGTCAGAAAGGGCGATACTTCGGGCGAAGGTACGGATGAAGGTTCTGCTGAAAGTACGGGCGAACGGTCGGTCGGCGGCGGACAGTCGGAACAGAGCGGACCGCGTTGAGATAGGGGCTTCGTTGAGATAATCGTACGGAACGGCGCGGTATAAATATAATTCAGGCGGATACGACAAAATTTCAGCGGATTTGTCAACGTTTAAGCGTATTTAGAAAAATTTCGTGGGATATGACAAAATTTCAGGCGTTGAAACAGTCTACTTTTAAACTACGTTTAAAAAATTATTGTGTTTTGCCAAAATTTATGATATAATCAGTTTAAATTCTAAATATAAAGGGGAGTTTAACTTTATGGACAAAATCATAGTAGACGGAATGGGCGGCGACAACGCGCCTGCAAGCGTGTGCGAAGGCGTGGCTAAGGCGCTCAACGGCGATAAAAATCTGTATATAATTTTAACGGGCAGAAAGGAAGCGCTCGAGCCCGAACTTAAAAAATATACCTATCCTGCGGACAGACTTGAAATAGTCGACTGCCCCGACGTGGTGGATATGAACGACGTCCCCACCGAGGCGGTCAAAAAGAAGGAATCCTCGCTCATCAAGGCGTTCTGGATGCTCAAAAAGCAGGACGATATCGCGGGGCTGGTTACCGCAGGTTCCACGGGCGCGACCATTGTTGCAGGTCAGCTCATCCTCGGCAGAATAAGGGGAGTTAAGCGCCCCGCACTCACCCCCGCAGTGCCCAACGTCAACGGCAAGATGACCATTCTCTGCGACTGCGGCGCAAACGCTGAATGTAAGCCCGTAATGCTCTGCCAGTTTGCCGTGCTCGGTTCGGCTTACGCAACCGCAGGCTTCGGCGTGAAAAATCCCAAGGTCGGACTTTTAAACAACGGCGCAGAGGAGCACAAGGGCGACCCCGTTCATCAGGAAGCATACAAGTACTTAAAGCAGATGAAGGGCATAAACTTTATCGGCAATATCGAGGGCAGAGATATAAACACCATCGACGTGGACGTAGTCGTTGCGGACGGCTTCTCGGGCAATATCGCCTTAAAGACTATGGAAGGCACGGCTAAGATGATCTTAAAGACCATGAAAAAGCAGCTCACCGCCGATTTACGCTCCAAGATAGGCGCGCTCTTCTGCAAAAAGGCAATCGGCAGAATGAGAGCCGACCTCGACTTCGAGGGCGCAGGCGGCGCAATGCTTCTGGGCGTTAAAAAGGTAGTCGTTAAAAACCACGGCACCTCCACGGGCAAGTCGATTGAAAACGCCATATACAAGGCTGTGGAGCTCTACCGCTCGGGTCTCATCTCCAAGGTGGAGGACCTCCTTGCTCAGGCTGACCTCGACTCCGTAATTCCCGCTTCGGCAGAATAATAAGCGGAATAACAGGCGGAACAGCCGACGGCGCAACGGCAGAATAATTGCGGAATAGTCGGCAAAAAAACGTTAAACAATCGGCGGAACGGTATGCAGGATATAGAGAGGGCGATAGGCTATAAGTTCGGGGACAAACAGCTTTTAAAGAGGGCGTTGACCCTTAAGGGAGCCGATCCCGATTTCAACAACGAAAGTTTAGAGTGCTTAGGCGACGCCATACTGGGCTTTGTCGTGGCGGAAAAGTATTACAACGAGGGCTACGACGAGGGCGGCATTACCGAGCGCAAAAAGACGCTTGTAAAGGACAAAGCTCTTGCCGAAGTTTCCGTAAGGCTGGGTCTGGACAGGGCGCTTATCCGCCCCAAGGGCGAGGACAACAATAAAAAGGCAATCCCCTCCGCATACGAGGCGATAACCGCCGCAATCTACGTCGACGGGGGAATGGAAGAGGCAAAAGCTTTCGTTCTGCGCACTCTGGATTTCGACCGTAAGGAGATTGACTACATCGCCGCTTTGCAGGAAGAATTGCAGAGAAGCGGCAGACCGTTGCCCAGATACAGCGAGGCTGAGGATCTGGGCGACAACCGTCGGCACGATTTTATAATATCAGTAACTGCAGGAGGCAAAAGCTTTACGGGCAGGGGAACGAACAGTGCCGAAGCCAAGCGCGCCGCTGCGCAGAAGGCGTATAACTTTTTTACAAAATAGCGGCGGAAAAACCGAACCTGCATAAGCAAAACAGCCGCAGGGCAACCTTAAACCGCACTGAAAAAGACTGTGTTTGCGAATAAGCGGCAGGGAAACCCTGAAACGACGCTTACACAATACTTACAAAAGACCGCACTTAAAAATCAGCGCGGGGAAGTTAAAAAATTCCCGACGGCGCAACCCCTTTTTACGGCAGACCGCATTTACGGCAGACGTCGGCGCGGAAGCAGACCGCATTTACGGCAGACGTCGGGCGCGGAAGCAGACCGTTTTATCGGCAGACGTCGGGCGCGGAGAAAAATTACCCATTCACAAAAAACCGCGCGTCGGCGCATCAAGAGGAAAAATGATTCAGTTTAAAAGCATAAAACTTACGGGCTTCAAATCGTTTGCGGACAAGACCGAAATTCCGCTTTCCGAGGGCGTAACCTGTATCGTAGGACCCAACGGCTGCGGCAAGAGTAACGTCGCCGACGCCATACGCTGGGTTTTGGGCGAACAGTCTGCAAAGCAGATGCGCGGCACGCAGATGATGGACGTCATCTTCGGCGGCACCGAAAAGCGCAAAAAGATGTCCTTCTGCGAGGTAACGCTCACCTTCGACAACACCAACAGAATTTTCGATATAGACTGCGACGAGGTCGAAATGACCCGTCGTCTCTACCGCGACGGCGAGAGCGAATATATCTTAAACCGCCAGCCCTCGCGTATGAAGGTTTTAACCTCCCTTCTGCACGGCGCAGGCGCGGCGAAGGAGGGCTATTCGATTATCGGTCAGGGCAGAATCGCTCAGATTATGAATTCCCGACCCGAAGAGCGCCGCTCCATCTTCGAGGAAGCGACTGGTATAGTCGTTTTCAAGGACAGAAAGGCGGACGCGGAGAGAAAGCTGAGCGCGGCAAGGGACAACCTTTTCGTGTTCGCTCAGAGAATGCAGGAGGTGGAGCGTCAGCTTGCACCCCTTTCGCGCGCGGCTGAAAATGCGCGCAAGTACCGCGAGCTGTATTCCAACCTGCGCATGCACGAGGTAAACGCCTACATATACCGCCACGACACCGCCGAGGGCGAGCGCGAAAAGATCAAGGGCAAGATGAGTAAATTCAGCAGCCGCATAGGCGAGCTCACCGCCCTTACGTCCACCCTCTTGAAGCAGTACGAAGAGTGCCGTTCGCTGATTTCTTCGGCAGACGGAAAATTGAAGGCTCTCTACGACAAAAAGGTAAGCTATTCGGTAGGGCTTGCCGAGACCTCGGGCGAGAGCAAGGTATTCAAGGAAAAGGCGAATTCAGTAAAAGTCAAGCTCCAGCAGGCTCAGGAGGAGATAGCTTTCTCCACCAAGCGCGTGAGCGACATAGACAGAGAGATTAAGCGTACAGAAGAGTACGCAAGGCGGAACCTTGCAAGGCTTGAAAACTTGAAAGCCGAAAGTCAGAGGCTGAACGAGGAAATCAAGACCATGTCCGCCTCTATTGCCGACTACGAGTATATGACGGGCGAGCACCGCAAAAAGGTTTTAGACACCTTTAAGGACCTCTCCGAAATGAAGGAGAGCATCGGCTCGCTTGCGGCAAAGAAGGAGCTTTTGATGGAGAGGCTGGAGGAAATTTCCTCCGCAATGGAAAATATCCGCAGAGAGAGGGACGAATTAAAGGGCGAGTACGAGCGCGCCGTTGAGAGACAGAACACGCTGAACGGCTTCCTCGGCGACGAAAATATTATGACCGAAAACGCCGACGCGGCAGTGCGCAGCGCGGACGAAAAGCTTCAGCTGTCGGTCAAGAAGATTTACGATACCGAGGCGCATATCTCCTCTTTGAACCAGTCGCTCAAGACCTATCAGGCGCTTCGCGACAGGTTCGAGGGCTACGTGTATTCGGTAAGGCGCCTGATGTCCGATTCCAAGGACAACGCCGAGCTCTCCTCGCGCGTGATGGGACTTATTGCCGACGTAGTGACCACCTCTCCCGACTACGAAGTGGCTATCGAAACGGCTTTCGGCGGAGCTATGCAGAACGTCATAACCCGCACGAGGGACGACGCGAAATATCTGATTAATTACTTAAAGAACAACCGTGCGGGTCAGGTCACCTTCCTGCCCGTAGAGGCTCTCCGCCCCAGATACGAAAACGAGCAGATTAAATCCGCCGTGCACGAGAGGGGCGCGATAGGCTACGCTATAGATCTGGTTCAGTTTGATAAAAAGTACGAAAACGTCATTCACAACCTGTTGGGCAACACGCTCATCTGCGACGGTATAGAAAACGCGACGGGCATTGCAAGAAAATATCCCAGAGCGTTCAAGATAGTCACTCTCGACGGCGACGTAATCGCAACCTCGGGCTCCATGACTGGCGGTTCGCGCAGGGAAAATTCTGCAAATCTGCTTGCAAACGAGCGCAAACTCAAGGAGATCGAGGACGAAATCGCGTTAAAGCAGTCCTACCTTGAGAGAATGGAGAAGAACAGAGAGACTGCCGAGGGCGAAAAGCTCAACGCCGAAAAGGCGAGGGAGGAGCTCCGCGAAAAGCTTCAGACGGCAAAGCTGGAGCTTGCCGCCGCCGCCGAAAAGCAGGCTGGCACTCTTGTGAACGTGACGGGCAAGGAGAGCGAATACGCCGCGTACGCGCAGTCGAAGCGCGCTCTCGAACAGAAGCTTGCAGAGCTGGACGACGAGTATTCGTCCACTTCCAAGGGCGCAAGCTCGCTCTCAGAACAGTCGGACAAGGCGTCGTCGGAGATGGACGACTTGTCGGAAAAATACGAAAAGCTCTCCGCAGAGAGGAGTGCAAAGGTTGAGCGGTTCAACTCCTGTCAGGTGGAAATCGCCTCGCTTGAAAGCGGCGTAAAGTCCAATACCGACAGCGTGAAGAGGCTGAACAGCGAGAGGAGCGAGCTCATCTCAAAGGTGGCTTCCCTGCAGGAAAGACTGCCCGAGATGCAGTCGGCGTTCGACGACTTCACCGAAAAGGCGGCTCGCGCCGCGCTCTCCAAGGAGGATAAGGACGCGCTTGACGAGGTTATAAGGCAGATAGAGGAGCTGGAAAACACCAAAAAGACGCTCAATACCCGCATGGAAGAGGTGAACGGTCAGAGACTTGCAGCCTACGAAGAGAGTGAAAGCATAAAGGAAAAATTCCACGCTCAGGAGCTTGCTCTTCAGAAGGTGGATTCCGACCTTGAAAACCTGCAGACGAGAATAACCGAGGAGTACGGTCTGGACTACGAAGGCTGTCTGCAGTACAAGGAGGAGAACTACGACTTGTCCCTTTCGGCGAGCAACATTGCAAACTACAAGCGTCAGTTGACCATGCTCGGCGCGGTAAACCCCAACGCGGTAGAGGAGTACGAAGAGGTAAGCGCGCGCTACAACAGAATGTGCGAGGAGAAAGCCGACCTTGAAAAGGGTATCGAGGATCTGAATATCGCGCTCAACGACATCCGCGACGAGATGCTTAAAATTTTCAATACGGGATTTGACACCATCAACGAAAACTTCAAGCGCACGTTCAAGGAGCTGTTCGGCGGCGGCAAGGCGGAGCTTCAGCTCGACTATACCGATTGCGACGACCCCCTCAACGCGGGCGTGGAAATAGTGGCTTGCCCTCCCGGCAAAAAGCTCACCAAAATTTCGCTCCTTTCGGGCGGAGAACAGGCGCTCACGGCAATCGCGATTCTGTTTGCAATCATAGCAATGCGTCCCATGCCATTCTGCGTGCTGGACGAAATAGAGGCGGCGTTGGACGAAGCCAACGTTTCAAGGTATGCAAAGTATCTTAAAAAGTTCGCCAAGGACACGCAGTTCATCGTAATCACCCACCGCAAGCCCACCATGGAGAACGCCGACGTGCTGTTCGGCGTTACTATGGAGGAAAAGGGCGTATCCAAGATAGTTTCCGTAAAGCTCTCCGAAGTCGAGTCCCGTCTGGGCGGCGACACGGTGGCTTAATCTGCGGCGGCGCTCTTACGCTTTGGCGAAACGGACGATAACTTAAGCCGTACGGCTTAAAAATAATTAAAGACGCGCCGCCGCGCAATTTTGCGAGGCGGCGCGGAAGAACAGAGTATTGAAGAATAGAGTGTTAAGGATAGATATATGGGAATTTTTTCTAAAATTGCAGGCGCCTTAAAAAAGACCAAGGAAGCCTTCGGCGGCGCGCTCAACGCGCTGTTTTCAAAGAATAAGATAGGCGAAGAGTTCTACGAGGAGCTTGAAGAAATACTGATAGGTTCGGACATAACCGTCTCCACCGCGGAAGAGGTGGTGGACGAAATCCGCGCCGAAGTCAAGGAAGAAAGGCTTAAGGACAAGGAATATATAATTAATATTTTAAAGGACGTGCTGGAAGAAAAGCTCACTCAGGCTGAAATTCCCGAGATTGAGTACCCCGCGGTAATAATGCTCGTGGGCGTAAACGGCGTGGGCAAGACCACCACCGTGGGCAAGCTTGCAAACTACTTTATAAGGCAGGGCAAGTCGGTTACGGTTGCCGCCGCAGATACCTTCCGCGCCGCCGCGGCGGATCAGCTCACCGTATGGGCGGACAGGGCAAAGGTGAGGATCGTCAAGCACGAAGAGGGCAGCGACCCCTCCGCGGTAGTGTTCGACGCGCTCTCCTCCGCAAAGGCAAGGGGAACGGACGTGGTAATTATCGACACCGCGGGCAGACTGCACGTCAAATCCAACCTTATGGAAGAGCTAAAAAAGATGAGCAGAGTAGTTTCAAGGGAATATCCTCAGGCAAACTTCTACAAACTTCTCATTCTCGACGCGACCACGGGTCACAACGCGATAAATCAGGCACAGGTGTTCGACGAGGCTGTGGAGCTGGACGGCATAGTTTTAACCAAGCTCGACGGCTCGGCAAAGGGCGGCTTTGTAATTTCTCTGTGCGGAGAATTGGAAATTCCCGTAATTTTTGCAGGCGTAGGCGAAAAATTGGAGGATCTGGAGCTGTTCAACCCCGAAGAATTCGTGGACAACATACTGTAAACTGTAAGACGACCGGCGGATTTCAGATTGAGCGAATTTTCCGCATCAACCGATTTTTGCCCGATTGCAACGTTCGCGAAATTAATTGCGGCGTTTGAAAGATGCGGATTTTAAATTGAGCGGTTTTTCTTCGGACTTGTTTTTTTGCTCAATTATAACGGCTGCGCAACAGATTGCGGCGTCGTAAAAGGTATATTAATATGGAAGGCAGAACCGAAAGAGAAAAGATGCTTGCAGGCGAAGTATTCGACCCGTCGGACGAATATTTAAAGGGTGCGCGCGACAGGGCGGCGCGTCTGTGCGCAAAACTCAACGAGTACGCCCCCGAGGACGTGCGCAGCGAAATCGCCAGGGAGCTGTTGGGCAGTTGCGGAAAATACGTGACTCTCGGCTACGGGTTTCACTGCGACTACGGCGAAAATATCAAGGTGGGCGAAAACTTTTTTACCAACTACGACGTGACCATTCTCGACGTGTGCGAGGTCAATATAGGCGACTACTGCTTAATTGCTCCCAAGGTGAGCATTTACACCGCGCTTCACGATTTTGACAGGGAATCCCGCAGGCTCGGCAAGGTCTACGGCAGACCTGTGACTATCGGCAACGACTGCTGGATAGGGGGCGGGGCGATCATCAACCCCGGCGTAACCCTCGGCGACAACGTGGTGGTGGCAAGCGGCGCGGTAGTAACCAGGTCGTTTCCGTCCAACGTCGTAATCGCCGGCAATCCTGCAAAAATAATTAAAAGACTGTAACTTAAAAATTAACGGAATAAAACATCGCGGTTTTTTCTGCGGCATAGAACGGCGCGTCAGCTGTATCTGTGGCGGGGAAGCCGCATCGTTTTTTTTGCGGCAATAACTCGGTGTTAAAGGCTTGAAAGAACGGCGCGTCAGCTGTATCTGTGGCGAGAGAGCCGCATTGTTTTTCGTGACAGAAACGCCGTAGCAGGGAAGTAATTAAGTAAAAATAACAAATGCAACCTGCGGTTGCGCAAACGCACGCGCAAGTTGGTTGCGGTTTTGCGACTGATTAAGTATAATTTTCCAAAAACAAAAACCTTGGAGAGAGAAGAATTTTATGTCATTTGCGGAAAATCTGCAATATTTAAGGAAACGCGACAGAATAACTCAGGAAGAGCTTGCCGACTATTTGCAGGTTTCAAGGCAGTCCATTTCCAAATGGGAAACGGGCGAGGCGTATCCCGAAACGGAAAAACTCTTTGCTCTGTGCGATAAGTTTGAAGTATCTTTAGACGCTCTGTTGCGCGGCAATCTCACGCCTTCCGCCGAAAAAATTACAGGCTGTGAAAATATCGAAGGCAAATGCGTATGCAAGGCCTGCGGCAATACGTATCTGGGCAATTTCTGCCCCAACTGCGGCACGCCTAACGGCGGCGTTTACGAGCTGCGCAGGGTGATTAGCAAGGCGGCAATAAAGCGTGCTGTTGAAATTCTTGGTATCGTATCGGGTCTCTTGTGCGCGCTGGCGTGTATGGTTTTCGTGTTCTTCACGGGCTTCAGCATCAAGGGCGAGGCGCAGTCCGACCAGATGGTTGCCGTTGTGACGGGCAATAACGTTATTAACTATTTCTATTTCTTCGGCGACGCTTACGACCAATTATCGCAAGAGGTAATCAGTTCCGTCTTCGATATTTCAAGGTTTGCCTACTATCAGTCGGCGGTGTTATTGACGGTTGTCGGCGCGGTCACGATTGCGTCAACCGCGGTATTTTTCGTGCTTTCGGCGGTCTCGGCGGTCAGAAAGTTTATGCGCATAGGCGGACAGAGGTTCTCCGTTCTCGTTGCGCTGACCTTCTGCTCGTATATCTTCGGCGTTGTCGTTCTGCACGGATTTGGAATAGCTTCGGCAGATATAGCATACACAGGTTCCAGTCTGGTCGGCGCAGAGGCGCACTACGTTTTAAACGGCGCAACGATCGCAGGCATAGTCGTGGGTTCTTCGTTTTTGTTGCTCGAGCGCGTGCTGTGCGCGGTAAACGGGTTTAAGCTGACGAAAAGCGTTAAAAATATTTGCGCTTACGCCGTGTGTATAGCGGGCGCGGTTGTCGCAGCGGCTATGTTGGCGGTTCTTGCTTACTCGTGCATAAGCTTTAATATGAGCTTTAAATACTCCGCCGTAACTATGACGCTGAGCGGTAACAGCCCCGTCTCGGAGCTGTGTACGATAGTAATAAGCGCGTTTGGCAACAGCACCGGCGAATACGTGCGGAAGTGGGTGACGGGCTTTATAGAAACCTGCGTGTGGAACGGGTTTATAGCTCATCTGTCAATAATACTGGCGTGTCTGTGCACGGCGGTCTGGTTTGGGTTTGCGCTCTGCGGAAAGGGCAAAACGCGCTTTGTTGAACTTGCGTTGAGTCTTATCTGCGTAGCTTTATCGGTGACGGCGTACGTCTGTGCGGACAGGTGCGCTTTTGCAGGCGCACAGGCAATGCCCTACGTTTCAGGCGACTGGACCAGTAAGGAAGTGACGTTCAGCGCCTCGGGAACGCTTGCGCCCATAGTTTTATCCTCGGTCGGGGCGGTCGTCTCTGTAATAAGGCTGTTTCTTCCGAACGTCTCCGCAACGGGCGAAAATTAATCAGATGAACGGTGCGGAACTAAACGCACGAACGGTGCGGGATTTAGCGGACGAAACGCGTAACGGCTGCGCGGTAGGGTGAAACGCGCGGGCGATAATAAATCTGACGAACGGCGCGGAATTGAACGGACTAAACGCGCAAAACCGGGCGGACAACGTGCGGAAATTGCCAGGCAGGGTGGAAAAACCTGGCGGGCAAGCGACGAATTAAATAACAGACGGTAAGTAAATAATAATAATGAAAAACAAACTGAAAAGCCGCCGTTGCGCAATCGCAACGGCGGCTCCCCTTTGTTTTCGGAAGTCTTTTTTACAGGTCGTCAACGTCCTGCGTGGGGGTCTCGTAAGGATTTTCGCTCACCCCCGTATAACTGCCGAACGGGTCGTCTTTGCTCCAGAACTTATTTGCAGTTCTTGGTGCTTTTGTTGGAGCAGTCCGAAGTCTTGTTCGTCTGCTTGTTCTGGCAGTTTCTGGTGTTGTTAGCCTTTTTCATAACTTCTCCTTTTCGTAGGGAATATGCAGATAAACCTGACCCTGACTCTCCTTGCACAAGGGGCATACGTCCCACGCCTCGGTTGAAGTGTGCATATATCCGCACTCCGCGCAGATATAGAGTATGGGGCTTTCGTTCTTGTATAAGTTACCGCTCTCGAAAGCTTCGTGCAGGTAGTCAAAAACCTGTTCGTGCCTCTTTTCAACGTTGGCAACCAGCCTGAACAACGCGGCTATTTCCTTAAAACCTTCGTTCTCCGCGTCTTTGGCGAACGCAGGATAGATGCGGTCGTGTTCAGCCCTCTCGTCGTCTGCGGCAAGGCGTAAACTCTCCTGCAAATCGCCCGTATGAAAGGGATAACCTGCCTCCAGATCGATATTGTCAAGCTTTTCTCCGCGCTTGGTAAGCTCTTCAAAAAAGCGCCTTGCGTGTACGGTTTCGTTCTTGGCAATGCTCTTAATTACGTTTGAAAGCTGGATATAACCCTGCTTCTGGGCAGCCTTTGCAATAAGCTGATAGCGCATGCCCGCCTGGCTTTCGCCGGCAAAACTCCTTGCAAGATTTTTATAGGTCAAAGTCTGGTCAAATTGCATAATCTTCCTCCGTACAAATTATTCTGCGCCAAGCCAAAAAAAGTATGCCGCATATAAAATGGCAATATTTTGTAATAAATTAAGGATATAAAGAAATTCCTTGACAACTTTTTTGCGCGAGTATATAATAAGTAAGAAAAGTAAGGAAACAAAGGAGAAATATTATGGAGATGGCAAAGCTCACCTCTAAGGGTCAGATAACCATACCTAAGGCCGTACGCGACGCACTCGGCGTAGACTGCGGCGACAAGGTAGTGTTCGTTAAAACCGCAAACGGGTTTTTGATGTGCAACGGCGAATCCGTGGTTTTAAGCGCGCCCGTCGTAGCCGACGCGGCTGTAGCTGCTGACGAGGAAGAGGTAATTTCTTTTGCTGAACCCAGACCTTCAGAAAAGTCTGGCGAGGGCAAGAAGAAAAAGAAGAAAAAGAAGAAAAAGGACTAAGTTTTCAAGCGGTTGAACTTGAACATATAAACGCGCATTTAAAAATCTAAGAAAAACAGAATTAAAAACGCGCGCTGCGGAATTTTCCGCAGCGCGCGTTTGCTCTATTCAAAATAAGTCGGCTTTATTCAAAATGAACGAATTTTCCGCAGCGCGCGTTTGCTCTATTCAAAATAAATAAAGTAAGTTTGTGCGATTAATTTAATATACGAAATAAGTTTGCGCGATTAATCTTTACAAAATCGATTCGATACGGGTTAATCCGATTAAAACCGACGCGCGCCTATATCGCGCTTTACGGTTTCCCAGGATTTGCGCGGGGTCAATTTGTCTCAGATTTGCGCAGGTCGATTTACCCAAGATTTGCGCGGGGTCAATTTGCCTGAGATTCGCGCAGGTCGGTTTATCTGAGATACGTTGCCTCGGATTCGCGCAGGGTCAATTTGTCTGAGATTTGCGCAAGTTCAATTTGTTTTGGATTTGCGCGGGGTCAATTTGCCTGAGATTCGCGCAGGTCGGTTTATCTGAGATTCGTTGCCTCGGATTCGTGCGGGGTCAATTTTTGCGTGCGGCTTTGATATACTCCGCAAGCGCGGGGATAACGGTCTTGATTTCCTCCACGCCCGACGTGTTTACCATAAGGTCGTAGCCCGCCTTGTCGCCCCAGGGCACCGAACCCAACAGCTCGTGCAGTTTCTTTCTTCCGCCGTCAAGCTCCTTAAAGTTTTTAATCAGCTTTTTGTCGGATAAATCTTCGCCCTCTTTGGCGTGCGCGCGGCAACGCGCAATCTTGCTCTGGTTGTCGGCGTAGACGAAAATTCTGAAGGGTGACATTCCGCGCAGAATAATGTCTGCACAGCGGCCGACGATAAGGCAGTCGCCCTTTTCGCCGATGGATTTGATGACGTTCTGCTGAGCCACTAAAACGTCGGTTACGGGCGCAGCCGCGGTTGAAATCAGCGGCATGCTCCTGCCGAAGGTGAACGCGTAATTGGCATAGCCTCCGCGCTCCAGAACGGTCGAAACGTAGTTTTCGTTCAGCTCGGTCTGCTTGGCAATTTCGGTTACAAGCTCTTTGTCGTAATAGGTCAGTCCAAGCGCGTCGGCAAGCCTCTTTCCCAGCTCTCTGCCGCCGCTGCCGAATTCTCTCGATACAGTGACAATCATTTTTTACCTCCGCGATTGCTCGTACGTGCGAAATTTTCTTCGTTGCCGGCTTGATTAAGCTGAGATTGCTTGATTATAGCACGGCGACAGAGAAGTTATCGCTTAATTACAAACAATTATAAATTACTTTTTTTCACCCGTCAAGGGTGGTTTTTAATTTTTTTAAGGTTTTTCCTGCCCGTTTTTAAACAGAGTTTTAATCATAGTGTTTACGTACAGCACGGGCACGATCGAAATTTTATCGGCGTATTTTGCGACCGATTTCATATTTTTTGCGGGCAGAAGCACGCGTTTAAATCCCATTTTAACACATTCCTGCACGCGCTTTTCGCAGTACGAAACGGCTCTTACCTCGCCCGTCAAGCCCACTTCGCCGAATACGGCGGTGTACTTGTCTATGGGGATATCGAAGTAAGCCGAAGCCAGCGCGGCGCACACCGAAAGGTCGGCGGAGGGCTCCGAAAGCCTGATGCCGCCCATTACGTTTATATATACGTCGCTCTGGTAGAACGGCACGCCGCAACGCTTTTCAAGTACGGCGAGGAGGAGCACCAGCTTGTTGTAGTCCACGCCAAGGGACATTCTTCTGGGCTGACCGAACGGAGTCTTGGTTATGAGCGTCTGAATTTCAACGTTCATACACCTGTTGCCCGTCTGCGCAGGGGTGACCGCGCAGCCTGCCTCCTGACCGCGGCTCTCCGAAAGGAATATGCCCGAATAGTCGGTAACGGCGACGATGCCCTCGCCCGTCATCTCGAAAACGCCCACTTCCGAAACGTTGCCGAATCTGTTTTTGACCGCGCGCAAAATGCGGAAGTTTTCCTGGTTTTCTCCCTCGAAGTAGAGCACGGTGTCCATAATATGCTCAAGCACTTTGGGACCTGCCAGCGCGCCCTCTTTGGTCACGTGACCGATGATAAAAAAGGTTATTCCGCGGCTCTTGGCGATTCTCATAAGTTTGGTTGCGCACTCGCGCACCTGACCTACGCTGCCCGCCGAAGAGGATAAATCGTCGGTGTATACCGCCTGAATGGAGTCGATAACGCAGAATTCCACGCCGTCGAGCTCCGCCTCCAGATCGTCTATGCAAGTGCGGTTTATTATATACGTCTCCCCCGAGAGGTTGAGTCTCTCGGCGCGCATCTTGACCTGCGAACAGCTCTCTTCGGCGGAAAAGTATAAGACCTTGTGGTTTTTAGCAAGGTGAGCGGCGGTCTGCGTGAGCAGAGTGGACTTGCCTATTCCCGGGTCGCCGCCCAACAGCACCAAAGAACCTGCGACTATTCCTCCGCCCAATACGTTGTCGAATTCCGAAATTCCGCTCGAAGTGCGGTCGTATCTTTCAAACTTAACCTGAGATAAAGGTTGAGCCTTGGGAGTGGAGTAAGCCGACTTCTTCGCGGCGGTTGCGGCGGGCTTGCTCTCTGCGATTTCCTCCGCCATAGTATTGAATTTTCCGCAGGAGGGGCAGCGCCCCAGCCAGCGCGGACTGGTTGCGCCGCACTCGGCGCATACGTATACGGTATTGGTTTTAGCCATTTTCTGTTTCCTCGCACAGTACTGCGGCGTATGCCGCGATTCCGAGCTTTTTGCCGACGAATCCCAGCTTTTCGCAGGTACCTGCGGCGACTCCCACGTTGTTTCCGTCAAGGTTCAGCGCGCGCGCAAGGTTGGCTCTCATCTCCGCCTTGTAGGCTGAAAGTCTGGGCTTTTCCGCCTGAACGGTCACCGAAAGGCTTACGGGCTTCAAGCCGCGCTCCCTTACAAGCTCCGCCGCGCGCTCTAAAAGCTTGATGCTGTCCGCGCCCGAATAGGCGGGGTCGGTGTCGGGGAAGTAGTAGCCTATATCGTTAAGTCCTGCCGCGGAGAGCAGGGCGTCCATAACCGCGTGTACGGCTACGTCGCCGTCGCTGTGCGCGATAAGTCCGGTATCGCACGGCACTTTAACTCCGCACAGTGTAACGTAGGACTGCTCCTTTCCGAATGCGTGCACGTCCACGCCCACGCCCAGCGCCTGTCCGCGCGCCGCCGCAGGGAGGGGCATATCCTCGGGGAAATCCTTTTTATAGGTGAGTTTAATATTTTCCGTCGCGCCCTTGCACAGTACGGGCTGACCTATAAACCGCGCGTAAACCGAGCTGTCGTCGGTAAAGCTCTCGCCGCTTTCGACAGCCTTTTTATAGGCGGCTTTAATGTCTTTGGTGATAAATCCCTGCGGGGTCTGCAGGGCGCAGAGCGAGCTTCTTTGGGGAACGCTCTCAATCCTTCCGTCTGCGGAAACGGCTATGGTATCGGTGACTTCCACCGCGCATATCGCCGAGCCGTTGCGCTTCGCGCACTCAATGCAGCCGTCTATGACCTCTCTGCTTACGTACGGTCTGGCGCCGTCGTGAATGAGCACTATATCGCCCTCGCAGTATTCAAGGGCGTTGCAGACGCTCTGTGTGCGCGTGCTTCCGCCCTCGACGACTTTTGCGTTAAACGGCGCGCAGATCGCGCCTGTCTCCTCCATATCCTCGGCGGAGGCGGCGACGATTACGTTGCCCACGCCTGCAAAAGCTTCAAGCGTGTGGTAAAGCACGGGCGCGCCGTGAAGGGGAGCAAGAACTTTGTTCCTGCCCAGCTTTGCGCGTTCGCCCCTGCCTGCCGCGCATATAATTACGTCAATTTTCATTGTTTTGCCTCGTCAATCCGCTGTTTTGCCTCGCCGACCCGCGTTGCGGCGGTTTAAGTAACTGCCGCTCAGTTTACGGATTTGTCGTTTTATATCGCCGCGGTTTCGGTTGCGGATTTGTCAATCTGTGTTACGGAAGCCGCGCTTACCGTTTGTCGTTTTGAGTTGCCTCGTTAACGACCTCGTCAACCTGCGTTGCGGCAGCCTCGGAATTGTTAATCTGAGTTACCGCAGCTTCGTTTACGGGTGCGTCGCTTTGAGTTGCGGCGGCCTCGCTTACTGCCCTGGATTGAGCCTCGCGCAGAGCCTTCTTTTCCGCGGCAGCCAGTGCGGCGGCTTCGCGAGCCTTTTTAGCGCGCATCTTTTCGTACGCGCGTCCGTTTTTAATACTTGTGCCGAATACGTCGGAAATATTCATAACCGTAACGAACGCCTGCTTGTCGCAACGCGTTACGACCGCTCTCAGTCTTGCCAGCTGGAATCTGTTAACTACGCAGTAAATAACCTGCTTTTCGCTCTGCGAATAGTAGCCCTTCGCGTTTATCACGGTAAGACCTCTTCCGAACTCCTCGGAGAGCGCGGGTGCAACCGTGTCGTATTTTGTGGTAATTATTATCGCGCCCTTTGCCTGGTCGAGACCTTCGGTAATAAAGTCTACCGTCTTGCCGTTCACATAGTAGGCAATAATGGAGAACAGAGCTATTTCAAAGTACTGCTCTGCGCCCGTCGCGCGGTAATATATGCCTACGGTCAGGTACAGAAGCACGTTGAAAATCATTACGAAGTTGCCCACGGTGAGCCCCAGCTTTTTGGAGAACATAACCGCAAGCGTCTCCATACCGTCCAGCGTACCGCCGTAGCGTATGGTTATGCCGCTGCCCACGCCCGAAAGTATACCGCCGAACACCGCCGCAAGCAACAGGTTGGTGCCTGCTATGGGCGAAACTCCGTCGGTTACGAAAAAGCTGACGTAGGCGGGCAGAATATTCTGAATGAGCATAGACGCGAGCGAGTAAATAATTATGCCGAACAGCGAGTAGATAGTAAACGCCGCTCCCTGCTTTCTTGCGCCGAATATAAAAATGGGAACGTTTATGATAATCAGCCACGACCATAGCGGCATGGGTACGATAAGCACGTCCAGGAACATTGCAAGGCCTGAAACGCCGCTGTCGTACAGTCTTAAGGGTGCAAGCAAAAGGGTGACGCCTATGGCGTTGATTATACCCGCGATAACCAGCATCACAAAGTTGAAAAGCTTGAAATCCTCTCGCTTAAATCTTATCCCTTTAAAGTAATTGGAAACAAAATTCTTTTCAGACATGATTCACCTTTTTATGTATTTTTTAGTAATTTTACGAATTTTCGATAATTTCGTACAGAGTACCCGCCTCGTCCTTTTTAACCGTCTCCTTGACGTTTAAAATTTTAAACTTGAGCTTGCCCGTGGCGTAGGAAATTTCCACCACGTCGCCCACCTTAACGGGATGGGCGGGTTTGACGTCCTTTCCGTTGATGCTCACCTTTCCGCCCGAACACGCCTCCTGCGCGACCGTGCGGCGCTTGAGTATTCTTGAAACTTTTAAAAATTTGTCTATTCTCATAATAAAATCCGTTAAAACAAGGCAAAAAAGCGTTAATTTTTTGCTATAATCAAAAACTTTTCAAAACCGCTTGACTTTTGTTTTCAAAGCAAATATAATAGTATACTGTATTACAATGCTCTATTTGCCCATTTTTCACTTTTTATCTCATTTTTCGGGCAAATATTTATACTGAAAACTCTGGTTTTTCAGCCCCGTATCACTTTGATTATACACTATGTATTTGCAAATGTAAAGAGCCAAACCGTTATTTTTCGGCGGCGTCGGCAAAATAAAATTCCGGCGCAACCTGTCAAGAGTTTTAAAAATTTTTTCCGCGCAGTCGCGATTAAAGCGTAAATTTGCGCGTATTTGCCAAAAGTTGGCAACGTCCCCGCCGCGTCAAGGCGACCAAATCAGGTAACATTAGATTTTTTGCGGTGAAAAGATATAAACGCATAATCGCCAAAATGTGAAATAGAAAAAAAGAAGGAGTTTATTTTTTAATGAATTTACCCGTTCACAAGTATGGCAAGACAGAAAGACGTAAGTTCGGCAAAATCAACGAGGTCATCGACATTCCCGACCTTGTCGAGATTCAGAAAGCCAGCTACAACACTTTCATCAACGAGGGTATAGCGGAAGTATTCGAAGACTTTTCGCCTATAACCGACTATTCCGACCACTATGAGCTGTATTTCCTCAACCACTGGTTCGACGAAAAGCCCAAGTACGACGAAAAGGAGTGCCGTAACCGCGACGCAACTTACGCGCTTCCTATGCACGTCACCGTAAGACTTGTCAACAAGGTCAAGGACGAGGTCATCGACCAGCCCGTATTCATGGGCGAGTTCCCCCTTATGACCGATTCCGGTTCGTTTATCATCAACGGCGCAGAGCGCGTAATCGTATCCCAGCTCGTCCGTTCTCCCGGCGTCTACAACGCAAAGGAAGTGGACAAGACCGGTAAGGAAATGTACGGCACGACCGTCATTCCCAACCGCGGCGCATGGCTCGAATTAAAGCAGGACGCTCAGGGCGTTCTGTGGGTTCACGTAGACAGAAAGCGCAAAATCTGCGCAACCGTTCTTCTGCGTGCACTCGGCTTCGGCTCCGACAGGGCGCTTTTAGACCTGTTCGCAGGCGATAAGATGATCGAAAACACCATCGCAAAGGACTCCACCAAGTCCGAAAGCGACGGACTTATCGAGCTCTACCGCAGACTCCGCCCCGGCGAAGTTCCCACCGAAGCTTCGGTTAAGCAGCACTTAAACAACCTCTTCTTCGATCCCAGAAGATACGACGTCGTCAAGGTAGGCCGCTACAAGTTCAACAAAAAGCTCAACTTAGCTTACCGTCTGCCCGGCTGCAAGCTTGCAGACGATATCTTCAGCCCCGTCACCGGCGAGCTTCTCGCTCACGCAGGCGAAAAGGTCTCCACCGAAAAGGCTTTCGAAATCCAGAACGCGGGCGTGAACGAAGTGTTCGTTCTCGTAACCGACCCCGAACAGGGCGAAATCAGACACAAGATTATCGCAAACAACACGGTAAACTTCTCTGCGGTTTCGGACAAGAACCCCAAGATGTTCGGCTTGCTTCCCACCATTTACCTTCCCAACTTCAACTTCATGAAGCAGATTGCGGAGGAGTGCAAGAGCCTTTCGTGCGAAGCGGTTGCAGAAAAGTATCTCGACGCAATCAACTCTATTCACTACTGCGTAGAGATCGAAGAGACCGAGGACGAAAAGCCCGAGGAAAAGAAGAACAGACAGAAGAGAAAGGAGCAGAGAATCAAGTTTGTTGAAGCCTGCAAGGTATTCAATATGCTCCTCGAATCCGACAAGACGTATATCGAAGCGGACGAAAAGAAGGCTATCAAGCCCATTATCGAAAAGCTCAACCACAAGCACATCACGGTTGACGATATCGTAGCTTCGATCTCCACCAATATCGACTTACAGTACGGTATCGGCACCATAGACAACATCGACCACCTCGGCAACCGCCGCGTGCGCTCGGTAGGCGAACTGCTGACCAACCAGCTGAGAATAGGTATCTCCCGTCTTGAAAAGCTCATCAAAGAGAGAATGGCTACTCAGGACGCTATGGAAGTTACCCCCTCGGGACTGGTAAACGTCCGCCCCGTATCCGCGGTAATCCGCGAATTCTTCGGCTCGTCGCAGCTGTCGCAGTTCATGGACCAGACCAACCCCGCAGCAGAACTTACCCACAAGCGTAAGCTCTCCGCGCTCGGCCCCGGCGGTCTCAACCGCGACAGAGCAACCTTCGAAGTCCGCGACGTTCACCACTCGCACTACGGCAGACTCTGCCCCATAGAGACTCCCGAAGGTCAGAACATCGGTCTTATCTCCTCGCTCGCAACCTTCTCCAAGGTAAACGAATACGGCTTCATCATGTCGCCGTACAGAAAGGTTGAACACAGCTACGATCAGGACGGCAAGGTTATCGACACCTACGTCACCGACCACGTGGACTACCTCACCGCAGACGAAGAGGATAAGTTCACCGTAGCTCAGGCAAACGAACCTCTGGACGAAAACAACCGCTTCATCAACGGCCACGTCGGCTGCCGTCATCAGGACGTAATCACCCAGCTCCCTCCCGAAAAGATGGACTATATGGACGTTTCTCCCAAGCAGCTCGTATCGGTAGCAACCGCGCTCATTCCCTTCCTTGAAAACGACGATACCAACCGTGCGTTGATGGGTTCGAACATGCAGCGTCAGGCGGTTCCCCTTATGAAGACCGAGAGCGCGATAGTCGCAACGGGTATCGAAGCGGCAATCGCAAGGGATTCGGGCGTCATCGTCCGCGCAAAGAAGGCGGGCGTAGTAGTGGGCAGCTGTTCGGATATGATAAAGATCCGCGAGGACAGCGGCTTCGTCACCGAATACAGACTCAAGAAATTCGAGCGTTCCAACCAGAACACCTGTCTCAACCAGCGTCCCATCGTAAACACGGGCGACAGAGTTGAAGAGGGCGAAATAATCGCCGACGGTCCCGCAACCAACAACGGCGAGCTTGCGCTCGGTAAAAATATTCTCATCGGCTATATGGAGTGGGAAGGCTACAACTACGAGGACGCTATCCTCATCTCCGAAAAGCTGGTTCAGGACGACGTATTCACGTCCATCCACATTGAAGAACACGAAACCGAAGCCCGCGACACCAAGCTGGGCGAAGAGGAAATCACGCGCGATATCCCCAACGTATCCGAGGACGCGCTCAAAGACCTCGACGAAGACGGTATCATAAGAATAGGCGCTGAAGTTCAGCCCGGCGACATTCTCGTCGGCAAGGTAACCCCCAAGGGTGAAACCGAACTCACGCCCGAAGAGAGACTGCTCCGCGCAATCTTCGGCGAAAAGGCAAGGGAAGTTAGAGATACTTCGCTTAAAGTTCCTCACGGCGAAGGCGGTATAGTAGTAGACGTAAAGGTATTCACCAGAGAGAACAAGGACGAACTTTCACCCGGCGTATCCAAGCTCGTGCGCGTATATATCGCACAGAAGCGTAAGATTCAGGTCGGCGACAAGATGGCGGGCCGCCACGGCAACAAGGGCGTTATCTCCCGCGTGCTTCCTCAGGCGGATATGCCCTTCCTTGCGGACGGCACTCCTTTACAGATAGTTCTCAACCCCCTCGGCGTGCCTTCGCGTATGAACATCGGTCAGGTGCTCGAAGTACACTTAGGTCTGGTCTGCAAGCAGCTCGGCTGGAAGATTGCGACCCCCGTATTCGACGGCGCAACCGAACAGGACATCAAACAGCTCTTTAAAGAGAACAATATAATCAACCCCGAAGGCAAGGTAGACGGCAAGATTCAGGTCTACGACGGCAGAACGGGCGAACCCTTCGAAAACAGAGTCACGGTCGGCGTTCAGTATATGATTAAGCTCATCCACCTCGTCGACGATAAGATTCACGCGCGTTCGATCGGCCCCTACAGCCTTGTCACTCAGCAGCCTCTCGGCGGTAAGGCGCAGTTCGGCGGACAGCGTTTCGGCGAAATGGAAGTCTGGGCGCTCGAAGCATACGGCGCTGCTCACATCCTTCAGGAAATCTTAACCGTCAAGTCGGACGACATCGTAGGACGTGTTAAGACTTACGAATCTATCGTAAAGGGCAACAACATCTCCGAACCCGGTATTCCCGAAGCGTTCAAGGTGCTCTTAAAGGAATTGCAGTCGCTCGCACTCGACGTCAAGGTTCTCACCGAGAACAACGAAGAGCTTATCATCCGCGAGCTTGACGAGGACGACGAAGCTATTCCCAACGCACGCGTACGCGAAGCCGAAGAAAAGGAAAACGCACAGCCTGCGGAAGAATACGACATCTCCTCCGACGACGAAGATATGGACGACGAGGGTATGGACTTCTCGCTGTTCGATACCGACGACGAGGACGAATTCTCGTCCAAGGAACTCTTCACCGACGACGTTGAAGACTTCGGCGACGACGATGACCTCGGCGACAAATACACCCTCTTCGATACGGACGACGAAGACGACGAGCTTGACGACCAGGACGAGGATAAGGAATAAGAGGGAGGTAATTAAATGTTTGAATTAAACGATTTTTGCTCGATTAAAATCGGCGTGGCTTCTCCCGAAAAAATCAGGGAACTTTCCAAGGGCGAGGTAACCAAGCCCGAAACTATAAACTACCGCACGCAGAAGCCTGAAAGAGACGGTCTCTTCTGCGAACGCATCTTCGGCCCGATGAAGGACTGGGAATGTCACTGCGGTAAATACAAGCGTATCCGCTACAAGGGTATCACCTGCGAAAAGTGCGGCGTAGAAGTTACGCGCGCAAAGGTAAGAAGAGAGAGAATGGGTCACATAGAGCTTGCCGCTCCCGTTTCCCATATCTGGTACTTCCGCGGCGTTCCCTCGCGCATAGGACTTATCCTCGATATGTCCCCCAAGGCGCTCGAACAGGTAATCTACTTCGCCGCATACGTCGTAATCGACCCCGGCACGGTTCCCGTTCTGGAATACAAGCAGGTAATCAACGATAAAGAACTCCGCGAAATCGAAGAAAAATACGGCGACAGCTCTGTAACCGGTCTCAAGGTCGGCATGGGCGCAGAGTCCATAAGAGAGCTTCTGATGGCAGTCGACCTCGACAAGGAATGCGAGGAAGCTAAGCTCATCATCGAAAAGAACCAGTCCAGCCAGAAGAGAGTCAAGGCGGTAAAGAGAATCGAAGTTCTCGAATCGTTCAGAAAGAGCGGCAACCGCCCCGAATGGATGATACTCACCGTTCTTCCCGTACTTCCTCCCGAACTGCGTCCCATGGTTCCCCTCGACGGCGGCAGATTCGCATCTTCCGACCTCAACGACTTATACCGCAGGGTAATCAACCGCAACAACCGCTTGAAGAGAATGATGGAATTGGGCGCGCCCGATATGATAGTCAAGAACGAAAAGCGTATGTTGCAGGAAGCGGTGGACGCACTCATCGACAACGGCCGTCGCGGCAGGGCGCTTTCCGGTCCCTCCAACCGCGAGCTCAAGTCCCTCTCGGGCATGCTCCGCGGCAAGCAGGGCAGGTTCCGTCAGAACCTCCTCGGTAAGCGTGTCGACTATTCAGGTCGTTCGGTTATCGTCGTAGGTCCCGAACTCAAGCTCTATCAGTGCGGTCTGCCCAAGGAAATGGCAATCGAACTGTTCAAGCCCTTCGTAATGAAGAAGCTGGTCGAGAGCGGTCAGTGCCACAATATCAAGAGTGCAAAGCGCACGGTTGAAAAGGCTAAGCCCCTCGTATGGGACGTGCTCGAAGAGGTAATAAAGGAACACCCCGTTCTTCTTAACCGTGCACCTACGCTTCACCGTCTGTCCATTCAGGCGTTCGAGCCCGTGCTCATCGAAGGCAGAGCCATCAAGATTCACCCGTTGGTATGTACCGCGTTCAACGCAGACTTCGACGGCGACCAGATGGCAGTTCACGTACCCCTTTCAATCGAAGCTCAGGCGGAAGCAAGATTCTTGATGCTCTCCTCCAACAACATATTAAAGCTCTCCGACGGTAAGCCCGTTATGCAGCCTTCGCAGGACATGGTTATGGGTGCTTACTACCTCACCATCATCCGCAGGGAGGACGGCAAGTTCTACCGCTGGAGCGGCGACAGATACTATGAATGTGCCGAAGGCGACGAAGGCGCGGAAAAGTATATCGCAAATTCGTATATCTCCGAAGACGAGGTTATGATGGCGTACCAGACCAAGTACGTGCATATGCAGGACGAAATTTACGTCCGCCGCACCGTGGTCATAGACGACGCAAATTCGCCTTACAACGGACAGACGGTCTCCGGTCTCGTAAAGACCACCGTCGGCAGAATTATCTTCAACGGTCAGATGCCTCAGGACCTCGGCTTTGTAAAGCGCGAACAGCCTGAAGACTACCTTAAGTACGAAATCTCTTACGAGTTCCTCGGCAGCACTGTTGCCGTAGGCAAGAAGCAGCTCGGCAAAATCGTTGAACGTTGCTTCAAGACGGGCGGCGCTCCCAGAGCGGCGGACGTACTCGACAAGATCAAGTCGCTCGGATACAAATACTCCACCGTCGGCGCAATCACCACTTCGGTATTCGACATGCACATTCCCGCAGCTAAGCAGGAAATCGTTGCGGAGACCGAAAAGAAGGTTCTTCAGATCGAACGCAAGTTCCAGCGTGGTCTGCTTCGCGAAGAAGAGCGCTACAACGCGGTTATCGACGCATGGGATTCCGCAACCGACGCTGTTACCGACGAGCTCAAGCGTTCGCTCGATAAGTTCAATCCCATCTGGATGATGGCTAACTCGGGTGCGCGTGGTTCAATCGACCAGATGAAACAGCTCTCGGGTATGCGTGGTCTGATGGTTAACCCTCAGGGTAAAAAGATCGAAGTTCCCGTTAAGTCCTGCTTCCGTCAGGGTCTTTCGGTTCTCGAATACTTCATCTCCTCGCACGGCGGTCGTAAAGGTCTTGCCGATACGGCTCTTAAAACGGCAGACTCCGGTTATCTTACCCGTCGTCTGGTAGACGTATCTCAGGACGTTATCGTCCGCGAAGAGGACTGTATGGCAGGCAGCAAGAAGCCTCGCGGTATGATAGTCAAGGCTATTATCGGTCCCAACGGCGAAATCATCGAAGGTCTTGCAGACAGAGTTCAGGGCAGATTCGTTGCAGAGGACGTAAAGGACCCCAAAACGGGCGAAATTATCGTTCCCATGAACGGATTCGTCACCGACGCTCTTGCAGATAAGATCAAGAACGCGGGTATCGAGCAGGTATCCATCCGTTCGGTATTCACCTGTAACTCGCGTTACGGCGTGTGCGCAAAGTGCTACGGCAAGAACATGGCTACAAACACTCCCGTTATGCCCGGCGAAGCTGTCGGCGTCATCGCGGCGCAGTCCATCGGCGAACCCGGTACCCAGCTTACCATGCGTACCTTCCATACGGGCGGTATCGCGGCAACGGGCGACATTACTCAGGGTCTTCCCCGTGTAGAAGAACTCTTCGAAGCGCGTAAACCCAAGGGTTGCGCAACCCTTTGCGAAGTTTCGGGTAAGGTCGTAATCGACGACAGCGACAACTTGAAGCACGTCATCGTCAAGGACCCCGTAACGGGCGAAGTAAAGAAGGACTATCAGCTCTCCTTCAACGCAGAGCTCAAGGTCAAGAACGGCGATATGGTTCAGCCCGGCACCGTGCTCAATGCAGGTTCGGTATATCCTCAGGATATCCTCCGCGTTCAGGGCGTAAAGGGCGTTCAGGACTATATACTTGAACAGGTACAGTCGGTTTACCGTTCACAGGGCGTTGACATCAACGATAAGCACGTAGAAATTATCGTTCGTCAGATGCTCAGAAAGGTAAGAATCGAGTCCGCAGGTTCCACCGACCTTCTTCCCGGCGAGACCGTGGATATGTTCACGGTTGAAGCTGAAAACCAGAAGGCAATCGAAAACGGCGGCACGCCCGCGCTCCAGAAGCGTGTGCTTCTCGGCATCACCAAGGCGGCGCTCTCCACCGATTCGTTCCTGTCCGCGGCTTCCTTCCAGGAGACCTCGAGAGTGCTCACCGACGCAGCCATCAAGAACAAGGTCGATCCCCTTATGGGCTTGAAGGAAAACGTTATTATCGGTAAGCTCATTCCCGCAGGTACGGGCGTTAAGGACTATAAGAACCTCTCCCCCGTAATCACACCCGGTTTCAACAGCGTAGTTTCCAAGGACGAAGCTGAAGAAGAGATCTTATAATAAGATAAAATCCGCGGCGGCGCATACTGCGCCGCCGCAATTAATAATCAGGAAAAAATTCAAAAGGAACGGGGATATGCCCCGACGAAACGTACTTATGGCAACTTTCGAGGATATCAGACTGGTCGATTTAGTGGATAAATTCCATGCCTGCGTGCTGGACGTCTACACGACGAAAAATCTTTCGGGCTTTACTAAGGCAAGCAAGCTCTTGCAGAACGTCTACGACTTTTATATCACCGCCCAGAGCGATTTTATGGCGGTGGAGGAGTACCTTAAAAATATGTTCTCTTCCTTCAACTATGCCGCGGTAATCATAAACGACGGTCTTAAAAACAATGGTCTGGACAAGGAGGCAAACGAGCTGCTGTTCGAGTGCCTGCAAATTATGCTTAAATGTTGCTCGCTCATCCGCGAAAAACTTTTGGGTTGATTATAAATCGCTCCAAGGGTTGATTTTATAAGCCTGTTCAGCTCGATTAGTTATGGGTTAATTATTAAGTAATTCTGATAAATTATCAATCTGATAAATTATAAAGGCGCCGTGCTACGTTGCTTTCAACGTAGCACGGCGCCTTGGTTTATTATGTCTAACCTTTATTCAGCGTTTTGCCCGACTGTATCGGCAGCCTGCCCGGTTGTGCCGAGTATTAGTTAAGCCGTCGGCAAAATCTACTGTTCGTTCGGGCATATATGCGGTTCATTCAGCCTCGACGGGAGTCCGTTCGGTCGCGTCGGCAGTCAGGTCAGTCGTGTCTGCTGTCCGTTCGGTCGCGTCGGCAAGCTCTTTTTTAAGCTTTTTATTCGGTTTGACGAATATATTGATTATAGCCGCCGTCACCAGCAAGAAGTCGGCGCACAGCCACGCACCCGCGTCGGTAAAGCACAGCGCAAGAAAGGCGGTAATGGGCGCATCGCAGGTAATCGCTCCGCCTGCCACCGCCTGGGGTATCAGCAGACAGATCAGGTTTCTTGCAACCAGTTCCACCAATCCCGAAAGGAAGGGATACAGCCATATTCCCAGACCGTCAAAGAACTTCGGGCTATAAACAGTGTGCCGAGGAAAATAAAGCACGGCAGCTCGGCGTATATCAGCGTGTTGCCGTATGCAATCGCCTCGGGGGTTATCTTGTCTACGCTTAAAAACAGGTACATATACGAGCCGTTAATCGTCAGCAAAAGCCCGATAGAAACGACTATTACGTATATAATCAGCATAATTATATACGCCTGTTTAATTCCCTTTTTAACTCTGTCGTGCCTGTTTGCGCCTGCGTTCTGTCCGCAGAACGAAAGCATTGCCGTGCCCAGAGCGGTCAACGGGGTCATCAAAAGGTTAACAACCTTGTTTGCCGCGCCAAAGCCGTTTTCGGCAGGCATGCTGGCAACTATTATGCCCTCGGCGGTCTTGTCGAACGCAACTATTATATTCGAATATGCAACTATTCCGAATGCCAGTATCGAAAACTGCAGCCCGAGCGGTATGCCCTGCTTTAAGTGTTCGAAGGCAAATTTGAACGTGAACGAAAAATCTTCCCTGTGCAGACGCAGCTCTTTATAGCGGTAGAAGGTGTAGATAAAACAGCCCGCCGCCGAGACAGCCTGAGCTATCACCGTCGCGAGAGCCGCTCCCGCAACGCCCCACTGGAAAGCTATGATAAACAACAGGTCGAGCACTATGTTCAGGATCGACGAAATAATTAAAAAGACAAGCGGCGTTACGGAATCGCCCAGCGCGCGCAGAACGCAGCCGATAAAGTTGTAAAAGAACAGCGAAAACAGCCCTGCCGCGATAATCATAATGTAGGTGTACGCCGCCTGATATACCGCCGCGTTGCTGCCCGTGCTGTCGGGGGTCAGACCAACGAGCGAAAGCAGGGGATTGATGGTAAAGATTGCGACCACGGTCAGCGCCGCGCAGGTAACCGCGTTTAAAATCAGTTGCGCGGCAAAGGATTTTCTTGCCGTAGCAAAGTCGTTTTCGCCTATCTTTTTGGATAGAATAACGCTGAATCCCGCAGTGCAACCGAACGCGAACTGCAAAAATATAAACGAAATAGCAAAGGTGTCGTTTACGCCTGCAACCTGTTCGGCGCTCAGCGACTGTCCGCAGATTGCCGCGTCGGCAATTATGTAAACCTGTTGCAAAAGATAGGAGATGAATATAGGTAAAGAAAACCTGATAATCACCTTCCAGATTTTTCCGTTCGTCATATCGACGGGCGCAAAAAAAGCACTGAACTTACTTTTTATGCCTGATAACATATTCTCACCCTTATTTAATCCGAAACGTAAAATTTTCGGTTTTTTGCTCAATAGCCGCGTCGCTGCGTGCGGCGGGTCAGATTATTTTGTACGTGCGGCGTCAGATATCTTTTGCCTGATTGCTTTCGTCGCTCTCTTCAAATTTTTTGTCTGCGTATCTGGTAAACAGGAACGAGCCCACCGCGCCGATGACCGCAAGCGCACAACCGATGCCTATCTGCCAGCCGCCCAGAGGCGCAGAGCTGTAGTCGAACACAATCATAATAGCGGGTATAGAACCGACTACAAAGCCCGCAATCGCCCAATAGGTCGCCCTGGGGAACTTTTTTAAAAGGTATTGCATAAGCTTGGCAATGGTGAAAAAGCCCACGAGCACGCCCAGAACGAATATGCCGAGCACGATAATTGAGTGCAGGGGAGAAGTGCGAATGAGCGAGATTGTGTTTAAGAGCGGCTCGTAAAAGCCGAACAGCATCATAAGCATACTGCCGCTTATGCCGGGAACGACCAGCGCGCAGGAAGCTAGTATTGCGGCGAGGAACAGGGTGATATACGTATACCATGCCATATCGTCGCCGAGGTTGACGTCGCCCATTCCGGGGATAAAGCAAATGCCGATAACGAACGCGAAGGGGATAAGAATAATCGCCAGATCGCGCTTTTTAAAGCCGTTTGCGCGCGCGTCGGAGATAAGTTTAGGGCAGCTTCCTGCCATAAGTCCCGCAAAGAGCAGTACGGTGGGAAGGGGAGCGTATTGCAGGGCGTATTTCAAGGGGTAATACATTGCCGCAAACGCCAGCACCGCGCCCAAAGCTATGGGCAGAAGAAAATAAAAGCTGTTTTTAAAATCCTTTTTTAGGTTGCTTATCGCGTTAATCATCTGGTCGTAAATTTTCAGCAGTACGGCAAGCGTACCGCCCGAAACTCCGGGGATAATCATAGCCGTGCCTATAGCCGCGCCTTTAAGCATAGAAATAAAAAACCGTTTAACTTTCATAACCATATTATAGTGTATTGATATTTAGCTGTCAACATAAAAATTCGTGCAAAATTGCATTAATGCGGCAAAGAAATTCAGCAGATTTATTAATTATTGACAAGACCGCACCGACCGTATCAATGACTATTTCATCAATCGGACAATCAAAAGAATTGACAATTTTAAGCCGTTAATATAAAATTAAGAGCGTAAAGCGGTTGGTTTGGAAGCAAACATTTTTGGCGCTTGATTTTTTTGGGTGAGACCTGAAAAGATAAGTTTTTCGGAAAACTGAAAATTATAAAAAATACAATGCGGATATGGCGGAATTGGCAGACGCGCAGGACTTAGAATCCTGTTGATAGTAAAAAATTGAATAATTATACAAAAAGTTTTGCGGATATGTTGGAATTGGCAGACAAGACGGACTTAGAATCCGTTGGATAACACCGTGCAGGTTCAAATCCTGTTATCCGCACCAGCAAAAAGTGAGAGGAGTTGTAAAAATTCCTCTCACTTTTTTATTGTCTGCTTTAGCTTAACAAAACCCCCAGTACTACTGGGGGTGGATAAAATAGC
>JBJEUX010000029.1:0-28361 GCA_051884055.1 Candidatus Coproplasma sp.
GCTCAACGGTAGAGTCGCGGTCTCCAAAACCGTCGGTTGCATGTTCGAATCGTGTTTCCCCTGCCAAACTCCGTGCCAATCAGGTACGGAGTTTTTTATGCCTTTTAAACTCAACGGCAGAGTAGCGTTTCCCACCAAAACCACCGCTTGCTGTTTAAATCGTGTTTCCCCTGCCAAACCTCGTACATACACTGTGCGAGGTTTTTCTTTTATTTGCTAACTCCGTACCAATCAGGTGCGGAGTTTTTTATGCCTTTTAAACTCAACGGCAGATTAGCGTTTCTCACCAAAAACACCGCAAAACTCAAAGCTACAGAATTATATATTACTCCCACAACCGCTTGTGGGAGTAATTTATAAATTCGCTATGTACGTCAGATTATTTCCAGCCGTATTCCAGATAATGATTTCCACCGATAAACGCTCTTACTGCCTGTTTTCTGTCTTCAATCATATCTTCAGGCAGACTGTCAAGCGAGAACCATTTCAGCTCAGAACATTTGTCAGGTTCGCAAACTTTTGGTTCACTGATAAAATTTTCCGCGTAAAAATAACCGTTATAGTAGGTTAAATCGCAGTCTTCATCCCGCTTATGAATGAGTGTAAAGAATTTGAAATTTTCAGAACTTATTTTAAGCCCCAACTCCTCTTCACATTCACGCGAACAGGTTTGCGACATACTTTCACCCTCTTCCACGTGACCCGAACAGGATAAATCCCAAAGTCCGTCCGCAAAGCCGGTGTTTTGTCGCCTCTGCATCAGGACTTTTTTATCTCCGCCGAAATCCTTAATCAGCATGACGATGACGGCAGAGCGCGTCAGATATCTCTGTTTCATTAAACTTTTACGTCGCCTTTTAACCCGAGAACGCTTTCGTTTGCCTGCAAAATCGGATCAATTTCCTCAGCAATAAATTCTTCTGTCTGAACGGGAGCGCGGCCGATGAACTTTCTGGCATCTAAAATATCGTCGAGTTTGTCGTGTACAGGCGCGAAGGTTTCGTCAGCTTTGATAAGTTCGATAAGATTATTTTCGCCGCCGTTCACCTTTACGTTTTTACCTGCTTCCATAGAGAGCACTCTTATTCTCTCGTGAAGCTCCTGTCGGTTTCCGCCCGCCTTTACGCATTCCATCATAATATTCTCAGTTGCCATAAAAGGAAGCTCTGCCGCAATATGTTTTGCAATAACTTTGTCGTAAACGACAAGATTTTCGCTGACGTTCATATAGATATTGAGTATTCCGTCGAGCGCAAGGAATGCCTGAGCCAGAACTATTCTTCTGTTTGCAGAATCGTCCAGCGTTCTTTCAAACCACTGCGTTCCTGCGGTAATAGCCGTATTCATAGGGAGAGAAATTACGTAACGCGCAAGCGAACCCATACGCTCGCTTCTCATAGGATTGCGCTTATACGCCATTGCGGAAGAACCTATCTGCGATTTTTCAAACGGTTCTTCGATCTCCTTCATGTTCTGTAAAATTCTTATGTCGTTGGAGAATTTGTACGCGCTCTGAGCAATCTGTGAAAGAACGCAGAGCACGTTATAGTCGAATTTTCTGGGATAGGTCTGACCGGTTACTCCGTATACGCTTTCATAGCCGAGCTTTTCCACAACTCTCTTTTCAAGCTCCTTGACCTTATCTCCGTCTCCGTTGAAAAGCTCCAAAAAGCTTGCCTGAGTACCCGTCGTGCCCTTTACGCCGCGAAGTTTGAAATGACTTTCAAGATTTTCAAGATTTTCGTAGTCCATCATCAGATCCTGCAGCCATAAAGTCGCGCGCTTGCCAACCGTCGTGAGCTGAGCAGGCTGAAGATGCGTAAAGCCGAGCGTGGGCATATCCTTATACTTCAACGCGAAGGTCTTTAACTTATCCATTACGTTGACGAGCTTAGCCTTGATAATTTTAAGCGCGTCCGCCATAATAATCAGCTCGGAATTGCAGTCGACGAAACAGCTTGTTGCACCGAGATGAATTATGGGCATAGCTGACTTAGCCTGACTGCCGAACGCCTTGACGTGAGCCATTACGTCGTGCCTTACCTCTCTCTCGTACTTTTCTGCGAGTTCGAAATTTATGTCCTCGGCGTACTTTTTCATTTCTTCTACTTGTTCTTCGGAAATGTTTAATCCCATCTCCATTTCAGACTGAGCGAGAGCTATCCAGAGCTTTCTCCAGAGCTTAAAACGCTTTTCATCGGAAAAAGCCTGCGCCATTTCTCTGCTTGCATATCTTGTAATCAAGGGATTAGCGTAAACTGAATTATCTGTCATATATTACTCCGTAAGAATTATTTTTTACTGTGTTTAGCCGCGGAAACGGCGTTTACTATCATAATTACTATGAGCGCCACCGCAGGCAGAATAAAGCTTGAACATCCGACTATTATAATGAGAGAACCCATTGCCATTGCAGAATTTTTCTGCTGTAAGAGCGTTGAATAATCCGCTGCGTTTTTATCCAACTGAATTCCGAACGCGTTAAAGTATATTATAATACCCACGATTATACAGATCAACGCTGCGACGAGAATGCCAAGCAAAACCGCTATCAGAGATTTTTTATTCATATTAAAATTTCACCGGAGCAGGATATTCCACACCGAAGGTCTCTACCCTTATGCTCTTGATTTTTTGTTCGGTTCTGGGTCTGTCCTGCGAACCTGTTGCTACGGACGCGATTTTATCTACGGTTTCGATACCTTCGGTGACCTTACCGAATGCTGCGTACTGACCGTCGAGATAGGACGCGTTGGCGTGCATAATGAAAAACTGAGAACCTGCGCTGTTGGGCGACATTGCGCGCGCCATAGAAATAACTCCGCGCGAATGTTTGATATCGTTGGCTTTAAAGCCGTTAAGTGCAAATTCGCCTCTTATGGTATATCCGGGACCGCCCATACCCGTTCCGTTAGGGTCGCCGCCCTGAATCATAAAGCCTTTGATTACGCGGTGAAAAATAAGTCCGTCGTAAAATCCGCTGTTTGCAAGCGAAATAAAATTGTTTACCGTATTGGGCGCTTTTTCGGGATAAAGCTCTAAAACTATCTTATCTCCGTTCTCCATTTCAAGCGTTGCAACGGGATTGCTCATAATATTTTCTCCTTATATCTGATTATTCTGATTATTCCAAGTCTTCGAATTTTTCCAACTTTACACCGGCCTCTTCAAAGAGCTGAATGGAAAACTTATCGGGATAGCCCTCCTTATAGACCACTCTTGAAATGCCGGAATTGATTATGATTTTTGCGCAGATCACGCAAGGCTGGTGCGTGCAGTACAGAGTGCAGCCCTCAACGCTGCAACCTACTCTTGCCGCCTGAATAACGGCGTTCTGCTCGGCATGAACCGCATAACAGATTTCGTGCATGGTTCCGCTGGCAATGTTCATTTTCTTTCTTAAACATTCACCCTTGTCCATACAACTCTTTATCCCCTGCGGCGCGCCGTTATAGCCCGTAGCGATTACCCTCTTATTTCTTACGATAACCGCGCCGACGTGCCTGTTCTGCTGATAACAACTGGACCACGAGCCGACCAGCTCGGTTAAATCCATAAATCTTTTATCCCACTTATCCATAAATTAATACTCCGTAAATTTCAGCCTGAATACATTTTAACACACTTGATTTTAAAATGCAATTTTTTATTTTCTTATGTTTGATTTTATTTGATGCAGTTTATAAATTATTTTGTAAATAAAAAATTAATTTTTCGGAGGATATTTATACAATGAATATAAAGCCTTTATTCGACAAAGTAGTTGTCGAAGGTCTTAAAGCTGAAGAAAAGACCAAGAGCGGTTTGTACCTTACCGCCGCTTCTCAGGAAAAACCCGCAACCTGCGTAGTCGTTGCCGTCGGCCCCGGCGGAATCATCGACGGAAAGGAAGTTACAATGCAGGTTAAGGTCGGCGACAAGGTTCTGCTTTCCAAGTACAGCGGAACCGAAGTTAAGGTTGACGGCAAAGAATACACCATCATTCGCCAGAGCGATATCCTGGCAATAGTAGAATAATTAAGGAGATCAGATAATTATGGCAAAGCAGATTAAATACGGCGACGAAGCCAGAAAGGCGCTTGAAACAGGCGTAAACGTTATTGCAGATACGGTTAAAATTACTTTAGGTCCCAAGGGAAGAAACGTTGTACTCGATAAGAAGTTCGGCGCTCCCCTCATCACCAACGACGGCGTTACTATCGCTAAGGAAATCGAGCTTGAAGACCCGTTTGAAAATATGGGCGCTCAGCTCGTAAAGGAAGTTTCCACTAAGACCAACGACGTAGCAGGCGACGGCACCACTACCGCTATGGTTCTTGCTCAGGCAATTATCCGCGAAGGACTTAAAAACCTTGCAGCAGGCGCTAACCCCATGATCCTTAAAAAGGGTATCGCTTCTGCAGTAGACGTTGCTGTAAACAAGATCAAGTCCATTTCCAAGCCCGTTGAAAACAAGCTTGCAATTTCTCAGGTTGCTTCCATTTCCGCCGGCGACGAAGCTATCGGCAAGCTCATTGCCGACGCTATGGAAATCGTAGGCAAGGACGGCGTTATCACCGTTGAAGAGGGCAAGTCGATGACCACCGAGCTTTCCACCGTTGAAGGTATGCAGTTCGACCGCGGCTACGCTTCCGCTTACATGGTAACCAATACCGACAAAATGGAAGCCGTTCTCGATAATCCCTACATTCTCATCACCGACAAGAAGATCTCCACTCTGCAGGAAATTCTTCCCGTTATCGAACCTATCGCTCAGCAGGGCGCAAGACTTCTGATTATTGCCGAGGACGTTGAAGGCGACGCTCTTGCCGCACTTATCGTAAACAAGCTCAAGGGCGTATTAAACTGCGTTGCAGTAAAGGCTCCCGGTTTCGGCGACAGAAGAAAGGCTATGCTTGAAGATATCGCAATCCTTACCGGCGGTACCGTAGTTTCCTCCGATCTCGGTTACGAATTCAAGGACGTTACCCCCGATATGCTCGGCAGAGCCGCTCAGGTTAAGGTTGACAAGGACAACACCACCATCATCGACGGCGCAGGCGACGCAGAAGCAATCAAGGCAAGAGTTAACTCTATCAAGGCTCAGATTGCAGAAACTACTTCCGAATACGACAGAGAAAAGCTTCAGGAACGCCTTGCTAAGCTTGCAGGCGGCGTAGCCGTAATAAGCGTCGGCGCGGCAACCGAAGTTGAAATGAAGGAAAAGAAACTCAGAATCGAGGACGCTCTTGCGGCAACCCGTGCGGCTGTTGAAGAAGGCATCGTTCCCGGAGGCGGCGTTGCACTCCTCTCCACCATTCCCGAGCTCACCAGACTCGTAAGAACCCTTACGGGCGACGAAAAGACGGGCGCATCTATCGTGCTTAAGGCTGTTGAAGAACCCATCCGTCAGATCGCAAAGAACGCAGGACTTGACGGCTCTGTAATAGTAAACAATATTCTTACTTCCAAAAAGCCTAACTACGGCTTCGACGCGCTCAAGAATCAGTACACCGATATGGTTGCAAGCGGTATAATCGACCCCACCAAGGTTGCGCGCTCGGTATTGCAGAACTCCGCATCTGTTGCGGCAACTTTGCTCACCACCGAAAGCATCGTAACCGACATCCCTGCACCTGCCGCTCCTGCACCCGCGGCTCCCGACATGGGCGGAATGTATTAATTAGCACCTATTAATTAAATAACACCTCAATCTTCATAAACAAATTGCTCCCGCGCAGAAATGCGCGGGAGCTTTTTCATATGGCTGGCTTTAGTATTAATTACAATACCTGAGTATAATAATTAGTTAATTTAAATATTAAACTTGAATGTGTTATCTATGCTATCCTTATTAAAAGTTTTGACAGCCATTCGGTACATAGCTTTTGCGTGAATTCTATCATGCCACACAAATCGTCTAATCATCTTTCGCAAAGACCACAATTCATTATAGCTTCCCTCGTTAACAATATTATTCAGAAAGCCTTCCTTCTTTTCTAACAGCTGAAACCCTCTTTTTCGACACTCATAAATAGTTCCTTCATTATCTACGTCAACTCCAATTTCTCCAAAATAATAAGCGTTCACATTTTTAGTATGTGCATACATTTCATCAGCAGTTCTTGGTACTTCCCCATAAAATGTACTTCTTCTAGGTAAACAGCTCTCATCCTTGTTTGGAACAGATAAATATAATTTATAAAAATCCATAGCTGATTTTAAAACTAAATCTTTTAATTGCAGGTATTCTTCTTGTGTTAAGACATTCGTTTCAGCCTCAAAAATAACGTCTGAATCCGCATCTTTAATCATCAAATCGCTATTCTTTTCTTGCACTATATCAATGTTGAAAGACTCTAAGGCAGGTTTATTCCTCCATTTCAAATAAGAAAGTACTTCTTCCTGCATTTTATTAATTGCAAAGTCAAGACTTTTACCTCTTGTAAATGCACCAACACAATCGACGGAATATAATAACGTATCGTCACCATTATGTTCCCACACGAATTTCATATATTGCCACCTCCATAATATGAAAGTAACTTACGCATCAAATCGGCATAATCTCTGTCGTTAAGCGACAAAATCTCGTCGGATACGTTCAGCAGCATTATTATTTGTCCGAAAGCTTGCTCAAAATTCTTTCAAGCGCGTATTTTCCGTGTTCGTAGGTGAGTCCGCCCTGAAAATATGCAATATAAGGCGGCTTTACGGGACCGTCTGCCGAAAGCTCGATCGACGCGCCCGAAACGAACGTTCCTGCCGCCATTATAATTTTATCGTCGTAGCCGGGCATATCCCAGGGTTCGCAGGTGACGAAGCTGTCCACGGGCGAGGCGTACTGAACTTCTCTGATAAAATTAATCATATTTTCAGCACTGTCGAACTGAATACAGCGGGTGATGTCGTGCGGCATTTTATCGATCGACGGATAATTGATATATCCAAGGTCGGTCATAGCTATTCCAATTAAAAGAGAACATTTAAGCGCCTGGGCCACCGTATGCGGAGCGCTGAAGAGTCCCTGATAGAAATATCTGTAGCCCTGCTCGTAGCTTCCCACTTCCAGACCTATGGAAGGCGCGGTAAATCTGCGACCGATTTTTTGAATATATTCGTCCTTTCCGCAGATATAGCCGCCGGTCGGAGCTATTCCGCCGCCCGCATTTTTAATGAGCGAACCGACTATAAGGTCTGCGCCGACGTCGGTAGGTTCACGCTTTTCAACGAATTCACCGTAGCAATTGTCAACGTAGATACAGCCTTTAAAACCTAAATTTCTTACAAAAGCGCAAGCTTGACCAATCTCGTCGCAGGAGAAAGCGTCGCGGAGCTCGTACCCTCTGGAACGCTGAATGTATACGACCTTAACCTTGTCGTTATATCTTCTCTTAATCTCTTCATAATCGAATTTACCGTCTTTATTTAACGGGCAACATTCAAAGTTAACTCCCATATCTTTAAGCGAGCCGATATCATCGCCTAAAATAACGGGACGGATTGTATCGTAAGGCATGCCGCTTATGCAAAACAGCGTATCGCCCGCCTTAAGCAATCCGAACAGCGCAACCGAAAGAGAATGCGTGCCTGATAACAGGTGCGGTGAAACTATTCCCGATTCGGTATTGAAAACGTCGGCGTAAACCTGACCTAAGGTATCCCTGCCCTCGTCGCCGTAGCCGTAACCAGTCGTTCCCGCAAAATGACGGAGTGCAATGTTGCGTTTACGGAAGGCGTTTAAAACCTTGACCTGATTAAAATACGCAATCTCGTCAATTTCCGAATATTTATCCTTTAATCTCTCTTCGCAATCTTTAACGTATAAGTTAAAATCTTTCATTATAATAACTCCAAAACCTTATCTGCCGTAGCTTCCTTGGGCGACAGATTGATTAATCCTTGCAATTTTTTAAAAAACGTTATCTGTCTCTTGGCGTAATGGCGCGTATTTTGCTTTATTACGTCACGCATAGTACTCTCGTTATCGCCATTTTTAAGCCCTTGCAGCACTTCTTTATAGCCGATTGCCTGCATACTCTGGCAATTTTCGTCTATTCCCTCTGAAAGTAAAGACTTAACCTCGTCTATAAGTCCGCATTCAAACATCTTGTCCACTCTTAAATTGATGCGTGAATACAGCTCTTCTCTGGGATAATTAATAGCTACAGCCACGTATTCGTAACGTGGAATCAGCATATCGCACTGGTCTGATTTTTTCTTACCGCTCAATTCAAAAATTTCCAGAGCTCGAATTACGCGCTTTACGTCGTTTTCGTGAAGCTTTTCCGCGGTTTCAGGGTCAACCTCTCGCAAAAGGTCAAACAGCTTCTGCTTTCCTTCGTCAAGAAGAATTTTTTCGTACTTCTCCCTTACAAAGCTGTCGCCCTGTGTTCCTCCGTAGCTGAGATTATACAGAATTGAATTAATATAAAAACCAGTGCCCCCACAAATTACGGGCGTCTTGCCTTCGGACAGCAATTTGTCGATTATAGGCAGGGCTAAGCTCTGATAATCTGAAACGGTAAATTGACTTTTCGGGTCGGCAACGTCTATTAAATGGTGCTTAACGCCCAGCATTTCGCTTTCGGTCGGCTTGGCTGTTCCTATATTCAGCCCGCGATAGACCAGCTGAGAGTCCGCAGAAATTACCTGACTATTCAGTTTTTTTGCACATTCTGCGGCAAGCGCGCTCTTGCCCGTTGCCGTAGCGCCGCAAATAATTAGCAGTTTTCCCAAATCAGACTATCCTTTTAAACATTTTTTCGATCTGCTGTTTAGTAAGTTTAACGCAAATCGGTCTGCCGTGCGGACATTTAAGACCCATATCGCCCTTTAACATCTTAAAGAGTTTGTCCCTCTCGTCCTCGGTCAATTCCATACCGCCCTTGACCGCGTGCTTACACGCCGCCATGGCAATTTTATCCTTTAAAACGTCCTCAAGCTTAATTGAATTGAGTCCGTCCAGGTCGGACAAAAGTTCGCCGAAGAATTCCTTTAAATCCATATCCCTGAGGTCGGCGGGGACCTCGTTTACTCTGTATGCGTACATACCGAATTGCTCGATATCGAAGCCCATACTGCGTATAAGCGGAATATTCTTTTCGATAAACGCGCTCTCTGCGGCGTTCAGGTCGAGAATGTACGGAATAAGCATACCCTGACGAGCAACGTTTCTCTCCCTTAATTTTTGTTTGAGAGAATCGAAAATAAGTCTTTCGTGCGCGGCGTGCTGATCTATCATATAGACCTCGTCGCCGATTTCGTATAATAAATAGGTATTGAATAAATTGCCCTTATACTTACAGCTTTCAAACTCAAGCTTTTGCTGTTCAGCGGCCAAGCGCGCGCTCATCTTAGCCATTTCCTCTTCCATTTCAGGATTTCTCATGCCCGAGCACACGTGCATTTCGTTCTTTTCTGTTTTGCCTGAATAAAAACGGTAAAGCGGCACGTCTTTTTCAGCGTTAACCGCTTCAGGAGCCTGGTAATTATCGTAGACGGATAATTCGGGCTTGGGCTCAACAGGTTTGGGAGGCACCGACACAAAGCTTAAAGGGTCTGATTTTTTATTTTTAATTTCGCCGTTTTCTTTGAATTCAGGCATGCACTTTACGTCGTCAAAGTTTTTGTCGTAAACCTTTTCAGTCTGAGTATAATCAGCGGCATACACGCGGTTTTTCGACGATTGGTCGCCGAACGTAGACTTGATTTCAGGCACAACAGTGCTCTCAACCACAAATTCGGCAGCCTTTGCAGTTCCGTCGAGCACGGAAGAGATTACCTTGTAGACAGTTCCGAAAATGGTCTGATTATCAACAAAGCGCACGTCGGCTTTATTGGGATGAACGTTTACGTCCACAATATCGTCGGGTACGTCGATAAACAGCGTGTAGAACGGATACTGCCTCTTCATAGTGTACGGCGCGTACGCTTGAGTAATGGCCGTAGCAATGACGTTATTAATAATGTATCTTCCGTTTAAAAAGATACTTTCGTAGGTCTTGTTGGGCTTGAAGAAATTCTGATTACCGATAAAGCCGTATATTTTGATATCGTTTCTTTCTGCCTGAATTTTAAAGCTGTGCGGAAGGAAATCCGAGCCGTAAACCTGCGCTATCGCCTCTTCGAGGCCGCCGCCGTAGGACTGGAGCGCAAGCTTTCCGTCGACGTAGTACTTGAACGCGACACGCGGATTACCTAATATGTAGCGGGTTATAAAATTGGTTATATCCGCTTCTTCCTTCTTGTCGCTCTTCATAAACTTTGCGCGGACGGGAGTATTAAAGAAAATATTGCGCACGGTTATCTGCGTGCCCTTATCCAGCACCGCAGGCTGAACCTTTCCGATAAATTCACCGTCGCACTCAACCTTATTAGCTTCGTTTCCTTCGGTCACGCTAACAAGTTCAACCTTGGAAATAGCGGCGATAGTTGCAAGCGCCTCTCCGCGGAACCCGAGCGTGCGGATATTATCGATATCTTCGAGTTTGGAAATTTTGCTTGTAGCGTGCGCAAAGAAAGCCGCGCGCATATCGTCTTTTTCAATGCCGCAACCATTATCTACAATCCTGATTAAGTCCTTGCCGCCGCGTTCGATATAAATTTCAATCTCCGTAGCGCCTGCGTCAAGACTGTTTTCCACCATCTCTTTAACGGCGGAATAAGGTCTGTCTATAACCTCGCCTGCAGCTATTCTGTTACAGATTTCCTCTGAAAGAAGATTAATTTTCCCCATTTATTTCACCTTTTCAACCAAATCGCTGAGTATCATAAACGCCTGCATGGGCGAAAGATTGTTAATATCGACGTCTTTTAATATGCGCTCTACTTCGCTCTCTTTGGGCTGCTCAGAAACTTCATCCGACACGGGAGATTTAAGCGCTACGTCTCCGCTCTCGATTGATTTTAATATACTCTTTGCCCTGTCGGTAACGCACGCGGGCACGCCCGCAAGCGACGCCACCTCGATACCGAAGCTTCTGTTTGCGCCGCCTCGCATAATCTTACGCAAAAAGACTACGCCGCCGTTAATTTCCTTGACGGAAATCCTGTAATTTTTAACGCCGTCCATCTTGCTTTCAAGTTCCGTAAGCTCGTGATAATGTGTGGCAAACAGCGTCTTTGCGCCGATATTCTGGGTAATATGCTCTATAACCGACCACGCAATTGACAAGCCGTCGTAAGTACTCGTTCCTCTGCCCACTTCGTCCAAAATCAACAAGCTGTCCTTTGTGGCGTTGCGGAGAATTGACGCAACCTCTATCATTTCGACCATAAACGTGCTCTGGTCGGAAATAAGATTGTCGCTTGCACCCACACGCGTAAAGATTCTGTCTACTATAGGAATCTGAGCGCTCTTTGCAGGCACGAAGCTTCCGATGTGAGCCATTATAGTAATTATCGCAACCTGACGCATATAGGTACTTTTACCAGCCATGTTGGGTCCGGTAATAATCATAGTACGGTTTTCTCCTTCGTCGAGAAGGACGTCGTTTGCTACGAATTTTTCCTTAGAAATAGCTTCTACAACGGGGTGTCTGCCTTCGCGGATCTGAAGAGCCTGTCCGCCGTCGACCAGAGTGGGACGGACGTATTTATTTGCTTTTGCAACCTCGGCAAGCGAAACAAGCACGTCGAGCCGCGCAACGGCTGACGCGATTGCTTTAAATCTGGAGACGTTTTGCGACAGCTTGTTTTTAAGATCCTCGTAAATTGCCGCCTCTATACGCAGCGCGGTATCTTCGCTGTTTAATATTTTGTCCTCAAGTTCTTTAAGCTCCTGAGTGATAAACCTTTCGGCATTGGTAAGCGTCTGTCTGCGCTGATACTCGGGAGGAACCTTATCCTTGAACGATTTGCTTACTTCGATATAATAGCCGAATACTCGGTTAAAGCCGATTTTAAGCGTTCTGATGCCCGTTTTGTCGCGTTCACGCGCTTCCATGTCGCTGAGCACGATGCAGCTGTTCTTCTTTATGGAACGCAGTTCGTCGAGCTTAGAATTGAATCCTTCGCGTATATATCCGCCGTCCTTCATGGTTGCGGGCGGTTTTTCGGCGATTACGCCGTTTATATAATTTGCAAGCTCTGTCATGTCGACAAGGTCGCTAACGATATCGCCAATAATCTTTGAACGGAAACCTGTTAAATTAAAAGCTATTCCGGGCACGGCGAGCAGAGACTGAGCCAGTGCAAGACAGTCCGCAGGCATTACGTTGCCGTTAGAAATTTTACCCGTAAGCCTTTCAATGTCCTTAATCTGCTTAAGTGAATCCGCAAGACCGACCCTGACGACAGTTGCGTCGTAAAGCTCCTCCACTCCGTCAAGTCTGTAATTAATTTGGTCTTTATTGCCAAGCGGAGAGAGTACGGCGTTGTACAAAAGTCTTGCTCCCATAGCAGTCTTGGTCCTATCTAAAAGCCACAACAAGGAGCCGTACTTTTTGCCTTCGCACAGAGTTTTAACAAGCTCTAAGTTGCGTACAGCCGACGTATCCAACTGAAGTCTTGAAGAATTTGATACGTATTTTACGGTATCTATATTGATTAGCGCACGCTTTTGGGTCTCTTTTAAATACTCTAAAAGGGCTCCGCACGCGCAGATTGCAACAGACTTGCCGTTTATAGAAAACGCCGATAAAGTTTTGGCGTTGAGCTGCTCCAAAAGACGCTTTTCCGCTGCGGGGTAATTGAACGTCCAGGCAAGATAGCTTGAAAAAGGCGGTAAAACTCCGCGGGAAACTTCGGGAATATTTTTGCAGGAGAGCAGCATTTCGTCGTTGCAAATAATTTCACGGACGTCAAGCTTTAACATCTGGGCGATACAAGCCGAAACGGCAGTTTCCCCGTAAAATTCTGTGGCGCAAAGCTCTCCTGTGGTAATGTCTGCCCAGGCAAGCGCTACCGTATCACCGACTTTGCAAGCCGAGCTCAGGAAATTGTTCGACTTTGAATCGAGATGATTTTCGTCGGTGAGAGTGCCGGCGGTAACTACCCTTATTACGTCCCTGTCCACCATTCCTTTTGCGGTTGCAGGGTCCTCCAGCTGTTCGCAAATAGCAACCTTAAAGCCAGCCGCAACCAGCTGAGCGATATAATTATCGGCAGCATGATAGGGAACGCCGCACATGGGCGCACGCTCGGCAAGACCGCAGTCGCGGCCGGTCAGCGTAAGGTCGAGAACGGGCGCTACCTGCACCGCGTCGTCGAAAAACATCTCGTAAAAATCGCCTAAGCGATAAAATATAATACAATCTTTATACTTTTCCTTTATCGAAAAGTAATGTTGCATCATTGGTGAAAGTCCCATCTTTTTACTCCGTCAATTCTCCCATAAGTGAAACGCCGTTGGCGCGGTTGATTTTTATATATACAAATTCGCCAATCAGATTCTTTCGGCTTTCAAAATATCCCATTCTGCCGTATTCGTCGCGTCCGAGATAGAGCTGCTTTTTATCGTCGTACCCTTCGCAAAGAATTTCAACAGTCTTACCGACGTAATGCGAAGTCTGTTCGCGCGTCTGGGAATTTACAAGCTCTATAAGTTCCATAATGCGCTCTTTTGACACGGCTTCGGGGATCTGGTCTTCCATAGTCGCAGCCTTGGTTCCGTCGCGTCTGGAATAGACGAAAGTGAACGCCGAAGAATAGTTGACTTCTTTTACAAGCTTTAAAGTATCGCGGAAATCTTCGTCGGTTTCTCCGGGAAAACCTACTATTAAGTCGGTTGTAATGGTGCAATCGGGAATATATTTTCTTAAAATTTCAACCTTTTTAAGATAATCAGCCGAAGTGTACCGCCTGTTCATGGCTTTTAAGATTCTGTCCGAACCGCTCTGCACGGGCAGATGAAGATTATGGCAGATTTTAGGATTTTCAGCCATAACTTTTGCCAGCTCTTCAGAAAAATCCTTGGGGTGGCTGGTCATAAATCTCAGTCGGAATTTGCCGTCGATCTTTGCTATCCTGTCCAGAAGCTGAGGGAAGGACAAATCCTCTCCTCCGTTGCCGTAGGAATTTACGTTCTGACCTAAAAGGGTAATCTCCTTATACCCGTCTTTAACGAGCCCCTCTACTTCGGCGATAATATTTTCCGACTTTCTGCTTCTCTCACGTCCGCGGACGTAAGGCACTATGCAGTACGAACAGAAATTATTGCAGCCGTACATTATATTTACCCAAGCGTTGGGGTAACTTGTCCTGAGCGGCTTGTCGTCCTCGTTGATTTCGCCCTCGGAATCGTAAATTTCGATAACGGCCTTCTTCTGTTTTTGCTTTTTAAGAATATACTCTTTGAGCTTATTGAGATTATGCGTACCGAAAATTACGTCCACGTAGGGGAATTTTTCGTGAAGATTCTCCGCCTTGTTCATCTGCTGAGGAAGGCAACCGCCGACGGCGATTATCATATCCTTTTTTGCGGCTTTAAGTTTTTTGAGCATGCCGATATTGCCGAAAGCGTGATTTTCGGCATTTTCTCTGATACAGCAGGTATTAAATACGACTATATCTGCATCTTCAACCCTTTCACAGCTATTATAGCCAAGCTCCGATAAGATGCCCGCAATCTTTTCAGATTCATGCACGTTCATTTGACATCCGTAAGTTACGATATTGTAGAATTTATCCATATGACATATTATATAATTTTTTTCGGATTTTTTCAATTATTTTGCAAACAAATAATTATTTTTATGAATACTAATTTAAATGAAAAAATTATTCAGAATTCTGGCTGTGATCGCGCTGATTTCGGCAAGCGTATTCATATGCGCAACCGGCGCGTACTTTGTAATAACTTCTGGTACCGAGCTTGACGAAAGCAAACTTATAGACTACGGTAAAAGCATTTCAGTTTACGACTGTCAGGGTGAGAAAATCGAAAGCGCGTCCGTAAACGGAAAGCGGAACAGCGTTACGGTTGAAGAATTGAGCGACGACACAATCAACGCCTTTATCGCGTCCGAGGACAGGAATTTTTATGCTCATAACGGACTTAATTATAAACGAATGCTAAAGGCTCTATACAAAAATATCACAACCTTTTCTTTTAAAGAGGGCGCTTCAACCATTAGCCAACAACTGATAAAAAACACTCATCTTTACAACGATAAAACGATTTCGCGTAAGCTAAAAGAGATTAAACTTACTAAAAAGCTGGAAAAAATCTACTCGAAAGACGCCATTTTAGAGATGTATTTAAACACGATCTACTTCGGACACAACTGCTACGGATTACAGAATGCGGCTAATTTCTATTTCGATAAGGATGCGGAAAACCTGTCCTTAGAAGAAAGCGCGACTTTGGTGGGGCTGCTCACTTCGCCAAACAACTACTCTCCCTTCAAAAATATGGATAAATGTATTTCACGCAGGAACACAGTGCTGAAAAATATGTACGACTGCGCGTATATTTCCGAAAATCAATACAAGGACGCGGTTTTGCAGCCGATAAACGCGGTTAAGGCAAGAACTTCGCAAAAGTACGGCGATTATTTATCCTGCGTCTTTGACGAGTTGGAAGAAATAAATTTATTGAACGACGCGGATATTTCCGGATGTAAAATCCATACGTTTATGGATAAAAAGACGCAGAACGCAGTCGAAAATATGAGCTTTGAATACGATTCTTCGGCAATCGTAACAGACAGGACGGGCGTTCTGGCATATAAATCTTCAATCGGCGGAGCAAAAAGGCAACCCGGTTCGACAATTAAACCTTTGTTGGTGTATGCGCCCGCTATCGAAGAAAAGATAATACACCCGTTCACGAAAATTACTGACGAAGAGATAAATTTCAACGGTTACTCGCCTGAAAACTACGACAAGAAATACCACGGAAAAGTTACCGTAGCGGAAAGCATTATGCAAAGCTATAATATTCCTGCGGTTAAAACGCTGAACGCATTGACGATCAATAAAGCAGAACGCTATGCAAATCTGATGGAAATTAAGCTTGACGATCAGGAAAAAAATCTTTCTTTGGCGTTGGGCGGAATGAAATACGGATTAAGCTTAAAAGATTTATGCGACTGTTATTCGGTATTTCCGAACGGCGGAAACTACAATAAAGCAAAATTCATTAAGAGCATAACCGACGAAAACGGCAAAGAGATATACAGAGCAAAAAGCGAAAACGTAAAAGTCTTTTCAGACGGAACCTGTTCGCTAATGAACCGTATCTTAGTCGATACGACAAAGACGGGAACGGCAAAAAAGCTGAAAAATTTCAATTTTGATATTGCGGTAAAGACGGGAACGTGCGGAAACTCTCAGGGAAATACCGACGCTTATGCGGTTGGGTATACCTCCGACCTTACGTTCGGAATCTGGTTGGGGGATAAAGAAAATAAACGGCTGAACGTAACCGGCGGAGGCGACTGTTGCAAAGCGCTTAAAGAAATTATAAATTCGGTATACGAAAACAGAACACCCGAACGCCTTGACGTAACGACAGGCACTCAGAACATATATATCGACCGTGAAGAATACGAAAACACAGGCAAAATTGTTCTGGCGGACAGCATTGCTCCCCCGTCGTCAAAATATAAAGTAAACTGTCTCAATTCGAATTTGCCCACAACCGTCAGCACAAGATTCAGTATGCCTATCATAAGAAAACCCAGCATAAACGTCAATAATAACAAAGTAAATATCATATTATGTCAGACAGAGTACTATTCATACTTAATAAACCGAGATAATAAAGTTATTTATGACGATTTATGGAAGGATTTAATAGAAGATACTCCCGACGTCGGAACACACAAATATACTGTCACCCCTTACTATTTTGACGGAAAAGAAAAACACTTTGGTAAAACTTACGAGCTTGAAAGAATTTATATTGGCGAAGCTTCACCCAATACCGTTCCCGATATTGCTTATAAAGATTGGTATAATCAATAATAAAATAAATCGCCGAAAAATTTTCGGCGATTTATTTTTATAACAATATTTATCAGTATTTATGGATTGATATTTTTATATTCTGATAATTTCAAGAGAAGCCATAGCTTCATCCACAAGAGCTTGAACGTCAAGCTTGCTCTCCTCTTCAAGAATCGCTTCCATCTTAGGCTTTGTTACGGGGTGCTTAGGTAAAAATACAGTGCAGCAATCTTCGTAGGGTAAAATCGAAGTTTCGTAAGCCCCCATAGCCTTGCTACGGTCGATAATCTCGTTCTTGTCGAAGCCGCAAAGCGGTCTTAATACAGGCAAGCTCTCGATTACGGAGTTTGACGAGGTCATTCCCTCTATGGTCTGGCTGGCAACCTGACCGAGGCTCTCACCCGTAATAAGGCACTGCGCGCCGATTCGCTTTGCCAATCTTTCTGAAATTCTCATCATAAAGCGGCGCAAAAGCGTCACCATAAATTCTCCGTTACACTTTTTGTGTATCTCTTCCTGAATGTGTGTAACCTTAATTATGTGTAAATTTGTTCCGCAAGTGTATTCGGCAAGTATTTTTGCAAGATCTATAACCTTTTCTTTTGCCTGCATATTGGTATAAGGATAGCTGTGAAAATGAATACAGTCTATGCTCATGCCGCGCTTTGCAATCATATGTCCGGCTACGGGGCTGTCGATGCCGCCTGAAATCAGCAGCAGTCCCTTGCCTGCGGTGCCTACAGGCATGCCGCCCGCTCCCTTGACAAACTTGTTGAACACAAGCGTTTTTCCGTTTTCTCTCAGGTCGATATTTACCAGAAAGTCGGGATTATGCACGTCCACCTTTAAATTTTTATTGTCATCGAGCAGTCTGCCGCCTATGTGTGCATTGATTTGCATTGAATTTAAGGGGAAAGACTTATCTGCGCGGTGAGTTTCAACCTTAAAAGTGCCGCTCGCATTACAAACCGTCTTTGCAGCGGAATAGATTTTATCCATATCGCTCTCAACTTCAAGCGCGACAGAAAGCGTATGTACGCCGAATACCCTTGACAATCTTTCGATTATCTCATCCTCGTCGCTTTCTTCAAAGTTTTCAACCAGATACCTTCCGCTCTGGCGGTGAATTTCGTGCTTTAAGCCCTTTAGAGCCTTTTCCATATTGATTGCGAATATTCTTTCAAAGTAGCCCCTGTTGTTGCCCTTGAGATGTATTTCGCAATATCTGACAATAATTACCTTATCCATTTTATGACATTATCTCTTTTCTGTTTTTTACAATTCCGTTCAGTATTGAAGCGGCGGTTTCAATTTCTTCAAGCGTGTTTTCGGGTGAGAAACTTATTCTGAGTATTCCGTCGGCAAGTTTTTCGTCTATTCCGCACGCCAATATAACGCGCGAAAAACGCTTCTTTTCGTTCGACGAGCAAGCGGACCCTGTGCCTATTATCACTCCCGCGTCGTCTGCTTCGTGTAAAATTGTCTCGCCTCTCAACCCCTCTGCGCCTAAAGTTAATATATACGGCGAAGAATTTTCCCCGGAAATTACTTTAATCAGTGATTTATCAAGCAGTTCAACCATTCTATTTTTTAAGCCGCTGACTTTTCCGTAATTTTGTTGAAGATTATTATAGCGTTTAACTGCGGCAAATTCAAGCATTTTAATGCCGAAAACGTTTTCCGTGCCGCTTCTTAATCCGCTCTCCTGACCGCCGCCGTAGATATAGGGTTTTAATACGAGCTTCTTCTTTTTAATCAATGCGCCCGTACCCTTTAACGCCCCGATTTTATGCGCAGAGAGCGAATAAAGGTCAATATCCTGCGAAATCCTGTAGGGTATTTTGCCGAACGCCTGCACTCCGTCAGAATGAACCAAAGTCGTTTTATTCTTTGCCTTAATCGCCTTTGCTATGGCGTTTATATCGTTAATTGCGCCCGTTTCATTATTGACGTGAATCAGCGAAACAAGCGAAGTTTTATCGTCTACAAGGTTTAAAAGGTTGTCCGCGTTTACGCTTCCGTCGGGGTTCAGCGGAGCAAGACGAACTTCTATGCCGCGCTGCTTAAGTTCGTTTACTGCAGAAAAAATTGCAGAATGTTCGCCGTAAGACGTTACAACGTTACCCCTTCTGCCGCCGCAGAAAACAGCCTGATTATCAGCTTCCGTACCGCAGGACGTAAAGACAATTTCGTAATTTCTGTCGTCCGCTATTAAATTTAAAATGTTTTTGCGCGCCTGCTTTAAGTCCAGATGAAGATTGTATCCTTCCGCATACAATGCGGAAGGATTATAATAATCTTCTGTAACGTATTTTTCAGCGCGTCTAAGACACTCGCCGTCCGGCTTTGTAGTCGCGGCGTTATCGAGATAAATCATCAGATTTCAATAATTCCTTTAAACGCTTCCTTGACGGGTCCGTCGAGTTCAACGTTTCCGTCTTTATCCAATTTAATGAACAGGTCGCCTCCCTTGAGCTTGACCGTTATGGTCTGGTCGCCTGCGCAATCGCCCTTGTTGATAGCCGATACGGCAGCTGCAGCAGCCGCAGTACCGCACGACCAGGTCTCACCGTTCACTTTGCTCCATACGCGCATTCTTAACGTTATATTGTTTACTACTCTTACGCATTCCAGGAACATACAATCGGCAAACTCTTTGCAATGTGCGGTAAGGTCCTGACTGAGCTCTTCAAAATCAACGTCGTCGATTCTGTCGCAGAACGTAACGAAGTGATTTTTACCCACCTTAACTATCGAAGCGTCGTTAATCTTGCTGCCGTAATTTGAATTGCCGATAAACTCGCTTGAAAGATTGACCTTTTCAGACACAGCCTGGCCGAGATTTACCGAAACAGAGCTTGCGTAGCCGTTAAAGCAGGAGACTGAAAGCTCCTTGACTCCGCTGCAGGTTTCTACCGTAACAGTTTCGCTTTTAACCATACCGTTGTCGTACAGATATTTAGCAACGCCTCTTAAGGGGTTAGCCGCCATAGCTCCGTCCGAGCCGTCTCGGTTAAACACGCGCATCTTTGCGTCGGCAAAGTCTGATTTCTCAATCATAACGATACCGTCGCCGCCTATCGCATAGTGTCTGTCAGAGAAGTTTATTGCAAGAGATTCGGGGCAGGTGATGCGGTCGTCCATATTATTGAAGAATATGTAGTCGTTACCGCACGACTGCATTTTACAGAACTCAAGCTTTAATTTCTCTTTCCTGAGATTGTTTATATCTACCAATTCGGTATTGAACTGATTGTAGCGACCGGCAATAACGTCCGCAAGCGCGTTGGTTGTGTCGAGCGAAGTCAGCACGGTTATACCGAGCAGAATTGCGTGGTGATGAAGCGAAATATAGTTTGTAATGGATTCTATATCGGTCTTGCCCGTATAAACTATATAGTCTATCTTGCCCTCGTCCATATACTTGAAAATTTCGTCGTTGGAGGAAATACGGGCAACTTCCGTGCACTCTAATCCGAGGCTGCGGATTACTTTTGCCGTACCCTTGGTTGCATAGAAGGTCAGACCCAAATCCGCAAACTTCTTTACGATATTTACGATTTCAAGCTTGTCCTGGTCGTTTATGGTGAAATAAATGCCCGAAGGATTGCTCTTTGTGGGGTGCTTCATATTGAAGCCCGCGGAGACAAGTCCCTTGAACAGCGCTTCTTCTATGGTCTTGCCGATGCCCAGAACTTCGCCCGTAGATTTCATTTCAGGGCCAAGCTGAGAGTTTACGTCGTTGAGCTTTTCAAACGAGAACACGGGGACTTTAACCGCAACGTAGGGCGAATTCTTATAGAGTCCAGTACCGTAGCCCAGACGCTTTAATTTAGCGCCTACCATAATTCTGGTTGCAAGGTCGACCATAGGAACGCCCGTAACCTTTGAAATATATGGAATGGTACGCGACGCGCGGGGGTTGACTTCGATGACGTAGAGCTCGTTATGATAAATAAGATACTGAATATTGATTAAACCCTTGGTTTTGAGCGAAATTGCAAGATTTGTGGAAACTTCCACTACTTTTTTGAGCATTGCGTCGCTCAGACTGTAGGGAGGATAAACCGCAATCGAGTCGCCGCTGTGTACGCCTGCGCGCTCGATGTGCTGCATAATGCCGGGAATAAGCACGTCGGTTCCGTCGGAAATCGCGTCTACTTCAAGCTCGGTACCCATAAGGTACTGGTCGCAGAGCACGGGATTTTCGATTTTCTGCGCTAGAATTACGTCCATATATCTTTCGATATCGTTCTGAGTAAACGCTATGGTCATATTCTGACCGCCGATTACGTAAGAAGGGCGCAAAAGCACGGGATAGCCGAGGGTTTCGGCGGCCTGCACAGCCTCTTCCTTTGTCATTACGGTAAGTCCCTTAGGACGGGCTATATTGAACTGTTCAAGCAGCGCGTCAAACCTCTCCCTGTCCTCTGCCAGATCCACGCTGTCTGCAGGAGTGCCGAGAATTCTGATACCCTTCTTATCGAGGTAGCTGCAAAGCTTGATTGCCGTCTGTCCGCCGAAGGTAATTACAACGCCGTAAGGCTTTTCAACGTCGATAACGTTCTGTACGTCTTCGGGAGTCAGGCTCTCGAAATACAGTCTGTCCGCCGTGTCGAAGTCGGTAGAAACCGTTTCGGGGTTATTGTTAATTATTATCACTTCATAACCGAGCCTCTTTAACGCCCATACGCAATGAACCGAGGAGTAGTCGAATTCGATACCCTGACCGATTCTTATAGGACCCGAACCGATAACTATTATTCTTTTCTTCTTATTCTTTCTGCTCTCTGCAACGTAGGGATGAGCTTCGTCGTGTTCGGTTTCGTCGTATGTCGAGTAGAAATAAGGGGTCTGAGCGGAGAATTCCGCACCGCAGGTATCAACCATTTTGAATGCGGCGTTGACGTGCATGGGCAGGGCGTTTCCTGAAAGCTTTACAAGCTCGCTGTCGGGATAGCCGAGCTTTTTGCCCTTAATATACTGTGCGCGGGTAATTGCTTGTCCCTCTATTTCCGATTCGAAGTCGGCAAGATTTTTAAGTTTATTCAGGAACCATTCGTCGATTTTGGTTATCGAATAAATTTCGTCTATTGATACGCCGCGCTTGATTGCCTGATATACGACGAACAGCCTTTCGTCGGTAAGTTCGTGAAGTCTTGAGTAAATTTCCTCGTCTGAAAGCTCCGCCATCTTGGGCATATTGAGCGAGGACAGAGAAATTTCAGCACCGCGGACAGCCTTCATAATTGCCATCTCAAAGCTTGTGCCAATCGCCATAACTTCGCCCGTCGCCTTCATACGGGTACCCAGGTTGCGCTTAGCATAGAGGAACTTATCAAAGGGCCATTTAGGAAGCTTTACTACTACGTAGTCCAGAGTAGGCTCGAAACATGCGTAGGTCTTGCCCGTGACGTCGTTTTTTATTTCGTCAAGCGTATAGCCGAGCGCTATCTTTGCCGAAACCTTTGCAATGGGATAGCCCGTCGCCTTGGACGCGAGCGCGGACGAACGCGAAACTCTGGGGTTAACTTCAATGACCGAGTATTCAAAAGTATCGGGATTGAGCGCAAACTGACAGTTACAGCCGCCCTCTATACCGAGTTCGGTGATGATGTCGAGAGACGCCGTTCTGAGCATCTGATACTCTTTGTCGGAGAGAGTGACCGCAGGCGCAATGACTATCGAGTCGCCCGTGTGGATACCGACGGGGTCAAAGTTTTCCATAGAGCAGACGGTAAGCACGTTGCCTGCGCTGTCGCGGAGAACTTCAAACTCGATCTCCTTCCAGCCGCCTATATATTTCTCTATGAGAACCTGCGTTATAGGCGAAAGCATAAGACCGTTGTGCGATATTAACCTTAACTCCTCTTCGTTGTACGCAACGCCGCCGCCTGCGCCGCCGAGCGTGTATGCGGGACGGATTATTACAGGATAGCCGCCTATTCTGTTTGCTATTTCAACACATTCTTCTACTGTATATGCAATATCGGAAGGCACGATCGGCTGTCCGATTTTCTTCATTGTCTCTTTAAAGAGCTCTCTGTCCTCCGCCCTGTCGATCGAGTCGAGGTTGACGCCGATTAATTTAACGCCGTATTCGTCGAGGAATCCCGACTTTGCAAGCTGACAGCCGAGCGTAAGTCCCGTCTGACCGCCGAGCGATGCTAAAAGGCTGTCGGGGCGCTCTTTTATAATAATTCTCTTCAAGCTGTCGACCGTGAGCGGTTCAAGATAAATTTCGTCCGCAAGCGCCTTGTCGGTCATTATAGTTGCGGGGTTGGAGTTGCAAAGGACGACGTTGAGACCTGCGTCCTTCATAACGCGGCAAGCCTGCGCGCCTGCATAGTCGAATTCAGCAGCCTGACCTATTACTATAGGTCCTGAACCTATAACAAGTACTTTTTTTATATCCTCTCTCTTAGGCATTGTATTTGCCCTCCGTGATATTCTTTATAAATTTATCGAAAAGGAAAGACGCGTCTTTAGGACCGCCGCACGCTTCGGGGTGGAACTGAACGGTGTAAGCGTTGAGTTCGGGATATTCGAAGCCCTCGCAAGTGCCGTCGTTGGCATTTACGTAGCTGAGCGTGCCGACGCCTTCAAGGCTGGAAGAAATTACCTCGTAGCCGTGATTCTGGCTGGAAATGTATACTCTGCCCGTTGCAAGGCACTTGACGGGCTGATTTGCTCCGCGGTGGCCGTATTTCATCTTCTGAGTCTTACCGCCCATAGCGAGAGCAAACAATTGGTGACCAAGGCAAATTCCGAAAATGGGGAGCTTTCCGGCAATCTTTTTGATGTTTTCGATTATTTCAACGTTTTCGGCAGGGTCGCCGGGTCCGTTGCACAGCATGAGTCCGCGGGGTTCGAGCGCGAGAATCTGTTCCGCCGTGTAATACGAAGGAACCTTTACGCAGTAGCAGCCGCGCTTTACAAGCTCGCGGATAATGTTCTGCTTTGCGCCGAAATCCCAAACGGCAACCTTGATTCCGTCGGGGTCGCCGAAGTACTCGACACCGCCTGCGGTTACGGATTTTACCGCGTCGACAATGCGGTATGCAGAAACCTCGCTTAAATCCTTTAAGGGGCGCGAAGTGATTGCGGCGTTCATTACGCCCGACTCCCTTACTATTTTGGTAAGTTCGCGCGTGTCGATGCCGTAAATACCGACTATGCCGTTATTTTTAAGATATTCTTCAAGCGTTTCTTCGCATCTGAAATTTGAAGGAGCGTCGCATTTTTCCCTTACAACGTATGCAGAAACCCAAGGTTTTTTGCTCTCAGCGTCGGGCGTAACGCCGTAGTTTCCGATGAGCGGGAAGGTCTGTGTTACAATCTGTCCGTAATAGCTGGGGTCGGTGAGCGTTTCAAGATAACCCGTCATACCTGTGGTAAACACAAGCTCGCCAATTACGTCGCCTTCTGCGCCGAATCTCTTGCCGATAAACTTTTTGCCGTTCTGCAACGTTAAATAAACTTTGCCGTTTTCCATTTATCTCTTCCTTATATAAATTATTTGCTTAAAGTAATTATTTTAAAAGCTTAACCATTACCGCTTTCTGGGCGTGAAGCCTGTTTTCAGCTTCGTCGAAAATTTCGTTTGCGTGCTCCTCGAACACTTCTGCGGTTATTTCTTCTCCGCGGTGAGCGGGCAGACAGTGCATAACCATCACGTCGGGCTTTGCAACCGAAAGATTTTCCTTGTTGACCTGATAGCCTTCGAAATCCTTCATGCGCTTCTGCTTTTCGCTCTCCTGTCCCATTGAAGCCCAGACGTCGGTATAAACCACGTCGGCGTCCTTGAGCGCTTCCTTTACGTCCGTGGTGATTGTAAAGCTGCCGTTTTCCTTAGCCCATTCCATAATCTGAGCGTCGGGCTCGTAGCCCTTGGGGCAAGCTATCGCAAAGGACATTCCCGTCTTTATAGCGCCGACGATAAGGCTGTTTGCCATATTGTTTCCGTCGCCGACGAAGGTCATCTTGAGTCCCTTGAAGCTTCCCTTATATTCGCGGATTGTCATAAGGTCTGCGAGAACCTGGCAGGGATGAGCGTAATCGGTAAGTCCGTTGATTACGGGAATCGAACCGTATTTGGCAAGGTCCTCAACCTCCTGCTGAGCGAAAGTTCTGATCATAATTCCGTCGAGATAGCGCGAAAGAACCCTTGCCGTATCCTGAACGGGTTCGCCCCTGCCGATCTGTAAATCGTTGCTCGATAAAAACAGACCGTAGCCGCCCAATTCGTAAATTCCTGCCTCGAAGGAAACGCGCGTACGCGTCGACGCCTTCTGGAAAATAAGACCTATTTTTTTGCCCTTAAGATAGTCTTTTTGCAGTCCGTTATTTCTTTCAAACTTCAGCTGATCGGCTAAGTTGAGTATCGAAAGTATTTCCTCCCTCGTTAAATCCTGTAATTTCAATAAATGCTTCATTTTGATATAACCTCGTTCAATATTTTTATTGCCTGTTCCATTTCGTCTTTTTTAATGTTAAGCGGCGGCAACAGCCGTACTTTGTCGTGAGCGGTAAGCACGATAAGCCCCTTTTCAAGACACTCGGCTGCAACCTCTTTCGCCGGTTTAGTCGTTTTAATTCCTATCATCAGTCCCATACCTGAAACCGAAACGACGTTTTTGATATGTTCAATATTCTTAGCAAGATACGCGCCATTGCCGCGCACCTCCAAAAACAGCTCGTCAGTAAGTCTTTCAACTATGCTTAAAGCTCCTGCGCAAGACACTGGGTTTCCTCCGAACGTTGAACCGTGGTCGCCGTATGTAAACGCTCCGGCGCTCTTTGAAAACAGCATACACGCGCCGATCGGCAGTCCTCCGCCCAATCCTTTTGCCGTAGTTACGATATCGGGAGAAATTCCGAAAGCCTGATAGGCGTACATATAGCCCGTTCTTCCGTTACCGCACTGAACTTCGTCGCAGATGAGCAGAATATCTCGCTCCTTACAGAATTTTTCAAGATCCCTGACAAACTGCCTGTCAAGAACGTTAACGCCGCTCTCGCCCTGCACGCATTCAATCATTACAGCGCAGGTCTTATCCGTATAACACGAAATAATTCCGTCCATGTTCGGCTGAGCATATTTAAATCCCTGCACGAACGGCTGAAAATCTTTATGGAACGCATCCTGGCCCGTTGCAGTGATCGTTGCCATCGTTCTGCCGTGGAAAGAATTTTTTAAAGTGATTATCTCGTTTCTTCCGTACTTCGTATTGCCGTATTTACGAGCTGCCTTAATGGCGCATTCGTTTGCTTCGGCGCCGCTGTTGGCAAAGAATACCTTTAAAGCGCCAGTCTTTTCGCACAACGCCTTTGCAAGCTTTACCTGAGGTTCGGAGTAGTACAGGTTACAAACGTGCTGAATTTTATTGATCTGTTCGGTTACGGTGTCCTTCCACTGCTTGTCGTTTACGCCGAAAATATTGACGCCGATACCAGTCGCGCAATCTATATATTCCTTTCCGTCGAAGTCGTAAAGCCTTGCGCCTTCGCCCCTTTCAAAAGCTACTTTATAGCGGGCATAAGTGGGCGCAACGTACTTTTTATCGTCGGAAATTATCTGATTTTTTTCCATAATTCTACCCTTTACTAAAATAAAGACTGATTTAAAAAATAAATCAGTCGGTTAAACGAACATCGTTCCGCTACCCTCGTCGGACAATATTTCTATTAAAATGGAATGATAAACACGACCGTCGATGATAAATACCTTTTTAACACCGCGGCGGATAGCATCTTTACAACATTCTATTTTGGGAATCATACCACCCGTAATTATACCCTGCTTAATCAGTGCAGGTATATCGGAAACGAATACCTTTTTGATAAGACTGTCAGGGTCGTCCACGTCTTCGAGAAGCCCCCTTATATCAGTCATAAGTATCAGACTCTCTGCGTTGAGCGCTCCTGCTATTGCCGAAGCGGCAGTGTCTGCGTTAACGTTATAGATGTTTCCCTGATCGTCGTAGCCGACGGTAGCAACGACAGGTACGTATCCGAGATCAAGTAAATCGGTAATAAGCTCTGTATTGATATGAGTAATTTTGCCGACAAAACCAAGATCTTCGCTCTGCTTTTCACATTCGATCATGTGCCCGTCCTGACCGCAAACGCCGACGGCTTTGCCGCCGTTCCGCTCAATCATATCGACAAGCGATTTATTGACCTTTCCTGCAAGCACCATACGGACAATTTCAGCCGTCTCTGAATCGGTATACCTCAATCCGTTGACAAACTTGGTTTCCTTACCCATCTTCTTGACGGTTTCAGAAATTTCAGGACCGCCGCCGTGAACCAGAACTACCTTGATACCGAGCAAATTGAGAACGACTAAATCACGCATGACAGACGACTTTAATTTATCGTCTATCATAGCGTTTCCGCCGTATTTCACGACGAGAATTTTATTGAAATACTTTTTAATATAGGGCATCGCCTCTATTAAAAATTCAGCTTGTTCCTGTTTGTCCATATTAAGTCCTGTAGTCGCCGTTAATTTTAACGTAATCGTAGGTAAGGTCGCAGCCCCAGGCAGTAGCCTTACTGTGACCGAGATTCAAATTCACATTTACCGATACTTCGTCTTCCGAAAGAATTTCTTTTGCAAGCTCCTCGGAAAAATCCACACCGTAACCGTCCTTGCAGACGGAAATTACACCCTTTGCGGAAGAGAACGTAACGTCGATTTTTTCAACGTCCACGTCTACGCCCGAATAGCCGATTGCGCAGAGAACTCTGCCCCAGTTTGCATCGGCGCCGAACATCGCAGCTTTGAAAAGGGAAGATTTAATTACAGACTTTGCAACCAACCTTGCGCTTTTAACGCTCTTTGCTCCGGTTACTTTACATTGAATAAGCTTGGTAGCGCCCTCGCCGTCCTTGGCAATCATCCTGGAAAGCTTTACCGTACAGTAGTTTAAAGCCTTGGCGAACAGCTTGAAATCTGCGTTCTTTTCTTCGATTTTTTTATTGCCTGCAAGACCGTTGGCAAGAATACAGCAGGTATCGTTAGTAGACTGGTCTCCGTCAACCGAAACCATATTGAAAGAACTCTTTACGTCCTCCGAGAGCGCAAGCTGTAACATTTCGGGTGAAACGTTTACGTCGGAAGTTAAAAATATAAGATTGGTTGCCATATTGGGGCAAACCATACCGACTCCCTTTGCTATCGCGCCGATTCTGCACTTTACTCCGCCGATTTCGAATTCAACTGAGACGGTCTTTGCAACCGTGTCGGTCGTCATTATGGCTTCTGCAGCATAGTCGCTGAAATCGCCTAAGCCGTCGCAAAGTTCTTGCATGTGATCAGCCATCGGCTGAATGTCGAGCGTCTGTCCTATAACTCCAGTAGACGCAACAATTACGTCCGAGGCCTTGATACCGCAGACGCTTTCGACAAGACTGCACATACCGTGCGCAATCTCCATACCGTTTTTATTGCAAGTGTTTGCATTTCCACTATTACAAATTAT
>JBJEUX010000030.1:0-80279 GCA_051884055.1 Candidatus Coproplasma sp.
TTATATGAGCCATTTTTTTATTCACCGTTGTTGCACTTAATATTATAATCCACCTAAAACTAAAGCGCCCTGTACGGAATTGCATTCCGTACAGGGCGCGATTGAATTATTTAAAATTTTATCATTGATTTTCTTCGGCTTTTGCACCGTCTGAATTTTCAGGTTGCGCATTATCCGCATTTTCCGCACTTACGGATTGTGCATTTTCAGGCTCCGCACTCTCCGTCAAAGCCTCTTGCGAATTCCCCAGCCAGGGCTCTTCTCCGCACGCCTCTTTAAACGCCTCGATAAAGCTCTGGTCGATACATTCCAGACCCGTATTTCTTTCGGCAATCTTCCAGCTGCTGAAGCCGAGCGCGCCGAGCGTTATTCCCAGGGCGTAAACTATCATATAGAACGGGAAGAGAATAAACGCGCCGATGAGCTTTTTAAAGGGCACGCGCACCTTCTTCTTTTCGACGAAGTACGCTAAGACCGCCTGCAGAATAAAGGGCACGATAAACGCGCAGGACAAAATTATTCCGAGCATCTGAAGGAGAGCTATCAGCCCCGCCGTATCCGCCGTGACCGCCATAAATACCGCCGAAAAGACGTAGTAGAACGGGAACCACAGCACGCCTAAAAGCGCGATGGGAATAAAGATTATCGACAGGAATAAATCTATCAGGCTGAAATTAAAGGTTATAAAGAATGCGAAAAACGAGAGTAAGCCGTCGGTGAAGAACAGTTTGAACAGTCCGCCGCCCATGCGCATATTGCGCTTGAACAGATCGCCGACCGAGCTCGGCTGGTCTTCGTATACTATAGCTTCTTCAACGTAATGAGCGCGTATTTTTTTGCGGGCGAGCTTTAAGGTGAACTGCGCGTCCTCGGAATTGGAAAAACAGCCGAAACCGTCCTTAACCACTTCTGCCGAGAACATCATACCGCCGCCCACGAGCATCTGCGAAAGGTGCATGAACGAACGCGCTCTGCAAGTGAAGGCGTTGTCTCTTATATACCACAGCGCGGAAATGCCAGAAACGGTGTTCTGAGTAAAGTTGAAGGAATGGTTGTAGCCCTTAGCCGCCTTGACGCCCGATTCGAACGCGTCGTTCATCTTGGTAAGGTAGTCGGGATGGGGAATGTTGTCGGCGTCGAAACGCACGAAAAATTCGGTTTCGGGATAGTTTTTTAAGATATAATCCACTCCGAAATGTATCGCCGTGCCTGCGTTCTTTTTCTCCTTGCCCTGCGAATTGTGCACGATTACGATGGCCCCTGCACGCTCCGCAATTGCGGCGGTGTCGTCCGTGCAGTTGTCGGCAACCACGAAAATATTGTAATTTTCACGTGAGTAGGACTGCTTTAAAATGTTTTTTACCGTGCGTTCTATTACTTTTTCTTCGTTATGGGCAGGAATTATTACTGCGATTTTGTGTTCCTTTTCAGCCTTTTTATACTTTTTGACGGGTACGAAGAACAGCAGAATATAAACAATCTGAAAGACGAATGCAACAGAAAAGATTACAAGAACAGCATTGTTGATTTGCGTTAAAACGTCGTATAACGTTTGCATAGTTCCCCCAAGCGCCTGTAACCGACGCTAAAGTTTATTTTTCACACACTTAGCTTTTTTAATATTTTATCACTTGCAGAACTAAAAGACAAGCCGTTTATCTTACAATAGCTAAATTTTTAAGAGCGCGCGTATAGGCAATATATTTTTCGTTGTCGGTCATATTGCAATCGACGACGGCTACGGCGGAAAATTCCAGACCCTTGCTCTCGTACACGGTCATAACGTTGATTTTGGTCTTGGAGATTCTGCCCGTGTTCCTTAAAACGTTGTAGCTCTTTCGCGAATACTCTTCCAAATCGCATTCGGAAGTGATTACCGCCCTTAAGCCCTTTTTATCCGCAAGGAAACGGGCGATGCGCGTCTTAGTGATAAACTCCACCTCGTCGCCGGAAAGTCCTATCGCCTGCATATCTATGCCAAGATTGCCCGCAACGTATTCCACAATCTGGTTGGTGTTGCGGTAGTTTAGGTTGAGCTCGTAGACGTCGTAGCCCAGCTGCGACCAGCCCGACACTCCCCTGAAGCGCGTAACGTTCTGTTTAAGGTCGCCGAACACGTTGAAGCACGCGTTGGAATTTACGCTCTTTAATACCGAGTACTCCGCAGGGGATAAATCCTGCGCCTCGTCCACGAACACGAACGAGTACTTGGGCGAGAGGTCGTAGCCGAGTCTGGATAAAATCAGACAGAGCGAATAGGGATCGCAACGGCACAGTTTTTTGTTGCTTACGCCGAATCTGGTCTTTGCCTTTTTAACTATTTCCTTAAACACGAACCGCGCCACGTCAACCATATCTTCGCACTTGCCGATCTGCACGAGATACCCTTCGCCCCTTATCACGTCGGCAAAATCGAAGGTCGTGTAAAAACCCTCCAATATGCTTTCAATGCGGCATATTGTGGACTCAATCTCCTTTTTGGTCTCCTCCCTTTTGGCAATTCTGTCGGGATAGGTGAACTCTTCTTTGCCCGCGTTGATTATTTTATAGCGCTTTAAATCGGCGATTTCCTTATCTATTACGGCAGAAAGATTGACAAGATCTTCCTTTGCGGTAAGGCATATTTTTTCGCCGTAGCGGCGTATGAATTTGATTGATTTATAGAAGGACAGAAGCTGACGGTAGAAATAGAAATAGCTCTTCATACGCGCGTCGGAGAGGTTAAGCTGCAAGAACTCCTTTACGTCCAGCACGCAGTTGAACAGGGCGCGCATCTGCTTTGTATAGTAGAGTCCGCCGTCGGGCTTTTCCTTAATTTCGCCCAGCACGCAGCGGCGGACGCGCAGCCCTGCGTTTTTGATTTTTTCGTATTCCCTGAGCTGCTCTTCGCTGATTCCGATTACGCCCGAAACAAACTCTTCACCGCTGTCGGCGGAGAGCATGCCGCACACGCTGTCGTAAATTTTTGCGAGTTTTTTATCTATATCCTGCGAGAACTTAGGCGAGTAGATATAGCTGAGATACTCGTCGCTTATGGGCGCGAAGTAATCTATCCTGCCGCTTAAATCTATGCCCTGATTCTTTAAAAGATTGATAAAATAGCTGTCGAGCGTGGTGGTCTTGACCTTCTCCAGCTCTAGAACCTGAGCAAGCTCGTCAATAAACGCGTTGAAGCTGTCCGACGGGGTGATTACCAATACGTTTGCAGGCTTGATATCCTCGTTGTTGTACATGAGATAGGACAGCCTGTGGAGCATAATCATAGTCTTGCCCGAACCCGCGACGCCCTGAACGACGAATTCAGCGCGCTCGGGAGCGGTAATTATTTCGTACTGCTTTTCCTGAATGGTCTCTATTATGTCGCAGATCTCCTGCTTTTCCTTGCGGCTGGAGAGAATGTCCTTTAAGAAGGGGTCGAAGATGACCGCCTCGTCCCTGCCGCCTATCTCCTCTTCGGTAAGGTAGCCGTTGAGATTGAGATACTCGTTCTGGAAATCGGAAATTTTTCCGTTATGCGTGCGGATTGCACGGCGCAGAATCAGCCTGTAGTCGAACTGGTTGATTGAAAAGTTCAACTGACTCTTCTGGTAATACTTGCGTGCAAGCGGAGCACGCCAGTCGACAATCTCCAGTGCCTCGTCGCCCTTCTTGCCGATATAGTAGGAGTTGTAGCCGTCCTTATCGTCCACAAGGTCCATACGGGCAAAATACGGCTCGGTAAAAAAGCACTTGTAGGAATCGACCTGCTGCTTTAAGTTGGAAATTTCCGCGTTGAGTTCCAGCACGCGCCTGTACTTTTCCGCGTCGTAGTCGGGAGAGCGCTGAAGCTCCTCCTTTTCCTCCCTGTCCGCCTTTATTTTATCGAGCAGTTTTTTGATATGCACGAACTTGAGCATAAGCAAAACCGCGTTAAGATGCTCCTCTTCATAGCTCTGCTGTCTGTCCCTGTCTAAAAGGTTTAAACAGAACTGCTTATCGGGATTTTTATTGGGCGATATTAAGTTTTTAATTTCGTTAAAATCCGCCATAATTATTACGTCTCTGGACTTTTACTAAGTCCATTAACTAATTATAGCATGCCTTTATTAAAAATGCAAGAGGTATTTTTTTCGCCGCGCTCTATAGATACTTTTTGCCGTGTTCTATAGGTGTTTTTTATCGAACTCCAAATGTGTTTTTTTGCCGTGTTCTATAGTTTCTTTTTGCCGCACTCTATAAGTGCTTTTTTCACAGCTTTATAGTTTCTTTCTGCCGCGTTTTTTTGAAAAAAACGCGGCAGAAAAGCCGCCATAAAGGCGGCTGTAAACTATGAGTCGGCAAGGCCATTGACTGATATGCAATTATCTGCCTTTGTCAATCTCATCCGATATAAAATGAACAGTGTTTTCTACAGGATTGACGATATAGGGAATAAGCTCCTCGGGATACACCTTCTCGTTCAACAGGTTTTTTAAGGGTACCCAACAGAAATCCAGATCGATCCTCTCGTTGTCCCATTCGTCGTAGCCGTAGAATACGCCGTCCTTCGGGACGTCGTCGCCGAGCAACCGAACGCCGTAATACAGGCATATCTGATGACACGGTCTGTCCTGCCACGTAAAAAAGATTTCGCCTATCGCTATCAGCTTGTCCACCTCGATACGGGCTTCAGCTCTTCCTTAAACTCTCTTATAAGCGCCTCGCGGCTGCATTCCATTCTTTCAACGTGCCCGCCTATGATCGAATAGTCGTCGTTTTTCGGGCGCTGCAAAAGAATTTTCCCGTCGTTGACGGGTATTCCGCCCACTCTGTACGAAAATGAAATCTTCCTCTTTAAATCTTATGTCCATACCGCACCTTATTAATTCTTCTGAACAGCATTTTCTTACGCAAATTTAATGCCGCAAAATAAATGCCGCAATCCTTTATTAAGAATTGCGGCAACGGATTGTTAAGCCTTGAAATTATTACTCCCACTCGATAGTTGCAGGGGGTTTGGAAGTTATGTCGTAGACAATGCGGTTTGCATGCTTGACTTCGTTTACGATGCGCGTTGAAATGGTTTCAAGCACGTCGTAGGGGATTCTCGCCCAGTCAGCCGTCATTGCGTCGAGGGACGTCACCGCACGGATTGCAATTACGTTTTCGTACGTTCTGAAGTCGCCCTGAACGCCCACCGTCTTGGAGTTGGTTATTACCGTGAAGTACTGCCAGATTTCGGTGTCCAGCCCCGCCTTTGCAATCTCCTCGCGGAGGATATAGTCGCTGTCGCGCAGGGTTTCAAGCTTTTCTTCGGTGACCTCGCCCATAATTCTTATTGCAAGACCGGGCCCGGGGAAGGGTTGACGCATTACTACGTTTTTGGGAAGTCCGAGCTCGAAGCCGACCTTTCTTACTTCGTCCTTGAACAGGTCGCGCAGGGGTTCGATTATCTCCTTGAAGTCGACTACCGAGGGAAGTCCGCCTACGTTGTGGTGAGACTTGATGACCGCGCTCTTGCCCTTGCCGCTTTCGATTACGTCGGGATATATGGTGCCCTGAACGAGGAAATCCACCTTGCCGATTGCCTTTGCCTGCTTTTCGAACGAACGTATAAACTGCTCGCCGATTATCTTGCGCTTGGTTTCGGGATCGGAGACGCCCTTTAACTTTTCAAGGAAGATTGCTCCGTCGTCCGCCTTGATTAAGTTCATGCCCAAGCCGTCCTTGAATACGGACATAACCTCGTCGGCTTCGTACTTTCTCAGAAGGCCGTGGTCTACGAAGACGCAGGTGAGCTGGTCGCCGACCGCCTTATGAATAAGGGTTGCCGCAACCGCGGAGTCTACGCCGCCGGACATTGCGCAGAGAACCTTTTTATCGCCGATTTTTTCCCTGAGTGCGGCAATCTGGTTGGTAACGAAGTTGGACATGGTCCAATCGCCCGAAGCCCCGCACACTTCGTAGAGGAAGTTCTTTAAAATGGTGGTACCCATAAAGGTATGGTTTACTTCGGGGTGGAACTGCACGCCGTAAAGCTTTCTCTGTTCGTCGCCGAACGCCGCAAAGGGGCAGAGCTCGCTCTTTGCAAGCATCTTGAAGCCTTCGGGAAGGCGGGTGATTCTGTCGGTATGGCTCATCCAGCAGATCGCCTTTTCGGGCATATCCAGGGTTAAGGGAGACTGAACGTATTCCACTTCCGCCTTGCCGTATTCGCTTGCGGACGCGCGCTCAACCACGCCGCCTAAGGTGTGCGCCATGAGCTGACAGCCGTAGCAGATGCCCAATACGGGCACGCCGAGACTGAATACCTCGGGGTCGATTTTGGGCGAGCCGTCCTCGTATACGCTGTTGGGACCGCCCGTGAAGATTATGCCGATAGGGTTGTATTCCTTGATTTTTTCAATGCTCATTTCGCAGGGCAAAAGGTCGCAGAAAACGTTGAGTTCACGCACGCGCCTTGCGATTAACTGGTTGTATTGTCCGCCGAAATCGAGAATAAGTACTCTTTGGTGTTGCATAATTTTTCCTTTATAAAATTAATACGCGTTTTAAAATAATTCGGGGCGGAAGTTGCCTTCCGCCGTCGTGTTTGGTTTCTTATCAGTTCTTGGGGCTGTAGTTGGGAGCTTCCTTGGTGATGCTGATATCGTGAGGATGCGATTCGGTGAGCGACGCGGTAGTAATCTTTACGAACTTTCCGTTCTTTCTCAGATCCTCGATAGTAGCGTTGCCGGTGTAGCCCATGCCCGAGCGCAAGCCGCCCATGAGCTGGAATATGATGTCCGCAAGGGCGCCTCTGTAAGGCACGCGGCCTTCGACGCCTTCGGGTACGAATTTGATTGCGTTGGACTGGAAGTATCTGTCCTTGCCGCCCTTTGCCATTGCGGGAAGCGAACCCATGCCGCGGTAGGACTTGAAGCTTCTGCCCTGATAAATTTCAAGCTCGCCGGGAGCTTCGGTGGTGCCTGCGAACAGGGAGCCGAGCATTACAGCGCTGCCGCCTGCCGCGATTGCCTTTACGATATCGCCCGAGTACTTGATACCGCCGTCAGCGATGATGCGCTTGCCCATCTTGTCCGCCTCTTCTCCGCAGTCCATAATTGCGGTGAGCTGAGGAACGCCGATACCTGCGACGATACGCGTGGTGCAGATGGAGCCGGGGCCGATACCTACTTTAACTACGTCTGCGCCTGCGGCGAACAAATCGTGAGCCGCTTCCGCCGTTGCGACGTTGCCGGCAACTAAAGGCAGGTCGGGATAAGCCTTCTTTGCCTCTTCAACGTGATTGATAATGTTCTTTGAGTGACCGTGAGCAGAGTCGAGAACGATAATGTCGACCTGAGAATTCACCAAAGCGGCGATTCTGTCGAGCATGTCTACGGTTGCGCCGATAGCCGCGCCGACCAGAAGTCTGCCCTTCTTATCGGTTGCTCTGTTGGGGTACTGAATGGACTTTTCGATATCCTTTATAGTGATTAAACCCTTGAGGTTGCCGTTCTTGTCGACGATGGGAAGCTTTTCTATTCTGTGCTTGCCTAAAATCTTCTGCGCATCCTGAAGGGAAGTGCCTTCGGGTGCGGTTACGAGATTTTCCTTGGTCATCACGTTAAAGATGGGCTGAGCGAAGTTGGTTTCGAAGCGGAGGTCGCGGTTGGTAAGAATACCTACGAGCTTGCCGTTTTCGGTGATGGGAACGCCGCTGATGCGGTACTTTTCCATAAGTGCGATTGCTGCGGAAACGGGCTGTTCGGGAGTGAGATAGAAGGGGTCGGTTATAACGCCGTGCTCGCTTCTTTTTACCTTATCTACCTGAGCCGCCTGCTCTTCTATAGTCATATTTTTGTGGATGATACCCAAGCCGCCTTCGCGCGCAATTGCTATTGCCAGACGGGATTCGGTTACCGTATCCATTGCCGCTGAAAGCAGAGGGATATTAAGATTAATTCCGTCGCACAGAGTGGTTCTCAAATCCGCCGTGGCAGGAACGACTTCCGAAGCCGCAGGGATAAGCAATACGTCGTCGAAAGTCAACGCTTCTTTAACAATCTTGTTCATTGGTTTCTCCTGTATATTCTGTATTTTTTAACCGATTATTAACCGACGGCTATGGTTTTTACGAGCTTGTACAGCTCGTCTTTAAACTTAATTTCCTCCTCTTGGGAAGGAATTATACCGTCTAACGCGCCAAGCAGCTTATTTGCCGCCTGAACGTCTCTTTGCGCCCTCACTTCTACCGAGAGCGCGGCCACCGCGTTGCCCTTTTTAAAGCTCTGCGTGCCGTTGGATTTCTTCGCGATCTCCAGCGCTCCGTCAAAGTCGCCCAATACGTATTTTGAGGAAGCTACCTTGCCGCATAAAAACGAGTCGTAGTCCATTACTCCGCTTAAAACCTGCGAATTTTTATAATCCACAACCTCGGCGTAGTTTTCGCTTTCAATAAGCTCTTCGCCGTACTGAAGGATATATTCGTCCTTTTCGGACAGAATGGAATCTTCTACGCAGCGCGCCAGATCGTATACGTCGCCCGTGTATGTATAGCGGAGCGAAGCGTATTTTACCGCCAGAGTATAATTGCCGATATTTTCGGTAAAGGTAGCGACGTGCTGCGGAAACGCAAGGTTCAATACGCAAAACGCTGCCAACAATAAACCGACTATTATCAGCGCCGCTTTTACGGCGGTTTTAACGATAATCTTTTCCAATCGCGCTTACCTTTTATAAAAGATTCGGGCGGAATTACGTCTACCCGTACGCGCGCCCGATTATCTTTCGAAATATTTTTTATATTTTAGCATAAGCGCATTAAAAATGCAACCGTTTGAAAAAATTAATAAATTTTTATCATATTATGCAAAATTCACAATATCTTGTATTGATGAGGAAAAAATTTAACATATTATCCGTAATCGGAATATTTTTACTTGTTTTGTCGTGCAGCTTTACAGCCTGCGGCAAGGGCATAGATTACGCAGATTATATCTCGGAAAACCGCACGGACGTTTTTTTGTACGCGGACGATAATATCAGCTTTAAAATATACTGTTCCTCCCGCGAGACCCCCTACCTTTCAGACGGAATCAAGGGGAAAACCGAGGATATTATAGAGGCGCATCTCAGCGTTGAGGGCTCGCCTTCCGAGGTTAAAATAGATATGGGCGGCTACGGCGGAGAGATGAACTATCTTTCGGTTTCAAAGAGCTTTTATTTAAGTTTTTCGGGCAAGCCGTTCGGGGGCGAAAACGTGGACGTCACGCTCACCGTGGACGGCAAAGAGCAGAGCTTTACCGCCGCGTCCGTAAAATACGACGGACTGATAACGCCCGTCGAAGCGCTGAACTGCGTAAGGGAGTACGATGCCGGACTTTTTGAAAAGCTGACCGACGGAAACAACTTTTGCGGTGAAATTTACCTGAGACTGCTGTTTGACGACGGATGCTTTTACTACGTGGGCGTGTGCGACAGGGAGGGTATAATCAACTCGTTTTTGGTCAACGGGGAGAACGGCAGAATTATCGCAACCCGCAAGGCACAGCCTTGACAAGGCAATGCCTTGACTGAGTATCTTAATTGCGTTATTTCTTGATTGACTGACCACCAATCAAACAAGCGTGACGCTTGACCCGTGTTTCTTAATTACGTTTTTACTTGATTGACCTGTCTCCAATCAAACAAGGCAATGCTTTCAACCCTATTACAACTTGCGCCGCAGTGCAAGTATTTGCACTGCGGCGCAATTAATATTTCATCGTTATTTGACTTGATTAAGATTACTATATTCTCTTGAATTCGGGATTGACCTGATAATACACGGCTTTTTTGTCGTACATATCGGCTTCCGCCTCGGCAACGACTGCGTCAAGCGATTCGGGCGATTGCTCCCACGCGCATCCTATTGAAGCTACCGTTCTGTTGCCCACTCCGTACTCGCTTATCTTGTCCGAAACCGCCGCCATCTCCGCTTCGAGCTCTGCGTAGTTGGCTATGAATTGTTCCTGCGTAATATTGCGGAAAATCACAACGAACTCGTCGCCTGAAATTCTGTAACAGCACTTCACTCCGAACAGCTTTTTTAAGACGTTGGAAAATCCCAATATGAATCTGTCGCCGTGGGAGTGTCCGAAATTGTCGTTGTAGAATTTCAGACTGTTCAGATCGGCGTAGAACACGCCTGCGGAACACTTATCCTCGTTCTGGCGCGCGCTGTCCTCGTTGAATTTGCGGCGGTTGCCAAGCCCCGTGAGTTCGTCGTGCTCGGCGAGATACTCAAGCTCTTTATGGTGTTTTATTTCGGTCATATACTGCTTGTTTACGTCGCGTATATACATCAGCACGACCTTGTTGTTTTCGCTGTATTCGTAGCTGCGGTATACGTAGGTCTTTACCCAGCGGTATTCGTTGCCGAACAGCCTGCGGAAAGTACAGCTCGATTCCTCCGCGCCGCCTCCGAATATCTTAATGAGATTTTCCGAATTGAAATATTCGGTAAAGCTCTTTATATCCTCGCTGTAAACCAGCCCGTTTTTAATCATTTTCGCGCTGTAATCCGTGAAGAAGTTTCCGCGCGCCTCCACGTTATTTACAAGACCGCGCTCCTCCTTGACCACGTCGAAAACGCCCGTAGTTATATCCACCTTGACTATTTTGTAGTACAGCCTTGCAAGCATTCGCATGGAGTCGGTGACCAGTCCTGCCTGAGAATCCGCGTCCTTCCACAAAAACAGAACCCAGGGATTTTTCTCTGAAAAATCGTCGGGAATCATTGTCTCCATGGTCATCCAGCAGTACTTATCCACTATCAGCCTTCTGAAAGTATCGCTTATGGGAATGCGCCTTTTGAAAATTGTCTCGCGCAGGTACTCAGGCTGAACCATACGCCTGTAGGCTACGGTATCCTCGGGATAGACCCAGCCGCCGTCGATTATGCGCTGAACGTATTCGGTTATGGTGGGAGCGGTGAGATATTTCTCCTCCTCCGCGGACACAATCTTTTTAATAAAGCTGTATCGCCCGTCCAGAACGTTTACGCGCGCAATCTTGTAGCAGTTGTTCCAGATTGAGTTCAAGATGAATTGTTTGTTGATGTTGCTGATTTTCATTATTGCGTTTTGCCGAAGCCCTCTGAAAGAAAGTCTAAAATAATCGAGTTTTGAACGTAGAGGAACTCATCCTTGATTCTTACCCTGCCTCCGTCTGTTTCCAGACGATCTGAATTTTTTTTGATAGCGCTTGCATAGTCGAGCATGAACTCGCCGGAGAACAGCTCTTTATAAGTCGCCGTATCTATCCCCTCGGTAGTGCGGAGAGCAAGCATAACAAATTCGTCGCGCTTGCCGTCGGGGTCGATTTTTTCGCTGTCGACCACCGCAAAGTGGTTGGAGACGATACACTTGAAATATTCGTCCAGGTCGAACGTATTCGTAAATCGCACGTCGGCAATACAGCTCGACGCCGCAACTCCGAAGCCGATATATTCGCCCCTGCGCCAATAATTTAAGTTATGGCGGCTCTCCTTGCCCTTCTTGCAGAAGTTGGAGACTTCGTACCTTTCATAACCCAGCTTTTTGAGCTTTTCAACGCCGAACTCGTACTGAGCAGCCACCTCGTCGCCGTCGGGAAGCTCGCCGTTCAGATAGTCGGTATATATCGGCGTTCCGTCCTCGGGAGTGAGCGCGTACATAGAAATATGACTAGCGCCGTACATTGCCGCCACGTCGATTGAGCGGGAAATATCTTCCAACGTCTGGTTTTTAAGACCTATCATAATATCGACGGAGAAGTTTTCGCCCTTTAAAAGCTTGGCGCAGGTGATAAACTGGTTTAACGTATGTATACGCCCGAGGTCGCGCAGAATTTCGTCGTTGGCGGACTGTAACCCGACCGAGAAGCGGTTTATTCCGCATTTTTTGTAGGTATTGATTTTGCTTGCCGAAACCGTGCCGGGGTTCATCTCTATGGTGATTTCCGCGTCGGGCGCAAGGTTGAAATTTTTCCTTGCCGCAACGACAAGCATGGCGATATAGTTTTCGTCTATAACCGACGGAGTGCCGCCGCCGATATACAGGGTGTCGAACTTATAGTCCTTAAGCTCCTGCTTGCGCATTGCCATTTCGCGGTAGACGCACGCCATATAGCTTTCGGCAAAGCCTATTTTATCGGGGAAGGACGCAAAGTCGCAGTAGCGGCACTTGCTTTTACAAAAGGGTACGTGTACGTATATGCCTGCCATTAAATTTTCCACCTGTATTTATTCATATCCACCTTTCCGTCCTTTACCTCTACGCCCTCGCTCTCGAGCAGGGCTGTCTGTGCGTCCGCTCCGCCGAAGGCAAATCCCGAACAGATCGTACCGTCCTTAAACACCACCCTGTGACAGGGTATGACGCCCGGTTTAGGATTTTTATGAAGAGCCCAGCCCACCTGACGGGCGCAACGGGGCGCGCCGATAAGGCGCGCTACGTCGCCGTAGCTTAAAACTTTGCCCTTGGGTATATCACTGACCGCCGCATATACGGCAGAGTTGAAATTTAACATCTTACCCCCCTACGTACCGAGCCGTAATTCTTTTATCGCCGCAATTATTTTCCGCAATATATTTTTGTAACTTGTTTATTGCCGCAATCTGTCTGTTTCCGCGGTTTATTTACTGCCGCCCAGCCGTTGCCTGCAAAGGGCGAAAATATTTCCGCACGTCTGTTCCGAAAGCTCAGATACGGCTTTGGGGAAGCTCTGGCAGACGGATTTTCCGTTTAACGTCCTTTCCAGCCAGCAGACGCCTATCCATTCGCCGTGTTTATAGCCCTGCTCGGGGAAGAACGCAACCTCTTTGAATCCGCACTTGCGGTGCATCGAAATACTGCGGACGTTGCCCTCGGTAATGAGCGCGTACACCTTGCGGTAGCCCGCCTCCTTGAGCAAATCGCACAGAGCGCAGGTGAGCGCGCTTCCTATTCCCTTGCCGAGCATACCGTCGCGGACGTATACCGAAATATCCGCGCACCAGGCGTACGCCCTGCGTTCGAACGCGGGCGAGGAATACGCGTAGCCTACCACCTCTCCGCCGTCCTCGCAGACGATTACGGGGTGCGCGCCCGAGAGCGCGTCCATTCTTGCGGAGAACTCCTGCAAAGTGGGCGCGACGTATTCGAACGAAATTTTCGTGTTCTGAACGTACGGCGAATATATTTCAAGCATTGCGGCGTAATCACCGCGGTCCGCAAAGCGGATAACCGCACGGGAATTATTCAAGCCTGAGTTGTCGCCGCCGATTATGTTTAATTCGCCGTTTATAGCTCCGTTCATACGCTCTGCCTTCGGATTAATCCTTGTTTGTCTTGAGAATTTGCATAAACACTTCGGAAGGCACTTCCACGCTGCCGATAGAGCGCATACGCTTTTTGCCCTCTTTCTGCTTTTCCAGCAGCTTTTTCTTACGCGTAATGTCGCCGCCGTAGCACTTTGCAAGCACGTCCTTGCGGACGGCCTTTACCGTCTCGCGTGCGATAATTTTGCCGCCGATAGCCGCCTGAACGGGCACTTCGAACAGCTGTCTGGGGATTGCTTCCTTTAAATTTTCACAGAGCATTCTGCCGCGGCTGTACGCGGAATCCTCGTGAACTATCATCGAGAGCGCGTCGCACGCCTCGCCGTTTAAGAGTATATCCAGCTTTACAAGCTTGCTGCGCTCGTAGCCGACAAGCTCGTAGTCGAAGCTTGCATAGCCGCGCGTGCGGGATTTTATTAAATCGAAGAAGTCGAAGATTATTTCGTTTAAGGGCAGGCGGTAGATTAGCTGAACGCGGTTTGCGTCGAGGTAGTTCATCTCCACGAACACTCCGCGCTTATCGCGGCACAGATCCATTATCTGACCGAGATAGTCGGGCGGAGAATACACGTCCACCTTTACGATAGGCTCCTCCATATAGTCTATTTCCGACTGCGGAGGCAGATGCGAGGGATTGTCCACAAACAGCACTTCGCCGTCCGTCTTGATAACCTTATAGCTGACCGAAGGCGCGGTGGTGATGATTTCCAGACCGAACTCGCGCTCCAGTCTCTCCTGCATAATCTCCATATGCAGCAGCCCTAAAAAGCCGCAGCGGAAGCCGAAGCCGAGAGCTACCGACGTGTCGGGCTCGAAAATGAGCGAGGCGTCGTTTAATTGCAGCTTCATTATCGCGTCCTTTAAGTCGTTGAACTTGCTGCCGTCGAGGGGATAAATTCCGCAGAACACCACCGACTGAACCTTTTTATAGCCGGGCAGAGGTTCGGGCGCGGGCCTATCGGCGTTTATTACCGTATCACCCACCGCAACGTCCTGAATGGACTTGATAGAAGCGGCTATATATCCTACCTCGCCTGCGGCAAGTCCGTTTTTAGGGGTCATATCGGGGGAGAACACGCCCGTTTCGACCACGTCGTAAACCTTCTCCGAACGGAAGGTCTTTATTCTGTCCCCCACGGCGACCTTGCCGTCCTTTATACGGACGAATAAAATTACGCCCTTGTAGTTGTCGTAATAGCTGTCGAAGATGAGCGCCTTCAGGGGTGCGTCCTCGTCGCCGTCGGGTGCGGGGAAGTACTTGACCGCGTCCTCTAAAATTTCCTTGATGTTGGTGCCTTCCTTTGCGGAGACCAGAGGCGCGTACGACGCGTCGAGGCCTATTACGTCCTCTATCTCCTTTTTAGCCTCGTCGGGGCGGGCTGAGGGCAAATCTATCTTGTTTATGACGGGGAGAATTTCAAGGTTGTTTTCAAGCGCCAGATACACGTTTGCAAGCGTCTGCGCCTCTATCCCCTGCGAAGCGTCCACTACCAGAATGGCGCCTTCGCACGCGGCGAGCGAACGGGAGACCTCGTAAGTGAAGTCGACGTGACCCGGGGTATCTATGAGATTGAACACGTATTCTTCGCCGTCGTCGGCGTCGTAGAACATTCTTACGGGGGTGAGCTTTATGGTGATGCCCCTCTCCCTTTCTATATCCATACTGTCGAGCAGCTGTTCTTCCATATCGCGCTTGGATACCTGACCCGTAAGCTCCATAAGCCTGTCTGCAAGCGTGGATTTACCGTGGTCGATATGCGCTATAATACAAAAATTACGTATGCGTTTATCAGGTTTTTTCATACTTTCCCAAATAGTTATAATTATACTTCTCTATTATACACATTTTTGACGGAAAAGTAAATAGAATTTATCCGAATTGACGCCGACATATGTGAAATTTATATAATAATTTTTAAAATTGGTATTGATTTATCGGATAAGTGCGTTTATAATTGAAATATGATATGGTTAAAGGAGGAAATGACAAAATGGGCATTTCGGCAACAGATATCCGCAACGTGGCGGTTATAGGTCACAGCGGAGAGGGCAAAACAACCCTGTGCGAGGCTATGCTGTTCAACGGCGGCAGTCTTACGCGTATGGGTAAAATCGAGAACGGCACAACCGTCTCTGACTTCGACGAACAGGAAATAGCAAGAAAGATGTCGGTTTCCCTTTCGGTTATGCACACCGTATGGAAGGAAACCAAGTTAAATATTTTGGACGTTCCGGGTTTTTACGATTTTGAAGGCGAGCTTAATCAGGCTCTGCGCGCGTGCGGCGCGGCGCTCGTCGTTACGGGCGCGGGCGGAACGGTTACCGTAGGAACAGAAAAGGCAGTCTCCCTCTGTATGAAGGCGGCTAAGCCTATGGTCATATTCATCAACGGCATGGACAAGGACAACGCCGACTATGCAGGAACTATCGCGGCTCTGCGCGAACAGTACCCTGCAAAGATTGCGGCTATTCAGCTTCCCATTATGCGCGACGGCAAGATGACGGGCTTCATCAACGCACTTACCGACAAGGCGTACAGATTCTCCAGCGTGGGTCCCGAGGAAATTCCCATTCCCGAGGAAATGAAGGAAGAGCTGGAAGCTACTCAATTCGCATTGATGGAGACGGCGGCGGAAAACGACGACGTACTTCTGGAAAAATACTTTGAAACAGGATACCTCACCCGTGAAGAATGTATTCACGGCATAAGAAAGGGTATATTCAACATAAACGTCATTCCCGTAATGGCAGGCAGCGCTTTGACAAACCGCGGCGTAATCAACCTTATGAACGAGCTTGTAAAGTACGTTCCTCAGGCGGCGGAAAGACGCGAAATACCCGCAACCGACTGCGTGACGGGCAAGGTTACGGGCGTTGCGTGCAAGGAAGACTTACCCCTTGCCGCTCAGGTATTCAAGACCTCGGTAGACCCGTTCGTGGGCAAGCTCAGCTACATAAGAGTAAACCGCGGCACGCTTAAGGCAGGCACTACCGTTTTAAACTCTAACTCGGGCGCAACCGAAAGAATCACTTCGCTCTACGTTGTGAACGGCAAAAAGCAGGAGGCTGTCACCGAGCTGAACGCAGGCGATATAGGCGCTATCGCAAAGCTTTCCGCCACCTCCACGGGCGACACGCTGTGCAGCGAGAGCGCACCCGTCAAGTTCGACCCCATACTCTTCCCCCGCCCCGCACTCTATATGGCGGTCAGCGCGAAGGTTCAGGGCACGGAAGATAAGGTGTTCGGCGGTCTGAACAAGCTTGCCGAAGAGGATAACAGCTTTACCGTCACCAAGAACGAAGGCACGGGCGAAACCCTTCTTGGCGGTCAGGGCGAAATTCACCTTGACGTGCTGTGCAAAAAGCTGAAGGCTAAGTTCGGTGCGGAAGCCGTGCTTAAGACTCCGCTCGTTGCATATAAGGAGACCATTCTCTCCACCGCTAACGCCGAAGGCAAGTACAAGAAGCAGACGGGCGGTCACGGTCAGTACGGACACTGCAAGATGCGCTTCGAGCCCTCCGAAAAAGAATTCGAATTTGCCGAAGAGGTTGTCGGCGGTTCGGTACCCAAGCAGTATATCCCTGCGGTAGAAAAAGGAATTATCGAATGCCTGAACAAGGGCGTGCTTGCAGGATACCCCGTAATCAATCTTAAGGCTGTGCTTTACGACGGAAGCTACCACGACGTAGACTCCTCCGAAGCGGCTTTCAAGGCAGCGGCAGAGCTTGCGTTTAAGGAAGGTCTTAAAAACGCTACTCCCACCATATTGGAGCCCATTTGCAAGCTGAGAATAGCCGTTCCCGAAAAGTACCTCGGCGACGTTCTGGGCGATCTGAACAAGCGCAGAGGCAGAATTATTTCTATGGACGCGAAAGACGACGCTCAGATAATTACAGCCGAAGCTCCTCAGGCGGAAATTTTGACCTACGCCACCGCGCTCCGTTCGATGACTCAGGGCAGAGGCAAATTCTCGGAGACGTTCGAAAGATACGAACAGGCTCCCGAAAGCGTCATTCAGTCGCTGACAAAGTAATATAATTCGGCAAAACCGCAAAACAAAAAGTTAAAATACGCAGAGCCGCCGCGCAATAATGCGCGGCGGCGTAATTTATTTTATTCGTAATTTTACGCTATCTGATTTTTGCCGTTGCATAGAGAATTTACCGTTGTGTAGAAAAAACGCAGAGCCGCCGCGCAGTTATGCGCGGCGGCGTAATTTATTTTGTTCGTAATTTTACGCTATCTGATTTTTGCTATTGCGCGAGATGAACGTCACGAATTCGTCCTCGGGAACGGGACGGGAATAATAGAAGCCCTGCAGATAGTCGCAATTCAACTTTTTAAGCGCTTCAGCCATTTCTGCCGTTTCAACGCCCTCGGCAACCACCTTTGCGCCCAGACCGTGGAGCATGGGCAGATAGTGCTGTAAGATGGGCTCGTACTTCTTTGTACTCATATACGCCCAGATAAGCGACTTGTCAAGCTTTACAACGTCGAACGGGAAGTTGATTAAGAACTCTACCGAAGAGAATCCCGTACCGAAGTCGTCGAGCGATATAGTGTAGCCGTTCGAACGCAGCTCGCCCAGCCTTGTCTGCAATACACCGTAAGACTTTGCCGAAGCCGTTTCGGTAATTTCAAGGCTGACCATGTCGCGGGGAACTTCGTATCTTTCCAATATTTCGTCTATATCGTGAATAATTTCCGGGTGCAGACACTGAATAACCGAAAGGTTTACGTCCACAAACTCCAGACCGTACTGCTGGGGTTTCCGCTCGGTTATAAAGCGGCACACCTCCTCTATAACGAATCTGCCTATATCCACTATTCTGCCGTTCTGTTCGGCAATGGGTATGAATTCGTCGGGAGGAATAAAGCCTAATTCGGGGTCGATTAACCTTATTAACGCCTCGCAGCAGTTGAACTTGCCCGTCTTTGTTTCATAGATGGGCTGATAGAATATTTTGAACGCCCTGTTTTTAAGCGCGCTCTGAATAGCGTAATCAACCTTTTCGTATCTTCTGTTCTTGTCTATCGATTCGCGGGTGGCTGTAATTATGCCCTCCTCCGAAGAGGCGTGAACGCGATAGTACTTCATTACTTCGTCTATATCTGCAATCTTATCGGTTACTTCGGGACACTTTATCGCACACGCAAGCGCGCTTACACGCACGGGCGTATTCTCGACCACAAAGGGCGCGTCGAAAATTTTGTCGTATTTCTTTGCAAAAGCTTCAATCTCCTGCTCGTCGTTGAAGTTTATCGCAAATTTGACGCCGTCGAGCTTGTACAGATAAAATTCCTTGCCGATATTTTCCTTGAGTTTTTCCGCAACCTGACGAATGAGCTCGTTGCCGAAAGTTACGCCGAAGGTCGCGTTTATGAGCTGCATATTGTTGAGTTCGGTGACCAGAACTATAAAGCTCTTGCGCGAGTTCAGAAGCAGCTCGAATCTGCTCTTATAAGTAGCGGTATTGAACATTCCCGTAGTGCTGTCAAGCAGATGCTCGGGACGCTGAAGGGATATGTAAATTAAAAGAACCGCAATAGACAGCGTGAAGTCTACGATCTGCAATCTGTTGATAATCATCTGTATTACGGCTGCAAGAATATTCAAGCCGATGAAGAAGAACAGATTGTACTTTACGGCGCGGCGCAGACTCTTTACGTTTACCAGCACGTAAATGAACGCCGTTACCAGCACAAGCATTCTGCAACCGAAGATGAGATTGCGGAAGATGGTCATCAACGCGACGTTGTTTACGTAATCGTTCACCCAGATTGCAAGATAGAAAGCTATCATTGCAAAGCTTAAGACGGCAAGCACCGCCATAACGACGTATGCCGAAAGCGGAATTCTGCGGTTTTCGTAAATCTGCAATATGGTATAGAATATGAATATCAGTCCCGTTGCCGTCAACGATACGTAGTACAGCATATGCAAGAGGTACAAAACCGGCATGGGACAGTAATCCTTAAACATAGTCACACTGAGCACAAGGCAGGTGTTGATTATGCTGGATATAAGAGCACTGACAATGAGCACAGCATATGCGTTTGCCGGGCGCGTACGCATACGTTTTGCCATAAAATAATTTATCAGTACTATGGCGTTTATTTCAATCGCACACAGGTCGAAACCTGCATATACAATTTGTGTATAGTCCAGTTCCATACTTTTTTGCACTCCTCCGCAAGAAGAAAAGATGCGGTAATTCTCATACTCCTTATTCAATTATATCACTGTTTTTTATTATTTCAATGGGTTTATAAAAATTCAAAGCAAAAAAAATGCAATTATTTTATTATTTTTATAAAAAAAACTGCGTTTTTAACGCAGCTTTAAAACAAATTATAAGTTAAAGTTTTATTTTCCATAAAAATTGTCAATACTTTCGTTTTCAGCCGAGAGTAGCAACCGCTCCGCATAAATTATCGTCCGCAAGAATGGCTCCCGCGCCGATTACGGCGCAATAGAGCGGCTCTTCGCTGAAGTTCACGGGGACGGAGAGCTTAGACTGAACGTATTCGGCAAAACCGTCCATCTGCGTAAATCCGCCCGAAAGATATATGCCGCTGTGCATGACCGAGGACGCGACTTCGGCGGGCAGCCCCGACAACACTAAAGTTACGTACTCTAAAATTTTATCGACGTAAATTTTTACGACCTCTTCAATATGGGAGGAATTGACTGCGACCGAAGAGGGCGTTCCCGAATTGAGATCCCGCCCGTCGGCAACGGTCATTTTGTTGTCGTCCTCCAGAAGACTGCCCACGGTATTTTTTATGCGCTCGGCAGTCAGCGCGCCTATTTTAAGACGGAAATTTTCCGCCATAAAGTCCATAATGTGCACGTCCACGTTGCCGCCGCCAAGGTTGACGGACAGACCGGAAATTATGCCGTCCAGCGAGAACACGGCGATATTGGTTATTCCGTAGCCCACGTCCAGACAGAACACGGGCAGGGTTTCGGAGAGGGTCACGTTGTGACCGAGCACCGCCGCAAAGGGAGTCTGGGTGAAATATACCCTGCCGATACCGCACTCGTCGGCTACGTCAAGATATTTATCCTTCAACTCCTCGTCCGCACCGCAGGGAAGCACGAACATAACCTCGCAATTTCTCGCCTGCTTGAAGGAGACTTCTATCTTGCCGAGGAAATGGGATATGAGCGACGCAAGCAGTTCGGGATAGACTATATCCCCTTCCTTTACAGGATTAACTATGCGCGTATTGAGCGCAGCCTTACCCGACAGAGCGCGCGCCCTTTCGCCGAACGCCTTGATTTTGTAGGATTTGCCGCCGTCCGTTGCGCTTTCAACCGCAACGCAGGTCGCCTCGGACAAGACCACTCCGCTACCCAGCATATATATTTTTGTGACGCAGGAACCTACGTCCATAGCAAGTCTAATCATCTCTCTTCATTTCTTCCAACATATTTTTAACAAGCGTCACGGGCAGACCCACGACGTTGGTGTAGCTGCCGAAATAGCTGTTGACAACGCCCTCGTCCTGAATTCCGTAACTGCCTGCCTTATCCAACGGAGAACCGCCCGCAACGTAAGAAGCTATAAATTCGTCCGAAAGGCGGTTGAACTTGACCTCCGTCTTGTCGTATTTTACAAGCTTTTTGTGCCTTGTGCGCATACATACGCCGGTTATTACGTAGTGAACCTTGCCTGAAAGCTTTTTAAGCGTCTCTACCGCCTGTTCGCTGTCCTTAGGTTTTCCTAAAATTTCGCCGTTGTAGACGACTATCGTATCGCACCCGATTACGAGCGCGTTCTGATTCGCGCCGAACACTTCGTCGCACTTGGCTTCTGCAAGAGAGCATGCAATATCTTCGGGGAAGAGTGAAACGTTAACCTTTTCTTCTCCCTCTGCCGGTATTACTTCAAACGATTGTATAAGCTGTGATAAAAGCTCCCTGCGGCGAGGCGAGCCGCTTGCCAGAACGTATCGCATAAGAATCAGCCCCGTAATATGCCTCAACCAAGCCCCTTTTTTAAGCTCTGTCAAGGCGACGTTATTTGACTTTTTCAGATTTAAGTATAATCCGTACCGTGTCCGTTTTAATAGCTTTTTAAAGAAATTTTTTATATAAAGCAGCGGCTTTATCTGCTGTTTTCAGGCAGTACTTTATATAGCTTTGCGGCTTTATATAGCTTTGCGGCGCGGCTTTAAGCCGCGCCGCCGATTGATTTACAGAATTTCAAGATTTTTGCGGAATGCCTTTTTGAATTCCGTACCTGCCGCCATTGCAGCGCGGATTTCAAGGCTGGCGTCGCCCTCGACTTCGGTCTTCATAATTACCGAATCGCCGAGAATATCGCAGTTGATGCCCTTGACCGTACCGGAATTCGATCTGTCCAGACTTTCGGCTATGCGGAGCATAACGCCCAGACGCTTGACGATTTCTATATCGTCCTCGTTTAAGATATCGCGGTAGCGGTTCCAGTCGTAAAGATTGATATCTTCCTTCTTATGGCAGCACGCGGTGAACGCGGCAAGCACGATCTCCCTGTGCGTTGCGCCGTATATGGTTGAGTTAAGAATCATATAGCAGCTATGGCGCTGGTGATTGTAGTACTTGATTCTCATACCGCAGTCGTGCAGCATAGCCGCGATTTTCAATACCTTGAGGTACTGACGGGGGAACTTGTGCAGAACGCGCAGCTGCTTAAACAGCTGGATTGAAAGATTTACAACGTGTTCTACGTGCTTTTCGTCGCAGCCGTAGTACTTTACGAGCGTCGTGAGCGAATAGTTCATCACGTCCGACACGGGCTTTTCAGCCGTGTAGGGCAGAGCCTGCAAAAACATTATGCCCTCTCTCAATCCCGAACCCGAGATAGAGAAGTTATCCAGATGCATTTCGGTTACGAACGCCTTGATTATAGCGAAAGCCGCGGGGAGAATATCTGCACGCTCGGCAGAAAGTCCCTTGATTTTCTTTTTCTTGTCGAGGTCAAGAACCTTGATCATGTCGTATACGGGCAGGAAATCCTCGACGGGCATATTGAAATTATGCACGGTGTCCAGAGGATATTTATGCACCATCTTGCTGATCTTGAACAGGTTGCGGAACGAACCGCCGACGCCTATCATCTGCACGTCGGGCTCAACGTCCTTGAGCCATTCGACCGTCTTTAACTGTTCGCGGAAGAATTCCTCCATCTTATCAGCCTGCTCTGCAGGGGAAAGTCCGTCGCCCGAGAAAAGTCCCGTAAGCGTAACCGCGCCGAAGGGCAGGGTCGCGTAGTTGAGCATATTCCTGCGGTTGTAGTAGACTATCTTCGTAGAGCCGCCGCCGATCTCTAAAATAATGCCCTTGGGCACGTCCATCGTATTTATAACTCCGCGATAGACGTAAGTCGCCTCCTCCTCGGCGGAGAGAACGCGGATTTTGATGCCGCAGCTTGCCTGAATTTCGTCCAGAAAAGAACGCTGGTTCTTTGCGCGGCGGACGGCTTCGGTAGCCACCGCTATAATGCGCGTGACGCCGCTTGCGTCACACAGCTTTTTAAACATTTTTAACGTTTTGATTGTTTCTGCCACGCGCTGGGGCTTTAAGAAGCCGTCGCGCTCCATATCCTGACCGAGACGAACGCTCTCTTTCAGTTCGTCCATTACCATAAAATAGCCGTCTTCAAAGAGATTGACAATAACTAGTCTAGCAGAGTTTGAACCCAAGTCGATAATGCCGATTTTTTCCAAAATAAATCACTCCCTTTCAGCGGAATTGAGTTTTCCGACTAATGAAATACGCCGTTTTTTGCGGTTATTCAGCATAAAAAAATACTTTATCCACTATGCGCAATTATATCATAGTAAATATATTTTGTATAGATACTTTAAAAAAGTTTGTGCAACTTGCACAAACTTTTTACAGCGTCAAAATTACAGTGTCATTCGTTTATTGCCAAAGAAAGCCAAACTAAAACTCCTTTACGGCTTTTTTGTGCAAGGGACAGACGAAATCGGGGGCAATCTGCTTGAGCGGAACCAGCACGAAGTCGCGGTTTGCATAGTCGGGGTGGGGAACCGTGAGCTCCGCGGTGTTGATTATCTTATCGCCGAAGAACACGATATCTATATCGACCGTTCTGTCGTCCCAGCGCTTATCCCTTACCCTGCCGAGCTCCGCCTCTATGCGGTGAATCTCCTTCAGAAGAATATGCGGAGATAAAATGCACTCCGCCTCCGCGGCGCAATTGAGAAATTCGTTTTTTGCGACGCCGCCGTACGGCTGTGTGCGGATATAGTCCGAAACCTTCTTGATCTTAACTCCGCGAGTCTGGGAAAGGAGCTTTAATGCGTCGTCCAGATACCCCTTTTTATCGCCCTGACTTGAGCCGAGCGAGAGCAAAACCCTGTTTCGTCCGGCGGTATAGCTCACGCTGACCGTTTGGAATTTTTCCTTGACGGGCGCCTGAGGCTTTTCGACCTGAACGGTCACGGACGAGACCATTTCAAACTTTTCGAGTATGCGCAGAGCGCACTCTCTGGCGAGAGTTTCAATCAGGTCGAAGCAGTTTTCAAATACGACCTTTTTTATTTCGGCGCAGACCGTGCCGTAATTTACGGTTAAATTCAGATCGTCGCAAGCCGCCGCGTCCTCGAAGTCGACCTGCATTTTTACGTTAAACACGAAGGGCTGGGCGTTTTGCTTTTCGCTCTGATACACGCCGTGGCAGGCGCAGAATTCCAGCCCCTTAATTTCAATTTCGCTCACGGTAAACCCTCTCTATCGCGTCGAAGTTCTCTTTAACGTCGTGAACCCGCACGAAAAGTATATTTTTTCTCGCCGCCTCCACGGTGGTTTCAACCGTGGGGGCGAGCCTGTCCTCCACCTTTCCGCCGTACATGGACTTGCGGCTGGTGCCGAGAAGCAGGGGATATCCGAGCGAGGAAAGTTTTTCGTAATTTCTTACCAATTCCCAGTTCTGTTCCCTGTCCTTGGCGAACCCTACGCCGCCGTCAAGACATATCTGGTCGGGGGATATTCCCGCATCAACCGCCTTTTTCGCCTGAATTTCAAGGAAGGCTTTTACGGGCTCTATGACTTCGCCTTCAAGCTTGTTTTTTGCGTTGTGCATGATGCAGACCGAAGCCTTTCGCGCGGCTATTACCCTTGCCATATCCCCGTCGTGGGCAAGCCCCCACACGTCGTTTATCATGTCCGCGCCGAGCGACAGAGCCGCCTCCGCACTCTTTGCAAAATAGGTGTCCACCGAGACGGGAATATCAAAATTGCGCTTTATGAGCGTAATCGGTCTTTCGAACCGCTCTATCTCCTGCTCGGCGGGAATCTCAGTATATCCGGGACGGGTCGACTGCGGACCCAGATCTATTATCGCCGCGCCGTCCCTCTGCGCCCTTTCGACGGCGAATAAAACCTCGTCACCGCTCTTGCGGCTTGCCTGCCAGAAGCTGTCGGGAGTGAGATTTATTATCGCCATAACGTAAGTGTAATTTTCAAAAATTTTATTGCCTATCTTCATTTTATCAGTGCAAGCGCCTCCGCAATTTTTTGTTCGGGGAAGTCGCCCATTACCTTATAAGTTACCGTCTTTGAGCCGTATTTTTTTACGCCTCGGCAGGTCATGCAGGTGTGCTCCGCCTCGCACCAGACCAGAACGCCCTTGGGCGAAAGACAGCGCATAAGCGCCTCGGCTATCTGGCGGGTAAGCTGTTCCTGAAGCTGCAACCTCTTTGCGTAGGCTTCCACGCAGCGGGCAAGCTTGGAGAGCCCAACTACTTTGCCGTCAGGGATATAGGCTATCGCGATTTTGCCGAAAAAGGGCATTAAGTGATGCTCGCAGGTGGAGGAAAAGGCGATGTCCTTTTCAAGAACCATATCGCCGCCTTCTACTGAAAAGGTCTTGGAGAGCGCCTCTTCCGCCTCTTCGTCCGTTCCGCAGGTAAACTCTGCAAACGCGTCGGCTACGCGCCTGGGCGTTTCCTTCAATCCCTCGCGCGAAGGGTCCTCGCCTAAAGCCAGTAAAAGCTCTTCAACCGCCCTCATAGCTCTTTCTCTATCCATTTTTCAGCCTCCTTTAAAATTGTAAACGTGCCGCACACCGCAACTACGGGATATTTTGCCGCGTCCAGCGCGGCACTTACGCTCTCTGCCTGAGCAACCTCTCTTACCTTCGGCGCAAACGCGGCGAAAATTTTTTGTATATCCATTGCCCTGTAACTCTCGGGCGAGACTACTATAGCCTGTTCAAACGCATGACCCAGCCTCTCCGCGGCGGTGCCTACATCCTTATCCGAAAGACAGCCGAACACGAGCGACTTTTTACCGCCAACCTTACTTAACGTCTGCAACAGCGGCGTGAAGCTTTCGGGATTGTGACTTCCGTCCAAGATATATATTGTGCCGTTCTTATCAATTATCTGCACCCTACCTGCAAGGCGGGCACGTTCAAGTCCGCGCCTTACCGCCTGTCCGGGCAAGCCTAAAAGCTTGGCGCACTCTATCGCCACCGCGGCGTTGTAGACCTGCGCTTCGCCGAGCATATTGATTTTATACGTCTGCCCGCCGTAGGAAAATACCTGCCCGCGGGCGTCCGAGCTCAGAATTTCAAGCGAGAGTCCTGCATATACGGGATTGTATTTTGCAAGGTAATTTTTCGCCTCCTGAGCAAGCGTACAGGGCACGACGACGGGGCAGTTTTTTATAATCCCCGACTTTTGCGCGCAGATCTGTTCAACCGTGTCGCCGAGAACCGCGGTGTGCTCCAACGACACTGAAGTTATGACCGCAATAACCTTGTTGCATACGGCGTTGGTTGCGTCGTTAAGACCGCCCAAGCCGCATTCCAGCACGGCGTACTCGCACCCCTCTTCGGCGAACATCATAAGAGCCGCCGCCGTCTCGGTTTCGAAGGCAGTGGGCTTATCTTCAAAATCCGCGCAGAGCTCATTCACCCTTTGCAGATATTGCGAAATTTTTTCATCGGACGCAGGGCTTCCGCACAGCCTGAATTTTTCGTTGTACGAAAACACCTCGGGCGAGGTGAAAGTACCCACGCTCTTGCCCGAAGATATAAGGATATGCGTCAGATACTCGCATACCGAGCCCTTGCCGTTCGTGCCTGCAACGTGAATTATTTTTAGTTTTTTTTCGGGTCTGTTCAGCCTGTCAAGCAGGGTCTGAGTGCGTTCGGAACCGAACTTACTGCCCAGCTTTTCCTCGGCTTTTACCCGTTCGATAGTCTGATTCATAACAAAAAAGCGGACGCATATTTGCGTCCGTATGCCGAAAAGATGCTCCTTGGGGCAGGTTACTTTTTCCCGCCTGCGCAATCTTGCGACAGTCGGTTTTTTACCTGCTTACGGTTTAAGGACGCAACACAGTTACCGCAGACCTGAACAAGCGGAATAATTCCGATTGCTTTGCCGATTGGCAGAAATCTTTCGTGCCGGGGTTGTCCGACCCAAGCCACTTTACGCAACTGTATTACAGGCATTATATCACGCTGCAATGAAGTTTGCAAGAATATTCGCAAGATTTTACGCAATACTATTTCTATGTCCCTTATTTTTATAAGAACGGCGGTTATATTCTTTACCCTGCTTGCAATAATGCGGCTTATGGGCAAGAGCCAGATAGGCGAAATGCAGCCGTTTGAATTCGTAATAACCCTGCTCATCGCCGAGCTTGCGTGCATACCTATGGCGGACAGCTCCATTCCGCTTATGTACGGTATAGTTTCAATAGTGACTATTTTTATCCTGCACCAGACAGTATGGCTGTTCGACCTGTGGTTTAAGCCGATGAAAAACATAATTTGCGGAAAACCGTGCATAGTCATCACGCGCGAGGGCATAGACGGCTATCAACTGAGAAAGAATAACCTTGACGTTTCAGACCTGATCGAGAGCATGCGCTCTGCGGGGTATTTTAATCTGGACGACGTATATTACGGGCTGTACGAAGCGAACGGGTCGTTTTCGGCACTGGCTAAAGAGCAGAAGACCGAGACCCTGCCCGTCACCGTAATCGATAACGGCAAGGCGGACAAGACCAACCTCAACATCGCGGGGATAGACGGCGAAGAGCTTAAAAAGTTTCTAAAGGACAGGGGCGCAAAGCTCAGGCAGGTGTTGGTTATGACCGTGGACGGCAACGGCAGAGTCTACTTTCAGAAAAAGGGAAAGCCGTACGAGATAACTCAGATTAAGGTGAGCAATAAATGGTAAAGTCGATTATATACACGCTTACGGCGATAGCTCTGAGCATAGGATTTTTTATATTTACGGAAAGCTACGTAAACGGACAATTCGAAGATTTTTACGGCGCCGTGGAGACGCTGTATAAAAAGGTTGAATCCGAAAGCGCAAACCGCGAGGACGCGTACGCCGTGCGGGAAATGTGGGCGGAAAAGAAGAGCAGTCTGCATATATTCATTCCGCACAACGACATTTCCTACGTGGATTACTGGCTGAACGAGGCGTGCGGTTTTATTTACACGGGACACTACGACTTAGCTTTAAGCAACCTTGAAGTACTGAAAGAAATTTCAAAGACTCTCCCCTCGGCATACTCCATAAAGCTTGAAAACGTATTTTAAATTTTAAAGGCTGCGCAAATTTCCGGTCGTAAACCCGAAGTATTGTAAACTCACCGCCACAGACAAATAATAAACATACCGCCCTGAAAAAACTTTTTCGGGGCGGTAAACCTGATATTTCCGTATCGACGGTTCGCCGTCGGTTATTTAATTCGCATACGCCGAAGTCGCGTATTTTATTCGTATTCGTCGAAGTCGCGGCGGCTGTTGAACGGCGGGCAGGGCGGACAAGGCGGGCAGGGATTACAGTCGCTGCCCTTTTTGTGCTTGCCGTGCGGAGGGCAATCGTCGGGCTTCTTTTTCTCGTCGGACTTAATAAGCATAACGTCCTCGCCGATTTTTATGACGTTGGCGACCGGTACGAACACCTCCTGCTTGGTAAACCTGAAGCCCTTGCCGCCCGTTAAGGTAAAGCCCTTGATTGAATTTTCCTTCCATAAAAAAATAACGTCGCAAACTTTGCCCAGGTTTTTACCGTCGGTAACGCAAATTACGTCCAGCTTTTTCAGGTCGTTAAACGATACTTCCAAACTGCGTCCTCCGTCCGTCGCTTCAAATCACATAATAAAATTAACCGAAATCGGTTGCAGACCGTACCTCTCCCGTCGCACCGTACAGACTTTATAAATATTATTACGACAGTGCTGTTCGCCCTGTAACAGTCGGTGGAATAGTTCAGTCTATATAATATATGCGGACGGCAACCGAATATTGCCGTCCGCATCCGTTTTTAAAAATTTAATTATACGCTGAAAAATTCAATCATTGTATTCAAGGGGTTGTTTGCATACAGCCAGTCGAGCTTAAAGAGACTGCCTTCAAGCGCCGTGCCCACATTAGCCGCAGTTTCGCCGCCTACCCAATTGATTACCTGGAACACGATTAATCCGATCATAGCCGCAACTGCAAGGAAAAGCACTACGCCGAGACTCTTGTTGATTACCTTGAAAACGATATTGTCTATTTCTGCAATGCCTGCAAGAATCTTTACGATTATTACGCGGACAATCTGTACCACTACGAACATTACTATACAAAGAGCAATGGTTTCGATATGAATGGTTACAAGGAAATCACAGAATCCGTTGCCTGCCGATTGAATCGAGTTGATAAGGTTGGTCATCAGGTCGTTGACGAAAGGCCAATCAAGAACTATACCGTAAAGGAAGTAACATACCACTACGGAAATAATTACGCCGAAGACGCCGCCGGTAAAAAATTTTAATCCGCCGGAAAATCCCGCAACAAGACCTAAAAGTAAAAATACAACGACAATGCCGATTGCTATCCAGTCTGCCATTATCATAATTTTATACCTCCGTTACGCAATATATTATATCACGCTTACGTTAAAAATGTAAACACTTATTTCACAAAAAATTTATATTGACAGTCAATTGTAACTTTATTTGCGACAAATATGAACTTTTTGTCAGTTTTATTTAGTATTTTTGACAGCTTTTTCTTGCCGTAAACAAGCACACGCATAAAACGCGAGACAATCCGTCAACCCTGCGGAATGTTGTTTACCTGCTCGAAAGTGGTAGTATTTTTATGCGGTATAGTTTTCCAGCCGACGTTGCGCATGAACAGACAAACCAACTCTATAGGCACGGAAAGGAACAGGAAAACCGGCCAGCAAAACGCCGCGGCAATTAAAAGCGGCACTTTGATTTTGGGTATTCGCTTATGTTCGAGAATTATTAGAAGCACGCCCGTAAGGAAGGTGCCTGCATAGTATGTAACCGCGTTTTTGGCGAGGTCGATCAACCACTCGGTCCACACAGCCGCCGCGTTGTACCCGAAGACGGGCGCAATCGCCAGACAGATTATTTCCAGAAGGAAGATCACAAACCCTATGGTACATATGGGCAGAACGTTGACCGATATGTCGTAGGTGGAAACTTTGTGTTCCGCGCCGCCCTTGCTCTTGGGAAGGAAAAGTCCTTTTATTAAGTCTTTAAGCCTTGTCAGGCAGACTAAAAGGTGTCCCTTTGCCCATCTCAATCTCTGGCGGAGCATTATCTTGACGTCGGTGGGCTGTTCGTCGTAGAACACCGCGTCGTCGCAGTAGATTATTTTGTTGCCGTTCAACACCTGGTCTGCGGAGAATTCCCAGTCCTCGGTCAGGGTAACGTACGGCCAACCGTCCTTTACGATTTCCGAGCTTATCACGTAGCCCGTGCCCTGCACTCTCGTAGAGCAACCGACCACCGTCCTGCCGCGGGATTCATAGCGGCAACCCTGCATAAAGTAAATGCCGTAGAGCGCGGAGATGAGATTCTGACCGAAGTTCTTTGAATCGCGGAAGGAGGTTATAACGCTCTTGCAATCGTTGGCAACGAACGCGTCGTTCATCTTTTCGAAGTAGTTTTCCGCAAGCACGTTATCCGCGTTGAAGAGGAAAAATCCGTCGTAGTTTTCCACGCCGAAATCTTCCCTTATCCTGTCGAAAAGATAGCGGAACGCATAACCCATCGTGCGCTCTTCGGGATTGTTGTATTCATAGACCGTAGCGCCGAGCTGACGGGCGATTTCCGCCGTGTTGTCCGTGCAGTTATGAGCTATTACGAACACCTGAAGCTTATCCTGAGGATAATTGTTCTTATATACGCTCTTGATAAGATTGCCCACTACAAGCTCTTCGTTTCTTGCCGGAATGATTATGCCGTATTTTAACTGCTTTTTCGCCTTTGGAAATTTTTTCTTTGCAAATACGCCGACTATAAAGTATATGGCAAAGTGCGCCACTAAAACCGACATAATAATCGACAAGACGAGAAAGACAGTATCAACTACCTCTAAGTACCCCATAATAAATTTTTAATTCCCTTTAAACCTTTTTCTTCAGCCAAATTTCAGTAATCTGACTAAGCAAGCCGATTCAACTGCTTATCCTCTCTATCTAATGCGCGAAAAATCTTCACGCACAAACTTAACTCTTAACGTGTATTCATAGGAATATTATCACACGTTAATTCCAATGTCAACCCTATTTAGCTCGTAAAAATGCATATACATAAATTTTTGCATAAAATCTGCCGCGGCGCAAAATCCTTTGCGCCGCGGCGTCAAATTAAACCAATATGTCAGTTTTCGCAAAACTTTTTCAGTCTCTGTTTTTTATTGCGGATTATTTAATTGGTAATCCTGACAATCCAACGGACGCTTGCCGTTTTCAATCCTGCGGTACTTTCCGTCCGCGCACAGTCTGCGCGCGCGCACGTTATCTTCAAGCATAATTTCAAGAATTTTAATAATCTTATTTTCGATGTCCCTGTCCAGAACCGGAGTCGCGATTTCAACGCGCTTATCCACGTTTCTGGTCATAAGGTCGGCGGAAGAAATGAAGGTAACCCTATCGTCACCCTTGCCGAAGGAGTACACGCGGGAGTGCTCTAAAAATCTGCCTACGACGCTGATCACCCTGATATTTCGGGTCTTTTGCTCGACTTCGGGGAGAATACAGCAGATGCCGCGGATTATCAGGTCGATCTTTACGCCCGCCTGACTCGCCTCTTTGAACTTATCTATAATACCCTTGTCGGTGAGGCTGTTCATCTTGGCTAAAATGTAGCCTTCCTCTCCCTTCTTTGCCCTTTCAATCTCCCGGTCTATGTATGAAACCAGCCCCGTCTTTAAGGTTTCGGGCGCGACGAGCAGCCTGTCGTAGCGGTACTGAGTGTTGCAGATGGCGATATTCCTGAAGAACGCAACCGCATCCCGTCCTATCGCTCCGTCCGAGGTTATTATATTTAAATCGGTATACTGCTTGCTGGTGGACTCGTTATAGTTGCCCGTACCCAGGTGGGTGACGTAGCGTATTCCCTCGTCGCTCTGCATAACCACGGAGATTATCTTGGAGTGAACCTTATAGTTTTCCATACCGTAGATAATCGTACAGCCTGCCTCGCGGAGCTTTTCGGCAAAGAACATATTGTTCTCCTCGTCGAAGCGGGCGCACAGCTCGATTACAACCGTAACCTGCTTTCCGTTCTCGCTTGCGCGGCACAGCACGTCGGCAATTTTGGAATGATAAGCCAGACGGTAGATGGTTATGGCGATAGAGCTTACCCTGTCGTCGGAAGCGCACTCCTCCAGAAGCGTCACAAGCGGAGTCATGGAATCGTACGGGTAGGAAAGGAACACGTCGTGGTCAAGCACGGTATCTATGAGCGACGCCGCCTCGGCAAGCTCCTCCGACACCGCGCCCTTGAAGGGCTTGTATTTTAATTTCTCTTCGGTTTCGGAAGGCAGGAATTTGCCTATCGAAAACAGGAATTTATAGTCGAAGAGCCGCTTGTCGGCAAAGCAGAACTTATTATCCAGCTTGACGAGCTTTAACACAAAGTCCTTCAGCTTGGAATTTTCGTTGTCCACCTCCACGCGGACTATATTCATTCTCGCGCGGGACTGAACCCTCTTTTTCATCACGTCGGGGAAGTCGCGCTCCACGTCGGAGTCGTCTATGTACGTATCGAAGTCGGCGTTGCGCGTCACGCGCATAAGCATGCTGTCCTTTACGTCGTAGCCCGTAAACGCCGTGTGACCGAACGCGCGCACGAGCTCTTCGAGCGGAACGAGCTTGACCTTTTCGCCCGTACCCACGCGGTATACCTTGTTCAGATTTTCGTTGAACGCCATTACGCCCACCATGCGCCTGTCGCCCTTGGCAAGGTCGTACAGCATATAGTTGCGCTTGTTTTCAAACTGCATCATGGGGTGCTTTGCGTCCAGAACCATCAGGGACAGCAGGGGCAGCACGCTGTTTTTGAAGATTGCTTCGCACTCCTTTATCTGTCTGCCCGAAAGCTGGGAGGCGCGGAGAATTTTTATTCCGTTCTCGTCCAGAGCCTTGACAAGCGCGGTAAACGCCGCCGAGCGCTCGGAGTATTGCTTTTTAACCACCTGACAGATTCCGTCTAGCTGTTTTACGGCGGTGAGCCCCGTCTTATTCTCCTTTCCGTCGGGGTCGGAGGCTGCCTCGTTAAACAGGCTTCCCACCCTGACCATAAAGAATTCGTCTAAATTGGACGCGAAGATGGACAAAAACTTGCATCTTTCAAGCACGGGGTTGACCTCGTCGCGCGACTGGTCGAGTACGCGCTTGTTGAAGAGCAGCCAACTGTATTCGCGGTTTATATAGATATCCTTTATAAACTTTTTCTTTGCCTTATCCTTTTCTACCGACATATTACCCTCTCATATTATATCGTTTTATCCTAAGCAGATATGACCTATTCTCCTACGAAAATGCCTATTTCCTTGGCGCATTTTACCATGCGGTCGCCGCGCGTGACGTACTTATACTTTCCTGCGATATCCTCAAGCTCGTTCACGGCTATTCTGTTGCCCTTTACGGCAAGCGTTACGCCGAACCTTCCCTCGGCGACGAGATCCGCCGCCGCTTCACCGAGACGGGTGCATAACAGTCTGTCGTAAGCGCAGGGCGCGCCGCCCCTCTGCACGTAGCCCAGAATCGACGTTCGCGAGGCATAGCCCGTCTTTTCTTCGATATACTCGGCAAGGCGGGGAGTTATGGTGGTCTCTCCGCGTTCAGCTCTGGCAAAAGAGCGCTGTTTTTTCTTTAAGCCTGCCTCGGACTTGATTCTTGCGCCCTCGGCAACGGCGATGATTACGCTGCGCGCGCCGTTCTTTTTCTTCTGCGCGACGAACTCGCACAGAGCGTCCTGCGAGAAGGGAATTTCGGGAATGATGATCGCGTCCGCGCCTGCGGCAATGCCGCTGTGAAGGGTAAGCCAGCCCGCCTTGTTGCCCATTATTTCCACGAGCATTACGCGCGCGTGGCTTTCGGCGGTCGTGCGGATTCTATCCATACAGTCGGTTGCAACCTCCACCGCAGTCTGGAAGCCGAAGGTCACGTCGGTGCCGTATATGTCGTTGTCGATGGTCTTGGGAACGCCGATCACGTTGCAGCCTTCGCGCTTTAAGAGCGCGGCGTTCTTGTGCGTGCCCGCGCCGCCCAGACAGATCAATCCGTCCAGACCCATCTTGCGGTAGTTTACAACCATCTTTTCAAGGCGGGTCGTGCCGTCGTCCTCCTTAATTTCCATCTGCTTGAAGGGCTGGCGGGACGAACCTAAAATCGTACCGCCCTGAGCAAGTATGCCGTTAAAATTTTCAGGTCGGAGCGTGAAGCTCTCCCCGCGTATGAGTCCGCCGTAGCCTTCGGGTATGCCGATGAGCTTTAAGTCCTTTACGTTGGAAAACGCCGAAAGTCCCACAGCCCTTATTACGGCGTTTAAACCCGAACAGTCGCCGCCGCTGGTCAGAATTCCTAATTTCATATGTTTGCCTCCGTCCGAATTCAGAATTCAGTAGTTTTCCCGTCCATTATAACATAGTCAGTCAAGAATAAAAAGGGGTAGATTGTAAAAAATTTGTAAATCGCACAAATTTTATCTGCATTTTGATATAAAAAAATATCTTTTACCCTAAAAAACGTGTAAATTTCCGTGCAAAATAGCTACTAAAGTCCTGCAACCGACCTGCTCAGCGTCCTGCAACCGACTGCCGCAAGACTTACTGCTAATATCAACGCAGAGTTTACGGACGAGACAGCCGCGCCGCAAAACAATTTTGCGGCGCGGCTGTAAGTTATTAAACCGTAATTTTAAAGCAGGTTATTAAGCTGTAATTTTAAATCTGAAATCTATAAATCGTAAATGTAATCAACCTATATTGGCTTTGATCTGCTTTAAGGCGGATTTTTCTAAGCGCGAAACCTGAGCCTGAGAAATGCCCACTTCCGCGGAAATTTCCGTCTGAGTCTTGCCCTCGAAATATCTCAATAATAAAATGTTGCGTTCGCGCTGTTCAAGCTTTGAAATAGCTTCGTAAAGCGCGGCTTTCTCCGTCCACGCCTCGTCGTTGTTCTTCTCGTCGAAAATCTGGTCGACTAAAAGCAGCTCGTCCCCCGCCTTGTTGTATACGGGGTCGTAGAGAGATACGGGATCGGATATGGCGTCCAGAGCGTACGCAACCTCCGACACGGCGATGTTCATTTCCTTTGCGATTTTGTCGTAGGTCACGTCCTCGTCCGTGACCTCAAGTTTTTCGCGCACTTTGAGTATCTGATAGGCGGTATCCCTTATCGAACGCGAAACCCGCAGCGAGTTGCCGTCCCTTAAAAATCTCTTGATCTCGCCAAGAATCATGGGCACGGCGTAGGTGCTGAATTTAACTCCTATGGATATATCAAAGTTGTTGATTGCCTTGATCAGTCCCACGCAGCCTGCCTGAAACACGTCGTCTGCGTTGGCTTTCTTCGCCCAGAACCTCCTCACCAGCGACAATACCAGCCGCATATTGCCGATTATAAACTTTTCCCTTGCCTCCTCGTCGCCGCCCTTGAGCTTTATCATAAGTTCTTCCTGCTCCTTTTCGGAGAGTTTGGGCAGACCCGAAGTATCTACGCCGCAAATAACTACTTTTTGTAACATACGACCTCCTCTTATGTATGAAAATCCGGGTCGTAAAACGCAGTTAAGCGGGCTATATTGGGATTAATGCGCCGTCGGATCGGCTGCGCGCCAGAGCCATAGCAGATTAAATCTGCCTGGATATGTCCTTTTTCAATTTATTTATAATCTTTTTTTCAAGACGGGATATGTAGCTTTGCGAAATGCCGAGGCTGTCGGCGACGTCCTTCTGGGTCATCTCCTCGCCGCCGTCGAGCCCGAAGCGCATGCGCATAATTTTCTGCTCGCGCGCGGACAGCCGCGAAAGCGAAGCCTTTAACAGCTCGCGCTCCACCCCGCCCTCTATATCCGAAAACACGCAGTCCGCGTCCGTGCCCATCACGTCGGAGAGCAACAGCTCGTTGCCCTCCCAGTCGGTATTGAGAGGCTCGTCGAAGCTTACCTCCTGTTTCAGGCGCGACATGCGCCTTAAATACATTAAAATTTCGTTTTCTATACAGCGCGAAGCGTAGGTTGCAAGCTTTATGTTTTTGTCCGACTTGAACGAATTAATCGCCTTTATCAGCCCGATCGTACCCACCGAGACCAGATCGTCGCCGTCCACGCCCGAACCTTCGAACTTTTTCGCTATGTACACCACGAGGCGCAGATTGTGTTCGACAAGCTCGCCCTTTGCCTTTTCGTCGCCGCACTCAAGCATCTGTATCGCGTCGCGCTCCTCGTCGGAAGAGAGCGGCAAGGGTAACGCCTCGGTTCCGCAGATATAGTCCAGCGTGTTTACGCCGAGAAGCGATAAGATAATCTTTTTTATTTTATTGAACATCAGTTTGCCTCCGCAAGATCGGGGTGAAGCACGGCTCGGCTGATTCTGTCCGGAGATACGCCAAGCTTTGCACCCGTGAAAGTTTTTGTAACTTTTCCGTCGTCTATCTCTATCTTATCTGCGGTGAACACTGCTATTTTTTTACTGCCTGCAACAGTATGTATCTCCGTAAAGGTTTTTATACGGCTAATATCCGTAAGTTTTTTTGCAACGCTTTGCGGAATGACGCTTACGGGCGAGCCGCGGTAGAAAACTCTGTTTCCGCTGTCGTAGAACGCGGGCGCGCTCACGCAAGACTGACCGACGGATATGCGGCAGATAACGCAGGTCTTCGTGTGCGGACGGGAGTATTTCTTTGCCAGACTCCGCGCGGCAAGCGCAAGAGCCAGCGCGCAGAATACGGGTATGCCCACGGGCACGGAGGAAATTATCATACCGCCGCCCTGAACGTAGCTTATATCTGCCAGCGAAAAAATTCCCAACAGCGCGCCGCCCGTAAGGAAGGTTATTACAAAGAATACCGCGGTAAACTTTAAATATCCCGAAACTCGCGAGAACCTTCCCGCAACCGCGCAGAGCGCCGCGCCTGCCGCTATCTTTACCGTTATTGCCAGTGCGCCGTTCAAATTAAACAGCGGAAACGCCACCGCAAAGCACGCGCCGAGAGCTGAAGCGAGCGCAACGCGGAAATACCCCGCAGGGTTTTTGGTAACAGCTTTTGCCGCGAACAGCAGGCAGAAATCCATACAGAAATTTTCTGCGAGCGAAAGCTCTATATACACCGTCATCGTATTTGAAATTATAGCGGCGAAAAGCTTACGAAAAATACGAATTAAGGGCGCAATTTGTAGTTTTATGTCTGATTATCTTCTTGCGCTATGCAAAAGAGAGGGACGGCGAAAACGCCGTCCCGTTATATATCGTTATATATATTGTATAATATTTTTAAGTTGAACTTAAAGAATACAGTCGGCTAAAATTTCGCCTATCTGCTCCTTGTTTTCAGCCTTGAAAAGCCTGAGCTTGGTCTGCGTGGCGTTGGGCGTGCCCTTTATGTAAAAGGCTATCATCTTGCGCATAAACACGGTTGCAAAGCGGCTGTCGTAGTGTTCGAAGGTCATATCTAATTGTCTTTGAATGACCGCGCGCTTGTCGTCAACCTGCGCACCCGTAATTTCGGCAAACAGAAAGGGATTGTACATCGCTCCGCGCGCGAGCGCTATTCCGTCCGCGCCCGTCCTGTCCGCAAGCTTTTCCGCGTCCTCTTTCGAAAACACTCCGCCGTTGGCTATTACGGGAATTTTAACCGCCGATTTTGCGGCGGCAATCTCGTCGTAGTTGACTTCGCCCGAATATATTTTATCGCGCGTTCTGCCGTGGATAGTAATCATATCCGCGCCAGCCTGCTCCATTGCTACGGCAAAGTCGCGGGTGATTAAATTTTTTCCGTCCAGACCCGTACGGAACTTGACCGACACCGCCTTACCGCTCTTTTTGACCTCCGAGACAATCTTCTGCGCCAACGGAATATTGCCCATCAGCGCGCTGCCTTCGCCGTTCTTATAAATTTTAGGAACGGGACAGCCCATATTGATATCTATCAGCTCAAAGGGGGCAAGGTGTCCGTTTTCGGCGGCGGCACGCATAAAGAACGGGTCGTTGCCGAAAATCTGCACGGCGTTGATTCCATTATAATCGGGAAGAATTTTCAAAAGCTCCCTCGTGTTTTCGCTCTTGTAATACAGACCCTTTGCGCTGACCATTTCTGTAAAGGTCAGACCCGCGCCCAGGTCAAAGCACATATCCCTGAACACGGCGTTGGTGTAGCCTGCAAGCGGAGCTAAAAACACGTTGTTTTTAGTTGTCAGGTGAGAAATTTTAATTGCCTTTAAGTGCATTTTTAGCCTTTAACCAATACCAATCCAATTCCAGCCCGTCAAGTTGGGTTATGTCCTTTCCGTCTGCAATAATCTGCCTTTCGCACTCGACAAACCTCTTTACGAACTTGTCGGTTGAGGCGGAGAGAGCCTCTTCGCAGTCCACGCCTGCAAGACGACAGACGTTTACGGCTGCAAACAGCACGTCGCCAGCCTCTTCGTATACCGCGTCCTTATCGTCCGCAACCAAGGCGTTCAACAGTTCGCGCACCTCCTCTTCAAGCTTTTCCGAAGCGGAAACCGAAGAGAGGAAATCCATACCCGACTTTGCGGCGCGTTTGCCCACCTTCTGAGCGCGCATGCACGCAGGGAAATTTGTTGGAACTGCCAGAACCTGTTCGCCGAAGGTGGTCTGCTTTTTCTCTTCCGCCTTGTTTTTATCCCATACGCTCAGGGCAGAATCGGCGTCGGTAGCCTTGTCCTTTCCGAAGATGTGGGAGTGGCGGAAAATAAGCTTTTTAACTACTCGCGTTATCGCGTCGGCGCCGTTGAACGCGCCCTGCTCTTCCTTCATGACCGCGTGGAAAGCCGCCTGCAACAGCACGTCGCCGCACTCCTCTTCTATACCGTCGTCGTCGCCCCGGTTGATTGCGTCGACCAATTCGTACGCCTCTTCAATCATGTTCTTTCTTATACTTTCATTGGTCTGAGCCCTGTCCCAAGGGCAACCGCCGGGAGCGCGGAGCATACGGATGAGCTGTTCAAGGTCGGCAAAATCGTATCTGTCCTTCTTTAAATACTCGCCCTCTTCCACAGCTACGGCGCAATCCGCGCCGTAGGGGGACTGCCTGTCTATTTCGTAAATTTTAATCTTTTTAGCCCTGTCGCCGCGGACGAATACGCAATCCGTCTCCTCGCCGAAAAGATTAGTAAGGATTTCCTTAACTTTCGTACTCGCGTAAAAATCGTCGATATCGTATATTACGGCGGCGGCACAGCTCTTCAACTTTTCCACTTCGTATGCAGAGAGAGCGCAGACTGCGGAGGAGCGCAGACGAGCTGCGTTCTTTACGGTTGAAATTTTTGAAACGCCCTCCAAAACCAAGGCGTCCTTTTTCTTATTTAAAATGATTTTGCAGGCTTCGTCCTCAGATACGGCGCCGTCCACACAATATATCACGTCGACCTCTTTAGACGCTTTAATCACCTCTTCAGCGAGGTTTTTATTTAAAGTATCGAAATTTCTCGAGCGCATAAACACGCCGTCGAGATATACAACGTTATATTCAGCAAGGCTTGTATACGCTTCGCCCTGAGAAGTGCGTGCCATTATTCTTTTCGCCCTGTCAAGTGCAAGCTTAGCCGATAGGCTTAAATCGTTTTGTTTTACTCCAAGACCTATTAAAGTTATCATTTGTCTTACTCCCTGATTTTACTTTATTAATATAGCAGAAATTGAGCAAAACTGCAACCAAATAACAACAATTAGCCGAAATTGCCGCACCCGAAACGGATAGCGGCGTGAATCTGACCAGAATCGCCGAGAGCGCGACGCGGGCAATTGAGCTTATCCACTGCGTTGCCGTGCCGAAGAGCGGTTTCCCAAGGGAGGTAAGGCACGCGGATGAGGTCTGCACAAGCGAAAGCGTGACCGCGTTGACAGACATTATGCGGACGAGCGTGATTAAAAGCTGTCGTTCCTCTCCGTTGAGCGAGCGGAAGAATATATCCGCCGCAAGCGGCGCCAGAAAGAAGAGCGCTATTGCAAAGGGCAGGGAGATGAGAAAGGTTAATATAAGCGACTTTTTGACCTCTTTTTTTGCCGAATGCATATCGCCGCTTTCGGCAAGCGGAGATATTTTAGGCACGCTTGCCGCTGCTAAGCCGTAAGTTATCGACACGGGCAGATTTATTAAAGTTACCGCACAGCCCGAAAAAACTCCCCAAAGCGCGGTTGCGTTATCGGCGACTCCGCGGAGTATGCCCACCACTAAAATACTTTCGGCAAGCTGGCTTAAGGGCAGCGCTATCGCCGTGAAGGTGAGCGGAACGGTATATTTAAGTATGTCTGTAAGGAAAGTAAGGCGTTCCTTATATAAAGGTTTTCTTGTGTTCGCGCCGCCGCAATACATACTGAGCGCAAGGCAGGAAGAGAGAGCTTCGGAAATGGTTACGGCAAGCACCGCCGCAGCTACCGCCTTTGCCATATCCGCGCGGAAGGCGTAGGCAAGAATGATGCCGAAAGCAACCTTTATTGCCTGTTCGCACACCTCGGTTACAGCCGTGGGATACATGTTGCCCTTGCCCTGAAAGTAGCCGCGCACTACGGAAAGTATTGACACGAAGAATACGGACGGCGATAAGAGCTTACAGCAGAGCGCAACCGAAGGTTCGCCCTGAACTGCCGCCAACGGCGCGCTTAACGCAAACATTACGAGCGAGCCTACAAGACCTATCAGCGAGTACAGGCGGAACGCGCTCCTTTCCGCACCGTCGCCGCCCGAAGAGATTATCCGCGCAATGCCCGTAGGTATGCCGCTTGCAGAGATTGTTAAAAGTATGCAATACAGCGGATATACCATCTGGTATATCCCCATACCCTCGCCGCCGAGAAAGGCGATTAAAGGTATGCGGTAGACCGCGCCAAGAAGCTTTGAGATAAATCCGCCTGCGGAGATGATTAACGCGCCCTTTAAATAGCCCTGCCTGTTCATTCAAACTGATTGGCGAGTATGGTTGCCGAAAGCTGAGCAAGCTTGCACGCGCCAGCCTCCATTTTTGCGCCCTCTTCCGTTGAAATAAGCGCAACCGCGCCCAGACAGTCGCCGTTGGAAACTATGGGAACGATTACCTGTGCAGTGACGGCAGGCTGCTCGCCGTCTATGATAGGCACTATGTCGCCGCCCTCGGAAAGGTTTGCAACGTAGCTCTTGCGCTCCTGCATAATCTTATCCAGATCCTTAGAGACCGTCTTGCCCGTAACTTCGCGCTTGCCGCTTCCCGAAGCGCACAGCACCTCGTCGGTGTCGCACACTATGGCAAGGTGACCCGAAAGGTCGTTCAAGCTCTTTGCCGTACCTTCGGAAAATCTTCCCAAAGATGCTATAGGCGAATATTTTTTAAGCATAAGCTCGTCCCGCTCGGTAAAAATTTCCAAGGGGTCGCCCGATTTCAAGCGGAGCGTGGAACGTATCTCCTTGGGGATAACCACCCTGCCGAGTTCGTCTATTCTTCTTACAATTCCTGTTGCTTTCATAATTCTCCTTAAAGCGGCATTCGCCGCAAGATAATATAAGTTTGCATATTTTTAATAAAAAAATTCCACAAATGACACAGGCAATAAATATTGCAGGAAAAATAAATTAAAATTATTTGACATACGGCGTTTTTATTATATAATATATAATATACCGGTACGGAAATTTACGAAGGAGACAACTATGGAAGAGACTGAATTACAGACTGCTGAAGAGACTGAATTACAAGCTGCGGAAGAGAAAAAAGAACCTGCAAATTCCCAGGCTGAGAGAAAGCCGCTTACCCCAGACGAGCTTATAGCGGACAATATGGCATATTTCAATTTCTATCAGAGCGCGCCAAAAATATTCACCATAATCTTTGCGGTATTGTTCGGCATCGCTTCGTTAATCGCCGCAATAACGCTTGAAAACGCCGGTTACTTTTTCCTTTTAGCCATTTTCGGCGTAATTATCTGCTTTGCAATATTCTTTTTGTTAAAGCTCTTCTTTGCGCATAAAATACTGCACATTTCATATCTGATAAAAATCGAAGAGAACACCAGAAAGGATAAATAATTTTATTAATTCAGGGCTGACGAAACCGTCAGCCCTTTAATTTTCAGGTCAGTTTTATTTTAATCGGTTCAGACTTATAAAGTTAAAAATTCCCCGACCGTTCGGTCGGGGATTTTATTTATTGTTTTGGATTTTCTATTATTCGGTCGGACGACTGAATTATTATTTTTTTCGGGTCGGTCGGGTAACCGGATTTTGCTTATTTGCCGATAAATAATTACTTCGCAGCGTCCTTTTCTGCATTTTCGCTCTTGGCATAGACCGAGGGCTGAAGTTCGGGATGCTTCATAAACTTTACAAACAGATACTTATACGCAAAGAAATACGCCACGCCCAGAACTACCATTACGATAGACCAGAACTGCGAGGGAGTTAAACCGCCGACGAACGAACCGCGATAGTCGTCGCGGATGAACTCAAGCAAAAACCTCCATATGCCGTAGGAAATCGCGTACACGCCGAAGTTGCAGTTGAAGCGGAACTTGAAATACAGCACAGCCATTATGACCGTGAGCAGGACGAGGAAGATGCACTCGAAAAGTTGAGTAGGCACTACCTTTGCAACTCTGCCGAGGCTGGATGCATACATCTCTATGCCGTACCATGCGTCGGTTTCCGCGCCGTGGCAGCAGCCTGCGAAAAAGCAACCGAGTCTTCCGAACGCGTGCGCAATGGTAATTCCGATGGGAATTGCGGGAAGAGCGTCGGTTAAGCCTGCGTTCATATTGTTCTGCAAAAGCTTGAATCTGGATTTGGGTGCGATTAAGAAAACGTAGAGATTCCAGACTATCAAAAAGCTTGAAACGCCGCCGATAAGTCCGCCCTGGAAGGTCATAGACGTATCCAGTTTGAAGCCCGCGGAGGGGTTGTTGATGAAGTTGTAGAGCGACTGGAATACCATCGCCATAAAAATACCGAACGCAGTTGCGAAGATGCCTATGAACAGAATCTTATCTACCGCTTCCTCGTTTAAATTGCGGTATCTGAACGCAAACATGAGGAATGCGAAGCAGGCGATAATGCCAAGCGCCATGCACAGTCCGTAAAAATAGACGCCAAAGTCGACCTGGCTGGTGTTCACCTGTTGCATAAAGAACCAGGTTCCGTCTTTAAGCTTACCGAATATGGGATAATGCCACATATTTTTACCTCTGATAAATACTACCCGTTTAGTATATCACGCATTTTTTGCCGTGTCAATTATATTGAACGCAGTACGGTTCTTCAGCGCGAGAGCAGGTTGTTTACGGCGGAGATGAGCGCCTTGTACGAAGATTTGATAATATCGTCGTCCACGCCTGCGCCCCAATAGGTCTTGCCCATATATTCCGCCCCTACGTAGGAAATAGCCTTTGAGGACGAGCTGTCGGAGAGCGCGTGCTGTTCGTAGCCCGTGAGCGTGTAGTTTATACCTATCATCTTTTTGAGCGCGTTTGAAATTGCGTCCAGACGTCCGTTGCCGTCCGCAACCGTCACCGCTCTGTCGCCTGCGTAGGTTGCCGTGACGGTGGCCTCTATTCCGCTCTTGGTCTGCTTGAAGTGACATTCGGGGATGTCGAATATCTGTCTGTTTTCCACAAAATTTTCAAGGAACAGCTTGTAAATTTCGTCGTAGCCGAGCTCCTTATGCGCCCTGTCGGAGACGCCCTTAACAAAGTAGCCGAACGCCTCCTTCATAGCGGCAGGCATATTTATGCCGTAAGCCGTCTGCATAACGTAGCCTACGCCGCCCTTGCCCGACTGGGAATTGATACGTATAACGTCCGAATCGTACTCCCTGCCGACGTCCTTGGGGTCGATGGGAAGATAGGGAACGTCCCATACCTTTCTGTCGTTGACCTTGCGGAATTCCATACCCTTTGCAATCGCGTCCTGATGCGAACCCGAGAATGCGGCGAACACGAGGTCGCCCGCATAAGGCTGACGGGGACTTACGGGCATGCAGGTGTATTCCTTATATCTGGAGACCACCTCGGGCATGTCTGAAAAATCCAGCTCGGGGTCCACGCCCTGAGAGAACATATTCATCGCAATGGTGACTATATCCGCATTGCCCGTGCGCTCGCCGTTGCCGAACAGAGTTCCCTCTATTCTGTCCGCGCCCGCTAAAAGTCCTGCTTCAGCCGCAGCGACGCCGCAGCCCCTGTCGTTGTGGGGATGCAGTGAAAGCACTACGTTTTCGCGGTATTTCATATTCTTATGCATAAACTCCACCTGCTGAGCGTAGACGTGCGGAAGCGCGTTTTCTACGGTTGCAGGCAGGTTGATTACTGCCTTTCTGTCGGCGGTGGGCTGCCATACGTCCAATACGGCGTTAACGACCTCCAGCGCGTACTCAGGCTCGGTGCCCGTGAACGATTCGGGGGAATATTCGAAGCGGTAGGGAGCGCCGTCCTCTTCGGCAAGCTCTTTCAAAAGTTTTGCGCCCTCTATGGCTATCTTTTTAATCTGGTCTTTGTCCTTTTTGAACACCTGCTCGCGCTGGGCGACCGAGGTTGAATTGTACACGTGGACGATTACGTTCTTTGCGCCCTTGACCGCCTCGAAGGTCTTTTTGATGATGTGTTCGCGCGCCTGCGTGAGTACCTGAACGGTCACGTCGTCGGGAATCAGATCTTCGTCGATGAGCTTGCGCAGAAATTCGTACTCGGTCTCAGACGCGGCAGGGAAGCCTACCTCTATCTCCTTAAAGCCGAGAGCAACCAAAAACTTAAAGAAATCGATCTTGGTTGCAAGCGACATGGGCTCTATCAGGCTCTGATTGCCGTCGCGCAGATCCACCGAACACCATACGGGTGCCTTTTCGGGAGCGTCCTTTTCAGCCCAGTCCATGCAGCGGACCTTGGGAAGAAAATACTGTTTTGTGTACTTGTCGAAATTTTTCATATAATTTTTACCCTTTTGCTTGTTCCGACCTCTTTCGGAAAAAGCGGCGCGGAATCTCTTAAAGAGACGCCGCGCCGCGTGGTACCACTCTTCTTTACGGCAAAACTGCCGCCTTTAAGATGCTTTCACATCCTGCCCGTTGTACGGTGGGAATACCGTACCGCCCTACTGCGCTTTTCAAGCGGTCAGCTCCGCGGCGAGTTCAAAATTCCTCTTCGTTTGCCTCGCACCGGACGGCAAATCTCTGAACCCGAAAAAAATTTTTACTACTCCGCTTCACAGCTTTTAATTTAATTATATCAATATTATCATATGTTATGACAAAAATCAAGCGTTTTGAAAACTATTTTTCCTGTTGAAATATTTCACTCCGCGCAGGCATGGAATTGCAAGATAGAACCCGACCGCGATGAACATACTCACCGACCATCCTATCGCCCACGCCCAGCACACGCCCGAAAAGCCCATGGGGTCAACCAGCACGTACACAAGCACTACGCGCAGAATCAGGTCGACGAAGGTCGAAATCATAAAGCCCAAGTTTCCGCCGCAGCCGCGGACGACGCCGTCGGATACTATCTTTACGCACACAACGGGCAAAAACGACGAAACTATCACCAGAAACTGTTTGGAACACTCCAGCGCTTCAACCGTGAGCTTTTCCTGCTCGACGAAAAGGCGCGTGCAGAACTCGGGAGCGCATATGAAGGGCACCATAAATATTATATTGGTTATAAGAGCGTAAACCATCAGCGCGACGTACCCCTGCTTTATCCTCTGGTACTTTTCCGCCGCCTTGTTCTGCGAGCAGAAGTTTGCAAGTCCGTTGGTCATCTGCCCCACGCCCACGTTAGCCATACACACAAGCCTGAAAGCCGCGGTAAAACCCGTGGTTGCGTCAAGGCTTATGCCGTTTATCTTTTTGCCGACGAAAAAGCTGCCTACAGAAACGAACGAGTTCTGCAAAACAATGGGCAGAGAGACGCAGATTAAATCCTTGCAGATTGTCGGATTGAATCGGGCGGGCTTTTCTTCGCAGGTAATCGCCTTAAACTTTTTTGCCAGCACTATCGTGGTGAGCACGGCGGAGATTGCCTGAGAAATAAACGTCGCCCACGCTGCGCCTGCTACGTCCCAATGCAGCACGCACACAAAGAGCGCGTCGAGCGCGATATTGAGCACGGAGGACAGTATCAGGAACAAAAACGGCGTCTTACTGTCGCCCATTGCCGAGCACACGCCGCAACCTACGTTATATAAAAATACGAAGGGAAGCGAGCCCGTGTATATGTAGAGATAGGAAAGGCAGTCGGCAAAGTACGATTCGTGAACGTCGAGCGCGACGAGCGCAAAATTTGCCATACCGAACCCCACGAGCATTACCGCCGCGCAGGTGATTGAAAAGGTTATTACGGAGGTGTTTAAGGTCTCCTTGACCTTTTTATAGTTTTTTACGCCGAAATACCTGGCTATTATTACCGAACAGCCGCCGTTTGCGCCGAACGAAAAGGCAAGCAGGATATTCACGACCGTAGCCGCGTTTCCCACGGCGTTTACCGCCAGATTGGAGTTCTGGGCAAAGTTGCCGACGATAAGCAGGTCCACCATCGAATACGCCTGCTGAACCATTGCGCTGCCGAACAGGGGCAGAGTGTACAGCAGCATAATCTTCCACACGTTACCGCTCGTTAAATCAATTCTCTCTTTAGTCTTCATAGCGGACATATTATAGAACAACCGTCCGCCGAATGCAAACGACGGACGGTTGTTTTTTTAATTTTTTTAAAATTTTCGGCTGAGATTATCAATTATTCGTGCCTGCTTTCGGCGGTGCGCGGAAGCGAATACAGATCGAATTCCTCGTCTATGTCGAAGTCCGAATCCTCGTCGAACGCGGCGAGCTTGGAGATAGAGACCTCGTAAGCGGTCATCGTAACAAAGCTTTCGTCAGGCTGTTTTTTCTGGTACTCCCTCGACTGAATTCTGCCCGAGAGCGCAACCTTGTCGCCCACGGACAGGTTTTTTACAAACCGCGCGTTTCTTCCCCAGGCAATCGCGGGAATGTAGTCGCTCTTGTTGTACGAACGGTTGACCGCAATCAACAGATCCGCGATTTCGCGGTTGAAGGGCGTCGTGCGGTATACGGGAGGCTTGCATATATAGCCCGAAAGCACTATGGAGTTGGGATTTTTGCAGGGCTGGGATGAAAGCACTTCGCGCACGAATATCGTGAGCATAAGTCGGGATTTGCCGTTTTCGATTTTATTGTACGAGCGGAACTGTCCGACCGCGCAGATATAGTCGCCCTCCTGCATATCTTCGCTCATAAGCCTTTCGGAAATGGTTACGGGAAGTATATCCGCCTGACCCGAGAGCCTTACCACCTCTACGAAAAATTCGTAAAAGCCTTCGCCGAATACTTCGTGAGAAAAGGTTGCCTTGGAAACGATTTTGCCGTAAACGTACACTTTGTTGTTCTTTTCCGTGTTCAAGTTTATCATAAATTACCTCTTTAAAGTGATATGTGTCAAGTTGAAAGCCGTTAAATTATCCGCGCATATATGCGGGTCAATCGGGCTATAAACGATTTAATCGGCGCATATGTGCGGGTCAATAGCGAATCAGCAATTTGTCGGCGCATATGTGCGGGTCAACCGCGAATCAGCAATTTGTCGGCATATATATGCGGGTCAACCGCGCTGAAAATTAATTGATTGGCGCATATATGCCGCTCTGTTTGATTGGCGCATATATGCCGCTCTTTCGCAAAATCAGGTTGCGGGAATCTGCCTGCCCGTGGCGTCTATCGTGTAGTTTTCGCGGTATATCAGTTCGCCTATCGGCACGAAGGTGTAGCCGCGGTTTTTCAAGGTTTCGATAATAATAGGCACGGCTTCGGCGGTATGCAGTCCGTTGTTGTGCATAAGAATTATCGAACCCGACGTCACGCCGTTTATGACGCGCATGGCTATGTCGGTTGCGGACAAATCCTTCCAGTCCAGGCTGTCTACGTCCCACTGAATAGAGTAGAAACCCGCCTCGGACGCAGTCTTTATCAGCTCGTCGTCGTAGTCGCCGTAGGGCGGACGGAACAGCTCCACCTGCTTACCCGTGATATTGGTTATCGCCTCGGAAGAGGTCTTAAGCTCCAGCTTGATCTCCTCTGCGTTTTGCTTGGACATATACGAATGAGTTGCCGAGTGCGTGCCGATTTCGTGACCCTGGGCATCTATTTTTTTGACGAAGTCGGAATATTTTTCCGTCCAGAACTCAACCATAAACCAGGTTGCCTTCACCTCGCCCACGCGTAGCGCGTTTAAAATATCGTCCGTATGTTCGGTGCCCCAGGCGCAGTCGAACGAGATTGAAACAACTTTATCTTCGCGCCCGACCGAATAGATGGGCAGAAGTCTGGGCATTGCGCCGAAATAGACCGCGTACGCGCCCGAAAAATATGCCGAAACCGACAGAGCGAATATAAGAACCGCCGTGCAGAAACAGATTATTACGCCTTTAAGTTTGATTGCGACCGCCAACTTGCTCACCCATATTAGCAAAACCAAACGCGAGAAATTTAAGCGGTCTTGCCGAATTTTTTAATTAATTATCGAAAACGCTATGAACAATCAGCGACAGGATAATTGCGCCTGCTGATTTATATTCAGCGTTTTCAGCTACGCTCGCCGCATAGCAATATACTTTATTAGTCTTAAAGTAAAATTATGCAAAAAATACGCCTTGGAGCAAACCGAATTTTTTAGCCGCAGCGCGTAAACGGTTTTAGCCGTAGCGCGTAAACCGTTTTTACCCGTAGCGCGTAAATCATTTTTAGCCGTAGCGCGTAAACGCAAAAATGCGCCGCGACCATTTTTGGTCGCGGCGCATTGCCGTGTTAATTATTTTATTGTTTGCCGTGTCGTTTTTTTGTTAATTAATCATACGCTTTACCTGATAGGCATACAACGATTAATTTGTAAACCGTTCCGACTATCCGATTAAGTCTCTTAAAATTTTGTCCGCCTTCTTCACGTCCGCCTTGCCCTGCGTTGCACGCTTGATAAAGCCGTAAAGTCCGCAAATCGCCTTTTCCTTTCCGCCCTTGAAGTCCTCTACAACCTTGGGGTTCTGCTCTATCGCCTGCCTGCAAATTTCGGTGAGTTCCTCGTCGGATATGCCCGCGATATCGCTTTCGGAGATATACTCGCTTACGGGCTTGCCCTCTGCAAGCATCTTCGAGAGCGTCATCTGAGCGGCGGTGACGTTAATTTTGCCCTCGTCCACGTACCTGATCAGCTTTGCCATCTCCTCGGGAGCAACGGCAATTTCAAACCTCTCCTTGTCCTCTTCGGTGGGAAGGGTCGAGTAAACCGTGCCTATGGTGAGGTTCACCGCGTTCTTTACGGACGCGCCGAGAGAAATTACCCTTTCTACAAAGTCGCACACAGCCTTGTATTTATATAAAAGCTTTGCGTTGGCAGGGTTGATTTTTAAGTCGTTGATATATCTGAACAGCTTGTCGGTGGGAAGCTCGGGCAGGGACGACGCTATTTCGTCCACCTTTTCCTGAGGGATAACCACGGTTAACAGGTCGGGTTCGGGGAAGTAGCGGTAGTCCTGCGCGTCCTCTTTGGTGCGCATTACCGAAGTTTCGCCCGTACCTTCGTCGTAGCGCAGGGTGGCCTGCACCACCTTTTCGCCGCTGTCTAAAATTTCCGCCTGACGCTCGTATTCGTAAGCCATAGCCTTTTCGATATAGCTGAGCGAATTCATATTTTTAATCTCCGTACGCGTGCCCAGCTCGTCGCTGCCGAAGGGCTTTAACGAAATGTTTACGTCGCAACGCATACTGCCCTCCTGCATTTTGCAGTCGGAAACGCCGATATAGCGCATTATGAGCTGGAGCTTTTCAACGTATTCGCGCGCCTCCTCGGGCGAGGATATGTCGGGCTCGGAGACTATTTCAATCAGGGGTACGCCGCCGCGGTTGTAGTCGACGAACGTAAAGCCGCCCTCGTGAACAAGCTTGCCCGCGTCCTCTTCGATATGGATTCGGGTTATACCTATCTTTTTGCCGCTCTCAAGCTGAACGTAGCCGTGCTCGCAGAGGGGCATATCGAACTGGGAAATCTGATACGCCTTGGGCAGGTCGGGATAGCAGTAGTTCTTTCTGTCCAGATGAGTGACGGTGTTTATAGTGCAGTGGGTTGCAAGTCCTGCGCGGATAGCGAACTCCACCACCTTTTTGTTTAAGTTGGGCAGCGCGCCCGGTTGACCCGTGCATACGGGGCAACAATGCGTGTTGGGACTGCCGCCGAAAGCCGTCGTACAGCCGCAGAAAATTTTGGTTGCGGTTGCAAGCTCTACGTGAGTTTCAAGTCCTGATACAAGCTGATATTTCATGCCTTTACTCCCCCTTCGAAATCTTTAAGCTCGCACAGCGGATTGAGTTCGGCATAGTACGCCGCGTTCAAAACGGTCTTATCGGCAAATTTAGCGCCGATAATCTGCAAGCCGATGGGCAGCCCCTGCGAATCGGTGCCGCAGGGCAGCGAGATTGCGGGCAGTCCTGCAATATTTACAGGCACGGTGCACACGTCCGAAAGGTAGGTTTCTACCGCGTTGCCCCCTGCATATCCCATAGGGAACGCCGTTACGGGCGCGGTAGGAGCAAACAGCACGTCGCACTCTTCAAAGGTCTTTGCAAACTCGGAGATGATTCTCTGGCGCAACAGGCACGCCTTTTTGTAGTACGCGTCGAAATATCCGCTTGAAAGCACGTACGTGCCGAGCATTATGCGCTTTTTGACCTCTTTTCCAAAGCCTTCGGTGCGCGTTCTTGTAACCATATCGTCCACGCTCGAATAGTTGGAGGCGCGGTAGCCGTAGCGTATGCCGTCGTATCTGCCGAGGTTGGAAGAAGCTTCGGCGCAGGCGATTATATAGTAGACGGGCAGAGCCTGTTTAAGAGCAGGTATTTTAACTTTGATAATCTGCGCTCCTGCGCGTTCGTAGGCACATATTGCCGCGTCAACCGCACTTTTAATCTCGGGATTGATGCCGTCGAAGAACTCTTCGGCAACGCCGATTCTAAGTCCCTTTACGTCGCCGTCGAGCTCGGTCTTGCCGACGTAGGTTTCAACCGAAGTCTGGTCGGCAAAGTCCTTTCCGCGGATTGCGTCGAATACCAGCGCCGCGTCCGACACGGAGGAGATTATGGGACCTATCTGGTCGAGCGAGGAGCCGTAGGCAATCAAACCGTAGCGCGAGACCGCGCCGTAGGAGGGCTTGAATCCGACCACGCCGCAGAACGACGCAGGCTGACGGACCGAGCCGCCCGTATCCGAACCTATTGCATACGCCGCGAGATCAGCGCACACCGCCGCCGCGCCGCCGCCAGACGAGCCGCCCGTTACCCTTGACAGGTCGCGGGGGTTTCTGGGCGCGCCGTAAAACGAAGTTTCGGACGAGGAACCCATTGCGAATTCGTCCATATTGGTCTTGCCGAGAAGAACCGCTCCGTTCGATCTGAGCTTTTTCCACACGGTTGCATCGTAGCAGGGTTTGTAGCCTGAAAGTATCTTCGAACAGCAGGTGGTGAGCATTCCGTCGGCGGCGATGTTGTCCTTTAACGTGAAGGGTATGCCCGTCAAGGGGCTGCCCTCGCCGCGCGCAAGCATATTATCCGCCGCCTTGGCGTTTTTAAGCGCGTTTTCGAATTCGGTGTGAACGTAGGCGTTTATAGTGGGGTTGAGCCTTTCTATTTCGGATATATACGCCTTGGTGAGTTCAACCGACGAGAGCTGTTTTGTTCTTAATTTTTCATAGAGGGGTGAAATTACGCTCTTCATTTTACCACCCTCTTTACGGGGAAATACCCGTTGTCCGAATTGACGTTTGAAAGAATTTTCTGCGAATCGAGGCTCTCCACAACCTCGTCCTCGCGCAGATCCTCCCACGCGATCGTGCGCGCAGGCACTTCGCGGATGTCCGCAGAGTCGCCCTCTATCTCGTTGTTTACCGTGTTCGCAAAGTCGATAATTTCGTCGAATTCCTTTACGAAACCGGCTATCTCTTCATCTTCGAAACGCAGCCTGGCAAGTCGGGCGAGCGTTTTAATTTCCTTTTCAGATACTGCCATAATTTTTCCTTTAAAATTATCTTATACAGATATAAACTGCTGAAATTATCTTATCTTGATATGCACTTCCCTGAGCTGCTTTTCGGTTACGAGTCCGGGTGCGCCGCACATAAGATCCTGACCCGATGCGCTCATGGGGAAGGCGATTACTTCCCTTATGTTCTCTTCGTTTTTGAGAAGCATTATCATTCTGTCTATACCGGGCGCCATGCCTGCGTGAGGGGGTGCGCCGTACTGGAAAGCGGTGTACAGTGCGCCGAACTTTTCCTTAAGTTCGTCCTCGCCGTAGCCTGCAATCTGGAAAGCTTTGACCATTATATCCAGATCGTGGTTGCGAACCGCGCCAGACGAAAGCTCTACGCCGTTGCAGACGATGTCGTACTGATATGCGAGAATTTCGGCAGGGTCCTTCTCTTCAAGCGCCTTGAGTCCGCCCTGCGGCATTGAGAAGGGGTTGTGCGTAAACGCGTAGCCGCCGTTCTCCTCGTCCGCTTCGAACATAGGGAAGTCGTTTACGAAACAGAAGCGGTACGCCTTGGTCTCGTTGAGTCCGAGCTTTTCGCCCAGTTGATTTCTTATCTGACCAGCAAGCTTGGGAGCTTTGTCCGCGGTGTCGGCTATAAAGAAGATAGTATCGCCGGGCTGCAGACCTGCAATTTGGGCAAGCTCGCCCTTGAGCTCGGCTGGAATGAACTTGTCGATAGGTCCCTTATAGGTGAGGTCGGGAGCGACTTCGAGATAGCCGAGACCAGCCATGCCGATTGAGAGCGCGAACGCGAGCAGCTTTTCGTGGAAGCCCTTGCTCATATCCGCGTGAACCTTGATTGCGCGGACGCATCTGTTTATGAAGGGTTTGAAGGTACACCTTGAGAAGAACTCGGACAAATCGATAATTCTCAGAGGGTTTCTTAGGTCGGGCTTATCCGTACCGAATTCAAGCATCGCCTGCTTGTAGGAAATTACGGGGAAGGGAGCCTTTGTTACCGCGTAACCCTCGGGCGCAAACTTTTCAAAGGTGGAAGAAAGCACCTGTTCACCCACTTTGAACACGTCTTCCTGCGAGGCGAAAGCCATTTCGAAGTCCAGCTGATAGAATTCGCCGGGCGAACGGTCTGCGCGGGCGTCCTCGTCGCGGAAGCAGGGAGCTACCTGAAAGTACTTGTCTATGCCCGAAACCATTAAAAGCTGTTTGTACTGCTGGGGCGCCTGGGGCAGAGCGTAGAACTTGCCCTTGTAGCGACGGGAGGGAACTATATAGTCCCTTGCGCCCTCGGGAGAGGAAGCGCATAAAATGGGGGTCTGGATTTCAAGGAAGCCTAAACCGGTCATCTGTTCGCGCAGGTACGCGATTACCTGAGAGCGGAAAACTATGTTGTCCTTGACCTTGCGGTTTCTCAGGTCTAAAAAGCGGTATTTAAGGCGGACGTCCTCTCTGATTTCCTTTGAAGAGATGATTTCAAAGGGGAGCTGTTCGCGGACCTTTCCTAAAATTTCAATAGACTTGCAGTTGAGTTCCACGGTACCAGTGGGGATTTTGGGGTTGTAAGTGTCCTCGTCCCTCTCCTCCACGATGCCGAAAACCGATACGCAGTCCTCCTTATTGATGCCGTTTAAGAGCGTAGTGTCGCGCATAACTACCTGAACCACGCCGTAATAGTCGCGCAGATCTATAAACGAAACTCCGCCGTGGTCGCGGATATTTTCTACCCAGCCTGCAAGGCGGATCTGCTGACCTACAAGTCCTTCGCCTACGTCCTGAGCTGTCTTTGTACGGTAAATTTCTGCCATAATTTCTCCTTTTCGGGCGAACAAATAAAATAAGCGCACGCCCTGCGAAATAAAATTTATTTCTTAGGACGAACGCTGTAACCGTTCGCGGTGCCACCTAAGTTATTGCCCTGCGGCAATCACTCTGCAAGATTCAATCAAATCTCCGCCCGTAACGCTGGCCTGCGGCGCACCCTACTCGACTCTTTCTTTGGGGTGGCGGCTCGGAAGTGTTTTTGGGGTAAACTCATTCTGCGGAGCTTTCACCTTATCTCCGCTCTCTGTAAGCGAACTTTTACCTTACTCCTCTTCGTCGTTGCCTTTAAAAATTCAATTATACTGTGATTATATTAGATTTATTCGCTTTTGTCAAACAATAATTCATAAATATGCAAAATTTGTAAAATTTTTCGCATACCGCTATCCGCGCTTTTTTCTCTGAGCCATAAAGCTGCGCGACTCATTGCCAGTCGGCGGGCTCCGCGCGAAACCGTATAATAAAATTTATGAAATTGCGCCTTTAAGTTCGTAAATCCGCATCTTTTTATCCGCGGAAATCACTTCTTTTTGTTCTTGCTCTTTCTTATCTCCGCAACCGTCTTTTCGTAGCCTATATCCTTGGGGACGTAGTAAATTTTATCCTTTAAGGCGTTGGGCAGATACTGCTGCTCGACGTAGCCGTTGGGATAGTTGTGGGGATATTTATACTGCCGCGCCTGAGCCTTCCCCTCCTTTCCGTCGTACGAATGGTCGCGGAGGTAACAAGGTACGCCGTCGTCGTCGCGCACGTTGCGCGCGTCCGACTGAGCTGCGTGCATAGCCTCTACCACGGAGTTGGATTTGGGAGCTTCGCACACGTATACTATGGCGTTTGAAAGGGGAATCAGACCTTCGGGATAGCCGATTTTTTCTAAGGCGTACATAGCCGAAGTGGCGATAGTGAGCGCCCTAGGGTCTGCCATTCCCACGTCCTCGGAGGAGTGAACGACCAGCCGCCTTGCAACCAGCATCGGGTCGCAGCCGCCCTCGATAAGCCGCATAGCGTAGTACAGCGCGGCGTTGGCGTCGCTTCCGCGGAGGGACTTGCAGAACGCCGAAAGATAGTCGTAATAATCGTCCTGATTGTAGGCGAGAGCCTTTCTCTGAATGGACTGCTCCGCGTCCGAGAGCTTTACGCGTATTTTTCCGTCGGATTCGGGAGGGGTGGTGAGAACCGCAAGCTCCAGCGCGTTGTACGCCGTGCGGAGATCGCCGCCCGCCGTACGGGCGATATGCTCTATCGCCTCGGGGCAGACTTCGGCGTCATACTCGCCCAAGCCGCGGCGCTTGTCGGCAAGCGCCTTTCTCAAAGCTCCCGATATATCCTCGACAGAAAGCCTTTTAAACTCGAAAATTCTGCAGCGCGAGACGATTGCGGGGGTCATCGAAGCGTAGGGATTTTCGGTGGTGGAGCCGATGAAAATTATCGTGCCCTTTTCGATTGAGGGGAGCAAGGAATCCGACTGTGTTTTGTTGAAGCGGTGACACTCGTCGAGCATAAGATATGTACGCTTTCCGTAGAGTTTGAGATTGTCTTCCGCCTGAGTAACCGCCTTTTTGACGTCGGCAACGCCCGCCTGAACGGCGTTTAACTTGATAAATTCGCCGTGGGTGGTCTGCGCGATTATATTCGCAAGCGTGGTCTTGCCCGTTCCGGGAGGGCCGTAGAAAATGCAACTGCCCAACCTGTCCAGAGAAATTGCACGGCGCAGAAGCGAGCCCTCGGCAACGATATGCCGCTGACCCACGAAATCGTTTAAGTTGTTCGCGCGCATGCGCTCGGCAAGCGGCTTTGCCGCCTCTTCGTTGCCGTTAAAGTCGAATAAGTCCATCAGTCGCTCTCCAAAAGCGCTTTAATTTCACTCATATGCTCTTTAGTGTACGCGTAACCCTGCAGATACGCCTGCTCGGTATCCTTTACGTTGTACTGGTTCAAGCCCACCATCTCGGGCGCGAGCCATAAGTCGTAATATTCCTTATTTAAAATTTTAAGCATTTCGTTCTGATTGTAGTCCATGACGTCGTACACGCGCAGAACGTTCATAATCAGGTTGGGAACCTTATCAACCGACGCGCCCGTGTTGGCAAGCACGTCGAAAGCTATCACTACGTCCGCGCCGAGCCCTTTAACCTGCCTGACGGGCACGCGGCACAGCACGCCGCCGTCGCAAAGAAGCATTCCGTCCATCTCCACGGGGTGGAAGACTGTGGGAATCGCGCTTGAAGCGCGCACCGCCTCGGCGACCGAGCCCTGACTTAAGGTTATCTCCCTGCCGCTGCGCAAATCGGTTGCAACGCAGGCGAAGGGGAGATTTAATTGGTCGAACGTGATATCGCCCAGATAATTTAAGAGCAGTTTTTGTATTTTGTTGCCGCGGAACAGCCCGAGCTTGGTTATGGGAGCGGCGGAAATATCCATTATGTCCGACGACTTTAAGCTCAACGCCACCTCCGCCATTCTGTCCACCGACATTCCCTTCGAATACGCCGCACCGACGACCGAACCCATTGAACAGCCCGAAATGCAGTCGGGCTTGATGCCCTCTTCTTCGAGAGCCTTTAAAAAACCTATATGCGCCGCACCGCGCGCTCCGCCGCTGCCGAGAGCGACGCCCAATTTTTTACTCATAAAAACACCTTGATACTAATAATTATGTACTATGAAAGCGAAAATTACTCTACTTTCCGCCGCGCTGATATTCTTTGCCGCGGCGTTTATCGCCAAGCCCGAAAGATACGTTCCCGTCTGCTTTGAAGGGATTGCGCTGTGGGCGGAATGCGTTCTGCCCTCGCTGTTTCCCTTTATGGTAATTACGCTGATTCTGGTAAAGACGGGATTTGCGCAGTCTGCTTCCCGACCCTTTGCAAAGGCGGCGGGAGCGTTCAGACTTCCGCCCGTCGCCGCGTCAGTATTCCTTATGAGCGTATGCTCGGGCTATCCTGCAGGGAGCAGAATAGTCTGCGAATACTTCGAAGGCGGCGAGCTGAACGCAGGCGACGCAAAAAAGCTGGCTGCGCTGTGCTCCACTTCGGGTCCGTTATTCATTATAGGCAGCGTGGGGTATAAAATGTTCGCCGATAAGCGAACGGGTTTGCTTATTTACGCCGCGCATATACTCTCGGTTGCGGTCGTGGGCGCGGCGTACTGTCTTTTGTGCAAGCGCGACGACAGCCCGCGCGGAAAATTAAAACGAGCCGACGGAAATATTTTGTACGACAGCTTCTATTCCGCCGTAATTTCCGTGATAGTTGCAGGCGGATTCATATGCTTTTTTTACACTCTTTCGGCGGTAATCCAAGATATCCGCCTGTTGTACCCGCTCGGACTCGTGCTTAAATTTTTATTCGGGGAGAACACGGCAACCGCCGTGTGTACGGGACTGTGCGAAGCTACGGGTGGCTGCGCCGCCCTTGCCGCCTGCAATTCGCCCTTCTCCGTGCCGCTTGCAGGTTTCCTGATAACCTTCGGCGGAATCTCCATTATTTTTCAACAGCTTTGCTACCTTACAAGGTGCGGAGTTAAATCCTCCGCGTTTATATCTGTTAAGCTTTTGCAGGGACTTTTGTGCTTTTTGTTGCTTTTGCCCTTTTATTTATAGAACCGTTTAATTAATTAGCTTTGCGCCGACCTCTTTTAATGATTTAGCTTTGCGCCGACCTCTTTCAGTAGCAGCCTAAAAGCTTGAAGGAGCGCGATTTTTCCCTTATCTCTTCAAGCGCGGTCTGCGCGTTGGCTGCGGCATAGTCCGCCTCCATTTCGATAAAGAAGCGGTATTCGCCCACCTTGTCCTTGATGGGACGGCTCTCGATTTTGGTCATATTCAGGGAGTGCGAACTGAGAACCGAAAGAAGGGACACCAACGCCCCAGGTTCGTGACGGCAGGTTACCGAAAAATATATCTTGCTGCTGTGCTCCAGCACGGGCTTTGCGCATTTTTTTACCAGCAGAAACTGCGTGAAGTTTGCAGGCTCGTCGGAGATGCACTCCTTTGAAAGCTCGTACCCCTCGGCGACGCAATGACTGCCTACTATGCCTGCGTCACGCTCGGTTTTAATCATCTTTAAACAGCCGGAAGTGGAATCGGTGGGGACTCTGCGCGCGTCGGGCAGGTTTGCCGTGAGAAACTTTGCGCACTGGCCGAGCGCCTGAACGTGCGAATAGACGCAGGTAATTTTACCCACGTCCGCACCCTTTTTCGTCACCAGACGGTGATCTATTTTTACCGCAATTTCAGCCACGGCGAGAACGCCTTCGGTCTCCTCCAAAAGGTCGATATTCTGCATAACTCCGCCGTTGATAGAATTTTCAATGGGCAGAACTATGCCGTCTGCACTCCCGCCCTTCAACGCTTCCATAAGCGCGTAGAAGGTGGGGTATTCCTTAAGGCAAGCGCCCTGACACAACTTTTGCGCCGCGACCTGAGAGTAGCTTCCGTCCGGTCCGAGATAGCCGATAACTTCCATTTTACACCTTATCCGCAATGTCTAAAATGAGACGCTCGGTGTCGCACCAACCGAGGCAGGGGTCGGTTATAGACTTGCCGTAGACCTTGTCCTCCGTCTGGTTGCCCTCTTCGAGAAAGCTCTCTATCATAAAGCCCTTGACGTTCTTTTTGAAGTCCGCGTCGAACAGTCTGTTCTGCATAACCTCTTCGCAGATTCTTATCTGCTGTTTGAATTTCTTGCCGCTGTTGGAGTGGTTTGCGTCTATTATAATCGCAGGGTTTTTAAGTCCCGACTTTGCGTAGCCGTCGATGACTTGCATTACCGTTTCGTAGTGGAAATTGGGGATATCGTTGCCGTAGCCGTCCACAGCGCCGCGGAGTATTGCGTGCGCAAGAGGGTTGCCGTCAGTTTTTACCTGCCAGCCGTTGAGCTTGAATACCTGACCCGACTGTGCGGCGTAGATTGAATTCAACAGCACGAGAATGCTTCCGCCCATAGGGTTTTTAACGCCTACGGGGACCTCGATACCGCTGGAGGTGAGGCGGTGAAGCTGATTTTCGCTGCTTCTTGCGCCCACGGCTACGTAGGACAGAAGGTCGTCTAAGTATGCGTAGTTTGCAGGATAAAGCATTTCGTCCGCCGCGGAAAGTCCGCTTGCGTCGATTGCGCGGATATTGAGATCGCGGATGGCGTAAATGCCCTTTAAAATATCCTCGCCCTTGGTGGGGTCGGGCTGAGAGAACATACCCTTATAGCCCACGCCCTTAGTGCGGGGCTTGTTCGTGTAAATTCGGGGGATAAGCACAAGCTTTTCCTTGACCTTTTCGTTCAGCTTGCCGAGGCGTTCAACGTATTCCAGAACGGGCTTTTCGGCGTGAGCCGAGCAGGGACCGACGATTATTATGAGTTTATCGGTCTCGCCCGTGATGACCTTGGCAATCTGACTGTCCCTCTCTTTCTTTATTTCGGCAAGCCTTTCGGGAATGGGCATCGCCGCCTTAATTTCTTCGGGTTCGGGTATCTTTACCTGTTTTTCAAACATCTTTATCCTCCAACAGTGCGCATATATCGTCCGCTATTGCATTTGGCAAGAGCGCGCGGAAATCCTTTTTGAAGTGTGCGGAATTTCTGACCAGCGTCGAGCTGACGTGCAGATTTTCCTGACTTGACGGGATATATATGCTGACTAAATCGTTCTTTAATTTTTTGCTGGCATAGTGGTTGCGGTTTTCGTACTCGAAATCTATCGAATCGCGCACGCCGCGGACGTAGAAGGGAGTATCTTCCTGCTCCAACAGGTCCACAGCCGCGCCGCAGAAGCTTTTGACTTCCACCGCGTCGGTGAACGAAAACAGCTTTTTTAACAGATTCACCCTCTCTTCAACCGTAAAAAGAGTTTTCTTTTGCGGATTGTCAAGCACGGCTACTATCACTTTATCGAAAATTTTCAGGCTTTCGCAAACGACCTCTTCGTGACCTATCGTGGGAGGGTCGAACGAGCCTGCAAACACAGCTTTTTTCATAAATTTTTCTCCTGTACGCCGAAAGCGTATACGGTTAATACGCCGAAAGGCGCGCGTTCCTGCGGAATTTATGGCGCGTACCACAACGGATTGCCGCTATTGCCCAAGCGCGCGTTCCGCAGCGGATTGTCATAAAATTTAATGGCGCGTTCCGCGGCAGTTATTACTTAATGGCGCGTACTGCAACGGATTGACGCTGTTAGCGCCTGCCTTCGAAGAACGAAAGATAGGTTCTGCCGTACTTTCTTTCGTCGACAAGCTCCAGCCCTGCAATTTCGCCTTCGAACGCCCTGTCGCGCTCGTAAATTGCAACGCCGCTATTAGTCAGCAGATTGCGCGACGAGATGACCTCCAGCGCGGCTCTGCCGAACTCCTTTGCGTAGGGCGGATCGATAAAAATAATGTCGAACTGCTTGCGCGTTGACTTAAGATAGTCGAGATAGTCGCCCGCGGTTATAAAATATTTATTCTCGCCCTTGAGCTTGGCAAGATTCTTTTTCAGAACCGCGAGAGATTCTGTGGAAAGGTCGTTGAAGTTGACCTCCTCCGCCCCGCGGGAAAGGCACTCTATACCGAGATTCCCGCTTCCGCAGAACAGATCCAGAACGGTCGCGCCCGCGACTCTGTCGTAAATTATATTGAAAAGGCTCTCCTTTACCCTGTCCGCAGTGGGACGGATTTCTTCGCCCTTGAAGGGGACGAGATTGAGCCCCCTGTACTTACCGCTGATAATCCTCATTTTTTACGCTTTTTGCTCTTTATTTTCTGACTCTCTTCCTGTATCTCTTCCTGCAGCTTTTCTTCCTTTTTCTTGCCGAGAATATACCCTGCAAGGTGAGCGCCCACGGGCAATATTATAAACAGGAAGTCAAGCGCCTGAGGCGCGCCCGTCAGGGAAATGGGGAAGTACGCCCAGCCGCACGCGTATTGGAGCATGAACGAGGTGAACGCATTCGGATAGATGAGATCTACTATCTGAAAGATTATAAAGGGAATACAGGTGATAAGGGGAATTACCACGCCCTTCCAGACCGCGTATTCGCCCGTGGCGTAGATTGAACGCTTGTCCGAGGAGTTAAGGCTGCGCTTTGTCTCGTTGAGCACAAACTTGTGGAAGGCTGTCGCGCCGTTCTGTCTGCCGAAGATGACGTACGCGGCGAGGAGAAGCACGTTTCCGCCGATTACCGCCAACAGCTCTATCGCCAGATCCTCCGACGAGGCGAACATGATAATCGTCGAGCTGAATATGCACATTATAATGAACGGAAACGCCGCGCCTACGAGCAAATCCTTTAATTCCCACAAAAATTTCTGGCGTTTTTCAGCCGAACTAAGATCTGACAAATTCGTAAATCCCCCTTTCGCAAATAAATTTATCGAGCGGAACGTCCCATTCGCTCTCTTCAAATTCGTCGGTAAGCTGAAGATAGTATCCTATGCCGACGACGGGCGAGGTTCGCCCCTTTAAAAATCTGTCGTAATATCCTCCGCCGTAGCCCAGCCTGTAGCCGCGGCTGTTTACCGCAAGCAGCGGAGCGATAATCAAATCGAAATCCCCCGTATAGCTTTCGCCCGAGGGCTCGGAAATTCCTAAGGAGTTGACCGTAAGCTGCTCTTTATCTCCGTAAAAGCGCACGGCAACCATATTTTTGCCCTCGACGCGCGGAAGATATACCTCCTTGCCGCGGGCTAAAAGTCCGTCGATTATCGCGTGCGTGTCCGCCTCCGAACCGAAGCTGTAATAAATAAAGACCTTCTGCGCGCCGTCGAACGCGGTGAAAATACAGTCGTAAATGGCTCCGTCCGCCACCTCTCTTCGGGCATACTGAAAATATTTGCGCTTGATTTTGTATTTATAGCGAAGCTCTTCTCTCATAAATCCTTTCGCTCCTGCGGGTGACCGAACAGAGCACCTCGTAGGAAATGGTGTTATTCTTTTGCGCGTACTCGTCGGCGTTGTCGAAAACGCACAGCAAATTCTGATCGCTCTGACTTATAAACGCGTCCATACACAGCGTCTTTTCGCCGAGTGGCACCGTGCGGAAGAAGCCGTCCGCATAGCCCAGGCGGTAGGTGCTTAAACTTTTATATTCCCTGTCCGCAAGGTTATACCCCACTCCGTCGCCCACGGGCGAGGTGGTCTGCGCCCTGCGTGCGTAAACTCTGAGCGCGGGGACAAGCCCTCTGTTTGAAAAGCCGTTCGGCGCATAGCCGTAGAGCGCTATTCCGCAGCGCGCGCCGTCCAAAAGATATTTGCCGCCCTTGAGTATTCCCGCCGTCGCCGAAAGATGGGCAAACGCCTGCGGGGCATAGCTTTTAACCGCGCCTGCCGCCCTTAAAAACAGGGCGTATTGCTTTTCGCACTCGGCGTCGTTTTCAGGCGCAAACAGGTGGGAATATACCCCCTTGACGCGCGATTTATCCACGAGCGAAAGCACTTTTTTTAGTCCTTCCGCATCGCAGCCGTAGCGGTTCATTCCCGTGTTGATTTTAATATGACAGTCAAGCCCTTGAGAGAGATGCGCACTCTCCTGATTGCAGACGGTGACGGTGAGGTCATACAGCCTGCACCGCTCCGCGTCGTCCGTATCGAGAACGGGAGCTAAAACCAAAATCGGCTTTTGTATGCCCGATATTCTCAGTTCCGCACCCTCGTCGCAGATAGCCACGCAGAAGCCGTCGACTATATCCTCAATTTCGCGCGCGACCTCTATGGCGCCGTGTCCGTACGCGTCCGCCTTGACGACGGCGTAAAACTTTCTTTTGCCCAGCGCGGAGCGTATAAAGCCTGCGTTGTTGCGTATTGCGGTGAGATTGATTACAGACAGCGTTTTTTGCATACATACATAATACGCCGCGCCGGATAATTTTGTTAAGGAACGACTATCGCCGCCACTGTTTTTCTGAATGAAGCTTTTTGCCTGTATACAAAAGATTTTAGCACACACGCAAGTCATTTGCAATAATTTTTTGAATTTTTAGCGCTTTACAGCCCGATTTTTATGTGTTAGAATGTATGTATGGAATTAAAAGACTGCATTTTACAACGCCTTGAAGAGAAAAGGGGCGAATACGTTTCAGGCGAGAGCCTTTCTGCCGAGTCGAACGTTACGCGGCAGGCGGTGTGGAAAGCGGTTAAAAAACTGACCGCCGAAGGATATATCATTTTATCTTCGACAAACAGGGGATATATGCTTGACGGCAAGTGCGACCTGTTGTCCGCGTCGGTCATTGCGGCGGCGACGGGCGCGGTCGTGGAATGTTACGACAGCGTTCCCTCCACCAACGCCGTAGCCTGGAAAAAATACCACGACGTCGGCGAGTGCATCATTGTCAGCGACGGACAGAGCGAGGGCAGAACCAAGGACGGCAAAAATTTTTATTCGCCGCGCGGCAAGGGCGTGTATTTTTCCATAGCTCTGCCCCTGTCCCTTCCCCTTGAGAGGACGGACGAACTGCGCGCGCTCTGCGGAAGGGCGGTTGCGGAGGTCATCGAAAGCACCTGTAATAAACGCGCCGAAGTAGTAAGGCTGGACGAGGTGTTTATCGGCGGCAACAAGGTTGCGGGCGTTCTCACCGAATGCAGTTTCAATTCGGCGACTAAAAATATCTTAAGCGCGGTGATCGGCGTGGGAATATACACCAGCGAAACCTGCTTTACGGACGCAGGATTCGCCTCCGTTTTCCCCGAGGAGACGCGCAACAGAATGATTGCGGAAATATATCTGACAATTAAGCGGAAATTAAAAGAGGTCGGCTGAGCCGACCTCTATTTTTTTCTATTTTATAAATCTCTTCAATCTGTTTACCAGCACGGTCGCTATTATTATTTTGACCAGGTCCGGCAGAAGATACGGGTAGACGCAGTAGGTAAGCGCGAATTGAAGATTTGCCGCCGTGGCGTTGCCCTTATATATAAACATAAACCAAAGAGTGCCGAAAACGTAGCAGATGAGAACGCCGACTATCATCGACGCAGCCAGAACCGTGAGCTGCAAAATCTGACTTTTTACCTTTTGAGTATAGCGCTCGCCTATAAGATGAAGCCTGTCGGAGGTAAAGCCCACGACTAACGCGGTGAAGATAAAGCCCACGACGTATCCAGCCGAAGGCGAATAAATGAGCGCGTAAAAATTCTTAAAGTTTGAAAAGACGGGTATACAGCAAATTCCCAACAGAATATAGGCGATTACGCAAAGCACGCCCCTCTTAAGCCCTAAAAATCCCGCCGCCAGACATACGCCCAACGTCTGTAAGGTTATGGATATCTCCGATATGGGTATTGCTATCCACGAACACACGGTAATCACCGCAACGAACAGCGCGGTATAGCATATATCCGTTATGTATCTCTTGCGCGCGGTTTTTTCCGAGGTCTTTTCCACACTCTCTTCTTTAACGTTATTCTCTGTTTCCATACCCGTATTTTAATTCATAATTTTTATATTGTCAACCAAATATTATATATCGGTTGACAATTTTTGATATAGTTTCAACCTATATCCACGCATAGGAACGAGATAGTTGACAGTTGTGCGGAAATTTATTATACTTTTTTGTGAAATTACAATTTTGAATGAACGGGTCGCCCTGAAATAAGGGCGCGAAGAGGGAAGCGAGCCAATAGCTCCACAGCCCCCGCTGCCGTTCCCGAAAGATTGCAGTCACTGCGGAAAATTTTTCCGTGGGAAGAATGCAAAATAAGCATACGGGGACAGAATTGACCTGCCGCAAGGTCAGCCTTTTGGGCGCCTTACGGAAGATACGTTTTAGTATTTCGGAAAATTCGCTCTTTCTGTATTCGGCTTTCGGGAAATTTTAAGTCGGAAGACCTGCCCGTGCGTTCGGACGGCATTACCTGCCGGATATACGCTGTTGAGGGGACGCAACCAAGCGTAAGACCGCCTTTCCGCTATCGCGCGGAGGGTGTGTTTTGCCACCGTACCGCATTTTGAGCGGAGGGTGTGTTTGGGCGTGTTTCCTCTTCGGCTGAAGAGGAAATTTTTATTATATTCTGTTCGTACAGTCGCACGACGCAATCGGAAAACGCTTATAATTCAATCGGCAAAAGTCTGAGTTTGCGCCGCGAGCTGTACCGACAAAGAAAAAGGAGATATTATGAAGAAATTTACTAAACTTTTGTATACGGCATTAGCCGTATGCGCCTTAGCCGCAGTTTTAGCTTTTGCAGGCTGCGGAAAGAGCACGGTTAAGTTTATAACCGCAGACGACGGCAAGGCTGAAAACGCGATTTTCACCGTAGAAAAAGGTCTGATAGAGCTTGACGACGACACTTCGGTTGCGGATTATATTGCCGCGCTCAAGGACAACGGCGAGCTGGACTACACCGCAGAGGACAGCACTTACGGTCTTTTCATAACCTCGGTAAACGGAGTTGAAAACGTAACCGACGAGGGCGGCACTCACGGCTGGTCGTGGGCGATTTTCACCAACCTGACCGAGCTTGACGGAGTGATTTACTCGTCCGCAGATTACGGAACTTATCAGGCGGACGGCGTAACCTTATACAGCGCGAGCTACGGCGTGAGCGGTTTGCCCTGCGTGGAAGGATACGTTTACGCGCTCGTATACGCCGAGTGGAGCTGGAATTAAAACCGCAAAAAGCCGGAATTTAAATCTGAGTGAAGCGGCAATCAAAACCGTTGCGGAGTCGGAACTAAAACTGTTGCACCGCGTAACTTGAATCGGTATGATGCTGAAATCGGAACTCAGATCTTTCGGAACTAAAAATTTAAGAGCATGAAAAACTCAAAAGGGGCGCTTTCGCCCGCAAAGGAAATTGCATACGTTGCCGTAAGCTGCGCGTTGGTTATATGCGCGCAGCTTGCGCTCTCAGCCGTACCCGGCGTTGAAGTGGTGACGGCGTTTTTCGTGTGCCTTTCCTTCTCCTTCGGGGCAAGGTTCGGGTTTTTTCTGGGCGCGTCGTTCTCTATTCTGCGCTGCATAATATTCGGAGTATATCCCTCCGTTCTCATTCTGTATGCAATCTATTTTCCGCTTCTGGGAACGTTGTTCGGATTCGTCGGAAAAATCAAGCGCGAGACGTGGGAAAGATACCCGCTTTATTTTGCAGTTTTAGTGTGCGCCTCGCTTTTGATAATCTGCTGTGCAAGCGCGACGTGCGCGGCGTTGAACCTTATTAAAATTTCACGGCTGTACGCCACGGCAATAAACGTTCTGCTGTGGATTATATGCGGTCTGAGCGGCGGCGCGCTGATTGCCTTTTTAACGCTGTATATTCTGAAACGGTGCGGAATATGCCGCCTTGAAGGCGCTTTAAAGCTGCTCACCGTGACCGTTCTGGCGGCGGTTTGCACGGTGTGTTTTACGCTTTTAGACGACGTGATAACGCCGCTCGTTATTGGCATGACGGCAGAGGGCGCGCTTGCATATTTTTATTCCTCGTTTATTGCAATGCTGCCTCAGACGGTATGCACTATAATAACCGTTTCGTTGACCTTTTATCCGCTTACGGCGTCGTTGAGAAGAATCAGTTGACGACGAACGGCGTTAAAAACATTTCTGTTATTTCTATATAAAAATTCAAGGCGCGCGGAATTAATTCCGCGCGCCTCAAATTTTAATTAATCTTATATATTTAAATTAATCTTATGTATTCGGACAGGCTTGCGCACTTTGCGTCGGTTTTGAACGTGAAATATTCCTTTAAAAGCCTTAACGCGCGCTTTACGCCGTCGTCGGTGATAAAGCTTGTATCGTACGGCTTCCCCGCGCACTTTCTTAAAACGTTGTAAGTAACTCCGCTTGCGCCCGTTCCGTCGCCGCAGTCCCAACAGGTGAACGAACCCGTGTTCATATCGAACCGCATCTTGTCGGCAGAGATTAACTGAGCGCCGCACTCCGTGCAGTTTTCAAGCCCGACGGGATAGCCTGCCGCGCCCAGAGCGGTCAGCAAAAAAGCAATCAGCGCCTGACTGTGGTCGCCCGAACACATTTCGGACAGAGCCCTGACGGCGGGATAGAAAATCTCCGCGCTCTCGTCGCCCTCGTAGGTCAGGGCGTTTGCCGCTTCGCACACGGCAGAGGCGGCGTAAAACCTTTCTACGTCGCAGCGCAGATCGTAAAAGCTTTCGCACTCGGTCGCCTGAGTTACGGTGTACTTATCCCCGCGACTGGCAAGAATATATTCGGCAAAACAAAAAGGCTGGGCGGCAAATTTAAGCTTTGCTCCCGCCTTTTTTACACCCTTTATGCCTGCGGAAATTTTTCCCCTTTCCGCAGTCAGGAGCGTGAGTATTTTATCGTTGTCCTTATAGTCTACCGCCCTGAGCATTAAGGCGTTGACCTTTATTCCTTCCACTTATTTTCTTCCCGTGAGTTCTTTATATAGCATATAGTAGCTTACGGAACCCGTCTTTTCAAACATTTTCCAGGCAAGCTCCGCCGCGTCGTCGTCCCTCTTTTTCACCTTGCACCCCCTTGAAATAAGTTTGTGCAATAAAAGAAGATTTATTAATTTTTCGGATAAGCCGCAATATCGCGCGATGAATTTTAAAACGCTTTCCGCGCAAATTCATCAGGCGCTGCAAATTTAATGGGGCGCTGTAAATTCATCGGGCGCTGCGGCAGAGCCGCGTTATTTATCCGAGCCGTGTTTATTTCTTATCCGAATAGCCGTATTCCCTTATGAGCGTAGGGCGTTCGCGCCAGTCCTCTTTGACCTTTACGTACGTGGTTAAAAACACCTTTGCGCCCAGAAATTTTTCCATATCGGCGCGGGCAAAGGAGGAAACTTCTTTGATAGCCTTGCCCTGTTTGCCAATGAGAATCGCCTTGTGATTGGGCTTTTCGCACACAATGTCGAGGTTGATATCGTACACGCCGTTCCCGTTTCTTTCGAAGGTGTTTATGACGATAGCCACGCCGTGGGGGATTTCCTTGTCGAACTTTAAAAGAATCTTTTCGCGCATGATCTCGGAGATCATAAACCTTTCAGACTTGTCCGAAACTATGTCCTCCTCTATGACCTTGTCGCCCTCGGGCAGGCGCGAAGCAATCTCCTGTTCAAGATTTTTAATATTGGTGTACTTTCTTGCCGAGACGGGGAACACGTCGCACTCTATCCCCGCTTCGTACAGCTTTTTAGCGTCGGCAACGATGTTTTCCTTGGGCATGATATCTATCTTCGTGTACGCGATTACCATGGGAATATTGCCCGACGAAAAGCGTTTCATTAGCTCTATATCGCCGTCGGTTACGCCTGCGTGGCCGTCGTGGACGAACAAAATAAGGTCCACGTCGCGCGCGGTCGTTTCGGTGGTTTTCATCATAACGTCGGAGAGGGCGTTTTTAGCCTTGTACAGACCGGGCGTGTCCACGAACACTATCTGATGGTCTTCGCGCGTTAAAATGCCCATAATCGCGTCTCTCGTGGTCTGGGGTTTGGGCGAAACTATCGCCACTTTTTCGCCCACAAGCACGTTAATAAGCGTGGATTTTCCTGCGTTTGCCCTGCCAATTACTCCTACAAAGCCGCTTCTCATTGTCCGTCCCTCGTAAGGTTGAGCTTTTTAAGCACCTTTTCTTCCTTTTCGCGCATAAGCTTTTTGTCGTCCTCCTGCATATGGTCGTATCCCAGAAGATGGCACACGCCGTGGGTTGCAAGATAGAACAGCTCGCGCTCGTAGCTGTGTCCGTACTCCTCCGCCTGCTCGCGGGCGACGTCCGTGCAGATAACTATCGAGCCTATGAAGAGGTTGCCCTCCTCGTCGATATCGTAGGGAAAATCGTCTGCCGAAATCTCCTTTCCGCAGATTCCGTCCAGCGTGGGGAAGGAGAGAACGTCGGTGACGGCGTCTATCGAGCGGCGCTCGGCGTTGAGCTGTTTAATCTCTTCCTTGCCGACAAAAACTATCTCAAGGGCAAGCGGACAATCCGCCGTAAACTCGCCGTCGAAGGCGGCGGCAAGCGAGGAAAAATCAAGTTGGTCGCAATATATGCTGAGGTTATTCATATTTTATGCCTTGTTTTTTGAAATTTTGATCTTGGGGTAGGCGATGCGCGAATGGTAAACGCCCGAAAGGCTCGAAGCTATCGTGTGAGTGATAATCGTCAGCTCGCGCATGGTTATATCGCAGTCGGAAAACTGGTCTAAATCCAGTCGCTCTTCGATGAGCGCGGTGACAAGCTCTTCAACCGCCTTGGGAGTTCTGTCCGAGAGCGAGCGCGAAGCCGCTTCCGACGCGTCGGCAATCATAATTATTGCCGCGATCTTGCTCTGCGGAATGGGTCCCGGATAGGAATAGTTTGCAATGTTAATTTCGCCGTCGCTCATCTTGAGCGCCTTGGCGTAGAAATATTTGATGGGCAGAGTGCCGTGATGCTGAATTGCAACGTCCGCGAAAAATTCGGGCAGACGGTTTTTGCGGATGAGCTTTGCGCCGTCGCGAGCGTGCGAACGGATTATGTCGGCTGAAAGCTCGGGAGAAAGCTCGTTATGAAGGTTGAAATCCACCTGATTTTCGGTGAACATTTCGGGATTCTTGAGCTTACCCATATCGTGATAGTAAGCCGCCGCGCGGGCAAGTTCGCCGTCCTCGCCGATAGCAGACGCACAGGCTTCGGCAAGCTGAGCCACTACCACCGAATGATTGTACGTGCCGGGGGCTTCCTTTTTGAGCTTTTTGATGAGCTTTGCCTCGTCGGAGGTCAGTTCGCGCAGACGGAAAACCGTGAGTTCGGAGAAAATCGCTTCGAACAGGGGCAGGAAAACCATATATAAAACTACGCTGAACAGCGAGCCGAGCGCGCCGTAGCCCAACAAAATCAGGTTTGCCGCCATATCTTCGGCAAACACCACCTCCATTACGCCGATTATCAGTTCGGACGGAATGAGCAGCAGGAATACCATTAAGATGGACTGGATTCTCGATTTGACGAGGTGCGAAACGGTGATTATAGTCATTCCCGAACAGAACGAAATCAGAAGTCCCGCGCAGCTGCCCCAGATATCCGCCGAGGTTATGGTTATGTCTATTACGAATATTAAGAGCGAATAGATTATGTTTAAGAACACCGCTTCACGCCTGCCGAAGAGGGTAGCCGCCATTACGGCAAGGAATGCGAAGGGACGGGCGTTGTGGTCCAGCACGCTGCCCAGGACAAAGGACAGCACGAGAGCCAGATCCAGAAGGACGAAACACTCTACCCCCTTTGCAAAGTTGGAGAGCATGCCCGGACATTCGAAATAGAAGTACGCGTACGTCAAAAGCATTAATATGATTATCGCCGCGCCCACGAATAATATCTGCTTGAAGTTGTCGGTTATATAGTGCAGTACGTTTAAGCCTTCGTTGACTTCCAGCAACAGGAATATCATTGCAAAGAGCAATATTACGTTGAGAAAGAACAGCAGCGCGCTTAAACCCAACGCCTTTTTAGTCAGTCTTTTGTCCATTGTCGTCACCTTTTCCGTCCGCGCCTTCGTATGCGCGCACAATGCTCATTACAAGCGGATTGCGCACTACGTCCTTTGCGGTCAGCCTGATTATGGAAATGCCGTTTATATCCTTTAATATCTGCGTAGCGTGAATGAGTCCGCTCTTCTTTCCTTCGGGGAGGTCAATCTGCGTTACGTCGCCCGTGATGACCATGCGGCTTCCGTCGCCCATACGGGTTAAAAACATCTTCATCTGCTCGCGCGTGGTGTTCTGCGCTTCGTCCAGAATTATAAACGCGTTGGAAAGCGTTCTGCCGCGCATATACGCCAGGGGAGCTATCTCGATTGCGCCGCGCTCTAAAAGCTTTGCGTAGTTTTCAAGCCCGAGCATCTCCTGCAACGCGTCGTACAGGGGACGGAGATACGGGTCTACCTTGGTCTGCAAATCGCCGGGGAGAAAGCCCAGCTTTTCGCCGGCTTCGACCGCGGGACGGGTCAGAATTATTTTTTCGACCTGCTTTTGCTTCATTGCCTGCACGGCAAGACAGACAGCAAGATAGGTCTTGCCCGTTCCTGCAGGTCCCACGCCGAACACGACCTGATTGTTCTTTATCGCGTCGACGTACGTCTTCTGTCCGACCGTCTTGCATTTAATGGGCTTGCCGCGGTAGGTGATTGTAACCGTGCCCGAAGAGAGCTTGGTTATATCGCCCGCCTTGCCCTCTTTTGCAAGCTCTATGCAGTAAATAACCCTGCCCTTGTCGATTTTTTCGCCGTTGTCGGCAAGCAACGCGAGGTTTTTAATCACCTCTGCCGCCTGATGCGCGCCGTCGTCCTCGCCGACGATGATTACGTCCAGCCCTTCGACGCGGATTGTAACCGCAAGCTCGTGCATTATTACGTTTAAATTTTCGTCGAACGTGCCCAGAACTCTTGCAAGCTTGTCCACGCTGTCGACGCTAACTCTTTTAATTATTTCAGCCATAGTTTTTTAATTTCAGCCATAGTATTGTTTACCCGAAAGCGGGTTTATTCCATATTGATAGAAAGCGTGCGTATATATGAAAACGCCACCTCGTATATTACTCCCTCCGCCGTGCGCTTTACGGTGTATCTGCCGTCTATAATCTCGTCCGAATACAACTTTGCGGAATCCAGCGCAAGCTTAGCGTTCTCATCGCTCTCCTCCTGCGCGGCATAGCTTATTGCGGCATTGACAAGAACGTGCGCATAGCCGACGGCAACGCACTTCTTTACAGAGCCGTCCCCGCCAACGGAATACGGAGAAATCAGGGTATCACCCGCGTTCACTTGCGAATTTTGCGCAACGCAGGCTGTTCCGCAGATAGCCACGACGTTTAAGACCCTGCCGGACACGTCGCTTCTGAGCGCTCCGCTGTTGAGCGATGAATAGTTTTCCTCGTCCGTCTGCACGTCGACTATGAGCACGCTCCCCCTCTTTTCCACCGAACAGAAAGTGACCTGCGGCAGAGCCATTATGCGGGAGGTGACCTGCGGCTTATCCAAATCCCGGTAAAAAGAGCCGACCCTTGCGCCTGCGGAAGATACGATTGAAAGCACTTCGCTCTTTAAATAGCTGCCGCTGCCCGTCACGGTTATTTTGAAGATGAACGAGTCTGAAAGGAGCGCGGCTGCAATAAACAGCGCGCCGCCGATAAACAGACCGCACCTGTTTACGACAAAGCTTAAAAGGGCGTTCTTAGGGCTTTTACGCTCTACGGTTACATTATAACACGGGTGAGAGAAAATTGCAAAAACTTTTTTTATATTATTGTCATGCACGCTAAAAAGCGTCTTTCTGCCGTCTTTTTTTACGTTATAGGCGGCGATTTTGCATTTAGAAAGCTTTTTTACGGCGGTTTCAGGCGGGGCGGTTACGCTGATTCGGGTTAAATTATTCAATGCGCACCCCCGAAATACTGCCCGAGACGAACAAATCGCCCTGAAAGTACTTGCCTACGCACAGGCATTTCCCCTCCAGACAGACGCGGGATCTGCCGACGTTGAGGGTTATTTTTTCGGGCGAATACTCAACGATGCACTTCACGCACTTGAAATATCCGCCGAAGTCGGGTACGATTGTAAAAGCGCGGGCGTCGTCCGCCCCCGCTTCGGAAAGTATCTGCTGCAACAGTTTCATATTTTAGTTTATGCTTTATCTTAAACTATTAAAACGGCAAAAACAAAAGCCTGAAGAAAAATTTCAGGCGCGGATTTAAACACATAAGATTAAAACCGTCGCAAAGCATAATAAACCGCCCGTAGCAAAAATAAACCGCACGCGGAGCAAAAAAATCTGCCCCGTAGCAAAATAAACCGCACGCGAAGCAAATTCGCGTGCGGTTTTACCGTTTAATCAAAATGTTCAGAAAGCCGTCGTACAGCGCGGTTTAATCAGAATGCTTAGAACAATAGCGTATAGCTGAGATTTCCCGTCGCAATTACAGTAACCGAATCTTTCGGATTTGTCGTATCCGTGAGTGTTTTCAAGCCGTCGCCGTCCGCGTCGATATAGAAAACTCTCTTTGTGGAACTGAGATATTTGTTACCCGTAACCACAGCCGATCTGACGGGTTGATCATCTATCGGCGTTACCGATATAGTCGTCGCCTGAGTTGCGAGATTGGTGATCGAGAAAGTCTCTCCTTCAAGCACGTCGACACTGTAAGTATATGCGATTGCGCCGCTCGTACGGGCAACCGACGAACCGTCGATGTATATGTTACTGTTGCTTCCTGATATTAAGACGCTGACGGTATACTTCATTCTCGCAAAGAGTACGGTATTCTGAGCGGAAATCGCCGAAACTCCGGTTGCGAACGACGCGTCCGTATACCAGCCGTAGAACGTGCCCTCCGTTACGGTGAGCGTTTCACCTTCGGGAAGCGTGCCGGCAACGGTCTGGGTTGCGCTTACTATATTGCTCTTTGAATTGTCAGCCCAGATTGCGTAGTAGGTTGCGCTTTCGTCAGCCGTCATTGCAGAGAACTCCAACGATATGCCGTTGTCCGTTGCCCAACCGAGGAATACGTATCCATCCGCTTTCATATCAGCCACCAGAGGAACGCCGTCCTTTACCGCAACGCTTACAGAGTAGGTATTGCCGCCGTTATCTACGGGAGCTTCGCCGCCGTAAGTGAACCAAACCTGACTTACGACGCTTACCGCCTTTAATTCAGCGTCGAAACGGGCAGACAGATTAATTGCACCGGTAATTGCAAGAGTAATGGAGCCGTCGCTGTCGTAAGGCAAGTCGGAATCGGTGTCCACGTTCTTCCAACCGACCAGATTGCAAGCTTCGTTATAGTCGGAGACGGTTACAGTTACGCTGCCGTTCGCATAGGTCTTACCGCCGAACGTCTTGGTGTTGCCGCTGATTGTTACGGTGCCGCCTATCTGGCTGGAAGCCGATAAAGCGTACATAGCCTCGCCCTCGGTTACGCTTACCGTGATTACGCTTGTGCCGAATGCGTTTACAGACAGCTCTACGCTTACGGTATACTTATCTATGCAGTCTTCGTTTTCCGCGGTATAGCAGTTGAGCAAGTCGCTAAGATAAGACTGTACGTAGTCGACGTCGGTCTGAGTAGTCGAAATACCCGTAGTAAGCATATCGCCTGCCGCCTGTTCAAAAGTCAAGCCGTTGAAGGTTGCGTCGCCGAGAATGCCCGCTCCGATAATTTCGTAGTCGTAGTAGTACCAACCGCTTGAAATCTTTGCGCCGCCGCAATACTTGCTATTGTTGGTATAATTTCCGTTTTCTCCGATCCAGAACTGGAAGGTGAAGAACGCAACCGACGTTCTGAAGTGGTTCCACTTGTCGCCGCTTTCCGTAACTATTTCGGTATAGTAAACTTCAAGCGAAGTGCTTTCGCCGCCGGATTCGGTCGAACAGCCGTAGAAGGGCAGCGTTTTGCCGCTCTGCGTTCCCTTGAACGTTACGCGGTCGGCAAGGAATACCACCTTTAACATTCCGTAGTTATCGAGGAACGCGTTCTCGCCTACGCTTACGATATTTGAAGGAATAATCACGCTCTTTATGCACTTTCCGTCGGTGTTCGCAAACGCGTTTGCACTGATTGAGGTTACGGGGAAGCCGTCTATCCCGTTTTCGAGAATGAGCGTTTCGCCCTTGGTGCAGTACTTATCCACAAATCCTGCCGCCCTGCCGCTTGCAGCATAGGTGCAGGTTTCAGAGTCGAACGTGTAGGTTACGCCGTTTATCGCAACCTGAGCGCGGGCAAACATGCCGTAAACGTTGCAGTTGCCTTCAACCCTTGCGTCCTCGGCGAACTTGTTCTGCATAGCCGCGTCCGCATATACTCCGTCCGATACTCTGTTGTAGCTGTTTACAGTATCGGGTATGGTATCGCCCACGAACGACGTTACCGTGCAGATATACTGTCCGTTATTGTAAACGTTGATATCCGCCGCCTGTACCCTGGTCTTGACAACGGTAGTCTCGCCGTTCATCACAAAGGACGAAGAAAGAAGATTGCCGTTTGTATCCGAGTAGAGCAGACGGTAAGCCTTGGTTGAATCGGTGTATACGGGGCTTGCGTTGTCGTAGAGATATACTCCCGAACCCGCTCTTACCGACACGGTTTCCACAACCGTCGCGCCGTCGTAGTCGAGCACGGTGAGGATATAAGAATATCTGGCGTAGGAATACGCGTATTTATCCATATCTCCGCCGATATTGTAGCAGCCGAACAGCTCGTCGTCGCTCTCTCTGCTTACAAAGTGGTCGAAATCTATGGGCGTATCGCCGTCAGCTTCAGCCATAGCCAGCGCTTTATTGTAGAAGCTGGGCGCCGCAACGTTGTCTAAAGCCTCGGAGTACGAAAGCGAATAATAGGTATTTGCGCTGTCGTAGCCTTCGGCTATCACGTAGCCGTTAGAGGTTGCTATATAGTAGATATCGGCATTGAGCACGTAAACCGTAGTGCCTTCCGTCCAGTTCTCTTCGGTTGCAACGACGTACGCGCCGTTTGCGTCCTTTATGTAGTAGGTGACGCCCTCTTCCGCTTCGCCTTCGAGGACGTAGAACATTTCGTCGGGCTCAACCGCGGTATATACCGCCGCGCCGACGCCCGGTTCGTATTCGGACACAACGCCTTCGAGATAGTTGTCGAGCCTTACGGTGAAGGATACCATTCCGTCCTCCAGACTGCCGTAAGCTCTCAAGCCGTTTACGCCCTGCTCGTCATTGCGCATTATTGCCGCCGAAAGCTCGTCAAGCACGCCTGCCGTGGCAAGAGGCGCGTTGAGCGCGAACGCGTAGTAGTTTTCGCCCTCGGTAATGGAGAGAGAATCTCTCATACCCTGAACGTTGCCCTCGTTGATGACGACGTCTTTGCCGTTACCGAGCACTATTTCAAGCGCGTTGATATAGTCGTAGATGGAAATTTCCTGCTCTGTCGTCTCTGACGACGCGGAATACATATAGATATCCTTGGTATCTTCAAGACCCGAGCTCAGAGGCACGCTGGACTTGATTATAGGAGCTATCGTACTCCACATATTGCATTTGAGCAGCCACTGAACGGGCGACGTCTGGCTACTGTCGAAGATGTGGTCGATAAAGTATTCCATCGTCATTATTCTGTATTCAGGGCTTGCCGCAAGATTGCGCGCAAGGGTAAGATAGCCGTCCTGATAGGTTATGCCTATCGTGTTTTCGGCGATGGTTACCAAGCCCGAAACCTTGTGAAGGTGACCCAGCAGCGAGAAGTAGAAGCTGCCGTTCTCGTCAAAGCCGACTGTGAGCGTGGTCACGTCTATGGTAAGGTTTATCTTATAGATTTTAACGTCGATTTTTGCAGTCACGACGCCGCTGAAGCTGAACTTTTCGTAAACTTCGCCGTTGTCGTTGGTAAGGGTGTTTACCAGATCGGATATGAGCGTCGAAAGGAAGGACACTTCGATATATTCGGTCTTGTCGAACTTTGAATAGTCGCGCAAGTTCTCGCGCGTGGAAGAGAGCGAAAGCCAGGTCATTCTCTTATACGTTTCGTCGGGCTGTTTAACCATAGCCTTGACGTTGGTGACCATAGAGTGGTTTTCGCGGTTGATAACCGCTTCCACACTGCCGACTTCGTAATCGCAGTCAATTTCCAGCTGCTTCAACAGCTCGTCGATATCAAAATGAACGGTGGTTATCTTCTGTCCGCTCTCCGAGCCCGTGGTCACGCTGTACAAAAGCTTATCCGAGAAGTTAAGCTTAAGCACCTTGGATATAATATCCGCCAATGCGGAAGTCGTCTCACCGCTCACCTCTGCGCCGGACAGATCGGTTTCAAGCGTAAGCGCCTGACTGTCTTCGGTATTGAGTAAATTCGCCACAAAATCCAGAGCGTTGGTCTGGGTCAGGACGCTGAGAATCTCTTCAAACACGTTATAGATATCGTTTTCCGTCGCCACTACTTTGAGGTCGGGCAGGTGAATATCCGCAACGCGGTTGAGATTTATATACATATAGGTCGTGCCGCCGACCCTGTCAAGCACCACGTTAATCTTGATTGCCAGGCCGTTCACGTCGATATCCAGATCCGCTTCGGTAAGGCTTGCGGAATCGTTTAAATCAAGCGTATCCCTGCTCTTGCCCGTGAAGTACAGATTTGCGTTTACGTACACGCCGCCGAGCGCGGGGATATTGGAAGAATTGCCGTCGAGCAGGAATTCAACGCCGTAGGTGTTCGTGCCTAAGATATTGTCGAACGAAAGCGAATTGAACGCGTCGAAGATATACCCGAACACTATCTGCGAGAACGAAGGCGTTTCGGGATCTGCCGTGCTCGAAACAATGCATTCCTGGGATATTTTAGCCCTTAACGCCTGAGCAAGACTTTCAAAACCGTCGTCTGCCGTGCGCGAGGAAGATACCGTTATTCTTCCGCCCGTTGCAAACGCGGACGCGTTGTCGTAATCTTCAACCGAATATGCCAGAGTGAACGCACCGTCTACCGATACGGAAAGCGCGGTGTTGTACTTGTCGTTTACGGTCGAGATAAGTCCCGAAAGCGCTGCGCTCCTACCGTCGGATACAAGAGTGAAGTTATTTAAAAACTCTACCCAGTCGCTGCCGGCAAGCACGCCGAACAGGCTTGCAAAGAGCTTGTCGTTTTCGCTCAGCGAGCTGTAATTTGCCGAAGCCGTCTGAACCTGCGAACCGGAAGAAGTTATGCCGAACGCCGTGCAGATGGTGTTGAAAAGATTGTCGAAATCGCGCTTGAAGCCGTCGATGTCCTCGCTGTAAATTGCTATTGCAACGTTATTGAGCGCCAATATAACCACGGGCTTGTCGGTCGCGTTCTTATCGTATACCAGCTTGATGTCCGCAACGTCTGCGGCGCCGTTTTCGGAGATATACACCGAGAGGTCGAGCGCAACGCTCTCGCAGCCGGGCTTCCAGACAATTTCGCCCGAGCCGTAGACTCCCGCCGTAAGTCCGTCGACGGAGATCGCCACGTCGCCGCTGTCTATTTCAAAGTAAGCCGACTGTTCGTCGATTATGTTCTTAATCTGTCCGTACGCCGCGTTTACGGTGTTTATAAGCGCCGAAAGGTCGAGCGAATTTACGGGCATTGCAGGTTTCTCCTGCTCTGACAAGCTTGCGTTGAGTCCGATATTAAGTTCGGGAAGTCCGCCCGAAATAACCGCAGGACCACCCTCGGCGGTTGCGGGAACGTATTCAAGCGTAGCCGTGCCGAGCGAAACGCCGAATTCTTCAACGAACAGAGCGAGCACGTTGTCAAGGTTTACGCAAATTTTAAGTCCGTCGGAGTTTGCCGTGAGTTCGGTCACTAAAGTATCGAAGTCAACCGACAGGAGAGCCGCTATCACGGTTGCGGCGTTTACAGCCCCTTCCGAGGTCACGTTCTCTTCCGAAGCCGTCTGAACCTCTGCGCCGTTTACAAGAGCTATGAGCTGTTCAACCGCAGTAGTCAGTTCGCTAACTTCACAGCGAACGGCTATATCCGTCATAACGCCGTTGATGCGGGTGAGCGTGAGATATACGTTGTTCTTGCCGTCCACATATTCGTAGTACGCGCTAAGTTCAAGGTCGATTACGGTGTTTTCGTCATATGCGTAGCTTGCTTCGACCGTTGCGTATGCCCAAGGGGTTTCGCCGAGGTTTACAAACGCAGCCACGTCTGCGGTCACGCCCGTAAGGTCTACGCCGCCGATATTCGCGCCGCCGAAGCTTACGCCTATTTCAAACGTGCGGTTTGCAAGTGCGTCGTTTACGAAATTTACAAGCTCGGTCAAATCAAGGCAATCCGCAGGATATGCAGGCTTGGTCTGTTCGCTTACGCTTGCGGTAAGCCCCAAGCCGAAGTTTGCTGCATTTACTGCAAAATTCTTGTCTGCAGTGTTGTAATTGAGCGTTGCCTTGCCCAGCTCTATGTCAAGCTCGGTGCCGAGAATTGCAAGTACGTTGTCAAGGTCTACGGTCACGGTGAGCCCGTTTGAATTTGCCGTAAGTTCGCCGATAAGTGTTTCGAAGTCTGCGCTAAGTATTCCTGAAATTACGCTTGCCGTGTCAATAGAGGTTTCGGGCATTGCTATTTCGCCCACGTTGAAGTAGGTTAAAAGTTGCTTGACCGCCTCTGCTATTTCGCTCACTTCACAGTAAACCGCAAATGCAGGTTCGAGAGTGCCTATCTTATTTAATGTGAGATATACGTTGTTCTTGCCGTCTACAAGTTCGTAGTACGCGCTAAGTTCGATATCTATAGTTGTATTTTCGTCGTACTTGTAGCTTGCGGTGACCGTTGCATATGCCCAAGGGGTTTCGCCGAGGTTTACAAACGCAGTCGCGTCTGCGGTTACGCCCGTAAGGTCTACGCCGCCGATGTTCGCACCGCCGAAGCTTAAGCCTATTTCAAACGTGCGGTTTGCAAGTGCGTCGTTTACGAGATTTACAAGCTCGGTCAAGTCAAGGCAATCCGCAGGATATGCAGGCTTGGTCTGTTCGCTTACGCTTGCGGTGAGTCCCAAGCCGAAGTTAGCTGCGCTCACTGCAAAATTCTTATCTGCAGTATTGTAATTGAGCGTTGCCTCGCCAAGCTCTATGTCAAGCTCGGTGCCGAGAATTGCAAGTACGTTGTCAAGGTCTACGGTCACGGTGAGCCCGTTTGAATTTGCCGTAAGTTCGCCGATAAGCGTTTCGAAGTCTGCGGAAAGTATGCCTGAAATTACGCTTGCGGTGTCTATCGAGGTTTCGGGCATTGCTATTTCACCCACGTTGAAGTAGGTCAAAAGCTGCTTGACTGCCTCTGCTATTTCGCTCACTTCACAGTAAACCGCAAACGCAGGTTCGAGAGTGCCTATCTTATTTAATGTGAGATATACGTTGTTCTTGCCGTCTACAAGTTCGTAGTACGCGCTAAGTTCGATATCTATAGTTGTATTTTCGTCGTACTTGTAGCTTGCGGTGACCGTTGCATATGCCCAAGGGGTTTCGCCGAGGTTTACAAACGCAGTCGCGTCTGCGGTTACGCCCGTAAGGTCTACGCCGCCGATGTTCGCACCGCCGAAGCTTACGCCTATTTCAAACGTGCGGTTTGCAAGCGCGTCGTTTACGAGGTTTACAAGCTCCGTAAGGTTGAGACAATCCGCAGGATATGCAGGCTTGGTCTGCTCGCTTACGCTTGCGGTAAGTCCCAAGCCGAAGTTAGCTGCGCTCACTGCAAAATTCTTGTTTTCCGTGCTGTAATTGAGCGTTGCCTCGCCAAGCTCTATGTCAAGCTCCGTGCCGAGAATTGCAAGCACGTTGTCAAGGTCTACGGTCACGGTGAGACCCGCGCTGTTTGCCGTAAGTTCGCCGATAAGCGTTTCGAAGTCTGCGGAAAGTATTCCTGAAATCACGCTTGCCGTGTCAATAGAGGTTTCGGGCATTGCTATTTCGCCTACGTTGAAGTAGGTTAAAAGCTGCTTGACCGCCTCTGCTATTTCGCTCACTTCGCAGTAAACCGCAAATGCAGGTTCGAGAGTGCCTATCTTATTTAATGTAAGATATACGTTGTTCTTGCCGTCTACAAGTTCGTAGTACGCGCTAAGTTCGATATCTATAGTTGTATTTTCGTCGTACTTGTAGCTTGCGGTGACCGTTGCATATGCCCAAGGGGTTTCGCCGAGGTTTACAAACGCAGTCGCGTCTGCGGTTACGCCCGTAAGGTCTACGCCGCCGATGTTCGCACCGCCGAAGCTTA
>JBJEUX010000031.1:0-74703 GCA_051884055.1 Candidatus Coproplasma sp.
TTGCGCGGATAAGGAGCAATATGCCTTATAATTACGAAATTTTTTCAAAACTCAATAAGTATAAAGGCAAGGATAAAAACAGACTGCATATTCCCGGTCATAAAAATTCGGGGGATTTCGTAAAGCGTTTTCCTATTGCGCCCATCGATATTACCGAGCTGTCTTTTTCCGACGATTTAAACTGCCCTTCCGGCGTAATCGCCAAAGCTCAGCAGGATATTGCCGAAATAGTCGGCGCAAAGCGCGCCTTTATCACCACCGACGGTTCTTCCTCGGGCGTTATGGCTATGGTCTGGGTATCCTCCAAGTTCGGCAACAAGCTTATAGTTCCCCGCAACAGTCACAAGAGCGTGTTCAATGCCTGCCGCATAATGGGCGTCGAACCCGTTATCGTTCAGGGTGCGGAGCATGAAGGCGTGCTTCTTCCCCCCGACCCCGAGCTCATCGAAAAGCTGATTGTTAACGACGTGAATATTTCGGGTATGATTATCGCTACGCCCGATTACTACGGCAATATAGCGCCCCTCGAGGAGTATGCAAACGTACTTAAAAAGCACTCCAGACGCCTCTTCTGCGACGGCGCTCACGGCGCGCATCTCGCGCTTGAAGGCAGCCGCTTCGGCTACTGCGGCGTGTACGCCGATATGTGGGTGGACGGCGCGCACAAGACTCTGCCCACTCTCACGCAGGGCGCGTACGTATGCGTGAACGACCAGTCGCTCATTCCCTACGCCGAGGAGGCTATGTCCATATTCCGCACCACTTCGCCCTCTTACCCCGTAATGGCTTCGGTGGAGTACGGCGTTAAATACTACGTGAACAACCCCAAGCTTTTAGAAAAGGCAAAGGCGCTGGTAACAAACTTCAAAGCCCAGCTTTCAAACCTCGTCTTCTATCCAACTAAGGACTGGACGAAGCTTGCTATCGACTTCAAACCCCTCGGAATTTCGCCCGACGCGGCGCAGGCTCTGCTTGAAAAGAAGGGCATATATCCCGAAATGAACGACGGCAGATACCTTTTGTTCTACCTTTCGCCGTCCGTCACAGCGGCTCAGCTGAGCGAGCTTAAAAACGCGCTTTTGTGGATTATCGCACACAAAAAACTGCGCAACACCTACAAGGACAAGCCCGCCATTCCCGCCGCGGACAGGACGTATTCCTATCTGTACGCCCTGAGAAGCCGCTCCGAATGGGTACCCCTGCAGGACGGTATCGGGCGCATGTGCGCGGAAAACGCAGGTATAACTCCCCCATGCCTGCCCGTAATTATCGCAGGCGAAATCATATCTGCGAGGGCTGCCGAACTGCTTGCCAACGCAAAGAATACCTTCGGCATAGTCGGCGGAAAGATTAAAGTGGTAAAGAAATGAGAGGTAAATTTATAACCGTGGAGGGCTGCGAGGGCTCGGGCAAGAGCACGCAGCTGCGCCTTCTCTCCGAAAAGCTGGATAAGCTTGGAATAAAGTATATATTGACGCGCGAACCCGGCGGAAGCGACATTGCCGAACAGATACGCAAAATTATTCTCGACGGCAAGAACTCGGCAATGTGCGACGAGTGCGAGGCGCTGTTATACGCCGCCGCACGCGTTCAGCACTTAAAGGAGATCGTAAAGCCCGCTCTGGATGCAGGCACGCTTGTAATCTGCGACAGGTACGTCGATTCCTCGCTCGCCTATCAGGGCTACGCGAGGGGACTGGGCGAACAGTTTATCGAGCAGATTAATTCCTTCGCGCTTGAGGAATTTCCGCCCGATCTGACCTTGTTTTTGAACATCTCGCCCGACGCGGCGTTCGAAAGAAAGCACGGCGCGGACAAGAACGACAGAATCGAACAGCTCGGCATGGACTTCCACCGCAAGGTGTATGCAGGCTATCTCGCTCTGTGTAAAAAGTACGAACGCATCGCGCCCGTGGACTGCGGCGGAACCAAGACGCAGACGAGCGAAAACATATTCAATATTTTAATTGAAAAGGGAATAATCAAGGGCGAGTAATGGAAGAGCTTTTAAAGGGCACAACCGCATACCGCGTTTTCAGCCGCGACGTCAGGGCGAACAGAGCTTCGCACGCGTATATGCTGTACTTTAACGACGGAGTAAATCTGCGTTCTGCCTTAAAGCTGTTCGCACTCGAACTCTTCTGCACGCGCAGGGGCGAGAGAGACGGCGACCTCATCTGGGAAGAGAATTTTTCCGACTGCAGGGTCTATCCGTCCCCTGGCAAAAAACTTACGGCTGCCGACGCCACGGAAATTGTGGACGACAGCGCGCTGAAACCCGTCGAAAGGGACAGAAAGCTGTACGTAATCTGCGGCTTTGAAGAGGCTTCGGCGATAATACAGAATAAACTTTTAAAGGTATTGGAGGAGCCGCCGCAGGGAGTGTACTTTCTGTTGGGCGCAACCTCGCTCGCACCCGTGCTGAGCACGGTCAAATCGCGCGTAAAGACGCTGGAAATTCCGCCTTTTTGCGAGGAGGAGATACTCTCCGCGCTCAACCGCATACAGCAAAACCCGCTCAACGCTCAGGCGGCGGCGTGCTGCGCAGGCGTTCTCGGCGAGGCGCAGAACATGCTCTCGGGCGAGTGGTTCAGTGAAGTAACCAAGGCGGCAAGCGAGATTGTGCGCGCGGACACGGTGGAAAAGGCGGGCGCAGTAGCGCTTAAATACGGCGACACCAAGTATAAAAACCAGCTGCTTGCCCAGATGCAGAGGCAGTATTTCCAAGAGCTGAAAAACTGCGTTTGTTCGGGGGATAGTACGGGGTCAACCCTTACAAAAGGCGCATACCTTTACGCGCTTGAACATATTTCCGCGGCGATAGCGGACGTAAAGTTCAACGCTAATTTTTCCAATCTCTTGTACGACTTTGCGTTGAGAGTGATTGAGGAGAACGATAAATGGAAAAGATTGTAGGAATAAAATTTAAAAACGGCGGAAAGCTGTACTATTTCGCGCCCGGCAAGGACGAGGGCAAATACCGCAAGGATATGGGCGTAATTGTCGAGACCGCAAAGGGTCTGGAGTACGCGACCGTAGTCATTCCGTCTGCGGAAATTTCGGAGGATAAGATAGTTTCTCCCCTGAAACCCGTCGTCAGAATAGCCACTCCCAAGGACGAGGAGATAGTTAAAAAGAACATTGCAAGAAAGCCCGGCGCAATAAAGATTGCCGAAGAGAAGGTGCAGAAGAACGGGCTTGAAATGAAGCTTATCGACTGCGAATTCACCTTCGACGGCACGAAAGTTATCTTCTATTTCACCGCCGACGGCAGGGTGGACTTCAGGGAGCTTGTAAAGGATTTATCCGCCGTGTTCCACCTTCGCATAGAGCTGCGTCAGGTGGGAATCCGCGACGAGATCAAGATTATCGGCGGACTTGCGCCCTGCGGCAGAGTTTGCTGCTGCTCGGGAGCGATGCCCGAATTTAAGAAAGTATCCATAAAAATGGCGAAAAACCAGGGGCTTTCCCTCAATCCCGGTAAAATTTCGGGACTGTGCGGAAGGCTGATGTGCTGTCTTGCCTACGAAAACGCCTACTATGCCGACGCGTGCAAAAAGGTTCCCAAGGTGGGTTCGGAGGTCGGCACGCCCGACGGCAAGGGTACGGTTGTGAACGTGAACATGCTCAAAATGGAAGTCAAAGTCAGGATAGAGCAGGGCGACGCCGTGTCCTATCACGACTACAAGGCGGACCAGCTCAAGTTCCGCAGGGGCGGTCAGGATAAGATTGAGGACGACGATAAGGACGAAAAGCTCGACCCCGAGCTTAAAAAGATTCTGGATTAACCGTAAAATCCGGATTAACGGCTGAAATCCGGTAAAATTTTGCGGCTGACGATAAAATAAATTCGTATAAAAATTGGGTATAACCTCTTTACAGGGTAAAGAAGTTGTGATATAATGTATCAAACGGTTGCGATATACCGTAGTAAAAGAATGTATGGAGGAGTTAAAATGGCACACGTTATTTCTGACGAATGCGTAAGCTGCGGCGCATGCGCAGCAACTTGTCCCGTAAGTGCTATCTCCGAAGGCGCTGATAAGTATGTAGTTGATGCCGATCTTTGCATCGATTGCGGCGCTTGCGAAGATGGATGCCCTACCGGTGCAATCAAGGCTGAATAATTGGTCTTAAATTTGCAGAATTTTAACAATTCAGCAAAGGCGGCGCACCAAAAGTGCGCCGCCTTTTCATTTGATTTACTGACAATATTTTCCAACTTGAAATACAATTTATGCAACTTTACGAAAACGAGGTTTTAGAGGACCTCTACGGCAACTATAAAATTATACAGAATTCCTCGCTGTACAGGTTCACTTCCGACAGTATTCTTCTGTCCCGCTTCGCCCGCGCAAAGTATAAGGACGAGGTGGCGGATTTCTGTTCGGGCAGCGGCGTAGTAGGGCTGCACTTTGCCTGTTTAAACGGGCATATTTCGGGGGTAACGCTGTTCGAAATGCAAAAAAGCCTTGCGGATATGTCCGCGCGGACGGTGGAGTACAACGGCTTTGAAAACGTTAAGGTCGTCAATTGCCGCGTGCAGGATATCGGCAGGGAGTACGACGATAAGTTTTCGCTCATTCTCTGCAATCCCCCGTACGAGACGGGCGGTTTCGAAAATCTCACCTACGAAAAGGCGATCTGCCGCAAGGAAATAACCGTAACTCTGGCGGAGATTGTCGAAGTTGCCGCAAAAAAATTAAAGTTCGGCGGCAGGTTTGCGGTTATCAACCGCGCCGACAGGCTTGCAGAGCTTGTGTACCTTTTAAAGAGCAAAAATCTTGAACCCAAGCGCCTTCAGCTGGTGAGCGGCACTGCGCAGAGCAAGCCCTATCTTGTAATGGTGGAGGCGGTCAAGGGCGGCAAACAGGGCATTGAAATACTGCCCAACGCAATCAACAAGCGTGACGCTTGACCCGGGTATCTTAATTGCGTTATTGCTTGATTGACCTATCACTTATCAAACTTAAATTAAAATACCTTATTTTAACTCGCGCAAAACCGTGGCTTTTGCGCGAAGAAGGAGCAAGCGGAATTAAAGGCGTGTGGCGACGTTTATGTCGTTACACGCAAAACCGTTCCGACTTGCGACGCGGCAATGCCTTGACTGAGTATCTTAATTACTTTATAACTTGATTGACCTGTCTCCAATCAACAAGCGTGACGCTTGACCCGGGTATCTTAATTGCTTTATAACTTGATTGACTTGTCTCCAATCAACAAGGCAACGTTCCGTTGCATCAAGTATCTCAAGCGTGACGCTTGATATCGTTAGATAAATATTCGGCATTTAATTGTCGATTGACAACTTAAAAGGGATTAATTATGATATATTTCGTGGCTACGCCGATAGGCAACTTAAAGGATATTTCTCTCCGCGCCTTAGAGGTTCTGCGCGCGGCTGACGTAATCTTCTGCGAGGATACGCGCCATTCGGTCAAGCTTATGAACGCTTACGACATTAAAAAGCCGCTCCTGCCCTGTCATAAGTTCAACGAGCGCGCCGCGGCGGAAAAGATCATCTCCGCCTCACGCGAAGGGAAGGAGGTAGCAATCGTCTCCGACGCGGGTATGCCCGTCGTTTCCGACCCCGGCAACGTGGTCTGCCGCGCCCTTAAGGACGCGGGCGAAGGCTACACCGTAATTCCCGGTGCAAACGCCTTTCTCTCCGCGCTGGTTCTGTCGGCTCTGCCTGCGGACAGGTTCGCGTTCCTCGGATTTCTGCCCGACAAGGAGGGCGAGAGGAAGAGGCTGCTCGAAAAATACAAAAATCTGGATTTAACCCTGTGTTTTCACGTCGCCCCGCAGGACGTTGACCGCCATATATCCTCGGTTTATTCGGTTTTCGGCGAAAGGCGTGCCTGTGCGGTCAGGGAGATTACCAAGCTGCACGAAGAGGCGGTTTGCTTCAACCTCTCTCAAGGGCTTAGCGGCGAAAAGCGCGGCGAGTACGTCCTGATCGTCGAGGGTGCGGCGGAGGGCGAAAATCCCCTTAATGCTCTCAGCGAAAAGGAGCATATCCTGCACTATATGCAGGGGGGAATGGACAAAAAGGACGCCGTCAAGCAGGCGGCAAAGGACAGGGGAGTGCCCAAGTCCGAGCTGTATAAATTTTCGATAGATTTGTAAGTTTATGTTTCAGGCGGCGCGGACGCCGATTTGCAAGCGGCGTTCGCGCCGCATAAAAAAGATACAATACCGCGGCGTTCTACGCCGCACCGTAGTCGGATTGAACGGATTCGGCGGAACAAAATAAGGAAGTATAAATTATGGCTAAGAAAAAAGATCTCACCGTTACGGGAGAGCAGGAAAACGAACAGAAGATGTCTATTTACGACTACGAGGAAAAGTACGTAAGGCGTCAGAACGTGCGCGGAGCAAGGCTTATTCTTTCGCTCTTTACGGGCATAGTCGCAATATTCCTCGGCTGGTGTCTGTTCTCCGTGGTGGTAAAAATCTGGGAAATCAACGTGTACGCAGGCTACGTTGCAATCGCCGTCGCAGTGCTGTTGTACATATTCCTGTTTATCGTGCCCGTGGTTAAAATTTACAGGTCGGACTACTTCATAACCAACGTAAATTCCCAGCACGCGTACAGTGCAAAGCGCCACAATAAAAAGGTGCGCCGCAACATTGCAAGCAAGATGATAGAATTCAACGCCAGCGTCGACGGCGTGGGCTGGTACGACGATAAGCTGGTCTGCGATATGCAGGTTGCGATTAAGTCCAACGACGACGAGGCGTTAAAGACCGCTTTAACCGCGCTCTATCAGGGCAAGGTCAAAAAGACGGCCAAGGAAATTATCTTTAAATGCTCGCTCAAGTCTGCGGCGTATTCGGCGGTTTCGCAGAGCAATAAGATGGACGCCGCTCTGGTTGCGGTGGTCAACCTGCAGATGATAAAGGACATAGTTTTCCTGTACGGCTTCCGCCCGTCGGACGCTAAGCTCGTCAAAATTTTCGCCTCGGTAGTGCGCAATTCGCTGGTCGCCTACGGTCTGGGAACGGTTCAGGTGGGCAACACCGTCGTCAAGGGCATGGGCGAGGCGGCAAAGGGCATCCCTATCTTAGGTTCGCTCATATCCACGCTTGTGGACAGCTCCATTCAGGGTCTTACCAACTGCGTTTTAACTACGGTTATAGGCTATCAGACCATAAAGTATCTCAATAAAGAGTACCACCTGCAGGACGTTCTGGACGGAATAGAAGTCGCCCAATCCGAGGCAGAGCTTCAGGAAGCCTGCCAGGAGCTGGAGACCGAGCTCAAAAAGAACCCCTCCAAGACGCGCCCCTCCCCTGCGGTTTAATAATTCGGTTTAAAAACAGGTCTGATAATTCGGTTTTTTAACGGTTTTGTCGCAACGCTGCAACACTTGCGCGCCCCTCCGCTGCGGTTTAATAAGCGGTCTGCAAGCGGCTTTTTATCGGCTCTGCGTAATGTTCGCGCGGGTAAATATTTTTTATTAATAATGTAAAGAACGGTAAAAGATGCGGCGGTTGCAAATTCTTTTGCAACCGCCGCAATTATTTATTAATTTCAGCCGTTATTTATTAATTTTAAATTATTTAATATTTTAACCGTTATTTATAATTACCGTTCTTTACGCAAAATCAATAGGCGACCTCGTCAATCACGCCGCCGCCCAGACAGCGGGAGGAGTCGTAAAATACCGCGTACTGTCCCTCGGTTACGGCGCGTTGCTTTTCGGCAAACTCAACGTGAGCTCCGCTTTGGGTCAGCGTCACCAAAACCTTCTGTTCGCCCTGGCGGTAGCGGAACTTCGCCGTGCACTCAAAAGTCGTTTGCGGCGGCATATATCCTATCCAATTCAGGCCTGAAACCTCGCAGGACTTGGAATACAGCGGACTCTCGTCCCCGTGCGAAACGTATAAAATATTGTTTTTTAAGTCCTTTTTAACGACGAACCATCTGCCCTCTTCGCCGCGCTTGCCGCCTAAATCCAGCCCCCTGCGCTGACCTATCGTGTAGTGCATAAGCCCGATATGTTCGCCCACTTGCTCGCCGTCGAGGGTGATTATTTTCCCCGACTGCGCAGGCAGATACTGCGACAAGAATTTCCTGAAATTGCGCTCGCCGATAAAGCATATGCCCGTCGAATCCTTCTTTTTCGCCGTGGCAAGTCCGTTTTCAACAGCGATTTTGCGCACCTCTTCCTTTTTAAGGTCGGCAAGCGGAAACAACACCTCCGCAAGCTGGGGCTGGGTCACCTGGTTTAAAAAATAGGTCTGGTCCTTGCCCGTATCCGCCGCCTTCAAAAGATAGTGCTTGCCGTCCGCGTTGTGGTCTATTCCGCAGTAATGCCCCGTCGCAATCATGTCCGCGCCCATAGACAGCGCGTACTCGCGGAAGGGTCCGAACTTAATCTCGCGGTTGCACAGTACGTCGGGGTTGGGCGTCCTGCCTGCGGCATATTCGGCAAGGAAATACTTAAACACCCTGTCCTGATACTGTTTTGCAAAGTTGACGCTGTAGTACGGAATATCTAAAAGCGCGCACACCCTGCGCACGTCTGCAAAGTCCGCCTCGGAAGTGCACTCGCCGTTTATATCGTTCTCTTCCCAATTGAGCATATATAGCCCTATTACGTTGTATCCCTGCTCCTTCAAAAGGAGCGCTGCGACCGAGCTGTCAACGCCGCCGCTCATTCCCACGACTACCGTTTTTTTCATAATTTAAGTATAACATATCGCTCTGCTGTTTGCAATTAATTTTTTTTGTGTTATAATGTTGCCGTAGGTCAATTATGCAACTTCCTCAGGATAATTTAATTTTACTTTCGTTTATTAATACAAAGCTCAGGGACGAATGTCCGTCGTTGGACGATTTCTGCGCTGAATACGACCTTTCGCCGCAGGATATATGCGCGCGAATGGCTGAAACGGGCTATTATTTCGACGAGGAGGAAAACGCGTTCAAGCGGGGTTGATATGGAAAAGGTTCAGGATAAATTTTTAAGATACGTAAAAGTCGACACTCCCAGTTGCGAGGAAACCGAAAGCGTTACTCCCTCGACAGAATGTCAGCACGCGCTTGCAAAGATGCTGTACGAAGAGCTCTCGGCTATGGGCATCAAGGCGAGCATTACGCCCAACGCGTACGTGTACGGCGAAATCGAAGCCAACTGTCCCGCCACGGCGGCGGTGGGCTTTATAGCGCACATAGACGTGGTGGATAAGCCCAAAGGCTTCGGCGTAAAGCCCTGCGTGCGCAGGTACGAGGGCGGCGATATAGAGGTCGGCAACGGCGCGAAGATCACCCTTTCGGACTGCCCTCAGCTTGCAAACTATATCGGTCAGGACATAATCACTTCGGACGGCTCAACTATTTTAGGCGCGGACGACAAGGCGGGCGTCGCCGAAATTATGGCGCTTGCCGAATACCTTACCACCCATCCCGAGGTCAAGCACGGCAAGGTGGGAATCGCGTTCACCCCCGACGAGGAGATAGGTCACGGCGCGCGGCTGTTCGACGTTAAAAACTTCGGCTGCGACTTCGCCTTTACCGTCGACGGCGAGGAGCTGGGCGAGCTGTGCTACGAAACCTTCAACGGCGCGGGCTTCACCTTCGAGATTGACGGCGTGAACATTCATCCCGGTCAGGCGAAGGGCAAGATGATAAACGCGCTCGTGGTCGCAAACGAAATTATTAACTGCTTCCCCGCCGAGGAGCGCCCCGAAACCACCGAGGGCAGAGAGGGATATTACTTCTTCAGCTCGATCGAGGGTAGCGTGGAAAAGTGCGTTTTAAGCGGAATAGTGCGCGACCACGACAGGGCGCAGTTCAACGCGCGCAAGGCGTACGTTGAAAAGGTTGCGGACGGGTTCAACGGTCGCTACGGCGGCAGGGTTAAGCTCACCTTAAAAGACCAATATTATAACTGCGCGGAAGTAATCGCGCCGCACAAGCATATAATAGAGAGTGCGGTAAAGGCGATGGAAAAGGAGGGCGTTACCCCCATAATATCCCCCATCCGCGGCGGAACGGACGGAAGCTGTCTGTCGTTTATGGGACTGCCCTGCCCCAATATCTGCACGGGCGGACACAACGCGCACGGCAGAAACGAGTTCGTGCCCGTGGGCAGTATGAACACTGTCGTCCGCATACTTTTAAATATCGTCAGCTCTTTCGCGAAATAATCATACGTTATTCGCCGCGCAATGCGCGATCTGTGCATTAAACGATAAAAATGTGTATTTAACGTAAAATAATTATACGCCGCGCAATGCGCGATCGGCGCATTGCGCGGCGTATAAATATACGTACCCGTAGCTCAGTTGGATAGAGCAATAGCCTCCGACGCTATGTGCCGATGGTTCGAATCCATTCGGGTACGCCACGAAAAAAAACAACCCCCGGTTCTTTCGGGGGTTGTTTTGATTTTACCGTTCCTGTCAATCCGGACAATTACTTCGTTATTTCCGCGCCTGAGTATTTAAAATTAAAAATCAGCAAGCCGGAAATCAGCAAGCCAGTTCCTTAGCCTCTTTCTTTTCGTTGAGCATGCGGATAAACACCTCTACCATTGCAGGGTCAAACTGCGAGCCGCTGTTCTTTATGAGCTGTTGAATCGCCTGCTCTTCCGACATCTCGGGACGGTATACGCGGGTGGAGGTCATTGCGTCGTAGGCGTCCGCTATGCTGACGATTCTGGCAATCTCGGGTATCTCTTCGCCCTTCAGACCATCGGTATAGCCCTTTCCGTCGTACCGCTCGTGGTGGTACTTGGCTGCCTTTGCCAGATCCTTGATTGCGGTGTTGTCCTTCAAAATTCGGTTGCCGATGTCCACGTGCTGTTTCATAACGTCGTATTCCTCGTCCGTAAGACGCCCCGTCTTTTTCAGCACGGAATCGGGTATGCCTATCTTTCCTATGTCGTGCAGAAGCGCGATATAGCGTATGTTTTCCACTTCGTCGTCAGTATATCCCAGCTGCCTTGCCAGCTCGGTGGCGTACTCCGCCACGCGCTGGGAATGACCCTTGGTGTATTCGTCCTTGGCATCGATAATGTTCGCTATGGTAAGTATAGATTCCAGCGTGACGCGCTGTATCGCCTTGGACTTGTCTTCGATCTCTTTAAGATACTCGTTGTTCTTTTTCTGAATGTTGTCGTACATTCTGGACGCAACGTACAGAAAGCTGAAGCATAAGACGATCAGAGCCAACTGAATCTCTATATCCCTGCTGTTCTCCAGAGTGACCATACCATCCATAAACAGTCTTACGTCGTAGGCGACGTTTGCCAGAAGCGAGGCTATGCCCATAAGTAACACCAGCTTGGGCTGGTGGTAGAGCACTATCATGGTTAAAAGCGGGAAGATATAGGTGAACACCATGGTCGTGTTGCCTGTCAGCAGAACGAACACGTACATTATGTTATAGCCGATGATGATAAAATAACGCAGAGAATGGCTGGCCTTATTCCTGAAATACAGTCCCAGGCAGACCAATACGGGGAGCACGGTCACAAGATAGAAGATAAGCATATACGTGCCCGTACGGGAACCTTTAAGATATTCGCCCAAGTATGCAACGACCAGAATGAGTGTAATGATAATCCAACCAATCATCATGCTACGGTTGATTTTCTTGTCATGCTTTTCCATTCAAAATTTTCCTTTTCTTTTTTGTTCCTCAATTTACAAATTTTTTAACAATATTTTACCATTAATTTTGGCAATTTGCAAACAAATTGAGAACGTCATAACAAACTATCTCTGATGATATTTCACGGCGCGGAGATTATTGCGGATTAATCTGTGAATAATTAAAAAATTTAGTAACCGCTTGACATATTTTGCTGATTATTCTATAATATGAAATAATAATACTTATAAGAGGTTGAGCCTATGAATCTGCTTTTTGCCTGGCCCGAGTGGGTGCCTGAATGGTTTTCAAGTTGGGGATGGATTGCCGTTATCGCGGCGGTCGTCGTGCTTGTGCTCTGCATAATAATCGGTTGCGTTCGCGCAAGTTCCGCAAAGAAGAAGGCTAAGGCTGAAAGCGAGGCGGTTCCTGCCGCGGAAGAGAAGGAGTCGGAAGAGAACGTAAAGTCTGAAAAGAGCGTTCCCGAAACTGCCGCGGAAGAGCCTGCGGAAGAACCCGCGGAAGAGCCTGCGGAAGAATCTGCCGAAGAGGCGGAGGAGCCTGCCGTGGAGGAGAAGAAGGCGGAGGAAAAGGACACGAAGTCTGCGGAGGAAGCTCCTGCAAAGCCCAGGTCCACGACCAAGACCTACCACATTTCCAAGCGCAAGGCGGACAACAAGTGGCAGGTTAAGATGGCTGGCGGAAGCAGAGCTATCAAGCTGTTCTTCACTCAGGCAGAGGCAATCGATTTTGCCAAAAAGCTTGCCGAAAGTCAGGAAGCGAGAATCGTCATTCACAAGGAGGACGGCTCGTTCAGAAGGCTGACCTATCACAGCAAGAAGTAATCGGATAAATTAATTAATACCGCGCGCAGGGCAGACGCCCTGCGCGCGGTTTCGTTTGCTCTATACGGGCGGAAACTCTGAACGGAAGAAAATGAAGAGATTTTCGGGCAAAAAAACCGTCACAAAATTTTCACAGACAAAAGCGTTTTAAAAGTTGAAAACGGTTTTATAATTAAAGTGAACGAAAAAGGAAGACAAAAAAGCCTCCCCGATAAGTTTATAAAATAAATTTTAAAGGAGATTTTAACTATGAAAACCTATTTACAGAAAAGAGATAACAACTACGATTTATTCGACGCATTCAACGATTTCTTCCGTCCCGTATTCTACGATGAAAAGAGGGATCTGGCAACCAACATAAAGGAGACCGATTCGGCATACGAGCTGGACATTGAAATGCCGGGCTTCAAGAAGGATCAGATAAAGGTCGCGCTTGAAAACGGCTATCTCACCGTATCGGCAACCAAGGAACAGAGAGAGGAAAGCGACAGAAAGCGCTATTTGAGAAAGGAAATAAGCGAAAGCTGTTCGCGCAGCTACTACGTCGGCGACGACGTTGCTCAGGGCGACGTAAAGGCGAAGTACGACAACGGAATTCTTACGCTCACCGTACCCAAGAGTCAGCCCAAGCAGGTCACCACTCATCTGATTGAAATTGAATAATTTAAAATTGAAGTGGAAAAAATTAAAGCCGCAGAGCGGCAAAGCAACTTTAGCTGAAGGCGGCGGAGCGCGATTGCGCTCCGCCGCACACGCTGTTAATCCGCCTGCTTTAATTAAGGCTTGATAAGAGAAAGGTCAATCAGGAGCGGATGCAATTAAGATACATAGTCAAGGCTCGCCTTGTTTGATAAGAGATTAGTCAATCAAGTAACCGAGTAATTAAGATACTTGGGTCAAGCGTCACGCTTGAGATACACAGTCAAGGCTCGCCTTGTTTGATAAGAGATTAGTCAATCAAGTAACCGAGTAATTAAGATACTTGGGTCAAGCGTCACGCTTGAGATACACAGTCAAGACTGCGCCTTGTTTGATTGGAGACAGGTCAATCAAGAGCGGACGCAATTAAGATACACAGTCAAGACCGCGTCTTGTTGACAATGGGGAAAAATAAGTTTATAATAACGGCAAACGACAACGGAAAATATATAGGAAACAGAGGTAATATATGGTAAAGATAGACGTATTTTCAGGATTTTTAGGCGCAGGCAAGACCACGCTCATCAAAAAACTCATCAAGGAAGCATACACGGGTGAAAAACTTGTATTAATCGAAAACGAATTCGGCGAAATCGGCGTTGACGGCGGCTTTATGCAGGAAGCAGGCATAACCGTCAACGAACTCAATTCCGGCTGTATCTGTTGCTCGCTCGTCGGCGACTTCGCAAAAGCTCTTCAGCAGGTAAACGAGCAGTTCAAGCCCGACAGAATTTTAATCGAACCCTCCGGCGTAGGCAAGCTCTCGGACGTAGTCCGCGCCGTCGAAAGCGCAAACCTTTCTGACGCAAAGATAAACTCTTTGACCGCCGTGGTAGACGCCAACAAGTGCAAGGTATATATGAAAAACTTCGGCGAATTCTTCAACGACCAGATCGAGAGCGCCGCTTGCATAGTTTTCAGCCACGTCGACGTGGTCTCGGAAGAAAAACTCTCCGCCGCGTTAAAGCTGGTCCGCGAACACAATCCCAATGCAACCGTGGTCACTACCGCCCTTTCCGAGCTCGACGGCAAGGAAATTCTCAGCGCAATGGAACATGCCGACACGCTCGAAAGCGAGCTTGAAAAGCTTGTCGCAAGCGCTCACCACCATGACGAACACGAGCACTGTCACCACGACCACGACGGGGACGAACACGACCACGAGCACTGTCACCACGACCACGACGGGGACGACCACGAACATTGCCACCACGACCACGACGGGGACGACCACGAACATTGCCACCACGACCACGACGGGGACGAGCACGACCACGAGCACTGCCACCACGACCACGACGGGGACGAGCACGACCACGAGCACTGTCACCACGACCACGACGGGGACGAGCACGACCACGCGCATTGCCACCACGACCACGACGAGGACGAGCACGAGCATTGCCATCACGACCACGACGGGGACGAGCACGACCACTGCTGCCACCACGACCACGACGGACATCATCACCATCACCACGCGGACGAGGTGTTCTCGAGCTGGGGCGTTGAAACGGGCAAAAAGTTTAGCGCTGACGGCTTAAAGGCTGCTCTCGGCGCGCTTGGCAACGCCGTTCAGTACGGCACGGTTCTCCGCGCAAAGGGCATAGTAGAGGGTGAAAACGGAAAGTGGATTCACTTCGACTACGTTCCCGGCGAAATCGACGTGCGCGAAGGGGGAGCCGCTTACACGGGCAGACTGTGCGTAATCGGCAGTAAGCTCGACGAGGACGAACTCAAGGAACTCTTCGGGGTATAACTAAACGTATCCCGAGGCAACGGCGCGTCTGGCGGTTTATGGGACTAGCCGACGCCGCGGCGCTTAATAATAAACAGTTGCGGGCTTAATAATAAATAGTCGCGGCGCTTAATAAATATTATTTATGGGTTAATATATGCAACAGGAAGTTTCGGTTTATCTCTTTCTGGGATTTCTGGATTCGGGAAAGACTAAGTTCATACAGGAGACGCTCGAGGACCCCAGAATGGAGAACGGCGAGCGCACCATGCTCATTGTCTGCGAAGAGGGCGAAGAGGAGTACGACCGCGCTAAATTCAAGGTCAAAAACGTAGCCGTAGAGAGCATTGAAAAGAAGGAAGATTTAAATTCTTTCAACCTTGCCTATCTTGCGCGCAAAAACAGGGCTCAGCGCGTGGTTGTGGAATACAACGGCACGTGGGAGCTTCAGGACTTCTTCGAAGCCATGCCCGAAAGCTGGGTTATCAACCAGATGATGACCTTCTTCGACGCGAACACCTTCGTAAACTATAACAGAAACATGCGCCAGCTGGTTTTCGACAAGATCCAGATGACCCAGATGGTGGTTTTCAACCGCTTCAAGGGCGAGATGGATAAGACGGAATTCCACAAGATCGTGCGCGGAATTTCCCGCCGTGCGGACATTGTTTACGAATATATCGGCGGAAAGGCGGAGTTCGACGATATCGAGGACCCCATGCCCTACGACATGGACGCGCCCGTAATCGAGATCGAGGACAAGGACTTTGCGCTGTTCTACCGCGACCTGTCCGAAAAGCCGCAGAGCTATATTGATAAGATTGTAAAATTCAAGGGTATGGCGGCGGTCTCGAGGAAGGTACCCGCAGGATTTATAGTGATAGGCAGATACATTATGACCTGTTGCGAAGCGGATATCGCGTACGACGGCTTCGCGCTTAAGACCGAGGGGCTGATAAAGGACGTAAAGACCAAGGATTGGCTGACCGTCACAGCAAAGGTGGGCTACGAGTATAACGCGGTCTACCGCCAGCAGGGACCCGTCCTGATTGCCCGGAGCATAGAGCGCGCCGAACCCCTTCCCGCGGACGAGATCGTCGCAACCTATTATTAACAGTAAGCAATTAAATAAATTAAGGACGCGGCAGAGCGGAAATTTTTTCCGCTCTGCCGCTTATTTTTTACGTAAACGCAATTAAATTTTTAATTGCGGCGGTATGTAAAAGGGGACGCGGCAATAGAATATTACGTGATGAAGATACTTTCGTCTGAAGACGGCAACAGGTTTATATTTACCGCGCTGGGCGCGGCTATGGGTCTGGGCAACGCCATGCGCTTTCCCGGACTGTGCTATGCCTACGGCGGAGCGTTTGTAATCGCCTACGCGTTAGCTCTTGCCGTGCAGTATCCCCTGCTCTGCGCCGAGCTCTCGCTGGGAAAGTCCACCCGCGCGCCCTTCCCCGTCGCGCTCAGGTCGGCAGTTCCTCGCTCGGCAAGATACGGACGGGCGGTGAGAGCGGCTACGTCCTTTTCGGGCGCGGTCGGCTGGGCGGCGTGCGTAAATTCCGCGGTAATCGCCTGCTACTATATCTCCGTAATAGCCGACTTAACGCAGTCCGCCTGCACGTTCGGCGTGACAATAAATTTCGATTGCCCCGCAGATATGCCCGGTTTAACCCCCGTTTTCGCCATTCTCTGCGCGCTTGCGCTTGGGTATCTGTTGACCCGATCGGCAAAGGTCAGGTCGGAGCTTGCCCGCGTTGCGGTGACCGCTCAGGTGGCGCTGTTCGCCCTGCTCGCCGCGCGCGGATTGATCTACGAAAACGCCTTTGTCGCGCTCGGCGCGCTGTCTCTGAGCGCGGAAGGCTTTTTAAACCCGAATATGTGGCTGAGCGCCTTCGGTCAGTCGCTCTTATCACTGTCGGTTGCGGCGGGGGTGATGCCCTCTTTTGCCGTAAATATGCCCCGAGCCGCCTCGCCAAAGCGGTGCGCGCTCATAATTTCGTGCGCCAATTTTGTGGGCGGAATGCTTGCAACCGTTGCGCTCGTGACCGTGGCGGCAGGGTGCAATTTAAGCGGACAGATCACGCTCAGTGGCTTTTCAAACGCGCTCACGCTCTTCCCCCAAGCGCTTGCCGTAACCTTTAAAAACCCGATTGTTTCGGGCATATTCGGCACTGTATTTTTATTATCCCTCGCCTTGACCGCCGTCGTATCGGCGCTGTCGCTCAGTTTTCCGCTGTTCAGCTCGCTCAAGGCAATTCTGCCGTCCGTCAAAGCGAGAGCGGCAGTATTTTGCGCGGTTTTTGCGGTGTCGGGCATAGCGTTCGGGGTTATTCCGAACGGCGTGGAGTTTTGCGACTTTTTAACCTGCAACGTAATCGCGCCCGTAATTGCGTGGGCGGAATCGTGCTTATTTTTCCTGCGCGTATTGACTGAACTGATAAAGCGTGATAAAATATCCGTATGGAAAATTTACTTAAAATTAAGGAAAAATTGACAAAGCGCGGCTATGATTGCCGCATTGCAGACAGCGCAAAGGCCGCTTGCGAGGAGGCGTTGGGCATAATAGGCGGCGGCAGCGTGGGGTTCGGCGGATCGGTTACGCTCGGGCAGATCGGCTTGCCCGACAGGCTGCAGGAAAACGGCAATACTCTGTATTGGCACTGGAAGGACGGCGCTGCTATGCGCAATCTTGCGCTGGGGGCGGACTATTTCGTATGCTCCGCCAACGCCTTGACCGAGGAGGGTGAAATTATCCAGACGGGCGGCACGGGCAACCGCATCGCCGCGCTGTGCTACGGACCCGAAAACGTGGTTATGGTGATCGGCAAAAACAAAATCGTCAAGGACAGGGCAGAGGGCGAAAAGCGCGTTAAATCGGGCATATGTGCGGGTCAAAACGGCAAAAGGCTGGGTTTAAGCACTCCCTGCGCGGTAACGGGCGAGTGTGCGGACTGCAATTCCCCCCAGCGTATGTGCTCGGTAACGGCGATTTTCGAGCGCGCGCCCAAGGGCTTTAAAAAGGTATACGTAATTCTCGTCGACGAGGAGTTGGGGTACTAAAAGAAGTTCTCGTAAAAATGTGTGGCTGGAGGACGCCACAGCATTTTTACGATTTTTGGAGGCTCTGCCTCCCTGCTCGCAATTTTTCAGTGCCCTCGTATAATATAATTGCGAGCATTCCCACCGCTGAGGCGCAGGTATGCGCAAATTGGGTGTGACGACAAAAAGTGTGATTTTTGCCGTCACCGTAAATTATTTAAGAATTTGCGGAAAAAGCTTGCCTTGGGGCGGCTTCGTTTTTCCGCGATTTTGAGGCGGCTCTTTCTCGGCAACGGTAAGGAAAAAGCTGAAAATATTTCCGGATGAACCGCATGCAGATTGCATAATATGTGCCGTCTGGCGAAAGACAAAAATCAGAAAGTAAGACGGATTTCAATTTATCGGAAATAAAGCGAGCGGAGATTTTAAAAAATCTCCGCTCGCTTTTAATCTCTACGGAAAAAACGTGCTTTTCCGCTATCCTTTTATACCGTCAAAAAAATTTCTGTAAACACGCCCTGTTGCGGGCAGGGCGGCAGAGCCGCCGAAAATCGGAAAAATGTTTTATCTCCCCGAGATAATCATTTTTTCGAAGCGCTGTCGTTTATCTGGTCGGCGAACATTCTCTCCGCCTTCTTGATGGAATTGTCAAGGCTGAATTTCCTGGCAAAGGCTGCGTACATTCCGCCCATAACCTTGCGCTCTTCGCCGTTTTCGTACCAGTAGTCAATCTTCTGCGCCAGCGAATGAGGGTCGTTGTCCAAAAACAGCGAACGCTCGTCCAAGGCAAACTGCGGCGTCGCCGAAAGGGGACTGTCCGCAATGACGGGCACGAGTCCGCAGGCAATCGCCTCTATTGCGGCTATCGCCTCTATCTCTGCCGAAGCGGCGTGTACGTATAAATCGCTGTTTTGCAGGCGCTCGACAAGCTGTTCCTTGGGTAAAAAGTCAAAGCTTACGTCCACGTCCTTCTTCTTTGCAAGGCGCATAAGCGCGTTCTTTTTGGGTCCGTTGCCCAGAAGAGTGAGGTGGATATCCTTCTTGTGCTTGGAGAGGTCTATCGCCTTTATCAATACCTGCTGATTCTTTTCGGGCGCGAGTCTGCCCGTCATAACTATTTCAAACTTTTTATTGCTCTTCTTTTCTGCAGGGGGAACGAACGCAGGGTCGTAGCCGTTGGAAATTACGTAGAGCTCCTGCTTGTACTTGTGCGCCGTCAGCTGGTTTGCAATGAACGCCGAGGGACAGTGAATTCTGTCGAAACCCTTATAAAATCTGCGCAGGAACGCGTAAATAAACGTGTTGAGCGGCTTGACCTTGCCCATATGAATGTTATACGACACGTTTTCGGGCTGAACGTGGAACGCCGTCGTCGTGGGAATGCCCATCTCGTCGGCAAGTTTTTTGCATTTTTTTTCCAGCTTGAAGGGGAAAATAAGATGCACTATATCCGCGCCCTCGAAGGTCTTTGCTATTCTCTCTCTGTCGAATTTTCCGAATTTTATCTGATTTAACGCCGCGACTTCGGTTACGAGCGGAACGTATCTCTCCTTAAGGTTGCAGTCGTGTTCGCCGTCTGCGCCTATTGCCACCATTCTCACTTCGTGTCCGTGCGCTCTCAGACCGTCTGCAAATCGCAGAGCGGTCATAACCGAGCCGTTCGTCTTGTTGTCTACTAAATCTACTACTATCACAATCGTCATAAGTTCATACCTTTAAACGTTATATCTCCATCACCGGACGACAAATGCGATAAGCTTCATTCAGAAAGTAGTGATGGAGATAGTAATGTCTACAACTTACTCTACTATATATTTGTAAATTGATTATAAACTTATTATTGATTTTTCTGCAAAATTATTTTACAATATATTCGGTGGAAAATCTTTTGCACTGCAAAAAAACGGGGGGTAAGGTATTACGGGCGGCGCGCCCGCGACAAGCCCCGCGTTAAGGTCTTTTTCACCGCGCAAGAACCTAAGAAAAAACTCAAACTCAATCCGCGCAATAAAGCGCATAAATTACAGCAAATTATGAAGAGAGGGAATAAATGGCAAAACTGTTGATCGTCGAGGACGACGCCAATTTAAGAATGTTGATGACGCTCAGGCTTAAGAACAAGTACGAAATAGCCGTGGCAAAGACGGGCGCGGAGGCGCTTGAAGTTTACGAACAGGGCGGAATAGATTTAATCGTGACCGACCTGATGATGCCCGTCATGGACGGCTACACCTTTGTGGAGCGACTGCGCTCCGCAGGACATCTCACGCCCGTAATAATACTCACCGCCAAGGACGGAATAATGGACAAGGGCAGGGGCTTTGCCGTGGGAACGGACGACTATATGACCAAGCCCGTCAACTTCGAGGAGCTGTGCTGGCGCATAGACGCGCTTCTTCGCCGCAGTAAAATCGCCAACGAGGGCAGAATCTGCGTGGGCGACGTGGTTATCGACAAGCAGACCTTCACCGTAACGCGTGGAGACGAGGAGATAGAGCTGCCCACCAAGGAGTTCCAACTCTTGTATCTTCTGTTGTCCTATCCCGGCAAAATTTTTACCAAGGAAAATATTTTAGACAGCGTGTGGGGCTATTCCTCCGAAAGCGACGAGTACACCGTGCGTACGCATATAAACAGGCTGAGAAACAAGTTCGAACACTTCACCGAGTTCGAAATCGTGACCATTCGCGGCATAGGCTATAAGGCGGTATTCAAAAAATGAAAAAGCGCATAGACAAGAGGGACAAACATCTTACAAACACCCACTTTATAATAATAGGCGGCTTAAGCTTTTTGCTCGTGCTGATTGTGGGCGAGTTGGTGGTCTATATCGTGCAGACCGTAAACGAGGGACTTGTCGCGGACGCGTCGCTCATAATGCTGTTCATAATCCCCTCGCTTGCGGCGATCGTCACGGCGGTTATAATCTATTTCAACCACCGCACGTTGCAGACCTCCAACACGCTGATGAGCGCGCTCAACCGCGTTGCCGACGGCGACTATACGGTTAAAATACCCTATAAAAAGCTGGATACGTTCACAGCCGTCTACGAAAACTTCAATAAAATGACCGACGAGCTCAGCGGAGTAAAGTCGCTGAGGGAGGACTTTGTGCATAACTTTTCGCACGAGTTCAAGACGCCCATAGCCTCGATAAACGGCTTTGCAAACCTGCTTTTAGACGGCAGTCTTTCCGAAGAGGAGCAGAGAAACGTGCTTAAGATTATCGCCGACGAATCGGAGCGGCTTTCGCACCTTGCGGAGAGCACCCTGATGCTTTCTAAGATAGAATCACAGCAGTTTGTGGGCGAGGTGAAGGAGTTCCGCCTCGACGAGCAGATAAGGAACTGCATAATCTTATTGGAGAGGCAGTGGGAGGAAAAGAATATAGCCATAACATCCTCGCTCGTGCCCGTCAACTATTACGGCGACGAAATGATGTTAAAGCAGGTCTGGCTCAACCTTATCTCCAACGCGGTCAAGTACACTCCCGCAGGCGGCGCGGTAAACGTGACGCTGACCGAAGAGGGAGGCAGGTACGTTATAAAGGTGGAAGATAACGGCGTGGGTATTCCCGAAGAGTGTCTGCCCAGAATTTTCGACAAGTACTATCAGGCTTCGGATTCGTCGGGAAACGGTCTGGGCCTTGCCGTCTGCAAGCGGATTCTGGAAATCTGCAAGGGCAGTATCACGGTTGAAAGCGTGGTAAATCAGGGCTCTGTTTTCACCGTCGCGTTGTACAAGTATTGATTTTGCACGTTATTTGCGGCATAGTGCGGCACCAACGCCGTTTAATGCGGTTATAAACGCGGCATAATGATTTTGCGCGTTATCTGCGGCATAGTGCGGCATTAACGCCGTTCAGTGCGGTTATAAACGCCGAATAAGTACTGATTTGCGCGCCGCATAATGATTTTGCATGTTATCTGCGGCATAGTGCGGCATTAACGCCGTTTAATGCGGTTATAAACGCGGCAAACGGTTTTAATAAACGCTGTAAAATACTGATTAATAAAGGGCTGTCCGTTCGGGGAGTTGTAAGGGGGGTGTCGTTATGAAAATGAAAAAATTCGTTTCTTTTGCAGTGTTGTCGCTGTTGACGTTTTTGTTTGCCTCCTGCAACGCAAGCCCTGCCGATCCGCCCGCAAATTCCGGAGATTACGACGAAGAGGAGCTGTATTCCATGCTCTTCGCGCCCGAAAACCGACTGGAAATCAAGCTGGATATCCCCGATTCCGAGCTTGCAAAGATTCAGGCGGACTACGAAAAATACAAGCAGATGAACTCCCAGTCGCCCATCTACCGAATGGCGGATATGTACGTTAAACTGACCTGCGCCGACGGAAAGACGCAGGAGTGGAACATACCGCAGGTGGGCGTCAGGATGAAGGGCAACACTTCAAGATGCGACTTCTATTCCGCCGACGAGGGAATGTATAATCTCATTCACTTCAAAATCAGCTTCGGCGAGACCTTCGACAAGGAGAAATATTACGGCGAAGATGCGCTCGAGTGGAACGAGGCGGACAGAGAGGCGCGCAAGGAGCGCACCTTTGCCACGCTTGAAAATCTGGACCTCAAGTGGAACAGAAACGACGACAAGACCTATATAAAGGAGATTTACGCCTACGAGCTCTATCGTGAGAGCGGAGTGCTCGCGCCGTACACCACCCTGGCGTCGGTCGACGTGGGCGAGGACCACGCGGGCGTCTGGACGGTGTACGAGCCTATCGACGATATCTTTTTGGAAAAGCGTCTGCCCGGGCAGGCGCTGGGCGGAGATTTATACAAGCTGGGTTGGACCAACGAGGGCGCAACCTTCACTTCGTTCAGCTCCTACGGCGTGGAGGACGAGGACAAGTGCCAGTTCTTCGTCTACGACCTTAAAACCAACAAAAAGACGTCGACTCATCAGAGCCTGAAGGAGCTTATAACCACTCTTAATTCGGGCAACCTCACGAAGGAGGCGTTTGCAGGCGTTGTGGACGAAGAAAACTTTGTATCCTACAGCGCGGTGTCGTATATAGTCGGCAATCCCGACGACCTTCGCAACAACTACAACAACTGCTACATATATTTCCGTGCCGACAACGGAAAGATGATGATAATTCCCTACGATATGGACAGGGTTTTCGGCATAAACACCTGGAATCCCTACGGCGACAGCATGACCTGCGACAGTCCGTTCTCCGTTAAAAACGTGGTCGGCGAGCAGAAAAATCCCCTGTTTAAGACCACGCTCTGTTCCCAGGGGCTGTATGCGGAGGAGTATTTCGGGGCGGTAACGTCTATCATCGGGTGCGATATGCTGACCGACAGCGCGTTCGCGGCGAGATTCAATACGGCAAAGCAGCTGTATTCGGACTACTGCACTCCGTCAAAGACCTATCGCAACGCGTCCTCCTGCGCGTTCACGTTTAATTTAACGGCGACCTGCGCCGCAAGCGGAAACAGCAATATGTCCTTTTCCGACTATATGAGCGCAAAACGCCAGACGGTCAATACGTACGTGGAGAACGGTGGCGTGGAAAAGCCCGACCTTCCCGCAAGACCGCAGACGCCCGACCCCAAGCTTGAGGACAGCTTCGATCTGTGCATCCGTGCCGATTTTACCGACTGGAACAGGAGCGAGGAGTACAAGCTGCAAAAGAGCGGGGAGGGCATATTCAGCATAACGCTCACTCGCGAGAGCGAGTTCAGGTTCAAAATTCACGACGATGACGACGGAAAGTGGTACGGCGCCGAGTGGGTGGATTACGACTGTCCTTCATATCTTAAAAGCGACGATCACACCAACATAGTCCTGCCCGCGGGCAGCTATCTCGTGCGGTTTGATATCAACACGAGGATTATTTATATAGAGGAATTGTAAATAACCGCTTACCGTAAAAAACAAGGGCGCGCGCCCTTGTTTTTTTGTTTGCTTTGCGCTAAACAAGTTTGCAATGAAGTGTTCGTTTTGAAAACGAAGGGTATCCCGAAAAGATGAACAAGTTTGCGGCGGCAGAAAAAAGAGAGTGGCAGTTCGGAAAAAGCGGTCGGAGCAAGGGCGGAAAAAGCGGTTAAAAAAGGTCTAAAAAGCGGTCGGAACAGAGGCTAAAAAGGTTTGGGGAAGCGGTCAGCGGAAGGGGGAGATAAAGGCGATTGATAAATCGGATAAGACGGGCTGACAGAAAAAATTCGTTGCGCGCGCAACTTTTTTGCTGTCGGGGTTGACAAACGGACGGGCGCGGCGTAAACTGTAATACGTAAACGGTTGCGCCCGCAACTAAGTTTCAGAACGCAAGATTTGCCTGATTAGAGACAGTTCAATCAAGCGGTTAAGCAACCAAGAAACACGGGTCAAGCGTCACGCTTGCGACCTCCAGCCATACATTTTTTCGAAACAATCATAAGGAGTTTTTATGCCGACATTTTTAAGAAATTTATCTCTCGTTTCGCACAGCGCAACGCTGTTCCGCGACCAGAAATTAAAGGACGTGGGCGTTACGGGCTATCAGGCTAAATACCTTTTAGCCGTCTGCCGCGAGAACGGCATCTCTCAGGACAGACTCGCAAAAAATCTGTTCGTGAACAAGTCCAACGTCGCACGGCAGATAGCCGCGCTCGAAGAGCTGGGCTTTGTCAGGCGCGAACAGAGCGCGGACGATAAGCGCGTCTATCTCGTCTATCCCACTCAGAAGGCGCTCGATCTGTGCCCCGAAATCCACCGCATAAACGCGGAGTGGTACGACGTCATCTGTCAGGGCTTTACCGACGCCGAAAACGAACAGCTTGCGCATCTCATGGCAAAGCTGGTCTCAAACGCGCGCGCCTATATGGAGAGCTACAATGAAAAAGACTCTTAATTACTTAAAACCGTACTCAAAGACGGTTTCAATCGGGCTTATAATTAAATTTATCGGCTCCATTGCAGAGCTGTTTCTGCCGCTCATTCTGGAGTACGTTATAGACGACGTCGTGCCGCGCGGCGACCTTGTAACGATAATATTGATGGGTCTTTTAATGCTCGGCTGTTCGCTCGCGGCGATGCTCGGCAACATAATCGCCAACCGCCTGTCCGTAACGGCGGGCGGAAATATGACCCGCGACTTAAGGTACGACCTGTTCTCCAAGACCTCGCGCTTAAAGTGCAGTCAGGTGGACGAATTCACCACGCCGTCGCTGGTTTCGCGCCTTACTTCGGATACGTACTACGTCAACCAGATGGTGGCGCGCTCCCTCCGTCTGGGCGTGCGCGCGCCCATTTTACTGATAGGCGGAATAATTTTAACCTTTACCCTGGATACGTACCTCGCGTGCGTGCTGCTTGCCTGCGTGCCGTTCGTCATTATAGCCATTGCAATAATCACGAAAAAGAGCATTCCCTGCTACTTCGCCATTCAGCGCGGAGGCGACAGCATGGTCCGCTCCATGCAGGAGAATATAACCGGCGTGCGCGTGGTTAAGGCGCTCTCCAAGGGCGAATACGAAACTCAGAAATTCCACACGGTCAGCGAAAAGCTCGCCGATACGGAGTTTAAAGCCAACAAGATAATGTCGCTCACCAATCCGCTTGCGACCCTTATTTTAAATATCGGTCTGGTAGTGGTAATCGTCGTCGGCGCGCTCCGCTCGACCGACGCAGGCACGGTGCTGGCGTTTTTATCCTACTTTACGATAATCTTAAACGCGATGCTCGGCCTCTCCAAAATATTCGTCGTAATCTCGCGCGGGGTTGCCTCCTCGGCGCGTATAGAGAAGGTTCTGGAAAAGGACGAAACCATGCCCGTCGGCACGTATGCGGGGGGCAACGAACAGTTTAAGATTGAATTTTCGAACGTCAGCTTTTCTTACAACGGCAAGGAAAACAACCTTGAAAATATCTCGTTTGAAATAAGCCGCGGTCAGACTCTGGGCATTATCGGCGCGACGGGCAGCGGTAAGACGACGGTCATAAACCTCTTGATGCGCCTGTACGACGTCGATTCGGGCAGCGTGTACATAGACGGGAAGGACGTCCGTTCCTATCCGCCCGGGGAGCTGTGCAATAAGTTCGGCGTGGCGTTCCAGAACGACTTCCTGATCGCAGATACCATAAAGAACAACGTGGATTACTTCCGCAATCTTTCCGATGAGCAGATAGCCAAGGCGCTCGAGTGCGCGCAGGCGAAGGAGTTTGTGGATAATCTTTCGGGCGGAATTGATTACAGTCTTGCGCAGAAGGCGGCGAACCTTTCGGGCGGACAGAAGCAGAGGCTGCTCATAGCGCGTGCGCTGGCTGGCGAGCCTGAGATACTGATTCTGGACGACAGCTCCTCCGCGCTGGACTACGAGACGGACGCTAAGCTTCGCGCCGCGCTCGCCGAAAATTACGCGCAATCCACTAAAATAATAATAGCTCAGCGAGTCAGCTCGGTTATGAGCGCCGACAAGATATTAGTGCTGGACGACGGCAAGCAGATAGGTTCGGGCACGCATGAACAGCTTATGCAAGAATGCGGCGAATATCTGCAGATTTACCGCGCGCAGATGGGGGAGGAAGTATGAAAGAGCCGAGAATGCATTTGTCGGATACCCGCAAGATAGGCGCGCGCAAGGCGGATACTAAGTTCGTGCTTGCAAACCTTATCAAATATTTAAAGCCCTACCTGCCGCTGTTCATAGTGGTGTTCATAGCCAATCTGGCGGCGGTAGTTCTATCGCTTGTCGGACCCAAGATCAGCGGCGAGGCGATCGACCTCATCAAGCCCGACGGAACGACCGATATGAACGCCGTGTACTTCTACTGCGCACTGCTTGCAGGCGTGTATATCCTTTCGGGAATAATAACCTACTTATCCACGATAGGCATGGCGTACGTCGCGCGCAAAATGGTCAAAAAGATGCGCAACGACACGTTTGAAAAGCTAATATCTCTGCCCGTTTCCTATTTTGACAGCCGTCAGGCGGGCGATATAATCTCCGTCCTGTCCTACGATATCGACACGGTGGGCGAATCTCTCGCCAACGACATAGTGCTCGTTCTAAAGAGCGTCGTTTTAATAGTCGGATCGCTGGTAATGATGCTGATTATCGCGCCTCTACTGGTGCTGGTGTTTGCAATCACCATACCTTTGACCGTGTTCTTCACGCGGTGGCTGGCTAAGAAGGTTCAGCCGCTGTTCAGGAAGCGCAGCGCTAAACTCGGCGAGTTGAACGGCTTCGTTGAGGAGATGATAACCGGTCAGAAGACCACTAAAGCCTACGGCCGCGAGGACGAGGTCATAAGCAAATTCGAGGTGAAGAACAACGAGGCGATAGAGGCGTACGCGCATGCGGAGTATCTTTCGACCATAACGGGGCCTGCCTCCACCTTTATGAATAACGTTGCGTTGACGCTGGTTTCGGTGTTCGGCGCGCTCATGTATATGTACGCGTTCGGCGGAGTTACCGTCGGTCAGATTTCGGCGTTCGTGCTGTATTCGAGAAAATTCTCGGGACCCATAAACGAGATTGCAAACGTAATCGGCGAGTTCCAGTCGGCGATAGCCGCCGCCGAAAGGGTGTTCAGGGTGCTTGAAGAACAGCCCGAGGCAGCCGACTCTCAGGAGGCGGAAGAGCTCACCGCGGTTCGCGGCGAAGTGGAGATAGAGCATTTATCCTTCGGATACGTGCCGGGCAAGACGGTTATTCACGACTTTTCGCTGACCGCAAAGAAGGGCGAGCTTATCGCCATAGTCGGGCGCACGGGCGCGGGCAAGACGACGATTATCAACCTTTTAATGCGCTTTTACGACCCCGACAGCGGAACTATAAAGATAGACGGCAAGGACATAACCAAGGTGACGAGAAGGAGCCTGCGTTCGGCGTTCACGATGGTCTTACAGGACACCTGGTTGTTTGCGGGCACGGTGTATGAAAACATAGCCTACGGCAAGGAGAACGCCACGCGCGAGGAGGTGGAGCGCGTGTGTAAGGCGGCCAAGATTCATTCGTTCATCACCAGGCTTCCGCAGGGCTACGACACCTGTCTTGCGGACAATGCCGTCAATATATCCAAGGGGCAAAAGCAGCTTTTGACCATAGCGAGGGCTATGCTTATCGATTCGCCCATGCTCATTCTGGACGAGGCGACCTCCAACGTCGACACGCGCACGGAGCATATTATTCAGGCGGCTATGACCGCGCTTATGCAGGGGCGAACCTGTTTCGTAATAGCTCACAGACTGTCGACCATACGCAACGCGGACAAAATTCTGGTAATGGACCACGGCGACGTGGTGGAGCAGGGCACTCACGAGCAGTTGATGGCGGAAAAGGGGTATTATTATAATTTGTATGCTTCGCAAAAACGGTAAAAAGGTTTCGCGCAAGCGTGACGCTTGACCCGGGTATCTTAATTGCATTATTGCTTGATTGACCTATCGCTAATCAAGTAAGGCGCAGCCTTGACAAGCGTGACGCCTGACCCGGGTATCTTAATTTCGTCCGCTCCTGATTTGCTCATCACTAATCAAGCTTTAATTAATTCGCGGAAAGGCGCGGATTGAAATAATATTGACAGCTCCGTAGCGGTATGATAAAATAAGACTATGAAAAACGACGATAAACATAAAAAAATTAAAACAGTTTTGCGCGTTATCGGGTTTATCTGCCTGCCCGTCGGCATAATACTGCTGCTGTGCGGAACTATTCCCTTCTTCCGCGGCGACGTGTCCACGTTTAACCTCAATTTTATAGGTATGCCGTTGATTTTCGTGGGCGTCGTCTGCCTTATGTGGGGGTTCATGCGCGAGGTAAATAAGTACGTCACGGACGAAAATATGCCCGTGGTGACCGACGCGGCGAATAAGATGATAAGCGAAACCCGCGAAGAGACGGTTAAAACCGCCGCTCAGATAAGGGAAAAACTGCCCGTATGCAGCCGCTGCGGAGAGGTCAACGAACAGGGCGCCAACTTCTGCGACAAGTGCGGCGCGCCCCTGAAAAAGAAATGCCCCGACTGCGGCGAGACGAACGATTCCGACGCCAATTTCTGCCGCAAATGCGGAAAACCGCTGTAACAGACTAAACTCCGACCGCGGGAAAACGCTTAACGTATAAAGCGCTTTGCGGCGCGGAAAAAATTTATGAAATTTTTACGCGTGATTTATAAAAAAATTTGAAAAAATAGCGTGCAAAAATTTTTTTGCTGTGGTATAATTCACGCGTTGACCGAATTACTTCAATTCGGCTAAATAAGTTGAGCGGCGCATAGTCACGTATTAATTTGAGCTATCGCGCGTAAGTCCGAACTTTTATTCGGACTTACGCGCGTTATTTTTTTGCCGCAAAAAGGAGAAGTATGCAACAAAATCAAACGTTAAATCAAAATCAATCCGAGCAACCCGCCAACCCCATGGGCTACAAAAAGGTGGCGAAGCTGATGCTGGCAATGGGTCTGCCCATGATTCTGTCAATGGTGGTTCAGGCGCTGTATAACGTCGTGGACACCCTGTTCGTCACGATGATTACCAGCCCTGAGGTGGAAAACTTCGGCGCGGTAGTGGGCACTAACGCACTCTCTTTAGCGTTCCCCGTTCAGATGCTCATGATTGCCATAGGCGTGGGCCTCGGCGTGGGCGTAAACGCAATGCTCTCCCGCGCGCTGGGCGAGGGTGACAAAAAGAAGGCGGCGTTCGTCGCAGGCAACGCGCTCACGGTCATAATTATAGTCTACGTCGCCTTTCTGCTCTTCGGTCTGTTCGGCGTTCGCCCCTATCTCACCATGCAGGCGGACTCCTCCGACCCCAACTTCGGGCTGTTGATCGACGAGGCGTCCAATTACCTGACGATCTGCTGCACGATGTCGTTCGGTGCGCTGGGATATATGATCTACGAAAAGTTCCTGCAGGGCACGGGCAAGGCTACGCTGTGCATGATAGGTCAGGTCTCGGGCGCGGTGCTCAACATCGGTCTGGACGCGCTGTTCGTGCTGGTTTTAAACTGGGGCGTTTCAGGCGCGGCGTGGGCAACTGTTATAGGTCAGATAGTTTCGCTCCTGTTAGACGCTATTTTCCACTACGCCTTAAACCGCGAAATCAGCGGTTCGCCCGTATATATGCGCCCTGTAAAGGACGCGCTGATCGGCATTTTCAAGATAGGTCTGCCCGCCGTGGTTATGCAGGCGCTCATGCCCGTGATGGTCTTTGCGGTTAACGTAATTTTAGCTCCCTCCATGGGCAACGCCGCGGTGACCGCCTACGGCGACTACTACAAGGTTCAGCAGTTCGTATTCTTCGCGGCGTTCGGCTTGAACAACGCAATTATCCCCATAATATCCTTTAACTACGGACTGGGCGACAGGCAGAGGGTCAAGGAGGGCGTGCGCTACGGAATAATCTATACGCTGATAGTAATGGCGGTGGGAATAGGTCTGTTCGAGGCATTGGCGCAGCCCCTTTCCAACCTTCTTACGGGCGGCGACGCGGATATAGGCGGATACCTTCTGACCGCTATGCGCGTGGTTCCTGCGGGCTTCCTGTTCGTCGGATTCAACGTCGCCATGCAGGGCATTTTGCAGGCGCTGGGCAGCGGGGTAAAGTCGCTCATTCTCTCCTGTTTAAGACTCATCGTCGTGTGTCTGCCGCTGGTCTGGGCGTTCTCCCTGACCGAAATCGCGGCAAGCTTAGTATGGTGGGCGTTCCCCATTGCCGAAGCCGTCGCGTCCATAGCCGCCGTGCTGTTCGGAATCTCGATAACCAAAAGCAAGATCAACACGATGCAGTAAATTTCAGAAATTCAACGCGGACTTTTGCAAGGCGATATTTTTTCTGCAAACAAACGTGAGTGATTTTCTCGGATCGGTAATTTCAGGAAAATCACCGTGTGAATTTCATAATTTTTAAGCCGAGCCGCGGGCGTTTGCCCGCGGCTCAACTTTATTACCTTGACTTTTTCCGTGCGTTGTGGTATATAGTATACTGAGTCGGTATGGCGAAATACGGTCGGATTCAACGGATTTATCAACGGTTTATCAACGGTTTATTCAACAAGATTAATCAACAAGTTTAATCAGCGGTTTGATAGACGGCTTAATCGGCGGCTTATTTAACAGGTTTAATCAGCGGCTTGATTAACTGCTTAGTCAACGGCTCAATAAAACGGCTCAATAAAGGGAACGCCTGCACAAAAGCTACTTGCAATGCGTTTGCAATGCGAAAGCTCCTTTCAGGCGGGCGTAAAAATTAAAATTATGGCGCAGGAAATTACTCTTGAACAGGCCCTTACGGGCGACGGATTGATTGTGGATATCCGCGATCAGTCGGAATATTTATACGGACACATCCCCGACGCGGTCAATTCTCCGCTCGACAAGGTGTATGATAATACCTATCCCAAGGACAGACCGCTCTATATCTGTTGCAGGGTGGGCACCGTCAGCCTCGAGGTCGCGGAAAAGCTCTGCGACATGGGCTACGACGCCTATAGCATTAGCGGCGGATACGTCGAGTGGCTCAAAAAGCATATCGCCGCCATGGACGAGGGCGTCGCCGAGCGCGTGGAGACAAGCTTAAGGAAAAAATTCCACAAAAAGCTCTTTTCGCGCTTTACAAAGGCGATAGTCGAGTACGAAATGATCTCCGCTGGCGACAAGATCGCCGTGTGCATCTCGGGCGGCAAGGATTCGTTTTTAATGGCAAAGCTCTTTCAGGAACTGAAGAGGCACAACAAGGTCCCGTTCGAGCTGGTTTTTCTCGTAATGGACCCGGGATACAGCCCCGCCAACCGTCAGGTGATAGAGAATAACGCCAGACTCTTAAATATCCCCATAACCGTGTTCGAGACGGACATATTCGAGAGCGTTTTCAATATCGAAAAGAACCCCTGCTACCTGTGCGCGCGCATGCGCCGCGGCAACCTGTACGCAAACGCCAAGGCTTTGGGCTGCAACAAGATAGCGCTCGGACATCACTACGACGACGTAATAGAGACCATCTTAATGGGCATGCTGTACGGCGGACAGATGCAGACCATGATGCCCAAGCTTAAGAGCGCGAACTTCGAGGGAATGGAGCTCATCCGCCCCATGTATCTCATCCGCGAGGACACAATCAAGGCGTGGAGGGACTACAACGGGCTCAGCTTTATTCAGTGCGCCTGCAAGTTTACCGAAAACTGCTCCACGTGCAGTCCTGCGGGGACGGGTTCCAAGCGCCAGAAGGTCAAGGAGCTGATACGCACGCTCAACAGCGAGGACCCCGAGATAGAGCAGAACATCTTCAGGAGCGTTGAAAACGTCAGCCTCTCAACCGTCATTGCCTACAAGGACAAGAACGGAGTAAGGCACCGCTTTACCGACGATTATTGATTTTTTAAAGCGCCGCGGCAGGCGAAAAAAATTGCCGTAGGTAACCCTGCGCGGCAGGCGAAAAAAATTGCCGTAGGTAAGCCCTGTTAAGCAGCCCTGCGCGGCTGAATCAAGAGTAAAAAAATGGAACTTGTAAATTATTGTAAATTGCAGACAGGCTGTCTGATAATCGTACTGTTTCTTACTGCGGTGTATCTCACCCAGCGCAGACGGTACGGCACGGACAAGAAGTTCACAGCCTTCAATCTGCTGTTGATAACGGGCATAGTCAGCATAATTTTCGACGGCGTAACCGCCGTCACGGTCAATTCGGACATCCCCGGGTGGCTGAACCTTGCCTTCCACGCGGTATTTTTAATCTCGCTGGACAGCGTAATGTTCTCGCTGTTTTTGTACATGCTGTCGTTTACGGGCGGTCTGCCCAAAAGTACGGCGGCAAAGGTCGCACTGTCCGTGCCCTACGCGGCGGCGGTGATCGGCGTTCTGGCTGGATTGGGTCAGCTGGAATTCGTTCAGGGCGAAGTAACCAACTATTCGATGGGCGTGTCGGTCTACGCCTGCTTTGCCGTAGTCGGCGCGTACACGGTTCTGTCCGCGGCGGTCTTTTTCGGCCGTTGGAACAGGGTCGAAAGGCGCAAGCGCGTAAACGTCGTTATCTACCTCTTTATAGTGCTGTCGCTGACCGTCTTTCAGGCGTTCGTGCCGCAGGCGCTCGTAACGTCGATAACCACTACCGCTCTCATTCTGGGCGCGTATTTAAACCAGGAGAACCCCGCGCTCAAGGAGCTTGAACACAACCACACCGAAATGGTGACGGGCTTCGCCACGCTGGTTGAAAACAGGGACGCAAGCACGGGCGGACACGTTCGCCGCACCACCGAGTACGTAAGGCTGATTGCCGAGGGACTCATAGAGGACGGGCAGTATAAAAGGGAGCTTTCCAAGGAGTACGTAGACAATCTCATCAAGGCGGCGCCCCTGCACGACGTGGGCAAGATAGCCGTACCCGACGCGGTGCTGCAAAAACCGGGCAGGCTTACCGCCGAGGAGTTTGAAATTATAAAGACCCACGCGCCGCGCGGCGGGGAGATAATCCGCGAAACCTTTGGCGACACGGGCGACAAGCAGTACTGCGCTCTTGCCGAAAACGTTGCGCGCCACCACCACGAAAAGTGGAACGGAAACGGCTATCCCGACGGACTCAAGGGTGAAGAAATTCCGCTCTGTGCGCGCATAATGGCGGTTGCGGACGTGTTCGACGCCGTCTCGGAAAGGCGTTGCTATCGCGACGCAATGCCGCTTGACGAGTGCTTTAAAATAATAGAGGACGGCAAGGGCAGGGACTTTGAACCTGCAATTGCCGACGCATTTTTAAAAAGACGGGAAGAGGTAGAAAAAATTCATTCCCGTTTTCAGGGGGTAAAAAATGATTAAACGGGGCATATACGGCGGTCTTTGCGCCGTCTTAGGTTGTATTGCGGTAATCTTTTCCGCGATGGCTTTCGCAGGTTGCGCCTATACACATTCGGGCGGCGGCGAGACGACTTACGAATACGACAACGCCGAAAGCTACGCGGTGGGCGGCGGCAGCGTCGGGGCGGAAATATCCTCGGTCGAAACCGACTGGATAAGCGGAGATATTAAGGTCGAATACGCCGACGTGCAGTACTGTTCTCTTTCGGAAGAGAACGGCGACGAGGCGATTCCCGAGGACTGGCAGCTCCGCTTCCTGGTTGAGGGCGGCACGCTTAAAATAAAGTACGTAAAGGCAGGCACGTGGAAGTTTGACGAGTTTTCAAAGAGCCTTAAGATAACCCTGCCCTACGGCGCGGAGCTTGAAGAATTCAGGGTAAACGCGGTCAGTGCGACCGTATACGCGGACCAACTTACGGCAAACGGGATTGATATCGACAGCGTTTCGGGCAGCGTGAGCATAGTAACCGTAAACGCAGAGGAAATAACGGTAGATTCGGTCAGCGGCAACGTAAAGCTGGGCTTTGAAAAGCTTCCCGTAAGCGTCAAGCTGGATTCGGTTTCGTCGAACGTCTATCTGACCGTGCCCGAAGGCAGCGCGTTCACGTTAAAGCTCTCGGCGGTAAGCGGAGTGCTTAAATCCGAACTTGAATATTCAAAGAGCGGCAGCGAATATTCCTTCGGCGGCGGCGAAACCGTGTTCAATATAAACACCGTTTCGGGCAACGTTACGGTGGAATAATCGGAAGGAAGGGCGTTTTTGCAGGCGTTGTCGGAAAAGTTTTTTATGGCGCGCCGGTTGAAAGGTTCTTTTGCAAGGCTGCGCTCGGTTGGAAAAGTGTTTTCGTATGGGCGCGCCCGAGCGCGCTTTACGACGACCAGAGCGCATCAAACAAACTGTATCAATTAAATTATGGAAGATAATAAATCGAGTTTAACTTCGCTGATGTCCTGTTTTGCGCGCGCCTATCACGCCGAAAACAGCGGCGAGCCGATATTCTACGACTACCTCGCGCGCGAACTTATGACGGACGGCGAATACTCCGCTTTAAAGGGGTATATATCGGGGGCAATCGGCTTTTTCGAGCCCGAAAAGAGCTTTGAAAATTCCGAAAAGGCGGTGGAATATATCGTGGAAAACCACCTTGCGCCCACTCCGCTCGCACGCGCAAAGTACTGCGAGGACGCGCTTAAAACCGCCGTAAGGACGGGCGCGGAGCAGTACGTGATTTTAGGCGCGGGGCTGGACACGTTCGCCTTCCGAAACCCCGAAATTCTGAAAAAGTGCGCGGTGTTCGAAGTCGACCACCCTGCCACACAGCAGAACAAGCTTGCGCGCATCGCCTGCGCGGGCTGGAAATTCCCTGAAAATCTGCACTTCGTCCCCGTGGACTTTGCAAAGGGCGGACTGATATCCGCGCTTGAGGACGCAGGGTTCGACAGGCGCAAAAAGACCTTTTTCAGCTGGCTGGGCGTGACCTACTATCTCACCGAGGAGCAGATTGTAAGCCTATTATTCGATATTGCCGCGCTTTCGGCGGAGGGCAGTTCGCTGGTCTTTGACTACGCGGACGGGAATTTGTTCTCATCCGACGTGAAAAGGGTGCGCAATATGCTTGAAATGGCGCGCGCAGGGGGCGAGGAGATGAAAACCTGTTTTACAGAGCTCCGCCTTTCAAAGCTTTTAGAGAGCTGCGGCTTTTTAATATGCGAGCTTTTATCGCGCGAGGATATCCAGCGCGTATACTTTGCTCCGCGCCGCAGCAAAGTCACTGCTTTCGAGCATATAAACTACGTAAACGCGGCGTTCAAAGGGATATAGTACGGGGTCAATCGCTCCTATCGGCTCTGCCGTCGCGGAAAAATACTTAAATTGACCGCGGAATATGCCGCGGCGACTGCAATCAGCGCGGAAAACTCCGCGGCGACTGCATTTAACCGAAAACACAATAAAAAAGACAATAAAACCGACTGCCGCATGGGCGGAAAGTGAGAAATTATATGATAAAAATAATACATTGTGCAGATCTGCATCTGGGTTCTAAAATGGATTCCCGTCTGCCCTTGGAAAAGGCTAAAATAAGGCGCGACGAGGTCTTGGGCACCTTTGAAAAAACGGTGCAATACGCCCGCGAAAACGGCGTGAAGATTATTATGCTTTCGGGCGACGTGTTCGACTCCGAACGCCCCATCAAAAGGGATAAGGACGCCTTCTACCGCATAGTCAAGAACAATCCGCAGACAGACTTTCTGTATCTGCGCGGCAATCACGACGGCGGTCAGACGTACGAGGAGAGCTACCCCAACTTAAAGACCTTTTCGGGCGAGTGGCAGAGCTATTCTTACGACGGCGTTACAATCAGCGGCATAGAAATTTCAAAGGACAACGCAAGCTCGCTGTACTCCACGCTCAAGCTCCCCGAAGAGGGGCTCAATATAGTCATGCTCCACGGTCAGGCGGGCAATACGGAGGGCGTTGAAAACGTTAATCTTTTAAAGCTCCGCAATAAAAATATAGACTATCTCGCGCTCGGACATATCCACAGATATTCCAAAAGTAAGCTGGACGCCAGGGGCGAATGCGTCACCTGCGGCTGTCTGGAGGGCAGGGGTTACGACGACGATGACGACGGTAAAAAGGGCTTCGTGCTTCTGACCGTGGACGATAAAATCACTTCTGAATTTGTGCCCTTCGCCAAGAGGAAGATAGTCAAGATCTCCGTAGACGTATCAGAGGCAGAGGACGAGTATCAGGCGTGCGAAATTGTCAGCGCCGCAATCAGCGGCGGCGGAAACTGCTTGACCGATGACATTCTGCGCATCAACCTTACGGGCTATATTTCCTTCGACAATCATGAGCTTGCAAAGGTCGTCACGAGGCGGCTGGAGAACGACTATTTCTTCGTCTCCGTTAAGGACGGTACGGTGAGAAAATTCGACGTCGACAGCCTCGCGCTGGACAAGTCGTTGAAGGGCGAATTCGTCCGCACTGTGTTCAACGACGACTCTATCCCTCAGGAGATGAAGTCCGCGGTGATCTCCGCAGGACTGAAGGCGCTCGCAGGCAGGGAGGTGGACTAAATGAAACTTATATCCTGTCATATCGAAAATTTCGGAAACATAAGCAACACGGACTTCAACTTTACCGACGGGTTAAACCAGTTCTGCTACGACAACGGCTGGGGCAAGAGTACGCTTGCGGCGTTTATAAAGGCTATGTTCTACGGTCTGCCCTCCGCCAAAACCACCTCAAAATTCAACGACAGAAGTCACTTCAAACCCTTTACGGGCGGCAAGTTCGGCGGCAACGTCACGTTCGAAGCCAACGGCAAAATCTACCGCATAGAGCGGTTTTTCGGCGACAAGACGGGCGCGAACGACACGCTTAAAGCCTACGTCGGCAACGTTCCCACCGCAGAGTTCGACTCTAAATCCCCCGGCGCAGTGATTTTCGGGCTGGACAGGGATTCGTTCGAGCGTACGGCGTTCATAAACTCCGACTGGTCAGATCTGAGCGCCACGGACGGCATGAACGCAAAATTAAACAACTGCACGTACGCTATAAACGGCGAATCGGACGCGGCAACCGCGATAAGCGTGCTTGAAAACAGCGCGAAAAATCTCATAAAGAGGGGCGGCAAGGGCGAAATAGACGTGCAGAGTAAAAGGGTGGAGCAGCTCAATGACACGGTTGAAAACTTAAAAAAGATAGATTTAAGCTTAAAGGGTCGCTACGACGAGCGCAAGGCGCTTGTTCAACAGATTTCCGAGCTTGAAGAAAGCGAAAAGGCGCGAAACCGCCGCGAGGTGGAGCTGAGCAAGTGGGCGGCATACGACAATATGGTAAATACCGTCGTCGCGAAGAAGAGCGAGTTTGCCGCTCTCTCGAAAAAATACCCCTCGGGCATGCCCGACAGCGACGAGATTTTTGAACTGTCGACCGCAATCAGGACGCGCACGGAGCTGAACGCGAAGCTAAAAGTGTGCGGACTTTCCGAAGAAAAGACGAAAAAGAGGGCGGAGCTTTCCCGCCTGTTCGAAGGGGGCGTTCCCGACGGCGAAAAGCTGGCGGAGGCGGAAAACGGAATAAACAAACTGCGCGAGCTGAAGGGCGAGAGGGAGAGGCTGAGTTCGGTCTCCGACGCAAAGCTGAACGAGCTCAGGACAAGGTTTGAAAACAAGACCCCCACCGAGGCTGAGATGAACTCTCTGCGCGCGTCCGTCAATGAATATATGCTGGCGAATCGCGAGCTTACAGAAAGTTTAACCCCCGCCGCACAGCCCGAAAAGAAGGGCGGCGCGCTCTGGCTGATTTTTGCGGTAATGGGCATTATATGTCTTGTCGGCGGCGGACTGGCGGTAAGCTTAAGCATTTACGTGGCGATAGCGGCGTTCGTCTGCGGCGGAGCGTGTCTTGTCGCTGCGGCGATTGCGTATGCAAAGGGCAGGGGCAACGGCGCGGATAAATCTGCGCAGGCGACTGCAATAGCCGAGCGCAAACAGGCTGCCGAACAGGCAATACTCTCCCTTCTGAAGCCCTACGGCGTGGAGCTTATAAACGTGGAGTACGATGCGAAAACGTTCGAGGACTCCCTCAATGAATACCGTGAGCTGTGCGCGGCGGAGAAGGAGAGGAAGGATAGGATTTCCTCGCTTGCAGAGCAGGAAAAGGAGCTTTCTTCAAGGCTCGAAGGATTCTTTGCCGAATTCGGACTGCGCGGAGATTTTTCGGCAAATTTATTAAGGCTAAGGGAATTGGTCGGGGAATATGCCCGACTGAACGGCGAAAGCGATGCCGCGGAGAGGAATAAAAAATCGCTTGAAGAGAGTCTGGCTTCGGCGGAAGCGGGCATATCGGGCGTGATAAAGAAGTATTCTGTCTCCGAAGAGGGAGATATCGTCACCACCCTGGCGCGCGACGGCGAGCTGTACAGGCGGCTCAAAAAAGAGATTGCCGAAGGTCAGGTCAAGGCGGAAAGATACATGCTGGAAAACGACCTTACTTCGCGCCCTGAACCCGTCGAGGGCGAGGGTGTGGGGGCTACGCTCAACGCCTGCCGCGAACGCCTTGCAAATCTTGACAGGATAATCGCCGACGACGAGGCGAATGTGGACACCTTGAGCGAGTACGAGAATTCGCTTACAAACGCCAAAGAAAAGCTCAAGGAGATGAACGAAAGGCACAAAGTGCTTATCTGGGCGAGAGACGCCGTAGAGAAGGCGGCGGACGCCGTTATTCAGGAGTACGTAGCGCCCGTAAAGAACGGCTTTGAAAAGTATGCGCAGGCAATGGAAAAGGCGCAGATAAAATTTGCGTTCGGCAAAGATTTTAAGCTAATGTTCGAAAGCAACGGCGAGCTTCGCTCTGACGAGCATTTAAGCGGCGGACAACGCGCTGCGGTGACGCTGTGCTACCGCCTTGCGCTCATCGACAATATGTATACGGAGGAAAAGCCGTTCATAATTATGGACGAACCGTTTGCCGAGCTGGACGCGGACGGATTGAAATGCGCTAAAAAGCTGCTTGCCGAGCTTGCAAAGGACAGGCAGTTCATATATTTCTGCTGTCATGAAAGCAGGTCGATGAAGGACTGACGGGCGCGGAAATACGGAAGAGCGGAACATCGGCAGATATTGTAAAAACAGTAAAAATACAGCGCAAACCGAACGGTTTGCGCTGATTTTATTTTAAGTTTTGTGCAAAAGCCACGCTTTTGCGCAAGGCATTTCCTAGTTTGATTGGTGATTAGTCAATCAAGTAACCGAGTAATTAAGATACTTAGTCAAGGCATTGCCTTGTTTGATTGGTGAAAGGTCAATCAGGAGCGGACGCGTTTAAGATACGCGGGTCAAGCGTCACGCTTGCGTTTAAGATACACGGGTCAAGCGTCACGCTTGCGCAAGGCGAGCTTTTTTCACGAATTCCAATATAATTACGGTGGGGCAAAAATCACACTTTTGCGCAGGTTTTTAAATAATAAACGGCGCAAGGAAAATCGCACTTTTCCGCAGCCTTCTCGTCGGCTGTAAGGTAAAACAGCCGCCTCGGTCACCGCTCGTGCGGACGTATGCACTCGCTCATCTCGCAAGGCAAAACAGCGCGTGAGTGCTGTTTTGGGAAATCCTTGCTCGTCTCAATTTGCGAAAACTTTCGCCTCAGTAGGTGAATTTGCGCGATTCAGTTATAAGAGGGCTTAAACAATCGCGCAAAGAGGGCAACGCCCTCAAATCGTGGAAAAACGAAGCCGCCTCAAGGCGAGCTTTTTTCACGAGACAGTCAGCTTCTCAAAAAACAGATTGTCCTCAAGGTATGCCTCGGGCTCAAGACCTGCCCCGAGCGCGCCCATTACCTTTGCCAGACACATTTCAAACGACATATCCCTGCATACAACCACCTCTTCGGGCAGGTTGTTCATGCTCGCGTATACGTTCGCCGAGCTGTTCACGGGCGCTAAAATCACCTTAACTCCGCGCTCCTTGCAGTATCTGGCAAACTTTAAAAAGTTTAAATTGTCTCCGCGCGTGCAGACCGTGCCGCTGTGGTAGAGCTCGACTATAACCGCCTTGGGCTTAACCTTGTCGAAGTCGTAAAGCGCAAAATTAAGCAGCGAATGTGCGGTAATAAGCATAATTTCGTCGCACAAAAGGGGCGGAACGGGCTTATTTATACTGTTGCAGATCTCCTCGGGCGTGGGGTTGTGCGGAGTCTGCATAATCATCACGTCCCGCCCGTCTGTCTTTGCAAAGTACTCGCCCAGCACGCTGTGGTAGGACCCGTTCAGCTGGTCGCAGTAGGTCAGTCTGCTTGCAAGGTGAATTTTTACGGGTTCGTTCTCGTTTTTAAAGCTTACGTACACGCCGCGCAGGGCAGCCTTTTCAATAAACGCAACCGCGCCCGCAAAGTTGTCCACGCCGTTGGAGCGCGGGTCGCACAGCGGATAAAGCGAGGAGACCAGCACCACGGGCAGGTCAATATCGCAAAGTACCTGCGAAAGCCAGTTTGCGGTAAAGCAGAGCGAATCGGTGCCGTGCGTGATGATAATTCCGTCGTACTTTTCGCCGTCTATCTTTTTTACCTCGTTGAAGATGGCGTAAAGGTCGTCTTTCTGCACGTTTTCGCTCAGCATATTGACGGGCGAAGAGAAATCGAAGGCAATATTATTGCCGCGCAGGCGTTCATATCTGTCGATGAGCGCCTTTTTGGTTCCGCCGTCAAGATTGACGTTGCCGCCGCTCACCGCACTGCCTATAGTGCCGCCCGTAAAAATAACGAAAATCCTGTTTTTCATATTAAAACCCTCGGAAAATATTATACTTTGCCGTGTGAAATATGTCAACTGCCTATTGATTGTTGAAAGGTTCGGTTGTATAATTAGTTTGACCGTACAGCCTCTGCATCGGCGCGGTACGGTCGGGGGAAGGCGGTTTCAGACCGCATAAATGCGACTTTTGTCGCTTGATAAGGAGGAAAAAACATTGTACGACTTTGAATACTACGCCCCTACTAAGGTGGCTTTCGGAAAGACCAGCGAGGAAAAGCTTGCAGGATATATCAGGGAGACGGGCTGCAAAAAGGTTCTTTTGCACTACGGCAGCTCCAGCGCGGAAAAAAGCGGAGTTTTAGCCGTGGCAAGGTCGGCTCTCAAGGAAGCAGGGGTTGAATTCGTCGAGCTCGGCGGAGTTCAGCCCAATCCCAGATTGTCCCTTATAAATAAGGGCATCGCGCTGTGCCGCGAGCAGGGCGTGGACTTTATCTTGGCCGTCGGCGGCGGTTCGGTAATCGACTCTGCCAAGGCGATAGGCTACGGCGTCTATAACGGCGGCGACGTGTGGGATTTTTACGTGGGCAAGCGCAAGCCCTGCGGCTGTCTGCCTCTGGGCGTAGTCTTAACTCTGGCTGCGGCGGGCAGCGAGATGAGCAATTCCTCGGTAATAACCAACGAGGAGGGCTGGCTTAAGCGCGGCTGCAACACCAATTACGTCCGCCCGAAGTTTGCAATTTTAAACCCCGAGCTCACTCTCACGCTCTCGCCCTGGCAGACGGCGTGCGGCTGTACGGACATACTTATGCACACTATGGAGAGGTATTTCACCAATGGCGGAAATATGCAGTTGACCGACGCCCTTGCCGAAGCGCTGATGCGCACGGTGATCGCCAACGCCAGACTTTTAAAGGCTAATCCCGACAATATCGCGGCGCGTTCGGAGATTATGTGGGCGAGCTCGCTCTCTCACAACGGTCTGACGGGATGCGGCAACGACGGCGGCGACTGGGCGGTGCACGGCATAGAGCACGAGCTCTCGGGGCTGTACGACGTAGCTCACGGCGCGGGACTTGCAGCCATCTGGGGCGCGTGGGCGCGGTACGTCTATAAGGACTGCTTGAACAGATTCCACCTGTTCGCCGTTCAGGTAATGGGCGTAAGACCCAGCGGCACGAGGGAGGAGCTTGCGCTCCGCGGCATAGAGGAATTTGAAGAATTCCTGCATTCGATAGGCATGCCCACTACCCTTTCGGAGTTGGGTATTCACCCCACCGACGCCGACTATCACCGCATGGCGTGCCAGTGCGCGCAGACGGGCGGCGGCGTAAAGGGCAGCGCTAAAAAGCTCTACGAAGCGGATATATATAATATATTGAAGAACGCGGAATAATTTTTTTGAAGCAGCGCCGCGGCGCACCGAAAGACGTCGGTGCGCCGCGGCAACGAATATATAGCCCTTGGCTTTGAACGAATATATAGCCCCTTGGCTTTTACGGTTTTTAAAAGGTTATGAAGTTTACCAATCCGATAATTTTTTCAGACTATTCCGACCCCGACGTAATACGCGTGGGCGAAAACTTTTTTATGGTTGCGTCGTCGTTCAACTATTCTCCCGCCCTGCCGGTTCTGCACTCGGTAAACGGCGTCGAATGGCGGATTGTCAACTACGTCGCCGAAGAGCTCCCGTTTGAAGAGTTCTCGGGCGTGCGCCGCGGCGAGGGCGTATGGGCGCCGTCCCTGCGCTTTCACGACGGCATATATTACTGCGTGTTCCCAATCTACGGCAAGGGCATTTTCGTGTCCGAGACGCGCGATCCGTTCGGCAAGTGGAGCGAAATCCGCCCCCTCGTGCTCAACGCGGGCTTAGAGGACCCCTGCCCGCTCTGGGACGGCGACAAGTGCTATCTTATCGTGGCGTTTGCCAAGAGCAAGGCGGGCTTCAACTCCCGTCTGGCAATTTACGAGACGGACGTTGGCTTAACCCGCGTCGTATCCGACGGGTATAAATTCGTGTACGACGGCACTCTGGAAAACCCCACTATCGAAGGACCAAAGCTGTATAAGCGCGGCGGGTACTATTATATAATGGCTCCTGCGGGCGGCGTTGAGCAGGGCTGGCAGACCTGCCTGAGAAGCAGGGATATCTACGGACCGTACGAGAGCAAGAGGGTACTCTTTCAGGGCGACACGCAAATTAACGGTCCGCATCAGGGCGCGCTCGTCGGGCTGGAGGACGGAAGCTGGGCGTTCTATCACTTCCAGCACAGGGGCGCGTTCGGCAGGATAGTTCACGTTCAGCCCGTAGTATGGCGCGACGAATGGCCGATCTGCGGCGATAACGGTCAGCCCGTTACGTGCGGAGAAATTCAGAATACTCCGCCTTCGGACCTTGAAATTCAGGAGAGCGACGATTTTTCGGGCGAAAAACTCTCGCTTATGTGGCAGACCCCTGCCAATATGCGCGGAGAATGGTATTCTCTCGGCGGCGGACTGCGCTTAAACTGCGTAAATTTTGCGGGCAATCTGTGCGATATGCCCAATCTGTTCACGGCAAAGCTGAGCAGACAAAAGTTTACCGTGCGCACCGAATGTGAGTTTACCCCCGAAATATGCGGCGACGAGGCGGGTTTCGGTATCTTTGGCGAGAAGTACGCGTACGTCTGCGCGGTGCGGCGGGGAAAAGATACCGTTCTGGAGATAAGACAGGGCACGTTTGACGGCGGCGAAACCGTCGTGGAGTGCCGTCCGTGCGACTGCGGAAGGCTTGTTTTAGAGATATCCGCGCGCGAATCGGGCGGAGAGGTTGCGTTCGGCTTTACTGTAAACAGCGAAAAGATAAATACAACTTTTACCGCAAGTCAGGGGCGCTGGGTGGGCGCAAAGGTGGGCATATATGCCCGCAATACGTCAGACCCTTCGCAGGGTTTTGCGCTCTTTAAGTACTTTGAAACCGTTTAAATTCAACCGGTTTATCAAAAACCGACTAAAATACAGGATAAATTTAATTGCGGCGGCAGTTGAAAACTGTAAACGGTTATAATTAAGGTAAAAATAAATATGCGGCGGCAGTTTTCAACTGCCGCCGCAACTTACTTCACGGATACTGTTAAATTTAATTAATAAATATTAATAAAAAGACTTCTGCCTTTTACAGTTAAAGGGATTTACTCCCTGTCTGATAGAATAAACGCGGTATATTCGCGCAGAAATTCGTAGCCCAACGACTGCGCAATGCGCAGCGAGGCGGCGTGTTCTGCGTCCCAGTTGGGGTAGAGTCCGCGCTCAAGACAGCCGACAATTAGTTTTGCCGCGCACGCGTGGGCGAGTCCGCGCTTGCGGAAGGAGGGATGAGTGACAATCTGCACCTCTATAGCGTCGTCGCACACCGAATAGGACGAGGCTCCTGCAACCGCTCTGCCTTCAAACGTAGCCGCATATCCCACGCCCAACCTCGAATATTCCTCAAAATCTTTAAAATTGGCGGTAAAATCCTTGCTCCAGTCCTGCGCGGCGAATGCTCCGTAAATTTGCGCGTCTACGCGCTCGATTTCAAATCCCTCGGGCGCGGGGTATGCTTTAAGCCTGTCCAAATCGAAAACGGTGTTCCTCTTCGTGGCGAAACGGCTCGTCCTTTTTGCGTTTGCACCGCAAATATCTCCTATGCAACCGCACCAATCTTCGCTCATCGGCACCAGAAATTTGGGGACAGGGCAGCAGGATAACACCTCTTTTAAAAGTTTTCCGTCGGCAGCTCCGCCAAGGTAAATAAAGTCTCCGCAGGCAACCGCCGCGCTTAAGTTTTTACCGTCGGGTAAGCTTTTTCCGTTGCTCAAGCCGCCTAAGTCCAAACCGCCCAAGCCGCCGCCTAAGTCCAAGCCGTTCAAGCCGCCGCCCGTAAATACCCTGCCGCAGTAGCCCTGCAGACAGGAATCCACAAGCGTGTCCGAGGAATTTTCATAGAGCGGATACAGCCCTCGCCTTTCGCCCTTTGAAAGTTCTCGCATTTAAACCTCCTCGTCGTCGGGGTTGCGGTAACCCTCGCCGTAAATTTCCTTCGCGGAGGAGACGATAATAAACGCGTGCTTGTCCTCCTCGTGCGCGATGTCGCGCAGCTTGGGGTAGTTGAACGCCTTAACCACGCACAACAGCATGCGCTTAGGCGTGCCCGTGAACGCGCCCTGCGCGTCGATAAAGGTCGCGCCCGTGTCCAGCTCTTTAAGCACTCTGTCGCAGATTCGCTGCGCCTTTTCTCCCTCGGAGATGACGTAGACCATCTTTGCGGAGTTTCCGCCGTAGAGCACCCAGTCGAACACGAACTTGAACACCACGGTCGAAACCACGGTGAAGAAGATTACGGAGACGCTCTTATACACGAAGAAGGACGAGGCGACGATGATTATGTCGCTGACCATGGCTATTGCGCCCGTGCTTAAATGACGGAATTTCTTTCTTAAAATCTTTACGGGGACGTCCGTACCGCCCGTGGTAGCGCCCATTCGGAAGATGAGTCCAGCGCCCATACCGAATACCGCTCCGCCTGCAACGGCGTTGATTATCGGGCTCTCGTCAAAGGGCAGAACGTCCTTTAAAAGTATGCCGAAAAGGCTCATCAGTCCCGAGGAGAGTCCCACGACGTACAGCGTGGAGAAAAAGCAGCGCTTGCCGAAGAATATCCAGGTCAGAACGAACATGGGCACGTTGATTAAAAATACCAGCGTACCGGGCGTCCACCAGCCCTCGCCGAACGCGCTCTCGAGCGCGGAGGATACGATAAGCGCAATACCCGTTGCGCCGCCTGCGGCAAGACCGCCTGCCTCTAAAAAGGCGGTGACGCCGAACGAGTAAAGCACGCAACCCAGCGAAATTATCACGTAGCGTCTGATGAAATTCAGAGCTAAAGCTTTTTTATCCGTAGATGACGGATTTGTTCTTTTCTTCATACCAATTATTTTATATTCACTTTGCGCAACTGTCAACCGACTTTGCATAAATGAATAGAAATTATGAATAAAAATATTTGTAAAAATAAAAATTTAACCCGCGCGCCCTTTACATTTGCCGATAAAGGTTATATAATAATGAAACGATGCAGACGGTAGTTAAAAGAAAATTTAATCTGTTTACCAACGCGGCGCTCGTAAAGCTCATACTGCCAATAGTTTTAGAGTCCGCGCTCACGATGTCTCTCGGGCTGGTGGATTCGTTTATGGTAAAGGGCATAGGCGAATACGGAACGGCGATGACGGCGGTTTCCGACGTGGACCAGATCTCCAACGTCATGGTTCAGCTGTTTGCGGCGTTCGGCACGGGCGGAGCGATCGTCACCTCGCAATTCCTCGGCGCGAACAAGGTCGAGGACGCGAACAGGAGCGCGAAACAGCTGTACGTGCTGATGCTCCTTGCCTCGGTTGCGGTCATGACAATCTGTCTTGTGTTCAACAACCAGATAGTAAATTTAATTTACGACAGCACCGACCCCATCTATAAAAACTACTGTTATACCTATTTCTATTTTATGGCGGCGTCCTATCCGCTTCTGGCGGTGTTCTACGCCTCCGCGGCGATTCTGCGCGCCCAGCGCAAGAGCATGAACACTATGACGAGCGCGGCGATAAGCTTCGTCTTAAACGTCAGCTTAAACGCGCTGTTCATATACGCGCTCGACCTCGGAATTTTAGGCGTTGCGCTTGCAACCTGCCTTTCGCGAGTGTTCCCCGCCGTGTTCCTCTCGGTTCTGCTCGCTAAAAAGACCAACCTCGTCCGCATTAAGTTTTTCGAAAAATTCCGCTTCGACGCGGGCATAATCAAGCGCATACTCATTCTCGCCATTCCCAGCGGCATAGAGAGCTGTCTGTTTCAGGTCGGCAAGCTGATGACAAATTCCTTCGTCACCAACTCCTTCTACGAGACGACGGTGGGCGAAGTGGTCGTCAACAATCAGAACGTGGCGAAGTCGGTTTCGATGAACATAAACACCATAGGTTCGGTCGTCGGCAACGGCATACATACCTCCATTTTAACCATAGTGGGGCAGGCTGTCGGCACGGGCGACGAGGACTGCGTGCGGTACTATATCAAAAAGATGTTTATAATATCCTACGTCGGCAACGCGCTGTGCGTGGGCTTAACCTGGGCGCTTTCGCCCCTGCTTATAAGCTTTTTCGGAACGAACATCACGGCGGAGGCGGCAACGGTTGCGCAGAACTGCCTGCACTTATGCTTTGCCGTTCAGCTGTTCACCTATCCGCTTTCATTCTGCGCTCCCGCCGTTTTAAAGGCAACGAGCGACGTGCGCTATACGATGGTGTGCGCCATTGTCTCTATGGTGCTCATGCGCGTGGGCTTAAGTTTTATCATGTGTACCGAATATCTTCCCTTCCGGCTCGGCGCGATGGGATTGTGGATAGGAATGACGTCCGACTGGGTGCTGCGCTCGGTGCTGTTCGGGGCGAGAATTCTTTCGGGCAGATGGAAGAAGGCCTCGGGGCTGATAGTTCCCAGGCAGAGTGAAGAGGCAAGCGGAAAATTGAGCGAAAAAACAAATTAAACGGGCAATATATAGGGGGTAATTATGTTCAGACAGATGTTTGAAGAGAAGTATATGCGCTTTCCGAACGGCGTTTCGAAGGCGATAACCTTTTCGTACGACGACGGAATCAAGGCGGATCTGCGCCTTTTAAAGACGTTTGAAAAGTACGGGCTCAAGGGCACGTTCAACCTCAATTCCAGACTGTTCGACTGTGAAAACTGGCACGGCAGAATGGACGAGGAGCAGACGTATAACGCCTTTAAGGACGGCGCGCAGGAGGTGGCTCTGCACGGCGCAAGGCACATATTTTTGAACAAAGTGCCTCTGCCCGAGGCGATAAAGGAGGTTGCGGACAACCGCGCGTGGCTGGAGGAGAAGTTCGGAAGGATTGTCGACGGAATGGCGTACGCGTATAACGGATTCAACGCGGATATAAAGCGTGTTCTGGGCGATCTGGGCGTCAAATATGCGCGGACCACCAGACCTACGCACGGCTTTGGCATTCCCGAGGACTGGCTGGAGCTCAATCCCACCTGTCACCACGGCGACCCTGCCCTGCCCGGGCTTACGGAAAAATTCCTGAACAGCTCGCCCGAGGACGAGTTCAAGCACCGCGAGCCGTGGCTGTTCTATATTTGGGGACACTCCTACGAGTACGACGACAACGACAATTGGGAGATTATCGAAAATCTGGGAAAGGCGGTATGCGGAAGAGAGGATATCTGGTTTGCGACCAATATGGAGATCTACGATTACGTTCAGGCGTTCAGGGGGTTGAGGTATTCCATTGACGGCGAAAGGGTATTCAACGGCGCATATATGCCCGTCTGGATAGAGATCCGCGGAGAGGTCTACCGCGTAAATCCCGGCGAGACGGTGAAGTTCAGACAGTAATTTTAAACCCAAAACGGTTAAAGAATTATAAAAGAATAAGAGTAAATAAATATAAAAACGGTAAGAGCCGCCGAAGTTGCGAAATGCGCAACTTCGGCGGCTATAATTTTTTACGTATTATTTTTTACAAACGTCACGTCGGCGGCAGATTAAACTTTTGCCGACAGCTTTAGCAAGCTCGCGGCGCATAATATCCGCTATACAACCGCATATAAGCCGTGAAATCCTTGAACCGCTTTATCTTCCCAACCAACCGCCGTCGACGGCAAGCGTGAAGCCGTTTACGTAGTCGGAAGCGGAGGAGGCGAGGAATACCGCCGCGCCTTCCAGATCTTCGGGAGTGCCCCATCTTCCTGCGGGGATACGCGCAAGAATATCCGCGCTTCTCTCCTCGTCCTGACGGAGCTGCTGAGTGTTGTTGGTAGCCATATATCCGGGCGCTATGCCGTTTACGTTGATGCCGTACTTAGCCCATTCGTTGGCGAGCGTCATGGTAACGCCGCGTATAGCCGACTTCGAAGCCGTGTAGGAAGGCACTCTTATGCCGCCCTGATAGGAGAGCATGGACGCAATGTTTATAACCTTTCCGCCCGAGTTCTGCTTTAAGAACTGCTTTGCAACCGCCTGAGTTAAGAAGAACACCGTCTTTAAGTTAACGTTGATTACGGAATCCCAATTCTCTTCGGAGAATTCAATCGAGTCCTGCCTCTTGATAATGCCCGCGTTGTTGACGAGTATATCTATCCTGCCGAAGCGATCTAACGTCTTTGAGATAACTTCGTCTATTACGTCGCAGGAAGAAAGGTCGGCAATTACGTTATAGAAATTTTCCTTGCCGAGCATCTCCTCGGTCTCGGTGGAAGGTCTGCGCGAAACGCCCACGACCTTAGCTCCCGCTTCAACGTACGCTCTGCAAATGCCCTGTCCCAGACCCGTGTTCGAGCCCGTAACTATAGCAACTTTACCCTTTAAACTGAATCTGTCTAAAATCATTTTAAATCCCCCCGATTTATTATCCTATATATTTTACTACACTTCCCGAGTTAAATCAAGGGGTAAATTTCATTTTTTTACGCCGATTTGATTTTCTTTATCCTCTTCTGAATAAACTTCTGCAATTCCACCAGCGGAATTATGGCGAAAGCTACCCCCACGGAGATAAGCCATTCAACCCACGTAAGGCTCGCCGTACGGAAGATTCCGCTCAGCGCGGGTATTAAAATAACCGCCAGCGTAAGCGCGACGCCCAACAGCGCGGACAGGTTGAGATACTTGTTGGAGAACAGGTCGCGGTTCAATATGCTGTCCCCCTGCGAGCGCAGGTTGAACGAGTGGAAGAGCTGAATAAAGCACAGCGAGACGAACGCCATCGTCATGGGCACGCCGTGGTCAGCCGCGCCGTCGGGCAGAACGTAGTTGCCCAGACAGAACGCCAGCATAACAAGGCAGGTCTGCATAATGCCCTGAATTATTATATCCCTGCCCGTCGCGCCTGCAAACAGCGAGGAATTGCTCTTTCTCGGCTGTTTTTCCATTACGTTTTTTTCCGCGCGCTCCGCGCCGAGCGAGAGGGCGGGGAAGGAGTCGGTAACGAGGTTTACCCACAGCAGCATGACGGGCGTAAGGAACTGAACGTCAAGTATAACCGAGGCTATGAACAGGCACAGCACCTCTGCAATGTTCGCCGAGAGCAGAAACTGTATCGCCTTGGTTATGTTGGAATAGATCTTTCTGCCCTCTTCGACCGCGCCGACGATGGTGGCGAAGTTGTCGTCGGTCAGCACAACGTCCGCCGCCTGCTTGCTCACCTGCGTACCCGTAATGCCCATGCCTATGCCTATGTCGGCCTCCTTTATGGACGGCGCGTCGTTCACGCCGTCGCCCGTCATCGCGCAAACCTTGCCCAGCGCGCGCAGAGCCTTTACTATGCGCACCTTGTTTTCGGGACTCACCCTTGCGAACACCGAGTATTTAAGTATATTCTCCGTCAGATATTCGTCGGTCATCTGGTCGAGCTCCGCGCCCGTGGCGGTAAGGTCTCCCTCGCGCAGAATATCCAGCTCCTTTGCGATTGCGCAGGCGGTGTCGGGGTGGTCGCCCGTAATCATAATGGGCTTGATGCCCGCCCTGCGGCACTTTGCAACCGCCGCCTTGACTTCCTTTCTGGGCGGGTCTATCATGCCGACCAGCCCCACGAAAATCATATCCTCTTCGCACGCGTTCCCGTCCTCGCGGTAAGCCGCCGCAAGCACGCGCAGAGCTCTGCCCGCCATGTCCGAATTGGCTGAATATACCTCTTTTATATCCTCCTCTGTAATGTCTCTTACGCCGTCGGGCGTAAGTATGCGCGTACACCGCGCAATCAGCATATCGGGCGCGCCCTTGGTACAGGCGAACCTGCTTCCGCCGTCCGCATGCACGGTGGTCATAAGCTTTCGCACGCTGTCGAAGGGGCGCTCGTCAATTCTCGGAAATTTTGCGTTCAAAGCGGCATAGTCGCCGCCGTTTGATATAAAACAGTCCACCAAAGCCGTCTCGGTGGGGTCGCCTGCAAGCCCTTCGGGGGTCTCTACGGTATCGTTGCACAGCGCCATTATGCGCATGAGCGTATTTTTGTCGTTGGACGGGCAATATGCGTCCTTGACCGTCATTTTGTTGAGGGTTAAGGTGCCCGTCTTGTCCGAGCATATCACCTGACAGCAGCCCAGCGTCTCGACGGCGGGCAGGTTCTTGACGATGGCGTTCTGCTTGCTCATCTTCTGCATGCCCATAGCCAGTACTATGGTGACCACCGCGGGCAGACCTTCGGGAATGGCGGCTACGGCGATGGCTACCGAGGTCATAAACGCGGTTGCTATATCCTCTCTGCGGCACACGGCGACGATGAAAATTACCAGCGCGACGGCAAGCACGGCTACGGACAGTATTTTAGCCGTCTTTGCAAGCTGTCGGCTGAGGGGCGAGGGAGCCTCTTCGGCTTCGGAGAGCATCTTGGCGATTGCGCCCGTCTGAGTGTTCATGCCCGTTGCGTACACCACGCCGCTGCCCCTGCCGTAGGTCACCGTACTGCCCGAAAAGGCGCAGTTCTTCCTGTCGCCCACGGGCGTATTCTCCGCGCAGAGTGCCTCGGCGTCCTTTTCCGCAGGCAGACTCTCGCCCGTCAGCGCGGACTCTTCGCACTTTAACGAGGCGCTGCTTAAGAGCCGCAAGTCCGCAGGGACCACGTCGCCTGCCTCCAGCACAACCACGTCGCCCACAACCAACTGTTCCGCGGGCACGGTCTTAAGTTCGCCCTCTCTTATTACCTTCGAAAAGGGTCTGTTTACGGCTTTAAGCGCTTCAAGCGCGTTCTCCGCTCTGTTCTCCTGCACGAACCCGATTACCGCGTTGATTATTACTATCAGCAGGATGATGCCCGAGTCTATCAGGTCGGCGTACTCCGCGTTGATGATAGCAAAGACCGCCGACACCGCCGCCGCAACCAGCAGCACGATTATCATCGGGTCGGCAAACTGCGATAAAATTTTCAGCGCCGCAGGCTTTTTCTTTGCCTCGGTAAGCCTGTTTGCGCCCTCTCTTTCAAGGCGCTCCGCCGCTTCTTTCTCGGTGAGCCCGTCTTTTCGCGAGCTGACCTGCTCCAGCGCCTGACTTGCGGAAAGGTTGAAAAGTTCCATAAATTCTCCTCTTTGTAAATTATGCCGCGTATACGCTGTTTTTAAGTGCGTTTTCGCCGCATATATTCCGCCCTATGTATATTATTTCCCCGTCGGAAAAATTATTATATCGGGCGCATAGTATGCGCCGTCTGACGCGGCGTTTATGCGTCCGATTAACGTGCTTGTGAGCGCGCTCCCGATTAATTCGCCCGCTGATATGCCCTGTTTGTGCGGCGGCGCGCCGTTTCGCGTTGCGCCGTTTCGCGTTGCGCCGTTTTGTGTCGCGCCGTTTCTGGTCGCGCCGCCGCCATGGAGGATAGAATGAACAGGGGGTTAAAATCAAACTGTAAAATTTTGGGTTAAAATCAAACCGCAGAGCAATGCTTTAAAATCAAGCCGTAAAAGCTTTTGTTACTGCACGGGCAGAATGACCTGCGCGTTGCCGTCCGAAACGAGCACGCCGGGCAGTTCGCCGTTCCACTTTGCAAGATATTCAACGTACTTGAGATAGTCGGAAATTACGGCTATTTCCTCTGCGGTCTTGCCCGTAAAGTCTATGTAATATTCCACGCTCTGCGCGTCAGCCTCGTCGGTTACGACCCTTTCGGAGATGGTGAAGCCGAGCATACGCGCAACTTCTAAGGACTTTTCCTTGATGCTCTGCGCCTGAGCCCTTGCCTCGAGTATCTGAGCCTGAGCCTCGCCCTCTGCGCTTGCGATTCTCGCTTCGGCTTCGAGCTTTGCAACTTCAAGCTGCTTTTCGGCGTTTACTATCGCGGTCTCCTTTTCGTACTCCGCCTTGAGCTTTTCCTGTTCCGCAATCATCTTGTCCTCGACCGTCTTTTCAAACGCGTCCGAGAAGTCGATGTTGGTCAGCACTACCGTGTTTACGGTCACGTGATAATTGTCGTCTATCGCGCTCTTTACCGTCGCTTCGACCTGGGGCGAGATGCTCGCGCGGGTCTCGATTATGGTCATAGCGGAGTAGGAGGAGAGTACGGACTTTGTCTTTTCAATCGTAACGCTCTGGATACGGTTGGAAAGCACGTCCAGAGAGCCGTAGTTGTTCGCGATTTCGATCGCCTTGGAGGCGTCTATCTGATACTGAACGGTCATTGCGATATCCATTGTCTGTGCGTCCTTGCTGTAAGCCGTCGTGCGGACGTCCAGATTCTGCACGCGTGCGTCGTACATATCGTAGCTTTCGGTCACCCAGAAATCGAAGTAGGTGCCCGCCGTGCGCACAGCCGTGGCGTTGCCGAGGTGCTTGACTACCGCAACCTCGCCCGCAACCACCGTGTGGAAGCTGAAGGGGATAAATACGAACAAGAGCGCGAAAACCGCCGCTACGCCCGCGAATATGCCGCCGCGAACCTTGCTCACTCTGTCAGAATAGTCGTAAGTGACGTTCCTTGCGGCGCGCTTGCCGCTTGCAAAGACGGACGCGTCGAAAATTCTTCCCCTGAAGAAGTAAATTGCCGCTATTGCCGAGCCCAGAGCTACGGCAAAGAATACGATGCCTAAAATAATACCGATTGTCATTGTTTTCTCTCCTGAAAAATAAATTTTGTCTTTTAATTAACTTAATCGCTGTGCCGGACGCCTTGTAAAAGGTTCAAAGTCGTGGCGCGGACTGCGTATCCTGCGCGCGCCGCTCTGCAAACGCTCGGGTTCGGCGTTGACTGCGCGTCGTGCGCTGACATTCAAGCCGTTCGGGTTCGGCTCGGACAGCGCGTTGTGCGCCGCCCTGCGAATGGTTTTGCGAAAGTTTTATTTTTCCGGATAAAATAAAAAGACTTCCGCCGCGATTGCCTTTCGCGGTCAAAAGTCTTACCGTCGGTTATTCCGCTGCCTCCCCGGGAAAAATTCCGTACTGACGGGGCGGGCGTTCAGCCTCTCCAAACTCTTTGGTCGGGCTTAAGGTTACTCCCTTTCAACGACTATATCATACCACGCCGCAAACCCCTTGTCAAGCGTTTTTCGATAAAATTTTATCGAATTATATTTTCTATCATAAAATGTCCGAATTTTACATTAACATATCCGAAAAATATATAGACTGCCGCGGCGTGACAATATATAATATTGATGGATAATAAATAATGCGCACACTGTGTTAAAAAAATCGTTACAGCGTGCCTACTAAGAGGTTTTATTATGACTGTTAAAGAAAAGTTGAACGAGCTTGTCGAACAGCTTGAGTGTGTGGGAATAGTACCCGTAATCAAGCTTGACAAGGTGGAAAACGCCGAAAAGCTGGCAAAAGCTCTCCGCGACGGCGGCATTAACTGTGCGGAAGTAACCTTCAGAGCCAAGGGTGCCGACGAAGTTATCTCGCGCATGGTAAAGGCTTATCCCGATATGCTGGTCGGCGCGGGCACGGTATTGACCTGCGAACAGGCTGACGCGGCTGCGGCTGCCGGCGCTAAGTTCTGCGTGGCTCCCGGTCTCAATCCCAAGGTTGTCAAGCACTGCTTAGATAACGGAATTCCCTTCGCTCCCGGTCTTTCGTCGGCAAGCGAAATCGAACAGGCGCTGGAGCTCGGGCTCGACTTCGCTAAGTTCTTCCCTGCCGAGCAGGCGGGCGGCTTACCCTACATAAAGTCGGTTTGCGGACCCTACACCACGATGCGCTTCATGCCCACGGGCGGCGTCACTGCGGACAACCTCAACTCCTACCTTGCATACAATAAGATCGTATGCTGCGGCGGCAGCTGGATAGTTCCTGCAAAGATGCTCGACGAGGAAAACTGGGCGGGAATCACCGCGCTCTGCCGTGAAGCTATCGACAGAATGCTCGGCTTCCAGATGGTTCACGTGGGAATCAACTGCGCTAACCCCGAAGAGGCGGAGGCAGTTGCGGACAAGTTCGACGACGCGTTCGGCTTCACCAAAAAGGTGGGCAACAGCTCGATATTCGCTTCAACCTACGTTGAATGTATGAAGGCTCCCTTCAAGGGCGACATGGGTCACATCGCGGTTGCAACCAACTCGGTTAAGCGCGCGGTATACCAGCTTAAGATGCGCGGCTACGAAATCGACGAGAGCTCGGTTAAGTACGACAAGTCGGGCGTTATGACCGTAGCTTATCTCAAGGATTCGTTCGGCGGATTTGCGGTACACCTCGTACTCAGAAAGTAATGGACGAACAAATCAAAAACGAGACTGCCGGCGACGCGGAGTTCAAAGCCGACGCGGAGGAGGGGTTGAAAGAGGTTCAGCCCGAAAAGACCGTCGTCGAAATCCCCGAAAGCGAATACAGGGATTATAAGGTAAGGCTTTCCGCCGTGGCGATAGTGGGAGTAATTCTGGGCATTGCGGCGCTCGCGCTGTCGATAACCGCGTTGCTCTTATAAAACGAATTGCCGTTGAACGGCAGATATGTGCGTTCGAACGGAAAATAATTAGACTGAATCGGCTTACGCCGTCAGATAATAACAAGGCTCTGTAGCAACATTCGGTTGATTTCTGACGGAAAAATACTGCGAAATCCGGCGCGTTTTGTTCGGTTACATACCGCTGAGGGTATGCGCCCTCGCAAAAGCGTTTGTCTTTCTTGTATTTATTCTCGTCAGATCAGCAAAACCCTTTTGCTTAATCGACCGCATATTGCGACAAAGCCAACAAAAAAACAAATAAAAATATTTTTTCAGGAGAATTGTAATGAAAAAAATCGTAACCATGGGCGAAATCATGCTTCGTCTTTCCACCCCCAACAATGAAAAGTTTATTCAGGCAGACGAGTTTGACATCAACTACGGCGGCGGCGAAGCCAACGTTGCGGTATCTTGCGCAAACTACGGTCACAGTGCAGAATTCGTAACCGCAGTTCCCGATAACGAACTCGGCGAATGCGCTATCGCTTCTCTCCGCAAGTACGGCGTAGAAACCAAGCACATCGCAAAGTGCGGCGAAAGATTGGGCATCTACTATCTTGAAACGGGCAGCTCTATGCGTCCTTCCAAGGTCGTTTACGACAGAGCTCACTCTTCCATCACCACCGCAACCGCGGCTGACTTCGATTTCGACGCAATCTTCGAAGGCGCTGACTGGTTCCACTTCACGGGTATTACTCCCGCTGTATCCGACGCTGCTGCAGTGCTCACCGAAGAAGCTCTGAAGGCTGCTAAGAGACACGGCGTTACCGTTTCGGTTGACCTTAACTTCCGTAAGAAGCTCTGGTCCAGCGAAAAGGCTCAGAAGGTTATGACCGGTCTTATGAAGTACGTTGACGTATGTATCGGTAACGAAGAAGACGCAGAACTCGTTCTCGGCTTCAAGCCCGGCAAGACCGACGTTACCAGCGGCGAACTTGAGCTTGCAGGTTACAAGTCCATCTTCGAACAGATGGTTGCTAAGTTCAACTTCAAGTATGCAATCTCCTCGCTCCGCGTATCCCACTCCGCATCGGATAACGGCTGGTCGGCTTGCATCTACTCCGCAGAGACCAAGGAATTCTATCATTCCAAGACCTATTCTATCCATCCCATCGTTGACCGTGTAGGCGGCGGCGACTCCTTCGCAGGCGGCGTTATCACCGGCTTCCTCGACGGTAAGGATTTCAAGGCTGCTCTCGAATTCGGCGTTGCAGCATCTGCACTCAAGCACACCATCCCCGGCGACTACAACCTCGTATCCCGCAAGGAAGTTGAAGCTCTTGCAGGCGGCGACGGCTCCGGACGCGTACAGAGATAATGCCTCTTTCGAAAAAATGTATGGCTGGAGGCGCCACAGCATTTTTTCGAGTTTAGGGCGTTGCCCTCTTTGCGCGATTGCTTAAGCCCTCTTATAACTGAATCGCGCAAATTCACCTACTGAGGCGAAAGTTTTCGCAAATGGGGTGTGGCGGCAAAAAGTGTGATTTTTACCGCCACCGTGAATTATTTAATATTTGCAAAAAGTTAAGTAATTAAGGCATATATGCGGTGCAACGCCGCGAAAAGCGGCGTTGCACAAGCAGTGCCCCGACCAAGTATCTTAATTGCGTTTACGCCTGATTGGCTCAACGCAAATCAAGCGGCAATTAATATACGGATACGATGTCAAACGTTACTACAAAATAAAGGAGTTTTAAAATGCGTGTTGCTTTCAGGACGCACGACTTAGGGGTTAAAGGACTTCAGCCGCTGACGGCAAAACTTCACGAATGCGATATCCGCGACGTCCAGCTTGTAGCTTACAAGTTTATGGAGGATTTAAAGTACGCCCCCGACGCTCTCACCGAGGATAAGGCGAGGGAAATCGGTCAGGCGCTCAAGGACGCAGGCGTGGAAGTATCCCTCATCGGCGCATACTTCAATCCCGTTCATTCCAATAAGCAGAAGGTTGCAGACTGCAAGCAAATCTTCAAAAACTACCTTAAATATTCGCATCTCTTAGGTTGCGACACGGTGGGCAGCGAAACGGGTTCGTTTAACGACGACAAGTGGACGTATAACCCTCTCAACCGCACCGAGGAGGCGCTTCAGACGGTAATCAAAACCTTTACCGAACTTGCGGACTACGCCGCATCGGTCGGCGCATATATCGGCATGGAGGGCGCGGCGGGTCACGTCTGTTACGACGTAAAGACCTTAAAGCGCGCTATAGACGGCGTAAACCGTGAAAACGTCAAGGTGATTTTCGATATTTATAATTATCTGGACTTGTCTAACTACGACAGGTATCTTGAAATTCTCGACGAGGGGCTTAAAACCTTCGCAGGAAAAATCACCGTGTTCCACCTTAAAGACTTTGTCTTGGAGGACGGAAAAATCAAACAGGTCGCGCCCGGCAAAGGGCTGTTCGACTACAAACAAATACTGTCAAAAATCAAGGCCTACGATAAGGACGCCGTGATCGTGCTCGAAGGCACCACGGGCGAGGACATCGTTCCCTGCACGCGCTTCGTAAGGCAATTATGGGAGGAAGTTTAATAATATGAAATTCGACGTGAGATATTCAAATCACCCCGACGATTCCAAAAGATACGACACTAAGGAATTAAGAGAAAAATATTTAATCGAAAAGCTGTTCGAGGAGGACGATATACTCTTGACGTACTCCCATCAGGACAGAATCATCGCCGGCGGCGCAATGCCCGTTAAAACTGCGCTTTCGCTCGGCACGTTCAAGGAGCTCGCAACCGACTACTTCCTTGAAAGACGCGAAATGGGCGTCATCAATATCGGCGGCGCAGGCGTCGTAACGCTCGACGGCAAGGCTTACGAGATCGGCTTTAAAGAGGGCTTATATATCGGTATGGGTACCAGGGAAATCACCTTCACCTCCGCCGACGCAAGCAACCCTGCAAAGTTCTATATCAACTCCTGCCCTGCTCACAAGACCTATCCTACGGTCAAGATCGTAAAGCCCGTAGAGGGCAAGGAACCTCCCGCAGGCGTAAGATACTGCGTACAGCGTCATCTGGGTTCCGAAGCAACCATCAACAAGCGTACCATCAACCAGTTCATCATCGGCGACGTATGCGAAAGCTGCCAGCTCGCAATGGGTATGACCGAACTTGCAGTCGGCTCGGCTTGGAACACCCTTCCCTCGCACACTCACGAGAGAAGAATGGAAGTATATATGTACTTCGAGCTTCCCGAAACCGAGGCAGTGTTCCACCTTATGGGCACTCCCACCGAAACCCGTCATATCACCATGCACAACGAACAGGCTGTAATCTCGCCTTCCTGGTCCATTCACACGGGCGTAGGCACCAGAAACTACACCTTCATCTGGGGTATGTGCGGTGAAAATCAGGCGTACGACGATATGGACAATATCAAGACCGAGGATTTGAGATAATCTGAATACGAAAACTTAAGCGGCGCGCCTGCCGCGCCGCGTAAAAATAAAAAAAATTTCCGCATAAGGTTTTGCATTACCTTGCGCGGACGTAAGGGGAAATAAAAAATGGCACAACTTTTATTCAAGGACGTAAACAAAGTTTATCCTAACGGCTACCATGCCGTACACGATTTCAACATGGAAATCAAAGACGGCGAATTTATCTGCCTCGTCGGCGACTCGGGCTGCGGTAAGTCAACCACGCTCCGTATGATCGCGGGCCTGGAAGATATCACCTCCGGCGAGTTCTATATCGACGGCGTGCTCGCTAACCAGATGTCCTCGAGAGAGAGAGGAATCGCGATGGTATTCCAGTCCTACGCGCTCTATCCTCACCTCACCGTTGCAGAAAATCTGGCATTCGGTCTTACGCTCGAAGGTATCGATATGGACATCATCGACGAAAAGGTACTGGCGACTGCAAAGATCTTGGGTCTTGAACCCTATCTTGACAGATTCCCCCGTAACCTCTCCGGCGGTCAGTGTCAGCGTGTTGCGGTTGGCCGTGCGCTCATCCGTAAGGTTTCGATATTCCTCATGGACGAACCTTTATCCAACCTCGACGCAAAGCAGCGTGTTACCATGCGTTCGGAAATCAAGCAGATTCACCGTTCGGTAGGCGCAACCACCATCTACGTAACCCACGACCAGACCGAGGCAATGACCATGTCCGACAGAATAGTCGTTATGAAGTCGGGCGGCTACGTTCAGCAGATAGGTACCCCCTACGAGCTGTATTTCAACCCTGAAAACCTCTTCGTAGCAGGCTTCATCGGCGAACCTCCCATGAACTTCCTCAACGGCAGAATCGAGGGCGGCAAGTTCGTAAACGACTCCGTAAGCTTCGACATTACCCCCGTCGTAGACGACGCGGCTGCAATCGAGGGCAAGGAAGCGGTATTTGCGTTCCGTCCCGAAGCTATCAAGCTTCCCAAGGGCGGCAAGGCTGCGGCAGACGAATATATCGTAACCGCTAAGGTTGACCTGACCGAGCTTCTCGGCGATACCACCAACGTATATGCAAACGTAGGCGACGTAAACGTTATTTTAAAGGTCAACCCTCACGACACTCCTGCAACCGGTTCAGAGTTCACGTTCGTAGTGCCTCATAAGTGCGCATACTTATTCGATAAGGAGACCGAAAAGGTTATCCCTTCGTCGATTGTCCGCAACTGATTGCGCAAGTAAAAACAAGCCGTAAAATTTTGCGGTTTCAACCCCCGACAAACCCCGAGCGGCGTAAACTTTGCGCCGTCGGATTTGCCGTGCCGTCGGCGCGCCCGCGCCGTAGCTGTAAATAAAAAAATACGGAGCTTTAATATAATGGAAGTTATAAGCAAAAAATTATTCAACAAACCCGAAAGAAAAATCAAAATTATGCAGTTCGGCGAAGGCAACTTTTTAAGAGCTTTCGTAGAGTGGATTCTTCAGGACCTGAACGATAAGGGCGCAATCTCCGCAAACGTAGCGGTAGTACAGCCCATGCCTTCGGGCAGAGTTAAGGACCTTGAAGCTCAGGACGGCTTGTATACCCTCCGCCTCGAAGGTATCGACAAGGGCGAAAAGGTTAAGAAGAGCCAGGTCATCGATATCATCGGCGACTGCATCAATCCCTTCACCGAATACGAACACTATCTTTCCTACGGCGAAAGCGAGGATTTGCAGGTAATCATCTCCAACACCACCGAAGCAGGCATTGCGTTCGATCCCGAAGATACCGACTTCTCGGTATGCCCCAAGTCCTTCCCCGGCAAGCTCCTTGCTCTCTTAAAGAGAAGATACGAGCACTTCAACGGCGACGTGACCAAGGGTCTTGCAATCGTTCCCTGCGAACTTATAGACAACAACGGCGACGAGCTCTGCAAGTGCTTAAACCAGCTCGCTGAACATCTCGGCTACGACAAGGCGTTCATCGAGTGGCTTAACACCGCAAACCACTTCACGTCCACGCTCGTAGACCGTATCGTTCCCGGCTATCCCAGAAACGAAATCGACGCTATCCGCGAAGAAGTAGGCTATATCGACAACAACGTGGTTAAGGGCGAAATCTTCCACCTCTGGGTACTCAAGAAGGAACCCTTCGTACAGAGCGTGCTTCCCGCAGATTCGACCGGTCTGAACGTTATTTTTGCAGACAGCATCAAGCCCTACAAGCAGCGCAAGGTTAAGATTCTCAACGGTTCGCACACGGCTATGGTTCCCGTTGCATACCTCTGCGGTATCGACACCGTTGGCGAGGCTGTAAACGACCCCGTAATCGGCAAGTTCGTGCGCGACTTCGTATTCGACGAAGTAAATCCTACCATCGACCTTCCTCAGGATCAGATGACGGCGTTCGCAAATTCCGTAATCGAAAGATACCAGAACCCCTTCATCAGACACGAGCTTATGTCAATCGCGCTCAACTCCACCACCAAGTTCAGAACGCGCCTTCTGCCCACCCTTACCGACTACGTAAGAATCAAGGGCAAGCTTCCCATGCACCTTCTTTTCTCCTATGCGGCAATCATCGAATTCCACAAGGGCAAGAGAGGCGAAGAGGCTATCGCGCTCAAGGACGACCCCGCTTACCTCGAACACTGGGCAAAGCTCTGGGCTGAATTCGACGGCGACTACGTAAAACTCGCTCAGAAGGCTCTTTCCTGGACCGCGGCTTGGGAAATGGATATGAACGAAATCCATCCCGAAATCGCAAAGGTCGTAGGAAAGTTCCTCGAAGATATGGATAAGAACGGCATGAGAGCTGCCGTTGAGGGATTTGTAAATGGCTAAGAAAACAATAATTATTAATCCGCTTGACAACGTTGCGGTTGCGCTTACCGACCTTAAGGCAGGCGAAACGCACGAGGGCGTGACCTTAAAGGAGGACATCACCAAGGGTCACAAGTTTACCCTGCGCGACGTTGCATGCGGCGAACAGATAATCAAGTACGGCAACAGCATCGCGGTTGCCACCAAGGATATTCCCCAGGGTTGCCACGTTCACACTCACAACGTACACACCAACCTTTCGGAAAATCTCGAATACACCTACGACAAGGTCTCCACCGAAATCAAGAAGGTTGCGCCCCGTAAAGTAAACGTTTACGAGCGCGCGGACGGCAACGTAGGTATAAGAAACGAGCTGTGGATTATCCCCACCGTCGGCTGCGTAAACGGTCAGGCTAAGCTCATTTTGGAAACTTTCAAGCAAAAGTACGGCGAAGAGGGCTTTGACGGCATCTTCACGTATACCCATCCTTACGGCTGTTCTCAGCTCGGCGAGGACCACGAAAGAACCAAGCTCATCTTACAGAAGATGGTCCGTCACCCCAACGCGGGCGGCGTGCTCGTGCTCGGTCTGGGCTGTGAAAACAACCAGATGTCCGCGTTCAGGGCAACCCTCGGCGACGTGGACGAGAGCAGAATCAAGTTCCTCATCTGTCAGGAAGTCGAAGACGAAATCGAGGCGGGCGTTGAGCTCTGCCACGAAATCGCAGAGGTCATCAAAAAGGACAAGAGAGTCGAAAAGGACATCTCCTGCCTCAAAGTCGGCTTGAAGTGCGGCGGTTCGGACGGCCTTTCGGGCATCACCGCAAATCCCCTCGTAGGTCTGTTCTCGGACTATATCGTAGCTGCCGGCGGCACGACCGTTCTTTCGGAAGTTCCCGAAATGTTCGGCGCAGAGCAGCTTTTAATGAACAGGGCTAAGGATGAGGAGACCTTCGGAAAGGTCGTAAAGCTCATCAACGATTTCAAGGACTACTTCCGTCGCAACGGACAGGTTGTCTACGAAAACCCCTCGCCCGGCAACAAGGCAGGCGGTATAACCACTCTTGAAGATAAGTCGCTCGGCTGCACGCAGAAGTCGGGTTCGGGTCCCGTAGAGGACGTAGTATTCGACGACGGCTTTGTAACCAAGAAGGGTCTCAACCTTCTCAACGGTCCCGGCAACGATATGTGCGCGGTTACGAACATCGCGGCGGCAGGCTGCCACCTCGTTCTGTTCACCACGGGTCGCGGCACGCCCTTCGGCGGCTTCGTACCCACGCTCAAGATTGCAACCAACAGCGAGCTTGCGGCTAAAAAGTCTAACTGGATCGACTTCAACGCGGGCGCGGTTCTCGAAACCGACTTCGCAACCCAGCTCGATAACCTCATCGACCTGATAGTCGAAGTTGCAAACGGCAAGAAGACCAAGAACGAAATCAACCACACCAAAGAAATAGCTATTTTCAAAACGGGGGTAACTTTATAATGAAAGCATTTATGGATAAGGACTTTCTCCTTGACACCGAAACGGCGAAAAAGCTGTATCACGAACATGCGGAGAATATGCCCATAATCGACTACCACTGCCACCTTCAGCCCAAAGAAATTTACGAGGATAAGAAGTTCAGAAATCTTACCGAAGTATGGCTGGGCGCAGGCGACAGATACGGCGACCACTACAAGTGGCGCGCACTCCGTGCAAGGGGCTACGAAGAAGATTCTATCTCCGGTCCCGACGACGACTACAAAAAGTACATGCAGTTCGTAGAGAGCATGCCCTACTTCGTAGGCAACCCTCTCTATCACTGGTCGCACCTTGAAATGCAGAGATATTTCGGCATTAACGACGTAATCAATCCCAAGAACGCAGAGAAGATCTGGAATCAGGCTAACGAAGTTTTAGAAACTCTCACCGCTCGCAAGATGATGGAAAAGTTCAACGTTAAGACCGTCTGCACCACCGACGACCCCGTTGACTCGCTCGAATGGCACAAGAAGATGAACGCAGACCCCACCTTAAAGGTAAAGGTTCGCCCTGCGTTCCGTCCCGACAAGGCTATCAACGTAGAGCTTTCGTGGTTCGCAAGCTGGGTAAATCAGCTCGCAGGCGTAGTGGGCAAGCCCATCGCAACCCTTGAAGATCTGTGCAACGCGCTTGCAGAGAGAATCGAATTCTTCGATTCCATGGGTTCCAAGCTGTCCGACCACGCGCTCGACGTCGTATGCTACGCTCCCGCAACCTACGAAGAAGCAAACGCTATCTTCCTCAAGGGTATGAAGGGCGAAGCAATCAGCGTAGAAGAGCAGGACAAGTACAAGGGTTATATCCTCGTATTCCTCGGCAAGCAGTACGCTAAGTTCGGCTGGGTTCAGCAGTATCACATCGGCGCACTCCGCAACAACTCCAAGTCCATGCTTGAAAAGATCGGTCCCGACACCGGTTTCGACGCAATCGAGGACTCCGTATATATGGCTAAGCTCTCCGCACTCCTTGGCGAGCTTGACCGTCAGGACGCTCTTCCCAAGACCATCCTGTACTGCCTCAACCCCCGCGACAACTACGCGCTCACCGTACTTTCCGGCTGCTTCCAGAAGGAAGGCATCAAGGGCAGAGTACAGGTCGGCACGGCTTGGTGGTTCCTTGATCAGCAGGACGGCATGCGTCAGAACCTCGAAACGCTCATGCAGGTAGGTCTGGTAGCTCAGTCCGTAGGTATGCTTACCGACTCGCGCTCCTTCCTTGCATATCCCCGTCACGAGTACTACAGACGCATACTTTGCCAGATGCTCGGCAGACTTGTTGAAAGCGGACAGTATCCCGAAGAGGAAATCGAGACGCTCGGAAAGATCGTCGAGGACGTCTGCTACAACAACGCTAAGGAATACTTCGGCTTCTGATAAAAAGAGCTTAAAAATCAATAAAAACAAATCGGCGAGCGGTCTTTTCAGACCGCTCGCCTTTACTTTTGGCATATTCAGGGGTTAATTTAATTAAACAGAGGATATTGCGGGGGCAAACCGCCCCAAACGGCGTTCCCTGCGCGCGACAGTGCCCTGTGCGACGGCTCCCTTCGCGCGATCGGGCTATACTTGCGGGTCAATAGATAATAAACGGCCGATATTGCGGGGGAAAACCGCCAGGGACGGTGTTTTTGCCCACCGTTTGCGCAATATTCAGGGGTCAATTATTTTAAATCGGGCATAGTACGGGGTAAATCTATTTCCTGATACGGTGGCAAATATAAGCCCGATAGGGCAACAATATGCAGATACAGGGGTAAATATACTGCCGTTATTGGCAAACAATATGCAGATACAGGGGTAAATATACTGCCGTTATTGGCAAACAATATGCTGATGCGGGCAAATATAAGGCTTGGGGTCGGGATAATTCCCCTATTATTTCCGTCCGCTGACCTCTTTATAGCGCGCGTAAATTGCCTGCACCTCGCCTTTCGTCAGCTCTCTGCACCAGGGCACGGGGGAGGGGGTAAAGTCGCAATTAAGGTTGTAGTACGCCATCCGGCAGGTCTTGTCGCGGTAGGTATCGTTCCACTTGTCGAAAAGCAGGGGCGATACGTGGCTGCCGAGCGTGCAGTTTATAAAGTCGCACTTGCCGAAGTCCCGCCAGGGCCGCGCAAGATATACGCTTGCTTCGGGCGCGCCTCCGCTTACGAATTGACAGTTCAGAAAGGTATATCCGCGCTCCTGTTTAAGGCTGTGCGCTGGCGCGGCAACGAACCCTAAATTGCGGTTGTCGGCAATAGAAATCAGCTTGCAGCCGTCAAAGTACGCCTCCGCGCAGCCGAAGATATAGTCGACCGAACCGTAAAGCGTGCAGTCTTTAAATATATGCACGGCGTTTCCCTCGAGATACAGCTGTTTTTTGGGGATGAATCCGTCGTAATAGGTCGGGTCGTCGGTCAGTCCCGAGTAGCGTATGACCAGATCGTCGGGGAAGGGAGAGGTAAACAGAGTGTCCTGCGTGGAGATTAAATTGACCCTCTCCGCGCGGAAGGCGCGGGCGTTTACCGACAGCGCGACGCACTGTCCCACGGTCCTGGGGTCGGTGTTTGAGTTCTCAATCGTAAGGTTCTCGATCACGCATCTTTCACCCGTTACGCACACTGTGTAAGTGCGGAAAGTATTGTACTCTCTGCCGTCCTGATGGGGCTTTCTCGCGTAGTCTGCGAAGGTAATTTTCGTAGTTTCACGCCCTGCGCCGATCAGCGTCACGTCGTCCGATTTTATCCAGATTTTTTGTTTAAATTCACCCTCGGCAAGATATATTGTGGTCGGCTCGGTCAGATTATCCAATATATATTGCAAATCGTCGCCGACGGAAAGCTTTAAAAAATTCATAAAAACACCTCTGTTTTGGTGGTTTTATTGTAGCACAATTTTTTTTGTGAAACAATTAAAAAAGTATTGATTTTTAAAATTCGCTATGTTATAATGATTAAGCTAAGTGTGATAATATAACATTATTAGTGCGCCATATTTGTGCAAAAAATGTAAGATGCGAAAAAACGGTTCAAGATTAATTTCTTTTTCTCAATACCGCACGAACGACCTGTTCGCTTTTGCGGTGATATTGGCGCTTGCAGAGCTTCTTGCGTTTGCCGCGTTAAACTGGTTTCCTCAAGCGGCAACTTTTACTTTTAGTTTGTTGGTGCCCATAACGCTCATAATTATGATGCGCTGGGGCTGGGTATCGGTACTGTACGCGGTAGCGGGGGGCGCGCTGTATTGCCTGCTTCATTCGGCAAGCTGGGAATACTACCTTGCGTATTGCGTAGGTAACGCGCTCATCGGGCTGGTTTTAATCTATTTTAAACTGGTCGGCAAGCAGAGAATAGCAAGCAAGTGGTATCTGTCGGCGTTGGCGGTCATCCTCGGTTGGGGGCTGATAGTCCTCGGTCGCAGCGCCCTGCTCATGACGACGGGAATGTCCTTTTTAACCTCGCTTAGTGCGGTTGCGGGCTTCTCCGACGGCGGACTTCTGTCGCTGGCGATGGGCATAATAGTAATTCTGGTCATCCGCAGGCTGGACGGGCTGTTCGAGGATCAGAAGCAGTACTTGATCCGAATCGGAAAAATGCGCGAAAACGAGATGAAGCACGACGCCTACGGGGACGAGCTGGAAGATCTGGACGAAGAGATGCTTTCCATTCTCGACAAGGGCAACGACTTGTATTAAGGGGCGTGCAAGCTCATAAAAATGCGGACAAGCCTATATACATATTATTAATGTAAAGGTTTTCCGTAATTTCCGCGATAGGGTGCGGAGTTTAAGTTCAGTAATTACGCAATTCTGCGTTTACAATACTCGTACATTAAAAAATGATAATGGAGGGATTTTAATGTTCAAACTCAAATGTGACGATTTCCTTGAATTTGACGAAGCCACAGGCACATATTATATGCCTGCGGATCAGAAAGTCAGGGACGAAACGGAGAGGAACTATTGGAAGACTACGGGCTTCACTCTGTTAAAAGACTGGCGTCTGTATCTTATGTTGGTTCCCATGCTTTTGGTCTACCTGTTATGGCGTTACATGCCCATGACGGAGCTGCTTGCAGCGTTTAAGGACCAGAACACAGCCGGTGCGATCACGGTCGACCAGCAGAACTGGTACGGTCTTGAGAACTTCAATCAGTTGTTCTTCGGCGCAAAGGCATACGAATTCTGGGGCGCGTTCAGAAACACGTTCATAATCGCGTTCTACGGCTTGCTTTTCGGCTTCCCTTTCCCGATTATCCTTGCCCTTTTCTTCAACGAAATCAAATCGAACATTACAAGAAGCATTCTGCAGGTATGCGTATACCTGCCTAAGTTCATGTCGACGGTTATTATAACCACGTTGGCAATCGTTCTCTTCCGCGGACCTACGGGTAACGTCGGAACGGAAGGCATCGGCGTTCTTTCCAAAGCGCTTTTGGCTCTCTTCCCCTCCGAACATCTCGAAGCAGCGGTTCAGACGCAGGGCGGTCTTGTATATTCGACCGAATACTTCCGTGCAATCTATCAGATCACCGGTATCTGGGAGCACGGCGGCTACGATTCGATAGTATTCTTTGCAGCGGTTATCGCCGTATCTCCCACCTCTTACGAGGCGGCTCAGATCGACGGTGCAGGCAAGATGCAGCAGATGCGCTACGTCGTTATCCCCAGCATTCTTTCGACCGTTGTCATAATGCTTATAATGAAGGTCGGCACGCTGCTTTCAGTCGGCTACGAAAAGGTTTACCTTATGTCCAACTCCGGTAACTACACCGCAGCTCAGATAGTTGCAACGTTGTCCAACTACTGGTCGACGCAGGGCAACTCGACGCTCGGTATCGCCGCAGAAATGGTAAACAACCTCATCGGTATGATTCTGGTTATCGGTGCAAACACAATCGCCCGCAAGGCTGCAAACGTATCGCTGTATTAAGGAGGATATCAAGTTATGAAAAGAAAAATGGAAGTATCCGAATTAATCTTCAAAATCGTAGCGTACGTTTTCCTTATTGCGTTCGCGGTAATGTGCGTATATCCTTTCATATATGCAATCAGCTCGTCCTTCTCGACGGCTGAAGCGGTAGACAACGGCTCGGTCGTTCTCTGGCCCGTAGGCTTCCAGGCAAACGCATATAAGTGGATATTCGAAACCAACGTATTCTGGATTTCCTACTCCAACACCCTGTTCATGGCGTTCGTAGGTACCATCTGGTGTATGCTCTATACCATATTGGGCGCATACGCGCTCTCCAAGAAGAGATTGATGGGCCGCAAAGCTTTCAACTTCTTCCTCGTGTTCACAATGTGGTTCTCCGCAGGTATTATCCCTCAGTTCCTCAACTATCAGGCAACCGGTGATATCCTCGCGGCTCTCAGCGGCACGACCTATGCGAATATGGACCAGAAATGGCTCATAATCCTGTCCATGGGTATGAACGCAACCAACGTTATCCTTCTTCGTAACTCTTTCGAAGGCGTTCCTTCCGAAATCGAAGAAGCTGCAAGAATCGACGGCGCAACCGAAATGCAGGTTCTTACCAAGGTTTACATTCCTATGAGCAAGGCGACCATCGCAACCGTTGCACTCTTCTTCGGTATCTCCCGTTGGAACGGCTACTTCTGGGCAATGAAGATGATGCCTGACCAGCAGTTCAGCTGGCCCGTACAGGTTTACATCCGTAACTTCATCGACCAGACCTCGGGACTCGTTGAAGTACCTCCCGAAGGCGCTGAATGGCAGTACGTAATCAACGCCGGCAAGGAAGGCTACGATATCAACACGCTCTCGGCGATGTCCGTCGTTTACGCGATGGTTATCTGCGCCGTAATCCCCATCCTTTGCATCTATCCTTTCATCCAGAAGTATTTCGCAAAGGGCGTAAACATGGGCGGCGTAAAGGAATAATTTACAAAGTATTTTCCAGCCCGACCGGCTTCAAAATAACCCGCGGTGAAAGTTTCCCCGTCGCCGCGGCAGCATAAAGGGGGAAAGAAATTGTTCAGAAATAATTAATATTAATAAGGAGAAAAATAATGAACAAGACAAAGAAAGTTGCCTTTGCGGCCGTTGCGGTTGTAATGGCAGGTTCAATGGCGTTGTCTGTGACGGCGTGCGGCGGAAGTAGCTCCGGCAATAAGGGTTCCCTTACCGGCTCTATCGAAGTTACCAAGCCCACCAACCTCTCCGCAGACCTTACGCCTAACGTAGATGCTAACGATAAGCTTACCTACGCAGCAAATACCGAACTCAGGATGAACGTAGGTAACCAGAACAGCTCTCACCCCGCTAAGATCGCTTACATGGCAGAAGAACTTACCCAGACGGTTACGATGCCCGACGGTAAGACCTATAACGCAGGCGACCTTAAACCCGCGTGGTCAGCTCTTCAGACCAAGCTCGGCGTAAAGCTCACCGAATCGTTCACCAACCTTTCGGGCGACAACCAGATTACTGAAAACCAGTCCAAGGACCTTCTTAAGACCTTCGATTTAGTTACGGCATCCGGCGCTGCAATGACGCAGAACTCCGACCTTCTTCTCAACCTCAACGACTATCTGTACTATATGCCCAACTATGCGGCGTTCCTCGAAGCTAACCCCGTCGTTAGATTCTCGCTTACTTCCGATACGACCAACGGCGCTATGTACTACGCTCCTTACTTCGATGGTAACGACGATATCGAAAAGTATGCGCTCGCTGAAAGAAGCTGGGTAAGAAAGATTCTCGACGCATCCGACGTATCCGCAGCTACCACGACCTTCAAGGCTCAGGCAGAACTCAAGGGCGTTGACGGCACGAGCTCTTCCGCTGAATCCTATATGGGTACCACCGGCAGCTACACCGTAGACACCACCTCTGCAGATGGCAGCAAGGTTGTCAAGGCTAAGGTTGACTACGATGCAGCTCTTGCAGACGCTAAGTCCGAATCCGGCAAGATCGGCGCTGCTTACAAGGCTGCAGTAGGTTCCGCATACAACGGCACAAGCGGTAACATCGTTGACATTATGAACGCTGCTATCAACGCTACGAAAGGCGAAATCACCGGTGCTCAGCTCACCAAGATGCTCCAGGCTTACATCGACGTAGCTTACACCCTCGACGGTAAGGCATACACCACCCGTTCGGACGTATTCAACAGCTCTTCCGCTGCTTGGGACGTTGACCTCATGGTTGCTCTCTGCCGTTGCGCTGTAACCTCCGGTGCTCTTATCGGCGCTACCACCGATGCACAGATCAGCAACCTCTACGGCTTGGCAGCTCGTCAGGGTACCACCCAGAGACGTGTAGACCTCACCGCACTTGCTGGCGAACTCTACGGCGTACGCGGTATGGAATCCCGCTATGAATACACCTATATCAATTCTAAGGGCGAACTCGTAGATACCCGTCTCAACGCAGACAGCTACGACCTCGTTTCTAAGATGAGCGGACTCGCTGCTGAAGGTCTCCTTTACACCGGTACGACCGCAATCAAGGCTAGCCGTGACTTCACCGGTCCTTCCAGCTTGCTGATGCACGACTACGACCAGACCCAGACGACCTACGGCTTCACCGAAAAGGATAGCGAAAAGTTCGACCTCGCTCCCATCGTAACTCCTATCTCCAAGTGGGATACGGACGATGACGGCACTCACGAGACCATCATGAGATTTACCGAGAGCTGGCGTTCCGTAAAGAACACGGGCTTCTGCATCCCCAAGGCTGCTGTACAGGGCAATGCTGACAAGCTTTCCGCTGCTCTTGCATTCATCGATTATCTCTTCTCGAACGACGGTCAGCTTCTTATGACCTACGGTCCTCAGTCGACCAACGGCAACACCAATCCCAACGGCTGGTGGTATGCAACCGAAGTTACCGACAAGAAGGTAGAAGACGTTGCTTACAAGCCTTCCGTTAAGGTTGCAAGCACCGTAGAAGGCGAAGAAGGCGGCGAAATCGTTTCCGATCAGTACACCGTAAAGGATGAATACAAGACTCAGTACTTCATCTATGAAAACAAGGTATACACCGGCTTTGCTTACAACGGAACTCAGGTTCCTACCGTTACCACCGCAAGCATGAACTTCTATCTCGGTGAAGAAGTTAACGGCTTCAAGCAGCCCAGCTCCGCACTCGGTAACATCTCCGTTGTTGGTAACTACACCAACTACGCTCGTTACGTTGTAGGTACAACGCTTCCCATCGGTAACAAGAACCAGGGCTTCGAATATCAGTGCACTTCCTCTTGCGGTCTTGACGGCGCAAACGTAGTAAACGTAGCACTCCAGAACGGTACGATCAACCACGTTAAGCTTAACATCGATCCTAAGACCGAAAGCTGGTGGTATCTCATCACTCCTACAACCCTCGCTCTTACGGCTAACAACCAGACCGTAATTAAGGGACAGACGACCATTTCCGGTAAGTACTTCCTCAACAGCTCAAGCACCAGCCAGATCCTCAACGTATATCTTGACCTTGCATTCTACGGCTTCGATACGTCCAGAAATATCGCTAACGACGAATCCCTCGGCAAGATTAAGGCAAACGGCGACGCATACGTAACCTGGCTTAAGGCTGAAGGTATGGAAACCCGTGCAAACATCTTCTCCAGCTGCTGGACCAGAACCAAGAAGTGCTTCAACATCGGCACCAGCACTGAAGCTTAAGTTAAAACTTAACGTTTATAACTGATTAACCGGTTTAATCCGCCCGCCTTATGCGGGCGGGCGGATAAACTGAATTTTCCGTATAACTTTTATAAAAAAGGTATACACCTTCGCGTCGACCTTCGGGTACGCGCAAAGTTCAATTTACGTTCGCCTTTTAAGGTTAAAGAGCGTAAAAATAAAATTGGGGAATTTGATATGAAAGCTCAAATGAAATTTCAAAAGCTTTTATCGCTTTTAACGCTCATCGTAGTCGCAGTTGTCTTCGTCTACGCTCTGTCGTTTAACAGCGGTAACATGTCCGCCTTAGTCGGTTACTATTTATCCGATAAGTCGGGCTACGACGTTGCAGACACGGTCGTTAATTCAGGTCAGACCTTCGTGTCGTTAATGATAGTACTTTGCATCGTCCTCTTTGTTGCAATAGCAATTCTTTATATCACCTGCTCAAATTCAAGACGTAATTACTACATCACCAACTACATATCCGTTGGCTTAATTATCGGTTTAACCGGCGCCGTAGCGCTTGTCGGCTTAATCTTCGTAACGGTAATTATGGCACAGTTCTACGCAATGGATTGGGACTTCATTTATGAGATTTATGAAATGGAGCAGAGCATTGGCGCACCCGAAGTAAATCAGTCGCCGATAATCTTCATTCTCGGCTATATAGTGTTCCTTGCACTTCTTGCGGACTGCCTTGCTTGGGTATACAATTTAATTTGGAAAATCAAGCTCATGAAGGGAGAAAAAGCTCTCCTCGAACAGGGCTTAGTTAAGGAGGTAGCGTAATGGATAACAAGCAAATTCTTCAAAACGATATTCTCCGTTATAAGACCAATAAATGGCCCGCAAATCTCGCGCTTCTGGGACTTGTGTTTAACGTATTGTATTTCTGCTTACTTTACGGATTCAAGACCGTTTACGTATCGGACGGCGTTACGACTAACTTCGTTACGATCGAAATCGGTATCTCCGTAATCCTTACCCTTGTAACCTTACTTACGACCTTCCTTGCGTCCGAAGGCATCAAGGGTTATAACAAGAAGTACTCAATAGTTCTTCTCGTACTTGCGGCATTCCAGATTCTCCGTATATTCGGATATCCTCTGTACGGTCTGCAGAACGACCTGCTCACCATACCCTATTTCTGGATTCGCCCCACAACCAGCACCTTTGAATTTATAATGATGCTCGTATGGTTGCTTGCTTCCGCAGCTTGCCTTATAGCTTCCGCAGTTCTCGGATACATCCGTTGCGTACAGCTTGAAAAGCACGTAGCTGCAATCGAAAGCGGCGAACTTGACATCGATGCGGTATTAAAGGCTGTTGACGCCGAAGAAGAGGCGGCAGTACAAGTAGCTCCCTCTGAGGAAATCAAGGAGGTAGAGTAAGATGCCCGAAATTAATATCAGACATTTGGATAAAATATACGACGGCGGCGTGCAGGCTGTCTGGGATTTCAACCTCGACATAGCAGACGGTGAATTCATCGTACTCGTAGGTCCCTCCGGCTGCGGTAAGTCCACCACGCTCAGAATGGTAGCAGGCCTTGAGGACATAACCAGGGGCGAACTTATAATCGACGGCAAGGATTGTACCCGTCTTCCCCCCAAGGACAGAGACATAGCGATGGTTTTCCAGAACTACGCTCTGTACGGCCACATGACCATTTATGAAAACATGGCATTCTCTCTTACCCTCCGCAAGGAAGATAAGATGATAATCCACCGCAAGGTTATGGCAGCAGCTGAGATACTTGACCTTAAGTCCCAGCTCAACAAGAAGCCCAAGCAGCTCTCCGGCGGTCAGCGCCAGCGTGTTGCAATCGGCCGTGCAATCGTCCGTAACCCCAAGCTTTTCCTGTTCGACGAGCCTCTTTCAAACCTCGACGCAAAGCTCAGAGGATCGATGAGACGCGAGCTTATGCTCCTTCATAAGAAGCTCAACGCAACGATTATGTACGTTACCCACGACCAGACCGAAGCTCTGACGCTTGCCGACAGAATCGTCTGCATGTCAATGGGTCACGTTCAGCAGATAGGTAAGCCTATCGAACTTTACGAAAAGCCCGCAAACACCTTCGTTGCAACCTTCATAGGACTTCCTCCCATGAACATGTTCGACGGTAAGATTGTCGGCGATAAGTTCGTATGCGACCTGTTCGAATATCCTCTTACGGCTGAACAGCAGGCAGTGCTGAATGCATACGACGGTAAGGATGTAATCCTTGGCGTACGTCCTGAAAACATCAACCGCAAGGGACACATCAAATTTGTCGTAACCAACAACGAAAACCTTGGTATGAACACGTTGGTACACGGCAAGATTTGCGGCAAAAAGATAGTAGTCTGCAAGTTTGCTGAATGGTGTAACTACAAGTTCGGCGACGAAATCAGCTTAGGTTTCGAAACTGAAAAGATGCACTTCTTCGAAAAGGATGCAGAAGGCAGACCCGAATATCAGAAGGTTATTTCTTAAGGAGGTTAAAGTAAATGACAGAAAATGAAAACGTTGTTGTAAACGAACAGACCCCTGAAGAACAGCCCGGAAAGAAGGGTCTTACCCTTGATAAAGTTCTTGCAGGACTCAAGGAATGGGGACGTAAGCAGATAGTTGCGTTAAAGCGTTATCCCCACAGAATTCCACTCGCTTGCTTTGCAATCGTGTCGGTATTATGGCTCTTCTGGTTGTTCACTTTCTCACAGTCTGTATACAGATTACAGTCTATCACCTGGACAGGCATTTCGATTTTCATAATCACCCTTCTCGAAATACTTATCCTTCCCCTGTTTATGAACGCATTCCCCAAGCGCTCTAAACCGAAGGTAGTGTTCATCGCGTTGGTATTCATTTTCGTAGTAGCAATCATTCTTCTTGACGTTCTCTACTACACTCAGGTATA
>JBJEUX010000031.1:74803-79884 GCA_051884055.1 Candidatus Coproplasma sp.
CAATCATTCTTCTTGACGTTCTCTACTACACTCAGGTATATGATTTCGTATACACCCAGGGCAAGGTAGACGCAAGCGTCCTTGCAGACGCTCCCTATATCGAAGGTGCGCTCACTCTTTCAATCGTACACATTGTCCTCATGGCAATTTGCGCGTTAGTGCTTGCACTTCTTCCCGTATATAGCAGGTTGATTAAGAAGATCAACACGAGAAAGGAATTCGAAAGCACCGAAATCAAAGAAAACATTGATGTCGAAGACGACGAATAATTAAACTATTAAAACGTTCAATAACCGACAAAAATCATATTTTTGTCGGTTATTTTTCAGAAAGTGATAAATGGCAAAGAAAAAAAAGCAGATAAAAGAAACAACTATTGAAAATTACTACGACCTTAAGACCAAAGAAGTAGACGACTTGGTCGAAGCGTTAAAGAGCGGCAGCAATGCCGAATCCAAGGATATTACCACAAACATAACCGAAATAACCGGCGAAGAGGTAAAGAGCAAGAAAGAAAAAGACCAGAACTTTGACCCGTACAAGCGCGATAAGCTCTCGGCTCTGCCCACCTGGCTCAAGGCACTGTTCATAAAATGGTGGTTTGCGGGCTGTGTGTGCTTCTTCATTATGATGGGCCTGGGCACGTATATCGGCAACGGCGAAAATCTTATGCTCATCACGGGCGCCGTCCTCGGACTTATCGTGGACATTATGGTTAACCCCATATTCCACTTTATCGAAAGCGACAAGCACGAGTTCGACCCCTATATGATGTTCCCCTTCCCGTTTAAAAAGTACTGGACGTTGTTTACCAACCTCATTTACTACGTAGGCATAATGTTTTTGGTCAACTATCTGTACGCAGGCATCAACGCGCTCATCTCGCTCTCCGGTTCGGAGTCCAGATTCTTCATTGAACCTCTGCTCTTCGGCACCTTCTGCGTAATAATCGATATGGCTTTTATCGGCATCAAGGACTTGATTGTATACCTCGTAAAGAGGCATAAAGACAAAAAAATTGAGGGAGAATTCGATGTTTAAGCAGCTTTTTGTTTCAAGCACTTCCGCGTGCTTTGAATTTGAAAATAAAAACCCCTACTACAACCCGTCAAAGTATAAGGTGACGCTCAACGGCAAGGAGATCGGCGAGGAAAAGGACAGCAACGTATTTTCGCTCTTCAATCTCACGCCCGACACCGAATATACCGTCGGCGTAACCTGCGAAAATACCACCTTAAAAATCAGGACGGAAAAGGAAACGGGCGTTGTCAACGTGCGCGATCTGGGCGCTAAGGGCGACGGCAAGACCGACGATACCTACTACGTTCAGATGGCTATCGACTCCTGCCCCAAGGGCGGCAGAGTAGTTATTCCCGAGGGCAGTTTCTACGTTCGTCCCATAGTTTTAAAGAGCGATATCACCCTTGAAATCGTCAAGGGCGGCGAATTGTTGGGCGACGTTGTCGAAGAACACTACCCCTACGTTCCCGCAAAGATCGAACACGACGACGGCACGGAAGAAATTCTTGCAACGTGGGAAGGCAATCCCTATCCCAGCCACCAGTCCTTCGTTTCGGCATATAAGCAGAGCAACATCAAAATCGTCGGCGAAGGCGCTATAAACGGCAACGCAGACCACTCAACCTGGTGGGCTACCCCCAAGGGCAGAGCGGTTGCTCGTCCCCGTCTTGTCACGCTCAACAAGTGCAAGAACGTCACTCTGCACGGCGTAACCTGCAAAAATTCCTCAGCGTGGAACCTTCATCCCTTCTTCTCGGAGAATCTCGGCTTCTACGATCTGAGAGTTCAGAACCCCTACACGGGTCCCAACACCGACGGTCTTGACCCCGAAAGCTGCGATAAGGTTGATATAGTCGGCTGTATCTTCTCGGTCGGCGACGACTGCGTAGCGTTAAAGGCAGGCAAGCTGTATATGGGCGCTAAGTACAAGACGCCCGCAAGCAACCACACGATCCGCAACAACCTCTTCCAGGACGGACATGGCGCAATCGTGCTCGGCAGTGAAATTTCGGGCGGCGTTAAAAACCTTACCGTATGCCAGTGCGTGTTCAAGCACACCGACAGAGGCCTGAGAATCAAGTCCCGCCGCGGCAGAGGTAAGGATTCGATAATCGACGGAGTAGTATTCGAAAATATCAAGATGGTCAACGTCATCACGCCGTTGGTTCTGAATATGTACTACTTCTGCGACCCCGACGGACACACGGAATACGTCTACTCGCGCGATAAGCGCCCCGTCGGCGACGATACGCCTTACATGGGCAAATTCGTGTTCAGGGATATCGAATGTACCGACTGCGAATGTATGTGCGCGTACTTCGACGGACTTGTTGAACAGCCCGTAAAGGAAATCGTGCTTGAAAACGTTTCGTTCTCGTTTAAGGATGAGGCGAAACCCTTCAAGCCTGCAATGCTCGAATTCGTCCGCGACTACTGCAAAGAGGGTATTTACATAGACAACGTTGAAAAGGTAACTCTCAAAAACGTAACCTTTAACGGAGTTCAGGGCGAAACCGTCATCAAGAAAAACTGCGGCAAGCTTGTAATAAGCTGATAAATAAGCTAGTTAAGTTATGGGATAGCCTGATTGCAACGGTTTAAAACGTACTTAAAACTGTTCAAAGCTGCATCAATCAGGCTGAATTGAGAGGAATTATGGACTATAATATCATAGATAAATATATCGACCGACTCATTGAGGACACCAAACCCGAGGCTCCCATCTGGAATATAGAGAATATCCGTCAGGGCAAAAAGCCTGCCTGGAACTATATCGACGGCTGTATGATGACCTCGCTCTACTCTATCTACAAGCTGACGGGCAATAAAAAGTATATCGAATTTATCGACCGTTTTGTGGATTACTACGTCTTTGAGGACGGCTCAATCAGGGGATTCGAACTCGATACTTATAACCTCGACAATCTCAACGAGGGCAGAATTCTCTTCGATTTATACGCCGAGACGGGCAAGGAAAAGTACAATAAGGCGATAGAGGTTTTGTATAATCAGATTGAGGGACAACCCCGCATAGCGATCGGCAACTTCTGGCACAAGAAGATTTACCCCGATCAGGTCTGGCTGGACGGACTCTATATGGCGCAGGTTTTCTACACCCGCTACGTCGGCGAACGCGGCAACGGCGACTATTCGGATATGATCCGTCAGTTCACCAACGTGTTTGAAAACATGTACGACAAGCAGAAAAAGCTGTATTATCACGGCTGGGACTACTCCAAAAATGCGTTCTGGGCGGATAAGCAGACGGGTCTTTCTAAAAGCTTCTGGTTGCGCTCGGTCGGCTGGTATACGGTCGGACTTGTCGACGCAATAAGCTACATGCAGGACGAGCAGGCAAAGGCAAAACTTTGCGAGATCTTCCGTCAGACGATAGAAGGTCTTGAACAGTATATCGACCCTGAAAAGAAGATGTTCTATCAGGTAGTCGACCAGATGGGCAGGGAGGGCAACTATCTTGAAACCTCCGGCTCTTCGATGATAGCTTACGCTATGATGAAGGGCGCGCGTCTGGGCATTATCGACAAGCGCTTTGCGCAGGTCGGCAAGCAGGTGTTCGACGGTATTTGTAACGAATACCTCGGCGTAACCGACGGCAAGCTCAACCTCGGCGGTATCTGCCTGGTTGCAGGTCTCGGTCCCGATGATAAGCCTCACCGCAACGGCACGTTCGAGTACTATATCTCCGAACCTATCGTTGAAAACGACGCAAAGGGCACGGGTCCGTTCGTAATGGCTTATACCGAGCTGTTGCAGCTTAAATAATTTTTCGCAAGGAAAATTTGTAAAAATTTAAACGCGGCGAGCCGTTTGAGCGGCTCGCCGCATTTTTATGTACGGCGCCGGTTTGAGCGGCTCGCCGCTATTTTATGTACGGCGTCAGTTTGAGCGATTCGCCGCTTTTATGTACCGTGTCAGTTTGAGCGGCTCGCCGCAACTTTATTTGCGCGTTATATTTTGCGGCGTGGGGCGTTTGCCGTGCGGTTTTATGTTCTGAAATAGTTAAACCAGACAAAAGCAATTCAAAAGTTACGTAAAGAAACCGTGCGTGGGTTGATTTTATGCGGTTTCTGTCTTACAATTATGTTAACCTGATGTAAAGGAGAGTATGAATGACAACGGGCGACAAAATCGCGCAGGAGCGCAGAAAAATCAATCTCACGCAGGAACAGCTTGCGTATAAGCTGGGCGTAACCCGTCAGGCGGTGTCGCGTTGGGAGGCGGACGTAGCCTACCCCGAAACCGAAAAGTTGATTAAACTTTCTGTAATTTTCGGCTGTACGGTGGACTATCTGCTGAACGACGGCGCAGAGAACTGCAACCGTGGCTCGCAATGCGGCGAAACGTGCAATCAGAGTAGCGCGCAAAACGGCGGAGCGGCAAACGACCGATACGATACGCAAAACGGCGCGGCGGACGGCAACCGTGGCGGCATATACGGCGGCGCGAGGATATCAAACTTCGGCAGAGTGGGCTTGGGGATACCCCTATCGGAGATATACTACGAGTACAAATCGGAGCGCACGCTCTTCGGGCTGCCGCTGGTACATATCAATATGGGCTTGGGCAGGACAGCCAAGGGATTTATCGCCATAGGCATTAAGGCGCAGGGCGTAATCTCTATGGGAGTATTTTCAATGGGCGTACTTGCGCTGGGCGTGTTCTCGCTGGGAATTCTCGCATTCGGCGCGTTCGCTCTTGCGCTTCTGGCGGCTTTCGGCGCGGTGGCGGCAGGATTGATAGCAGTCGGCGCAGTTGCGGCAGGGTTTATTGCGCTGGGCGCGGTGGCGATAGGCGCGTTTGCAGACGGAGCTCTTGCCGTCGGCGGATACGTTGCGGTGGGCGACCATGCATACGGCTTGATTGCAATAGGTACGAGCGTGGCGCATGGAGAATACGCGTTCGTGCTTAAGGAGCAGACCGATTTTCAGACGTACTCCGCGGAGATAAAGGCGGCGGTCGACGCCGCCGTGCCTTCGGCGATAAGCTGGCTGGGACATATATGCGCGGCTTTCGGCGAGTTTATGACCGTAGGTTGATTT
>JBJEUX010000032.1:0-26685 GCA_051884055.1 Candidatus Coproplasma sp.
ATTCCTACTCATTCAGGGTATCGGAAACGGAAAAACAACTCATCGATGACAAAGTCAAAACAAGCGGATTAAGCCGAACGGATTTTCTTATCCGAGCCTTATCGGATAAACCTATCGTGCAAGTTGAGAACGGCAATGAGATATTGGCGGAACTCAAAAGGCAGGGTAACAATCTCAATCAGGCGGTAAAGAACAACTACTTCGGCAATGCCACCGAACATGAGATTATCTCCGCAGTGGAAGAGTGTAAGAAGGTTTACCGTAAACTATCTTCCGCTATCGGAGGTGAATAGTGCCATTATTCAAAGGAGTATCGAGTAAGAGTTCACCGAGGAAGGCAATCTACTACATAACAAGGGAAGATAAAGCCGCTCACGTTTCGGTGAGGAACCTCTTTGAGGATGAGGACTACGCAGAGCAATTCGAGCAAACGGCAAGCCGATTCCACAAGGGCGGAAAGTTCAACGAGCGCAAGTACTACCATTTCAAATTATCGTGCGCAAGGAGTGATAACGTCAATTCACAGGAAGCGCATATCTACGCAACCGAGTTGGCGGCAAGACTATTCAATGACCTTGAGTGCGTCATAGCCACGCATACGGATACGCAGACAGTTCATAGTCATATTATCGTAAATGCAATCAACCCCTTTACGGGAAAGAAGTTGAGGATAGGTAAAGGCGATTATACGGCAATGAAAGACGAGGCAAACCGCCTTGGCGAAGAAATGGGCTTTACTCCTTTAAACTTCCGTAAGAAGTCAAAGGACAAGCGCACTACCGAAGAGCATCACATCATTCTCAAAGGCGGCACCAGCTGGAAGGAAGATTTACGGGAAGTCATTGAAGAAGCAAAGCAAGCGGCAACAACCGAGAGTGAGTTTATCGCTCATCTCAAAAAGTACGGGGTTGAAGTTACAAGGAGCAAGATGGAATACTCCTATCTTCACCCCGAAAAGAAGAAAGCCATCCGAGGGCGTAATCTCGGAGAAAATTATACAAAAAGCGAGGTATTAAATGTCATTAGTAAACAGAGAAACAGGGCAGACGGCAACGCCGCTTGCCGAACTACAAGCGAGGAATGCGGAACGCAGAGAACAGACGGACAACGCACTACTCAAAGAAGCGTTGGCGATATCGAACGAGAAATGCAACGGCTTGATAAGCGAGCAGAATACGCTCGTCAAGGACTTGACCTACCAAGTGGAGAACATGAACTCGGACAACGATTATCACCAGAGGCAGATACGGGGAACGGTGCAGACGGCGGTAACGGAAATGCGGGAGATAACTCAGGAAGAGAGAACTTTCAAAGCGGAAATCAGCCAAAGTATAAAGACCGCAGTGACGACTTCTGCAAATGAGGTCAAATCTTACGCCATAAAAGCGGTTGACGAAAGCGTTAAAGAGGTAAAAGCAGAATTGAAAGAGACAGCTAACGAAATCAAAAAGCAACGCATTGAAATGCAAATTGAAGGCGGTTTCCGTAAATTTATGTTCTGGGCAACTCCCATTCTTCTGCTTGCACAAGCAATAGCAACGGCGTTTCTGCTCTTAAAGTAACAACTGAATAAAATTAAAGCAAAGCGCGTGAACGTGTGTCCTACGGAATAGAGATTGAGTGATTGAGGATTGAAAGAGTTTCACGGCTTTTTTATTTGTCATAGCAATGTAGCTATGAAATGAGAATGCCGCCATAAAGCGGTCTCGGAAATGCTTTAGGCATTAAAAGGAGAAACATTATGAAAATTGAATATCTATAAAAATCAAATAATCAGGAGGAAAATGATACGAATATAAACAATATGAAAACAGGGGAAACGGCGGTATTTAGTGATACTGCCGTTAAAATTATAGGAGATAGAGAGTTCTATGTAAAAAGGCATTTTACAGGTGAGAAAAATTTAGACGAGGTTTTAACAAGAATTGCCGTTTCCAAAGTTTATGAAACTATGAGAGTGGATAAGATTAAGAAAAATATACCAAAGAATTCTATGCATAACCTTGCAAAAAGCGAGGCAATATGATAGAATACACTCAACAGAATGGTACTCGCTTTGATTCGGGAGGCAAAAAATTGAAATCAAAGCGAAAAAATTACATAGTCGGTATTTACGTCAGATTGAGCAGAGACGATGAACGTGCAGGCGAATCTTTATCAATCGAAAATCAAAAGGCAATGCTTATTAAGTACGTTAGGGATAAGGGCTGGACTCTACACGATATCTACGTTGACGACGGGATATCGGGAACGACGTTTGAACGAGAAGGCGTGCAGAGACTGCTTAGCGACGCTAAAAGCGGAATAATCAATACTATAGTCGTAAAAGATTTGTCCCGTTTCGGAAGAAACTACATACAGGTCGGGCAGTACATTGATTACATATTTCCGTCGTTCGGCATCCGCTTTATTGCGGTCAGCGATAACATAGACACGGCAGGTGCAAACTCGACTGCTATGGATATGATGCCCATTACAAACGTGTTTAACGAATGGTATGCCGCTAACACAAGCCGAAAGGTCAGGGCTATATTTTCGTCGAATGCGAGAAGAGGCAAGAGTAATATGGCTTATCCTCCGTATGGTTACGTTTTCAGTGAAGATGGAAGTCGCACTTTTGTAATCAATGACGAGGTTAGCTGTAACGTCGTAAGGATTTTTGAAATGAGGGCAAAGGGCATTTCGCCAAGCCAGATCGCCGCAAGGTTCAACGAGGAGAAGATACAGACTCCGCAGGATTACAAGGTGGAAAAGCTTGGCGGTAAGTATGCTTCGTTAAAGAGCTTTCACTTGTGGACTGACTCTACGGTAAGAAAGATATTGGCAAATCCTGCGTATATCGGCAATCTTGCACTTCAGCGAAGAACGACGGTTTCGTACAAAAACCATAAAGCTATTTTACGCCCCGAAGAAGAGTGGATTGTTACGGAGAATACTCACCCTGCAATAGTTTCAAAGGAGCTTTGGGACAGGGTCAGGGAAGTCGAAAGCTCTGTAAGTCAAGGCAAAAAGACCCGCAGAGGTTACACCCATCCCCTTTCAGGTCTGATGTTCTGTGCAGATTGCGGCGGAAAAATGAAATTAGAGTATTATCCGATCAAACGCAACGGCGAGGTGGTCGATATCGTCTACAGCTACAACTGCGGTTGTCATAAACGTTTAGGCAAAGCCTATTGTTTTAATCATCATATAAAGGCTGCCGACGTGGAGAGTATACTGCTCGACGATATAAAGAGCAAAGCAAACTTTATTATTTCTGACGAGGCTCAGGTTAGAAATGGCTATTTGCTAAGTCAGACTCAAGCAGACGAAAAAGTCCAAGCTGAGAAGATTTACGAGCTTGAACGCAAAAAAAAGAGGCTTGAAAAGTTAGACTTGCTTATTCAAGGTGCGTTTGAAGAGAAGCTGGAGGGTAAAATCCCCGAAGACGTATGTTTGAAGATGATTGAAAAATATTCGGCAGAAAGACAGCAATTGTCTGAAGAGGTCAGAAATCAGACGACGGAAGAGAAAAACTTTCAGCAAGCCGGAATAGGCGTTGACGAATTTATCGACAGAATCAAAAATCATATAAACGACGTTTCCGTTACAAGGGAGCTGTGTTTAGAGCTGATAGATAAAATTGTTATCGGCGGTAATCCATCGGTAACGGGAAAACCACAGGACGTGGAAATCTTTTATAAAATAGGATAATTCCAGCTGATTTTAGCAAAAATTAAAGAAAAAGCGATTTATCCATTTTCGCTTCTTGCCACCGCGCGGGAGAACATGAACAGGGATTAAACTTAAGCGTAACGCACGAAAGATTGAGAGAATATGTCGTTTGCATTGCAGATTTTAGCTTACGCCGCGTTTGCGGCGCTTATATTGATAGTTCTGCCCGAGCTGTTTTCGCGCATGATTTACCGCCGCTCGTTCGTTTCAACGTTGGCTGAAATATTTCTGCGCTGCGTCGGAAGGAATCCTACGGGCGAACAGGCAGAGGACGAACTCGACGCGCTCAGCCAGAGCGAGCAGCAACCTTACAGTCTGCCCAAAGGGCTGAAATTTGCCGTCAACGTGAAGAGGTACGACTATCTCGATATGCCCGTCTACCTTTTAAACGGCGAGGGCAAGGGCGCGACGGTGGTCTATCTGCACGGAGGCGGCTACGTCCGCAATCCGCTCTCGCTTCACTATAAGTTTCTGGACAGGCTCGCCAAAAAGACCGACTGCCGCGTGGTATTGCCCATTTATCCCAAAGCTCCCAAGAGCTATTATAAAGACTGCTACGAAGCTCTGTTGCCGCTGTGCAACAGGGTGCTCTCCGAAAGCGGAAAGGTGATTTTTATGGGCGATTCGTCGGGCGGCGGACTCGCGTTGGGGCTGTACGAAGCTCTCAAAAAGGATTGCGCAAAGTTGCCCGAAAAACTGGTGCTGTTCGCGCCCTGGGTTGATCTGACTATGACTAATCCGCAAATTCCCGAATACGAAAAGGTTGACCCTCGCAACAGCTTGTCTTTGGCGCAAGTCTGGGCGGCTTCGTGGGCGAGAGGGGAAGATTTAAAAGATTTCCGCCTGAGTCCCATTTACGGCGACCTTGCGCTGGAATGTAAAGTCTACGTGTTTGTAGGCACGCACGATCTGTTGTATCCCGACTGCGTCGAACTGCACGAAAAGCTGAATAAAAGCGGGACGGAAAGCTTTTTAACCGTGGGCAAGGGTTTAAATCACGTATATCCTATCTATCCCACGCCCGAAGGCAGAACTGCGTTAAATCAGGTTGCAAAAATTGTCGTTCAGGACTGATAAATATAAATCCGCCGCAGTCAGTAATGGCGCGGTCAGTAGGGTGCGGTCATGAGAGCTGCGGACAGTAGGTCGCGTTCGGAAAAGATGCGGTCAGGAAAGCTATGACAGAAATTGTCGTATAATATAAATTTACAGAGGGGAAAGAATATGAAAGAATTGATTGCTTGTTGCGGACTCGATTGCGAGAGCTGCGACGCTCGTATCGCCACTATAAACGACGATAACGAATTGCGCGATAAAACTGCGGAAAAATGGAGCAAGTTGAACGGAATAACCATAACCAGAGAGATGATTAATTGCGTCGGCTGCCGCGCAGAGGGGGTAAAAACGCCCTTCTGCGAAAGCCTTTGTCCCATCCGCAATTGCGCAATCGGCAGGGGATACAGCACCTGCGGAGACTGTTCAAAGATGGATGATTGCAAAACTTTGGCTATGGTCGTCTCCACCAACGCCGCCGCAAAACAGAGGCTTAAGGAGCTTTAAAACAGCATTTGATATAGCGCTTTAAATTAAATAATTAATGTAATAAAGCCGCCCACGAAAGTTTTTCGTGGGCGGCTATTTTCCGCTGTTTTACGTCAGCGTCTTAAATTTTTAATCAGTGGCTGTATCTGTCAAGCCTTACGTTTTCAAGCGAAAGCTTAGCCTTTTCGACTACGTTCTCCTTAGTGAAACCGAAGTAGTTGAACAGCACCTTCGCAGGACCGGAAACGCCGAAGTTGGTCATTGCGATAACCTCGCCGTAGTCGCGGCTGTACTGATACCATGCAAAGTGAGAAGCCGCTTCAACGCATACTCTTGCCTTGACGTTTCTGGGGATAACCGAATCTTTATATTCTTCGGTCTGTCTTTCAAAGGCCTCCATACAGGTCATAGAAATAACTCTTGCGCGGATGCCCTGAGTTTCAAGTTCGTCCTTTGCAGCCATACAGAGCTCAATTTCCGAACCCGAACCGATTAAGAGTACGTCGGGAGTGCCGAAGCAATCCGCAATGACGTAAGCGCCTTTCTTCGCGTCTTCGCCGGTAGTAGCAAACGCGGGAAGATTCTGTCTCGATTCAACGATTACGGTAGGTCTGCTCTCGGTGAAAGCAACTTCGAACGCCGCAACAGTCTCGTTGCCGTCGCAGGGACGGAATACGTTGATATTGGGAATGGAGCGGAGCGCGATAAGCTGTTCCATAGGCTGATGAGTGGGTCCGTCCTCGCCGACGCCGATAGAGTCGTGAGTCATGACGTACAGCACGGGGATATTCATAAGCGCGCTCATACGCATGCCGCCCTTCATATAGTCGGAGAAGGAGAAGAAGGTGGAGCAAACCGCCTTGAGGCCGCCGTGCAACTGAATACCGTTGCAGATAGCCGCCATAGCGTGTTCGCGGATACCGAAGTGAATGTTGCAGCCCTCTCTGTGCTCGGGCGAGAAGTAGGGCGAACCCTTGATCTCGGTCTTGGTGGAGGGAGCAAGGTCAGCCGAGCCCGACATAATGTTGGGCATATTCTTTGCAATGGCGTTCAATACCTTGCCGCCGCAGGAACGGGTTGCTTCGGGCTTGTCGAATGTGGGAAGCTCTGCCTTTACTGCCTCTAAATCGGGGGTAATGCCGCTCATAAAGCGCTTATATTCAGCCGCAAGCTCGGGATAAGCCTGTTCGTAACGGGCGAAAAGCTCGTTCCATTCTTCCTCTTTCTTAGTCTTTTCCTCGGCGATAGCCATGCAGTGAGCCTTGACGTCCTCGGGAGCTTCGAAGGGAGGCTGAGTCCAGTTGAAGTATTCTTTGGTTGCCTGCAGATTAGCTTCGCCGAGAGGCGCGCCGTGGCAGTCAGCCGAGCCTGCAAGGGGCGAGCCGTAGCCGATAACCGACTTGCAGATGATGATTGAAGGTCTAGTAAGGTCGCTCTTAGCCTTAACTATTGCCGCGGAGAGCTGGGTTAAGTTGTTGGCGTCGTTAACCCTGATAACCTGCCAACCCTGCGCAATAAATCTGGTTGCAACGTCCTCGTCGAAGGAGGTCTTCATATCGCCTTCGATGGTTATATCGTTGTTATCGTAGAGCAGAATGAGTTTGCCGAGTTTCTGGGTGCCTGCAAAAGAGCAAGCTTCGTATCCGATGCCCTCTTCAAGACAGCCGTCGCCCGTGAGAACGTAGGTGTAGTGGTCTACGACGGGATATTCGGGTCTGTTGAAGAGTGCTGCAAGGTGTGCTTCTGCAACGGCAAATCCGACTGCGTTGCCCAGACCCTGACCTAAGGGACCGGTTGAAGTTTCAACGCCTGCGGTCTTGCCGTATTCGGGGTGACCGGGGGTGTTGGAACCGAGCTGTCTGAATTGAATCAGGTCCTCTTTAGTGAGGCCGAAACCGAAAAGGTGCAAGAGCGAATACAGCAACATAGAGCCGTGACCTGCCGAAAGAACGAACCTGTCGCGGTTGTCCCACTTGGGATTTTTGTAGCTGAAATTCATGTGATTTGCAAACAGCTCGTAGCCGATGGGCGCCGCGCCTATGCAAATGCCGGGGTGACCCGACTTGGCTTTTTCAATGGCTTCCGCCGAGAGGATTCTGATTGTGTCAACGCTTTTCTGCTGAACAGACATTTTATATTATCTCCTTATATTTTTAGCAGATTACCTTACTTAATTGGGTAGCTCCGCTATATAAATCATTTTAATTTTTAATAAAATTTTCAAGATTCTGCGTATCGAGGAAGGGATAGCCCTTCAGAAGTTCGTAGAGTCTGCGTGCAATTCTTACGTTGCCGCCCTTTGAACAGCTTTCAAAATTTATGGGCATAACGGGGTCGTGTACGCTCATTCGCACCAAAAACCAGCCGTCTCCGTCCTCTTTATTCAGGTTTACGCGCACGCCCTCGTAGTTGTCAGGCGCAAGGCGCATATCGTCGCTTGCGCAGGCTTTCGCCTTGATATCCTCGATAACCTGATTGCCTTCTGCCCTGAAATCGGTAGAGGCGGGGGTGAACTTCAATCTCACTTCGTCCTCTTCAACGGGTACGGGCAGATCTTCGATTATGGAAGAAAGGGTCTTTCCAAGTTTAGTTTGCCTCGAAAGGCAGATTAATATTTTGGTTACCAGATAAGCTCCGTCGTCAAGGAAATAATTATCCTTGAAAGCGGCGTGTCCGCTCGTCTCCATAGCCAAGGGGCAGTTTTCGCCATCGGCTTCGCGCCGTAAAGCTTCGTCAATGACGTTCTTATATCCGCGCTTAAAGCGAACGTGCTTTCCGCCAAGCTTAGTAATAAATTCCGTAAGACCGTCGCTTGTAACGCTGTCGGTGACGATGGTTCCGCCCTCTTTTTCAAGAAGAACAGCCGCCATAAGCGCAATCAGTCTGTTTCGGTTAATCTCCTTTCCGTCGCTGTCCACAGCGCCCGCACGGTCGACGTCGGTATCGAAGATGACGCCTAAATCCGCCTTTTCGCGCACTACCGCCGCAGAAAGCGAGGCAATCGCGCCCTTGTCCTCGGGGTTGGGTATGTGGTTGGGGAAAGTGCCGTCAGGCTGCAAAAACTGACTGCCCGTCACGTCTGCGCCGAGAGGAGTAAGCACTTTATCCGCAAAGAAACCGCCTGCGCCGTTGCCTGCGTCGACAATAATCTTTTTGCCCGTGAGCGGCTTCTCCTCGCCGCACGCCCTGCGTACGCTTTCGACAAGGCTCTTGCAGTATTCGTCAAGGTAGCGTCTTTCGCTGTAGCTTCCCTTATTTGCGCTCTCAAGCTTTATTCCGTCGGAAGCGTAAGTTAAAATCTTTTTGATATCTTCGCCTTCGAGTCCGCCTTCGGGAGTGAAGAACTTAAGTCCGTTTCTGTCGAACGGCAGGTGCGAAGCGGTAATCATAACCGAAGCGTCGCAGTCCCAGTCGCTGTCCTTAAGCAGCATGAACATGGAGGGAGTGGAGCAGAGCCCCGTATACACAAGGTCGCATCCGCTGTCAGCCGCGGCAAGCCTGACCTGATTGAGTATTCTGTCTGCGGAGATTCTCACGTCGTTTCCGACGGCGATTTTGGGATATTTTATGCCCGTCCTGTCGGAAAGAAACTTTAAGAATGCACAGACGGTTGCGTATACAGCCTCATCCGTAAGAGTTACAGGCGAACCCTCGGTTGCAACGGCAATTCCGCGCACGTCGGTTCCGCTTTTCAGTTTTAAAAAGTCACTACTGTTCATTTGACTTAATTATACATTATTTCTAAAATATTTACAACTATATGAGCGCCCTTACGGTTAATTTTTGCTCGGTCAAATTTTTTAAATTTTATTGTCAAATACTTTGTATTTGTAGGGCGTTGTGCTATAATTGATAGGTAAAATAATTAACGGAGAGAATTATGGCAAAAGAAAACCAGAATTTCGTAGAACAAATAGCCGATATCAACACGGATTTCCCCCAGTGGTATACCGACGTAGTTATAAAAACCCAACTCGTCGATTACGGACCCGTAAAGGGCACCATGGTAATCCGCCCCTACGGCTACGCTATATGGGAGAATATTCAGCACGAGCTCGACGCGCGCTTCAAGGCGACCGGTCACCAGAACGCTTATTTCCCCCTGCTCATTCCCATGAGCTTTTTCACCAAAGAGGCTGAACACGTTGAAGGCTTTGCTCCCGAAGTTGCAGTAGTGACCCACGCAGGCGGAGAAGAGCTTGCAGAACCCCTTGCAATCCGTCCCACTTCCGAGACGATTATCGGAAATATGTATTCCAAGTGGCTGCAGTCCTACAGAGATCTGCCCATCTTAATCAATCAGTGGGCAAACGTAATGCGCTGGGAAAAGACCACCCGTCCTTTCCTGCGTACCTCCGAATTCTTATGGCAGGAAGGTCACACCGTTCACGCCACCGAAGAAGAGGCGATGGAAGAGACTATGAAGATGCTTGGCGTGTATAAGGAATTTGCCGAAAACTGCCTTGCTATTCCCGTTATCTGCGGCAAAAAGACCGAAAAGGAAAAGTTTGCAGGTGCGGTAGCAACCTTCGGTATGGAGGCTATGATGAAGGACGGCAAGTCCCTCCAGGCGGGCACTTCGCACTATCTCGGTCAGAACTTCTCCAAGGCGTTCGACATTAAATATCTCGATAAGGACGGAGCGCAGAAGTACGGCTACACCACAAGCTGGGGCGTTTCAACCCGTCTTATCGGCGCAATAATAATGGCTCACGGCGACCAGCGCGGTCTGGTTCTTCCTCCCGTAGTTGCGCCCACTCAGGCTGTTATAGTTCCCATTGCCGCAAAGAAGGGCGGCGTGCTGGAAGCTTGCGCAAAGATCGAAGAACAGCTCAAGGCGGCGGGAGTAAGAGTGCTTACCGACGTCTCCGACAACTCGCCCGGCTGGAAGTTCAACGAATGGGAGATGCGCGGCGTTCCTGTAAGAATAGAGGTAGGCCCCAGAGACTTAGAGGCTGGCAAGGTTGTGCTCTTCCGCAGAGACACCTGCGAAAAGGCGCTCTACGACCTTGAAACCGTCGTTGAAGAGGTCAAGGGACTGCTTTCAACCGTTCAGAAGGATATGCTTGAAGCGGCAAGAGCGCGCAGAGACGAGCGCATTGTCGACGCCGACACTATGGAAGAACTGCTTGCAGGCGTGGAGGGCGGAAACTTTGTAAGAGCAGGTTGGTGCGGCTGCCGCGAATGCGAGGACGAAATCAAGGCTAAAACCGCCGCGTCGGCAAGAGTTTACGCCGAACAGGATACGCACGAAAACTGCGTAGTCTGCGGCAAGAAGGCTAAGCACACCATAATCTTTGCAAGGGCGTATTAATTTAAAACATTGTTAATACTTCCTTTTAAAAGGATTTATTAATTAATCGGAATTTTTGTTGTTTTCATTGTTCCGCCGGGCGGCATTAAAAAGCCGCCCGGCGGATATTTTATATTCTTCAGCAGATACATAATTTTCCTACGCTTGTATTTTATGCCGCAAATTAACGCTATAAAATTTTTCACAACATTTACACGGCGCGCACTCCGATTTCATTTTCAACGCTTGATTTATAGTGCAAAACGTGATATACTTAAAACATACCAAATTAAGGAGATAATTTTATTATGGAAATGAAAGATTTCAGACTTGACGGCAAAATCGCTCTCGTTACGGGCGCTTCCTACGGTATTGGCTACGCAATTGCAAAGGGAATGGCTGCCGCAGGTGCAATTATTACCTTCTGCGACATCAAGCAGGAACTCGTAGATAAGGGTCTTGCCGCTTACGAAGCAGACGGAATCAAGGCTTACGGCTACGTTTGCAACGTCTGCGACGAAGAGGCGGTTAACGCTATGGTTGCCCGCATCGAAGAGGAAGTAGGCGTTATTGATATCCTTGTAAACAACGCAGGTATCATCAAGAGAATTCCTATGTGCGAAATGTCCGCGGCAGAATTCAGACAGGTTATCGACGTTGACCTCAACGCTCCCTTCATCTGCGCAAAGGCAGTTATTCCTTCGATGATTAAGAAGGGTCACGGCAAGATCATCAATATCTGCTCCATGATGAGCGAACTCGGCAGAGAAACCGTCTCCGCATATGCAGCAGCAAAGGGCGGACTTAAAATGCTCACCCGCAACATCTGCTCCGAATACGGCGAATACAACATTCAGTGTAACGGCATCGGCCCCGGCTATATTGCAACACCCCAGACCGCACCCCTTCGCGAGCGTCAGCCCGACGGTTCACGTCATCCCTTCGACAGCTTCATTATCGCAAAGACCCCCGCAGGTCGTTGGCTCGAAGCTGAAGAACTTGCAGGTCCTGCAGTGTTCTTAGCGTCCGACGCTTCCAATGCGGTTAACGGTCACATTCTCTACGTTGACGGCGGTATACTTGCATACATCGGCAAGCAGCCCAAATAATTAAGGCGCCGAGCCGAATATAAAAGTAAGCCAAACAGTAAAAATACGGCTTTCATTTAGTAAAAAAGCGCAGAGAAAATCTTCGTTTTAGGACAAAAAACAGCATAAATTAAGGCAGAGTCATTAAAAACTCTGCCTTTTTTAATATGTGTAAGATAAGTAAGGAAAGTAAGGAACAATTTAAAATTGAATTGTTTTTGGTCTGATTCAATATTTTTTACGTCTATTTGTACGGCATAAATATGTCCTCTTAGTCTTCTGTCGGGTACGTTTCTCCCGACTTCCGTCTGTTGGGCACTTATCTGTAAAGATTGCGGAGCAATGCGGCGGTAAAGCCGTACTAAATATTTTATAATTCATATAAAAACTAATCCCCCGACTTTCGTCGTGGGATATTTTTGCTTTGTTGATTGCGGCGGCAATGCGGAGGCAGTGTCTTACTAAGTATTTCAAAATCCATACAAAAATTAATCCCCCGACTTTCGTCGGGGGATATTTACGTTTTATAGATTGCGGCGGTAAAGCCGTAATTTATATCTTAATTACTTGCCGGCAAGCTTCTTGTAGCCTTCGAGACGAGCCTTAGCGGATTCTTCGGTCTTCTTGAAGAGTTCGGAAGCAACCTCTGCACCCTGAGTCTTAACAAGGGAAGCATAACGGGTTTCGCCTGCAAGGAATGCCTGATAATCGCCGGTAGGATCTTTGCTGTCAAGCGTGAAGACTTCTCCTTCGGGATTATATCTGTAGAGCTGCCAGTAACCGCAGTCAACAGCCGCCTTCTCTTCGAGCTGGCTCTTGGTCATGTTGATACCGTGGTTGATACAAGGAGCGTAGCAGATGATGAGTGAAGGTCCGTGGTAAGCTTCAGCTTCGGACAACGCCTTAAGCAACTGTGCAGGGTTGGAACCCATAGCGCACTGTGCAACGTATACGTAGCCGTAGGACTTAGCGATCATACCGAGGTCCTTCTTCTTAACTCTCTTACCTGCGGAAGCGAACTTAGCAACTGCACCGATGTTGGTGGACTTGGAAGCCTGGCCGCCGGTGTTGGAGTAAACTTCGGTGTCGAGTACGAGAACGTTTACGTCTTCGCCGGAAGCGAGTACGTGGTCAAGTCCGCCGTAACCGATATCGTATGCCCAACCGTCGCCGCCGAAGATCCAGATGGACTTCTTAGCAAGGCAGTCCTTAGCGTCGAGAATTTCCTTAACGAGCGAACCGCACTTTTCGCAAGCGGTGCAACCTTCAAGTACTTTAATAAGTTCAGCAGATGCCTTCTTGGAAGCTTCTCTCTCATCGAATGCTGCAAGGTAAGCGTCGCAAGCGGGCTTGCAGGTTTCGCTGATTTCAGCAAGCTTTGCAACCTTAGCCTTAACCGTATTTCTTCTTGCGGTGTAAGCGAGGTTCATGCCGTAGCCGAATTCTGCGTTGTCTTCGAACAAGCTGTTTGCCCAAGCGGGACCCTTGCCTTCCTTGTTGGTGGTGTAAGGGCACGTAGGCGAAGAACCGCCGTAAATGGAGGAGCAGCCTGTTGCGTTTGCGATTACCATGTCTTCGCCGAAGAGCTGGGTGATAACCTTAACGTAAGGAGTTTCGCCGCAACCTGCGCAAGCGCCGGAGAACTCGAACAGAGGAGTGCAGAACTGGCAACCCTTAACGGTCTCTTTCTTGAACTTGGAGGTGTCAACTGCGGGAAGGTCAACTGCGTATTCCCAGTTTGCATCTTCGCCCTTTTCAAGCGACTGTGCAAGAGGAATCATCTTTATAGCGCCGCCGTCCTTTACAGGGCAAACGGTTGCGCACACGCCGCAACCCATACAGTCGAGGGGAGAAACCTGCATTCTGTATTCGTAGCCGGGAAGACCGATTGCCGCCTTGGTTTCAAGGGTAGCAGGCTTGTCTGCGCCGACTGCAACGAGAGCGGGTCTCAAGCAAGCGTGAGGACATACGAACGAGCAGGTACCGCACTGGATACACTTTGCAAGGTCGATTTCGGGAACGGTAACGGCAACGCCGCGCTTTTCGAACTTGGTCGTGCCGGTAGGAACGTGACCGTCTGCGTTGAACTGAGAGGACTTAAGCTTGTCGCCTTCGAGATAAAGGATGGGCTTAATGATTTCCTGATAGTAAGCGTCTTCGTGACCCTTAACCATTTCAGCGCCGGTGGTAGCTTCTGCCCAGGCTGCAGGAACCTCGATCTTTACGAGGTTGTCGCCTGCTGCGGAGTCGATAGCGTTGTAGTTCATCTGAACGATAGCGTCGCCCTTTCTGCCGAACGACTTCTTAGCCATGTACTTCATGTACTCAACTGCCTTGTCGTAGGGCATGATCTGAGGATTAACGCGGAAGAATGCAGACTGCAGAATGGTGTTGGTTCTGCCCTTGAGTCCAAGGCTGCCTGCGATTGCGATAGCGTCGATAACGTAGAGGTTGATGTGCTTCTTAGCGATATCCTGCTTAACCTTAGCGGGAAGGAATTCTTCCAGAGCTTCAACGGTGGTAGCGGAGGTGTTCAGAAGCAACGTGCCGCCTTCCTTGATGTCGCTGGTCATATCGTATCTGGTTACGTACGAAGGATTGGAGCACTGAACGAAGTCAGCCGAATCGATAAGGTATTCGGACTGGATAGGCGTATCGCCGAAACGGAGGTGGGATACGGTGATACCGCCGGACTTCTTGGAATCGTAGAAGAAGTATGCCTGAGCGTGCTTGTCCGTATGGTCGCCGATAATCTTGATGGAGTTCTTGTTAGCGCCAACGGTACCGTCGGAGCCGAGGCCGTAGAACTTACAGGAAGTCGAACCTGCGGGAGCAGCGTCGAACTTTTCGGAGAAGTCGAGCGAAGTGTTGGTAACGTCTTCGTAGATACCGATGGTGAAGTGGTTCTTGGGTTCGTCCTTTTCAAGATTCTTGTAAACTGCAAGTACCATTGAAGGGGTGAATTCCTTGGAACCTAAGCCGTATCTGCCGCCTACAACCTTTATGCCGCCCTTGCCTTTTTCAAGGAGTGCCGAGCATACGTCGAGGTATAAAGGTTCGCCGAGCGAGCCGGGTTCCTTGGTTCTGTCGAGAACTGCAAGCTTCTTGCAGGAAGCGGGGATAGCGTCGATGAAAGCTTCAGCAACGAAGGGACGGTAAAGTCTTACTTTGATAAGGCCGTACTTCTTGCCCATTGCGTTGAGCTTGTTGATGGATTCTTCGATGGTTTCGCAACCGGAACCCATACATACGATAACTTCTTCTGCGTCGGGAGCGCCAACGTAGTCGAAGAGGTGATACTTTCTGCCGCACTTAGCCGAAACTACGTCCATCATCTTCTGAACGATAGCGGGGGTAGCTTCGTAGTAGCTGTTAGCGGTTTCACGGTTCTGGAAGTATGTATCGCTGTTCTGAGCGGTACCCTTCTGGATAGGATGTTCGGGGTTGAGTGCGCGGGACTTGAAGTCAGCGATGTCGGCGTCGATGCCTACTTCTTCGCAGATAGCGCGGATTTCAGCATAGTCGTCAGCTTCGTCCCAGACGTCGATCTTAGCAACTTCGTGCGAGGTTCTGAAACCGTCGAAGAAGTTGATGAAAGGAACTTTTGATTTAAGGGTAGAGAGGTGAGCAACCAGTGCGAGGTCCATAACTTCCTGAACGGAAGAGTCGCACAGCATAGCAAAACCGGTCTGGCGGCATGCCATAACGTCGGCGTGGTCACCGAAGATGTTGAGCGAGTGAGCAGCAAGGGCGCGCGCGGAAACGTGCATAACCATAGGCATAAGTTCGCCCGAAATCTTGTACATATTGGGGATCATCAAAAGAAGTCCCTGCGAAGCGGTGTAGGTAGTCGTCAACGCGCCTGCGCAAAGCGAGCCGTGAACGGCACCGGCAGCGCCGCCTTCTGACTGCATTTCTGCAATCTTAACTTTTTGACCCCACATGTTGGTTCTGCCGGCAGTAGCCCATTCGTCTGCAACTTCCGCCATGGGGGAAGAAGGAGTGATGGGATAGATAGCTGCTACTTCCGAAAAAGCATACGCAACGTGGCTTGCGGCGGTATTGCCGTCGATAGTCAATTTTTTCATCAAAAAACCTCCGATTATATAATGATTTTTAATTAACCTTAATTAATTAGTCCGCACCGGGCTTCATTTTTGCCTGCTGAGGCAGGAAATAACGCCCCGAACGCCTATATAATTATAATTCACATTATCATAAATGTCAACAGCGAATTTTAAAAAAATATTGATTTTTACTTACTCTTCTCATTTTTTACAAAATCTTCAGGTTCTTTCGTCCCGCGTTCGGCGATAAATAAAAAACTTCTTAACCCTGCGCGTGGCGATAAATAAAAAAGTTAAGCGTGGCAATTTCCTGTCAGGTCGTATACCGCAGCCGATAGGCGGACGTACGGCGAAAAAGTTCAGCGCGGACAGGGCAGGAAAGCTTTAATCGGAAAAACAGTGTTAAAGATTGTCACGCCTGCCGGCAATTACCTGAAAATTTTATTTTTCTTTCACGCAATTTGCCCTTTAAACGGTTGTTAATTGTATCGATATTTGATATAATTTACTTCGTATGGAACAAATTGTGAACGCGGAAAATACTTCAGACAGTCAAGATTTTACCGCACTGGAATTCAAAAAAGTAAAATTTTATTATCCCGACAGCCCCACTCCGGCGTTAAACAACGTGTCCTTTTCGGTCAAAAAGGGAGAATTTTTATCCGTAATCGGTCACAACGGTTCGGGCAAGTCCACGCTTGCAAGGCTCGTCTGTGGACTTCTTGAACCTGACAGGGGCTCGGTTTCGGTATGGGGAATGAACGTTGCCGAGACGGAGGACGTACTTGAAATCCGCAAACACGTAGGCATAGTCTTTCAGAACCCCGACAACCAGATGGTCGCGTCCATCGTAGAGGACGACGTGGCGTTCGGTCCCGAAAATCTCGGCGTCCCCCGCGAGGAGATAGGCAAGCGCATCGAATGGGCGCTCTCCGCAGTCGGTATGGAAAAATACCGCACGTCCACGCCCACGCGCCTTTCGGGCGGTCAGAAACAGCGCATCGCGGTTGCGGGAGTGCTGGCTATCAAGCCCGACATAATCATTCTCGACGAATCCACGGCAATGCTCGATCCCAGAGGCAGAAAGGAAGTTATGGACGTAGTCCGCCGCCTCAACAAAGAGGAGGGGATGACGGTCATACTCATCACTCACTTTATGGACGAGGCTCTGCTTGCCGACCGCACGATAGTTTTAAACAAGGGCGAAATCGTGCTTGAAGGCACGCCCGAACGCGTGTTCGAAAGCGGCGAAGAGCTGCTGACCTATAACCTGTGCCTTCCCGACGTAACCGTTATAAGCAACAGACTCAACGACGCGGGCATATCGGTAAAGCCCTGTCTCTTGCCCGACGAGCTTGCGCAGGAAATTTCAACCGCCGCCGGGGAGCGCGGCCTTGAAAACGCAAGCGCGACCGTCGTCCCGCATGCTGAAAAAGAGAAGAGCGGCGAATGGGATATAGATATATCGGATCTGACCTTCACATACTCGAAAAAATCCCCCTTTGCGACCCACGCCTTAAACGGCGTCAATCTGCATATAGGGGAGGGCGAATTCTTCGGAATAATAGGTCATACGGGCAGCGGCAAGTCCACGCTCGTCCAGCATCTTAACGCGCTAATAAAGCTGCCTCAGGCAGAGAAAAAATATAAAGCTCCCAAGGTCAAAAAGGGCGAAACACCCCCTACTATGCCCAAACTAACCGTAGGCAAGTACGATTTGTCAGACAAGAAGTGCAACTTCTTGTCCCTGCGTGCGGACGTGGGAATGGTGTTCCAGTATCCCGAATATCAGCTGTTTGCCGAAACGGTTTTCGACGACGTTGCGTTCGGGTTGAAAAACTTCAATAAAGATATCTCCAAGGACAGGTTGGAGTATGCGGTGGCTCAGGCGCTCGAAGCGGTCGGACTCAACTACGACGAGGTGCGCGATAAATCCCCCTTCGACCTTTCGGGCGGACAAAAGCGCCGCGTTGCGATTGCAGGCGTAATAGTCACTAAACCCAGAATTTTGATTCTGGACGAGCCCGCCGCAGGGCTGGATCCCCTCGGCAAGAAGGAGATTATGGAGCTCTTGCACAACCTCCACAGGGACTGGTGCAAGACGGTAATAATCGTATCCCACGATATGGACGAAATCGCGCAGAACTGCACGCGCGCATGCGTCGTTTCGGAGGGTAAAATAGTCGCTTGCGACCGCCCCGAAGAGCTGTTCACTCACGCGGACGAGCTCAAAGCTCTCGGTCTCGACGTGCCGCTTACGGCAAAGATATGCTCCTGCCTTGAAGAGAGGGGGATAAGCGTTAAGTGCGACTATACTTTAGACGGATTCTCCTCCGCGGTAATATCCATGTTCAAGGAGGGTCAGGCCAATGCTTAACGACGTAACCTTCGGTCAGTACTATCCCTCCCAGTCGTTCGTACACAAACTCGACCCCCGCGTAAAACTGCTGTTTTTAATCGCGTATATAGTGGCTCTGTTCATGGCTCAGACCTTTTACGGTCTGGCGCTCTGCGCAATAATGCTGGTGGTGATGGTGGCGTTTTCAAACGTTCCCGTATCCTCGGTACTGCGCTCGGTAAAGGGAGTAATTTTCCTGCTCGTCTTTACTGCGGCGCTGAACGTGTTCTTCCACGGCGGCGAAACTCTTCTGCTGGAATGGGGAATAATCAAAATATACCTCGAAGGAATACTCTTCGCCGTATTTTTGATTTTCAGACTGGTGTTCCTCGTACTGGGCTCGGCTATACTCACGCTTACTACCACGCCCGTCAACCTGACGGACGGCATAGAGAGCCTCTTAAAGCCGTTGACCTGGATTAAATTCCCCGTCCACGCGCTCGCGCTCATAATGTCGATTGCGCTTCGCTTTATCCCCACGCTAATGGACGAAACCAACCGCATCATCTCGGCTCAGAAGGCGAGGGGCGCGGACTTCGAAACGGGCAATATCATAAAGCGCGTAAAGGCGATTATACCCATACTGATTCCTCTTCTCATAAGCGCGTTCCGCCGCGCCGAGGAGCTGGGCGACGCAATGGACGCGCGTTGCTACTCCAACTCCAAACACCGCACTAAATACAAAAAGCTCACCTTGAGCTGGCGCGACCTTATCGCCGCGCTCGCGTGCGCAGCTTTAATTACGGGCGTGGTATTGCTCAACGTCTACGCCTACGACATCTGCCCTCTAATCTATCCTTATATGGTGATATCGTGAGGTACGTATTAAAGGTTGCCTACGACGGCACGGATTACAGCGGCTGGCAGGTGCAGAAGAACGCGGTTTCAGTTCAGCAGAAGCTGGAGGAGGCGGCTTTCGCCGCTTTCGGTGTTAAGGCGGTATTCACCGCAAGCGGAAGAACCGACGGAGGAGTTCACGCCGCAGGTCAGGTATGCCACGCGGATATGGACTATATAATCCCGGGTGAACGGCTTGCCGACGCGCTCAACGCGCGTCTGCCGCAGGATATAAGCGTGCTTTCGTCTGCCGTCGCGCCCGACGGCTTCGACGCAAACCGCTCCGCCAAGAGGAAAACTTACGTCTACAGGCTCTATTTTTCCAGACGCCGCAACCCCTTAAAGGACAGGTACGCCGCGTGGGTAAAGGGAGAGGCGGACGTGGATAAGCTTAAAGAGGCGGCAGCCCTTTTCGTGGGCGAACACGACTTCAAAGCCTACTGCGCAAGCGGTTCGCAGGTTAAGACCACCGTGAGGACGGTCTATTCGGTTGATATCGACTGCAACGGCGGGAACGTGAGCATTTCGGTCTGCGGAAACGGGTTCCTGTACAATATGGTCCGCACCTTGGTCGGAACTCTGCTCTTTTACGCTCTCGGCAGAATTACTTTAAACGACGTAATGCGCTCGATCAACGAGTGCGACCGCTCGCTTGTCGGCAAAACCATGCCTGCAAACGGGCTCATGCTTGAGTCGGTGGATTACGGTCTGGAGCTGTTTAAATAGGTTGATCTGACTAATCGAAAAAAATTTTTTTGTAAAATCAGCCGTCAATTGTCGCTTTGAATATAAAATAATTGCATTGCGCTTCAAAATTTTACCTGATTTTCACACAATTATTTTATATTTTCTACATTACGCTATTATTATTGTATAGAAACTAAACTCGTACCAGAGGGGAATATGGATTTTTTTGAATTTGCAAATATAGCCGCTCAGACCGTGAGAGGGGTAGATCCTTTCCAGGGAATGTGTCTGTCCCTGATAATCGGCGGACTGTGTTTTGCTATTATCTACGTTTTTCAGGCAGTCGCACTGTACACCATTGCCACGCGCGAAGGCTTCAAAAACAAATGGATGGCGTTCGTGCCGTTTTTCAATACCTACTACGTTGGCGTAGTGTCCGAAAAGAACAAAATTTACAACCAGCCTGCGCGCAGAATCTCGCTCATTCAGGCGATTTTAGAAGTGGTTCTGGTCGTGCTGTTCGTGCTGTATTACGTATGCGCTGGCATAATTTTCGCAGGCGGATTCTATAAGGAAATCACCGAATCCTACGTGTTCGGCGGAACGACGATAGAGATGCTCGTCGGCTACGAAGTAGTTGGACTTCCCGACCAGTTCTATTGGATCGGCTGGATATTCGCATATCTCCAGAGCTATATCTTGTCGTGGCTGCAGTTGATTTTCATTCTGCTCAACGTTTTCGTGCTCATATCCTTCTTCCAGACCTACGCTTGCCGTCGCTACGTCTTATTCGCGCTTTTGTCGGTAATCTTCCCCATAAAGGGCTTGCTGTTCTTTGTGGTTCGCAACAACCGCGGAAAGAACTATCGCGATTATATCCGCGAACAGCAGCAGAGGCAGTACAGAATGTATCAGGAATATAACCGCCAGAACGGAAGCGGACCTTACGGCTACGACCCCTATTCGGGACAGTACAACCGCACGGGCAACACCTACGGCGGCACCGGCGGAGGAAGCGGCAGTTCTGATCCATTCAGCGAATTCAGCTCCTCGTCGGGAGGCTCGTCGTCGGGCAGCTCTTACCAGAACGGCTCCTCTAACGGCGGCTCGTCGTCAGGCTCGGACGACCCGTTCGAAGAATTCAAATAAACCGACGGTTTGTTCAATTCAAATAAACTGACGGATATGTTAAATTAAATAAACCGACGACTCGTTCGGTTAAATCAAATAAATTTTTATACGGCGCGGCAACGCGCCGTTTTTTCATTTGCAAATTGTAAATCAGTGTGTTATAATCTAAGCATAAAGTATAAGTATTGGTTATAATTATTGGTTTTTCAGGCATAAAAGATGTTAAATCCCGATATTTCAGCAATATCAACGCCCCGCGGCACGGGCGGCGTGGCAATAATAAGAATAAGCGGAGCCCATCCGTTGCAGGTTGCGGAAAAGATGTTCGTACCTGCGGGCGGAGTTAAGGTGGCGGATTTCGAACCCTATAAAATGTACGTCGGAAAAATTCTCTGCGACGGATTTGAAGATTTCGGAATGTGCGTCTATTTCAGGGCGCCCAGATCGTTCACGGGAGAGGACGTGGTTGAGCTTCACTGCCACGGCGGCGAACAGATTGCTCGCGGCGTGCTCAAGGCGACCTTTGCCAACGGGGCGAGGGCGGCGGAACGCGGCGAATTTACCAAGCGCGCCTTTCTGAACGGCAAGCTCTCGCTGGCTTCGGCGGAAGGTATGATAGATATGATTAACGCCGAAAGTCTTGCCGAAATCCGCGCGGGCGGAATGATGTATTCCGAAAGGCTGACCAAAGAGGTTAAAAAGGTTCAGTCGGCGCTCACCGACGTGCTTGCAGGCATTGCCGCCGACGTGGACTATCCCGAAGAGGACGTCGCCGCGACCGAACTTTTCGGCGTTAAGGACGATTTAAGCGCCGCAAAGGCCAGGGTTGACGAGCTTATATCCAGCTACGGCAACGGCAAGAAGATCAAAAGCGGCGTTTCGGTTGCGCTGTGCGGCGCTCCCAACGTCGGCAAGAGCAGTCTTTTGAACGCGCTTTTAGGCTACGACAAGGCTATAGTTTCCTCTCAGGCGGGCACCACGCGCGACGCCGTGGAGGGCACTATTGAAATCGACGGCGTCAAATACAACCTTTCCGATACCGCAGGATTGAGAGAGCGCGCCGACGAGATAGAGGCTGTGGGCATAGAAAAAGCTAAAGAAATCGTGCGCTCGGCTGATATAGTTCTCTTTGTCTCCGACGGTGAAAATTCCCTTCCCGACGGCGTAGACGAAGGGGACGAGAGAGTGGTTAAAATTTTGAATAAATGCGACGTAGTACGGGGTCAATCGCAAAAATACGACCTGTGCGTGTCGGCAAAAACGGGCGAAAATCTTCAGGCTCTTAAACAGCTTTTATCCCAGAAGGCAATGGGAGGGAGGTCCTTGGACGGCGCGTTTATAGTGGAGGAGCGTCATCACTCCGCACTCTGCCGCGCAAGCGTTGCTTTATGCAACGCGGTAAACGCCATAGGTCTGTTCCCGCTTGACCTGATTGCATTGGATATAAACGACGCGTGGTCTGCGCTCGGTGAAATTACGGGCGAAACCGCCAATGAAGAAATAATCAGCGCGGTATTTGCAAAATTCTGCGTTGGAAAATAGGAGAAAAACAAATGGTAAATCTTGAACTGTACAGGGTTTTCTACACTGTGGCAAAATGCGGCAGTCTTACAAGGGCTGCGGAAGAATTGTTCATCTCCCAGCCTGCCGTATCGCAGGCAATCAAACAGCTTGAAAGTCAGCTCGGCACTTCGCTCTTCAACCGTACCCACAGGGGTATGGAGCTTTCCGTGCAGGGCGGCAAGTTGATCTATAAACAGGTAGAGGAGGCGCTCGCCCTTCTCGATTCTGCCGAAAATAAGCTTATCGAGCTCAAGACTACCGCGACGGGCACTATAAGAGTGGGCGCAACCGACTCCATTTTCTCGAATATTCTTGCGGAAAAGATAGTGACCTTCAACGAAAAATATCCCGCCGTTAAGTTCGAGCTTATAACGGGCACCACTCCCGAGACCTTAAATCAGCTTAAGGAAAACAGATGCGACGTGGGCTTTGTCAATCTGCCCATAGAGGATAAGGACGTAAACTTCACGGGTACGGTCGCTCATCTTTCGGATATCTTCGTCGCAGGCGAAAAGTACGCCTCGCTAAAGGACAAAAAGCTCAATTTAAAGGACTTGCAGGAATTCCCCCTTCTGATGATTGAAACCAACACGGTCGCCCGTCGTGCGTTTTCGTCCTATACCCAGACGCTCGGAATTCAGCTCAACCCCGATATCGAGGTTGCGAACTGGGACCTGATGATAAAGCTTGCGATAAACGGAATGGGCATAGGCTGCGTTCCCCGCGAATATGCCGAAAAGGAAATCGCCTCTGGCGAGCTGTTCGAGGTGGACGTGGTTCCCCGTCTGCCCGTGCGCGGCGTGGGTATAGCTCTTCCCAAGAACCTGCCCGTTCCCTTTGCGTTGAGAGAATTCATCGCGCTCTTTAACTGATTTTAAACAGTTTAAATCCACAAATACAGATATTGTCAAATAAAAAATAAACTGCCCTGCGGCAGTTTATTTTAAGTTTACGTTAGTGATTTAGAATGCGCTCTATGGAACAAGAGATAAGGTACTATTCCGACGAGGTCCACGACGACTTTGCAAATACAAATATAGACACTAAACCGCTCCCTGAGGATTTCGAGTACTATTCAAAAAATCCCCTTAAAAGGTTGAGGAAGTTTATCATATACCGCTGCGTCGTCACGCCCCTGATTTTTGTATACAGCAAGATTATCCGCCGCGTCACTTACAAGAATAAGCAGTGCATGAAGGGCTATAAAAACCGCGGTTGCTTTATGTATGGCAATCATACGGCGTTTATGTGCGACGCGTTCAATCCCACGTATCTGGCGTATCCCCGCTGGGCAAACGTGGTGGTTAACGAGGACTCCACTTCGATTAAGGGCATAAGATGGCTGTTGATGGATCTGGGTGCGTTGCCCATTCCCTCAAATATACATATGATGAACAGGTTTACCGACGCAATCAACCGCGCGATAGAAAAGAAGCGCTGGGTTGCAATCTATCCCGAGGCGCATATCTGGCCCTATTATTCGGGAATACGCAATTTTCCCGCAGTTTCTTTCCGCTATCCCGTAAAGTTGAACGCTCCCGTGTTCTCCTACACGATGACCTTTAAAAAGCGTAAGCACTCGGATAAGCCCAAGATAACCGTCTACGTCGACGGTCCGTTTTTCCCCGATACCACGCTTCCGCAGAAACAGGCGGCAAACAAGCTCCGCGACGAGGTCTATGAGGCGATGAAGGCCCGCACGGACGAGTTCTCGACCTACGACTATAAATTCAGGTACGTCTACAAACCCAAGGACGAACAGCCTTCGGTACAGGCTGAAGATGAACAGACTATGGAACAGGCTAAAGGCGGACTGGCTTCGGAACAGGCTACGGTCTGATTAAAAATTCAAACCGACTGATTAAAAATAATATTGTCTGATTAAAAATCAAACGGCGCACGGCAGGAATCTGCCGTGCGCCTTAATTTATTCAGTTCATAACGTAATTTATCCGCGCCTGAAATATCTGCGACCAATAAATGATACCTGAAATATCTGCGACCGTAAACTATCAGAGCAGGTCGGAAAGTACGTTTTTCATATCGTATCTTCCCGCACTCTTGCCTGCAAGCCATTTTGCGGCTTTGATAGCGCCTGCCGCAAACACTTTTTTGGAGCGTGCTGAGTGGGAGAGGGTGACGATTTCGTCCTCGCCGGCAAACATAACCTCGTGTTCGCCCACGATGGTTCCGCCGCGCACAGCGTGAATGCCTATCTCGCTTCCGCGCTTGCCCACAATTCCGCTTCTGCCGTTCATATACTCTTTCTCGCCGTCGAACGCGCTGTTCACGCCGTCCGCAAGCATAAGCGCGGTTCCGCTGGGTGCGTCCGCCTTTTTGTTGTGATGCCTTTCGATAATCTCCACGTCGAAGTTCTCGCCAAGCACTTCTGCAGCGCGCTTTACAAGCTCAACCAGAAGGTTTACTCCTAAAGAGAAGTTTGCAGTCTTGAATACCGCAACCTTTTTCGACGCGTTCTCGATTTCTGCAAGGTGTTCGGGGGTATAGCCCGTGGTGGCAAGCACTACGGGTACGTTGTTATTTACGGCGTATTCCAGTTCACTCTTCAGAACGGAGGGGGAAGAAAAGTCGATAATTACGTCAATTTTCTCCTTGACGTCGTTAAACGAGGCGTATACGGGCACTTTACAGCCGTCGGGAGCGTGCAAATCGACTCCGCAAACGACCTGCGCCTGAGCATCTCCGTCCAGAAGACTTACGATATTTTTACCCATTGCGCCGCCGATGCCGCAGACGAGTACGTTTAACATAACTTCAGCCCTGCCTTTTTAATGCACTTTTTCATAACCGCCTTATGAGCTTCTTCAAGCTCGGTCAAGGGCGCTCTGGGAATTCCTGCGTCGAATCCTATCATCTCGCAGCCTGCCTTGACGGGAATGGGGTTAACTTCGATAAAGCACGCGTCGATGAGGGGAAGGAGTTTATCCTGAATCTTGTTCGCCTTTTCAAGCTTGCCCTTTGCAACCAGCGTAGCCACTTCCTTGACCTGCTTGGGAGCGATATTCGAAACGACCGAAATGAGTCCCGCGCCGCCAATCGCCATAATGGGAACGTTCAGGTTGTCGTCGCCCGAATACAAATCCATTCTGGGGCGGATTCTGCGCATGGTCTCGCAGATCTGCTCCATATTTCCGCAAGCTTCCTTAATGCCCGCCATATTGGGTATGTATGAGAGCTCTTCTGCGGTTGCAGGCTGAATATTCACGCCCGTACGGGGAGGAACGTTGTAGGCGATTACGGGAATATTTACCGCCTGACAAATGGTCTTGTAGTATTCCACAATGCCCTTTTGAGTGCATTTGTTGTAGTAGGGGGTAACGACTAAAAGACCGTCCGCACCCAACTCTTCGGCGCGCTTGCTCGCCTCGACCGCCTTTGCGGTGTTGTTGCTGCCCGTGCCGAAAACCACTTTAGCTCTGCCGGCGTTCTTTTCGATAGCGAACTTCATAACCGCAAGCTTTTCGTCATCGGTCATGGTTGCAGGCTCGCCCGTGGTGCCAAGCACTACGAGTACGTCCGTGCCGTTTTCAATCTGATACTCAATCATCTTTCCGAACGCGTCGAAGTTTACGCCGTCCTGAGTAAAGGGGGTAATCATCGCCGTAGCTGTTCCTGTAAAAAATCCTTTCATATTTTCCTCAATTTTTTATTTTTTGATTAACCGAAGTAGCCCGAATCGTATATTGGTTAACCGAAGTAACTCAATTATTTGTTAATTAATCGAAGTAACCCTTAGCTGCGAGAAGCTCTGCAAGCAGAACTGCTCCGCCTGCGGCTCCGCGCAGGGTGTTGTGCGAAAGACCTATAAACTTGTAGTCGAACAGATTGTCTTCACGCAGTCTGCCGGCGCAAACCGCCATTCCGCGCTCCTCGTTTCTGTCAAGCTTAGCCTGAGGGCGGTTATCCTCTTCGAAGTAGTGGATGAAGTGCTCGGGAGCGGAGGGAAGCTTGAGCGCCTGAGGCTCGCCCGAGAAGTTTGCCCATGCTTCGAGGATTTCCTGCTTTGAGGGCTTGTTTTCGAATTTGACGAAGCAAGCCGCCGTATGACCGTCGGAGACGGGCACGCGCAGACACTGCGCAGTGATGACGGGCGACTGTGCGGGTACGATTTTGCCGTTTTCTACCTCGCCCCAGATCTTGAGGGGTTCCTTTTCGCTCTTTTCCTCTTCGCCGCCGATATAGGGAATGACGTTGTCTATAATTTCGGGCATGGTCTCGAAGGTCTTGCCTGCGCCCGAAATTGCCTGATAGGTGGTAACTGCCGCGTACCTGATGCCGAACTTCTTCAAGGGGTGAAGAAGGGGAACGTAGGACTGGAGCGAGCAGTTGCTCTTAACCGCGATA
>JBJEUX010000033.1:0-1528 GCA_051884055.1 Candidatus Coproplasma sp.
GTTGATATAAAGCGTTGTCACCCTTGTCAACGCTGTCAACGCAATATAATCGACCTCATTTTTCCGCCCCTTGCTTTTGCCGAAAAAAATCCGAGCATATTTCACAATAGGCTCGGACAGTTGAATTAACATTAACCTTGATAAAATGAAATCTATTAGAACGGTAGTTCTTCTTGCTGTGATTTAGGCGGTGTAGTGGGCGTAGCGACCTGCGGAGCATCGTCCACGTCCAAATCATTCTCCGAAACAGTGCTTGTTTCGAGGTTGATTGAATATTTCTCTTTGAGCATACCATAATCGAAGCAGAGAGCCTTAGGGCGGTTTACGCGCAGCTTCTTCTGCTGAGATTCAATAGTGAAGTCCAGCGTTCCGTTAGGGAGCAGGATATTGAAGCGGTCCTGTTTAAGACCGAGGAACGACGGCTGCACTTTAAGGTAAGTGAGCACCGTTCCCCAGTTGCCTGTGTTCTTGCCGACGGCACCGCCGGCGATGCGCCCTGTATAAAGGGCTGACACGGCAGAAGGATTAAGGAACAGCACCTGTGTAGGCTTGGCGAACACCGTAGGCTCGGCACTGCCGATGCCCCGGAACTCCGTAAGATAACGAATCTTGAAATGTGCCTTATCGATGATGCGACCTTGCGAGTGCAGCGAGTCGATGACTTCCCAGAAGTCAGCCATTTCAGTATTCTTCTTACACCCCTCGTTCTGATAGCGAATGCCGGCGAGAGTGATGCCGAACATTTCCGAATAAGTGAAAGGGAGCTTCAGCGACGACTCCAGCGTTCGGAAAGCAGCGAGTGGCACGACCCAGTTGTCGAGCACACGGTCTTCGATTTCCTCGTCGGCAAGAGCGTTTGAGAGTTCCTTTCTCACGATTGAATGGTTCTGGCGATAACCATTCTCCATGACCTTACGCAGATTAAGCACCTGTACAGCGAGGTGCGTATTGCCGAGGTTGCTTATCTCTTTGAGGTCATCAAAGCGACGGCGTTCCTCGGCAGTAAACGAAGGTCGGGAGAAAGTAAGGTGAATCACACGGCTGTAAAGAGCAATGTCGCGAGTCGGCAAATCCTGACCGCAGATAACGACAGCCGACGTAACGACGGTTTGAGCCGCCTTTCCGTCGCCGTTCATGTTCTTCTTCGTCTGACCTGCGCCGCCCCAAAGAGCCTTCAGATAGGCGATCTTACGCTCGTCAAGGTCGTTTTTGTACTCATCAAAAACAACCATGGCGTTCGTGACTTGGGAAACGCGGTCGTTCATCGAAGGGATAGAGGCGATGCCGATGCTCGGAGGGTCCACGCTGTGGATAAAGAACGACTGCAAGGTAGTGGCGAGCGAGGTTTTGCCTGTGCCTTTAAGTCCGAACATATTAAGCAGCGGAAAGCAGTTCTTAATCGGATAGATAATATCACGAAACATCGAGGCAAAGAGGAAGCAAAGCCCGACTTTGCCGTTGTCGCCGAACACGTCAATCACCTTTTGAGCGAAGTCGTAAAGCGTGATTGCACTGCGGTTCTCGTGCT
>JBJEUX010000034.1:0-26329 GCA_051884055.1 Candidatus Coproplasma sp.
ATCTTTCAGCCGTGTACACGATTTCGTTGTGCGGAGCGTCGGAAATGCGCTTCAATTCCGCGCAGGCGCGCGTAGCGTCGCCGACGAAGAACTGGAAAATAATCACGTCCACCGCCAACGCTATTAAAGCGATAATCGCGTGCATCAAGTACGTTCTGAGTTTTACGGCAAACGGAATACCGCTTGCCGCGCTTGTTTTATCAATCATTTTAACAATTTATAAGTATCAGTATGCAGAGCTGGAATACAGCAGTTTAACGTAGATTGCGTCGAAGATCATAACTACGGGTACAGCCACTACGACGGGCAACGAAGCCGCCAACAGCGTTATCATGCACGCGTCGATAAACGGCGTTGCGGAAGCTACTATAAACAGCACGCCGAACACAATTCCCGCAATGGCGACGGCGGTGATAAGAGTCGATAAGGTATGTTTTAAGAACATAACTATTCCGCTCATACCGCTTTCGCAGCGTATGCGGTCGTTGCCCCTGTCGGCAAAGATGAATATTACGTTGACGACAAGATACAGCGCAAGCGCAGAAATTGCCGTGAGCAGATTGAGCGTTTCGATACTCTTTTCGGTGGTTGCAATCTTGTCCTTCAAGAGAGCGTAGGAATCTTCCTTTGCCGCAACCTGTTTGCCCCCTCTTCTGGCGGCGGAAAGTATATCCTCCCTGTATTCGGCATACTTTGCCGCGCAGTCTGCTTCGTATTGTTCCTGAGTCCAATAAGGAGGCTGCGTATCGCACCGTATATCCACGAATTCTTCATAGGAGAGCGCAACGTTGCCCTCGCCGACGTAGTCGTAGAGGTCGGTTCTTACTGCCGCCTTGTCGTTTGCAGTCAGGAATGCCGAGTTGTACGCCTTGGGGGTGTATACCGCGCTTATTTCAGCGGAGAAGTCCACAAGTGCAATGCCATTCGTAAGCCCGCCGTAGGTGGAAGTCATATATATTGCCGATACGTTTTTGGTTACGCTTCTTCCCAAAATATTGAACGTAACCGGGCTGCCCACGCTTGCGCCGAGCTTTTCCGCTGCAAGCTGGTCGAGCATAATTCCGTTCTTATCGAAGCTGCCCGATACCAAGGTCTTTTCGGTGAACAGCGAGATGTCGTAATCGTCCATATCGTCCGAAATTAAAAGGAAAATTTCCTTGGTGTCCGAATTGTTTGAAAACGCGTTGCTGAACGCATAAAAGGGGAACACCTTGTCTACGGAGGATAAGGCTTCGATGCTTTCAACCTGCGATTTATCGGGAGACGAGATGAAATAGTCGAACTGAGTTCGGGTATAGCTTGCCTTTTTAGCTTCTACGTCCCTGGTCGTGTTGACGTTTATAATACCGACTACAATTAGCGCGGCGATGAAAACCACCGCGCAAATCACATACTTTATAATACTTAAAATAATATTTTTCATAACCTTACCATGTGAACTCTATAGCGTTTGAGAAATCGGACATCAAAATATTTTTAGTGTCGTTACTGAAAGCCCTGATTACCAGCGTGTGATAGTTCTGGATATATAAGCCTATATTGAACGTCATCACACCGCCGACAGATACTCCGTCCGCCAGTACGTAAATGATATTGCCCATGAAATCCCTTATAGGAGACTGCGAACCCGATTCGTAGATGCAGTAGTAATCGGCATTCTTTACGTTTTTCCATTGCAAAGCGCCCATTGAAGTTACAGAAAGCACGGGTGTTTCAATCTGAACTGAGGCAACCGTAAGGTTTTTGGTGTAGCCGTCGCTGCCCAAAAGATTGTAGCCGGGAGCGTCGTAGTCGTAACCGATAATTATGTGCGATTCGCCTATCTGAACGGGTTTAAGACTGACAATCATATTAATAGTCTTGGGATTGGTGCTCTGCGAAGGTATCTTGAATGATATGGTAGTCGTCTTTCCCGTATGACCGGTCAACGCGTCTTTGAAGGTCATATCGACGATCATACCGGAACTTACGTCCTCCATCGTACCGTCCATAATTTCCAGAGCGTCGAAGGTGAAATTCACGTGTAAAAGGCTCTGTCCGTCGTTGTTGCGCCTTGCGGTAACGTCGAAGGTAACAAACAGATAGTACGTCGTGTCAACTTGCAGCGTAGCCCAATTAAACGTCGAATTAATATCAAAATTTTCGGGATCCAAATTGTAATTTTCCGCCTTTACAAATCCGAAAACGGGGTCACTTATCTCTATATCCGAAGCACCCGTAGCGCTTCCTCCCACAGTCGTCGTGGCTTCGCCACATGCCGCAACGGGCAGTACGGTTGCACACAAAATAACCAGTGCGAGTAAAATCCTGTAAATTCTCTTCATATAAATAATTCCTTTAGTGTAATAATAACGCCTTTAAATTATCATTTCTGCTTTAAATTATCATTTCTGCCGACTTCTGCAAAACGTTGGTTCCGCTCGAGATGTAAACGATAAGCACTACCTTTTTAATATCCGTATGACCGTATCCCGCTTCGAACGTTGCGCCAAGGCGGTAGTTGATAGTCGTTATGATATTGTCCTCGGAAACGCCCGTTTTTTGCGCGGTCTTTTCGGTAGTTTTAGGCGTGCAGCCGACGTACGTTCCGTTACTGTCATAGTATTTGATTTCGTAAGTGAACGTTAAAGAATCGGTACCCGCGCAGCCGCCGAATACTACGTAGAACTGATAATCGCCATCACCGTACTTGCTCAACGAAAGGGTAATATTAAGGTTGTATATCGAAGCTCTCTGGTCGGCGGGAGTATTTTCGGAGGAAATTTCGTTTGCGTTGGTTGCGTTGACGCGCGCATAGACCGTAATGACGCCCGCAGGCAGGTTGGCGATAAGTCCACCCTCGCACTCGCACTCCTCGTCGTTGTATACGTAGTAGAACTTAGCCCGCGCGTCGTTGGACGTGATTCTCTCGTCGCCCTGAGTATAGGATACGGAGGGAGTTTCAAGCTTGGTTACGGCAAGAGGGGTTGAATAGCCCGAAGCGAGCACGTAATCGTACTGGGACAGAGCGCCCTCCTTGCTCGTAAGGTTGGCTTTAAGATAGTACTCGCCCGCCGTAACTATCGACGCAAGAGACGAAATATTTCTGTATGTTCCGTCTATTGTCTCGCAATAGTACAGATTCAGATCGTACAGTCCCGAATCGTAAGGGCAGTCCACCTTGCCTGACGTCACCGCGATCACGGGTGTTTCGGGTCTGTAAATTTTAACGCTTACCTCTTCGGAGTCTATTTCAAATTGAGCGGAAGAAACTCTCTTCGCTTTAACGGTAAATTCGCCAGTACCGAAGGATGAAAGGTCGGGAACGGTCGAAGTCCATTCTCCGCCGTTCACGCTGAAGCGGTTCTTATCGTTTGTTTCCGTGTACAGCTCGCTGCCCACAACCGAAACGGAGGGTTTGCCGAGCTTGGTAACGGTTATGGTTTCGCAAATTATCGTTTCGCCGTTAAAGTTTGCGGTAATTTTAACGACGTTTGCGCCCTCGCTCCACGTTACGCTTGAGAGAGGAAGATTGGGCGCGCTCAGCGAATAGTCCTGTCCGCCCGCGTTTACAAAGTAGGTTGCGCCCGTTCCGACGCTGTTCCACTTCATCACGTTATCTTCGATGTATACTTTGTTGCCCAGCGATACGGTAAAGCCCTTTATTACGGAATCTTCAATACCCAATATGGACGACGAGCTCACAATTTCAATCTTATGCGCGTCCTCGCTGAACGTCTTGGTAAAGCCGTCCTGTTCGACGTCGAAATAACTGCGGCTGAAATTTTTCCAATAGGTTCCGTCAACGTAAACGGAGAAATCTCCTGCCCTTTCCTCTGCCGTCCAGTAAACTTTTCCGTCGCTGTAATACATATCGGATATAGGGGAAAGCTTATAGTAGGAGACAACCTTTTCGGTTACGCCGACAACTACCGAAGAATTGTTGGATTTAGATACTATTTTTACGCTGGTTTCGCCCTGAGCTAAACTTAGCGTCAGGCTGTTGGTGTTGGCGGTATAGGGAGTACCTCCGACAACAAGCTCGTAAATATCCGCGCCTGCGACCGCGTCCCACCTGAGCGCTCCGTCGTCGTATTTCAGACCCGTAGGAGGCTGCAGCTTGGTAACGGACAGGGGCTGAGACATTTCGGAATTGCTGTACTTTTCGGAAGTGGTGTTTGCGCGTACGGTAACCGAGAGATTGCCGTAATTCACGTCCGTACTTAAATCGTACGAAAGCGTCGTGGTAGTCGTAACGGGAGCGGCGGAAGAATTAATGTAAACGCTGTAATTATCCGCGTTTGGCACAAACTCCCACGAAACGTAATTGCCCGACTGGGTAACTACGGGCGTCACCAGCTTGGAGACGTTGACCATAACCGTAATAGTCGTGCTTGCTCCGCCGAATTCCACAGTGACTTCCTGCTGGTTTCCAACCAGTTCAGGGTCGTAGCCTTTGAGCATCTTAAGCGTAATAGGTTCGGACATCTCCGTTCCCATATTCTTTTTATAAGTTACGCTGAAGTCCGAAAGGTCGAGTTCCTCGCCGTAGGTAGTTTCGATTACTTTATCGATATTGAACTTGACGCTGTCCTTGTTGGTCGCGTTCAAAACGAAGAACGCAGCAGCGCCTGAGGCAAGCACTACAGCCGCAACCGAGCAGAAAATTATTATATTGCGGCGCTTTCTGCGCTTACGTGCAATCTGGTAATTTTCCCATAACTTGGTTTCTTCGATTTCAATCGTATCGTTTTTTAAATAGCCGGATATGTACTTTTTAAGGTTACGTGCAAACTTACAGCATCTGCCGTTGAACGCAGATACGGTAAACACGTTGTTCGTGATTTCCGCATTGTTGGTCAACGCGCTGATATAAGTTGCGCCTGCGTTCGCCCATTCTTTTTTTCCTGCCTTGATGAGGTTAAAAATACCGATAGCAAACGCCCTGTCTTTATTGCTGACAATATACTTTATAATATCTGCACAGAGCGCGGAAAATTGATTATTGTCGCCCTGCGTTTCTTCAATCAGACCGCGCCAGTCGTTAATGTTGCCCACGTTCGGATACGCCTGCAAAACGGAGCGGTACAAATCGATATCTTCGATTTTTTCATCCAGCACTTTTGCGTGTTTTTTCAGCAAGTTCGACAAATCGTCGTCGTTTTTACTTACCGAAGCGCCCATCGCGCTCACAATAAAGTCGCGCCAATGATTTTCAAAATTCAGAATATCGATATAATTAGCGTAGCCCTGAACGATGGTTATGATTTCCTTGGACTTGCCCGATTCCTCGTAATTTTTTATTGATCCTTCGAATTTTTCAACGGCCTCGTTTGTTTTCTTTTTAAGTTCCTCATAAGAAGGAATGTGAGCAATCGGGACTCCGCAAACAGGACAAACCGTAGTACCAAGACCGATAATGGATATTTCACCGCACTTTTCGCAAGCATATCTGATTTTGCTCATGTTTATACTGTTTTTTGTAACCTTTTTTTGCGTATCGTTGTTATTTGTACCAGTTTTTTTTGCCATAGTACCTCCCAATTCGCGGCAAACAAGCCGAAAAAGAAATTGAATCGACAATGTTTCAAGTCAGCTGTTTTCAGGGCTTTCAGCCCTGCCGAAAATAACCATAATTGCTTTATTTATCATATTTTCTTACAATACTGAACTTTTGTCAAGTAAAAATCAAAGCACCGCATTTAAACGGTTTATAAAAATTTCCCCAAGTCAGATTATTTATATTTACCCTGAAGTTGACAGCTGCCAGACAGCTTATTTGCGCCAATCAGGTGAAGATAAATTTGCACTTACTGAAAAGCTTTAATAGTTCCTTAGAGAATATATCTTCCCTTCTGTCCTTAAGCGCCTTGGGCATTGTAACGCTGGTCAGGTTATTGCAGTCATAAAACGCCTGACTGCCAATACTTTTAATGCTGTTGGGAATAACAACGGTAGTCAGACCGCTGCACTCGCTGAACGCTTTTTCCCCTATGGATTGAACTCTTATAGGAATTACTGCGGAGGTTAAGCTGCGGCACCCGCTGAACGCTTCGTCACCTATAGATTGAACGCTTCTGGGAATTATTATGGATTTTAAGCTTTTACAACCATCGAATGCCGATTCACCAATCGTTTCTAATCCCTCGCTCAAATTGACTCTTGTCAGGTTAATGCAGTTAAAAAATCCATAAGGATTTATTTCCTTAACGCCAGCGGGAATAGTGATGCTGGTTAAACCTCTCCAACAGCAGAAAGCGTTACTGAGATTGGTTATTTTGTTAGGGACTACTATATCCGTTACGGGCTTGTTATTTATATACAAGTTTTCTGCAAAACACAGAGGACTTGAAGATAATCTTTCAAAGTTAATACTACACCAACCGGTAAGGTCCCCTGAATAATACACATGAGTCAAGTTTTTACACCGGGTGAATGCGCTTTCGCCTATGCTGGTTACGCTAGAGGGAATTGTGACCGTATAAAGGTTTTCACAACCGCCGAACGCATATTTACCGATAATTTTTACGGTTTCCGGAATAGTTACTTTTCTTATAATACCGCAATTAAAGAAAGCGTTGTCACCGATAGCCGTTATACATTCGGGTATTATTACATCACTGTCTGAACCATAGTATTTTTTTAGTACTCCGTTTTGAACCACGTTTCTTCTAAGGAACCTATCTGCCAATTCAGCCTTCTTTTCCGCTGCCCTTCTTTGCGCCGCTTCCTCTGCCTTTTTACGTGCTTCTTCCTCTGCCTTTTTACGCGCTTCTTCCGCGGCTTTCCTTTGAGCCACAGCCTCCGGTTTATTATAGGCTTCCCGCTCCGCTTCTTTGCGGGCTAATTCCTCTGCTTCTTTGAGGGCTTTTTTACGCTGCGCAACTTCTTGCTTTATCGACCTTTCGCTCTTTGCCGATAACCTGAAGCAATCTTCAAACGCCTTAACGCCCATATCTAATACGCTGTTGGGAATTATAATATCTACCAGTTCACTGCAACCTCTGAATGCCATTGTTCCGATATTCTTTAAGCCGTCGGGGAGTTTTAAGCTTGCCAATTTTTTACAATTCTCAAACGCACTGGCGCCGATACTTTCTACTGCCTTTCCAATTGTTACACTAATCAAGCTTTCACAATCTTTAAACGCCTCAGCGCCGATATTTGTTACGCCATCGGGAATAACTATTTTAGTCAATTTTTTACAACTTCTGAACGTCTTGTCACCAATACTTTTTACACCTTTAGGAATATTTATTTTTTCTAGTATTTTACAATCATCAAACGCCTCGTTACCTATGCTTGTTACGCTGTCGGGGATTGTCATGCTAGTCAAACTAAGGCAATAAGAGAACGCCTTAGAGCCGATACTTGTTACGCTTTCCGGAACGGTTATTTTTTCAAGAATCGGACAATTACTAAACGCCCCGTCACCAATACTGTTTACGCTGGCGGGAATTGTTACTCTAGTCAAACTACGGCAAAAAAAGAACGCCTTAGAGCCGATACTTGTTACGCCCTCGGGGATTTTTACCGTATTTAAGTTTGCGCACGAAGAAAATACATTATCACTGATGCTGGTTATGCCGTTGGGGAGTTTTATGCTTTCCAGGTTCTTGCAACTGTAGAACGCCGATTTACCGATACTTTTTACGCTGTCGGGAATAGTTATACTTTTTGGCTCTGAGCAATAAGAAAATGCATAATTACCAATACTTGTTACGCCATCGGGAATTACTAGGGCATCCGTTACCTGTTTATTGTCTATAAAGAATTCTTTTACGGACGATCTTAAAGGATTTGAATTCAAGTTGTTAAAATCAATACTGCACCAACCGGCTACGTCCCCCATATATCTTACGCTATTCAAATTATTGCAATGAGCGAAAGCGTCTTCCCCTATATTCTTCAGGCTTGAGGGGAGGACAATACTAATAATGCCCTTGCAGCCGTAGAACGCTTCCTTGCCGATACTTACTACCGTATCCGGAACGGTTATTTTTAGCACGTTCTCCTGATCTTTAAAAGCACCTGCTCCAATCGCCGTTACGCAATCCGGGATATCGACTTTACTAAATACGCCTTTATACTTTACAAGTACGCCTTCTTCAATTTCAAATAATTCTTTAATTCTGCGCTTCTCTTCGGCTATTTTACGCCTTTCTTCCTCTTTTTTGCGCTTTTCTTCGGCTTTTCTGTAAGCCTCTTCCTCCGCCTTTCTGCGCGCCTCTCTCTCCGCCTCTCTGCGCGCCTCTTCTTCTGCCTTTATGCGTGCCGCTTCTTCCGCCTTCTGGCGCTCGATCTCCTTGAACTGTTCATACATTTGTTCCATGGAAAGACCACCTGCAGGCACGTTGGTTGCCGAGGCGTTTTTCAGTTTTTTGAGCTGCTCTTCAAACTGTCTCTGTTGTTCTTCAAGCAGTTGGTTTTGCTTTTTTCTCTCCTCTTCCAACTGTCTTGACCGTTCTTCATCCGCTTTTCTGCGCTCCTCTTCAGCCTTGCGCTCGCTCTCTAAACGGGCTTCTTCCATCTTTTTAGTGAAATCATCAAGGCTTAATCCGCCTGAAGCCGAGGCGGCTGACGCACTATTCAGCTTCTTCAGCTGCTCTTCAAGAAGTCTCTTCTGTTCTTCAAGCTCCTGGCGCTGGCGCTCCTGCTGTTCCTGCATCTGCGCTAAACGCTTTGCCTGCGCTTCCAGTTCCGCCGCCTTTTTGCGGGCTTCCTCTTCGCGTTTTGCCTTGGCTTGGGGAGTGTGCTTTTCTACAAAGTCAACGATTTTACCGTCCGAGTCGCGGCGCGAAAAATCTATGCCCTGCAGTTTGCCTTTCCTGCCGGGGAGACGCTCTATGGGCTTTTCGTAATACACGAAAGTTATCGAGTCGCTCTCCTTCTCCTCGTCGTTTACAAGGCGCAGGAAACGCGTATACTCGTTCTTGACCCAGGGGGTCTGCAGATAGTCGTCGTTGCGGCATACTACAAGCATTGTTTCGGACGAATACAATGCGTACAGTATCATCGCCTCGTAGTCTGCGCCCGTGCGGTTTCTTATGCTGCGCTCGGAAAAGAACGGCGAATATCCCTTGTTCTTTAATAAATCGTAGATATACTCCGCGTCCTTGTAATCTTCAGTCTTTCCCCCGTTCTCGTCGGTCACCTTTACGCAGATAAAGCAATCGTAATCCAGTCCCGACCGACTTAATTTATAGAATTCGTCCTTGATATAGTCTATCTCCGCCGCTTTCCTTTCGTACTCTGCTCTCTGTGCAGGCGTAGCAAGGCTTAACGCTTTTTGATAATTTTTGCTGTCTGAAAACTTTCTCGTGGAAATTTCGTGACAGATAGGCTGCAAGCGGTTGTTCACCACGTCCTTTATGTACTGCACCTTATAGCTTGCCAGAGCCGTTCCCCAATACGCTTCGGGTTCGCCTCTGTCCTTTTCGCAGGCTTTTTTGAATGCCGCTATAGCGCCGTCCCAGTCGCAGGTATCAAGGTCGTGTTCGCCCATTCTCAGGTACGACAATACTTCGGGCGTGGTCCCTTCCTTGGGCAAGGTATACACGGTTGCGCAATATTTACACTCTATTACCCCGTCCTTTGCGGTCCTTATATCCAGCGACTCGCCGCAGGTTTTACATTTTAAAGCCTTTATCTCGTCCATACTATCTCCTTTAACGTATAATATTCTCTTTCAAACTTTCAAATAAATTTAAATTTGCACTTACTGCCCCGCTCCAGAATTTCCTTGGGGAATAAGTTCTGCAATCTGTCTTTAAACGCCTTCGGTAATTTTACTCTCGTCAGCGACGTACAATTTGCGAACGCCCTGTCGCCGATATTTTTTACGCTTTTGGGAATTGTCACGACCGTTAAGCCGCTACATTTCCAAAACGCACAATTGCCGATTTCCGTTACGCCGTCGGGAATTATTATGCTTTTTACGTTAAGGCGATTATAAAACGCACATTGATTTATTTCGGTTATTCCGCCCGGCAACGTTAATTCGGTTTCCCTGCCGGTATATTTGACCAATATCTTGTCAGTTTCGTCATTATAGATAATATATCCGTCTTTATCTGTAGACAGATAACTTTCACCTTCAGAATAAACTCTCTTTGCATTATATCCGACGCAACCGTTATCCTGTGAACCCGCCGTAACGTTAAGCGAAGACAAATTCTTAATCTCAATTAAGCTAAAGCAATCGCCGAACGCGTATTTCAGTATATACTTCACGTCTTTAGGGATTGTTATGCTTGTCAATCCGATACAACCTAAAAACGCACCTTCCCCAATGCGCTTAACGCTTTCGGGAATGGTTACGCCCTTCAGATTTTTGCAGTCGCCGAACGCATAATCTCCTATAGCTGTTATACCTTCGGGAATTACAGCGTAATTACATAGACTTCCGTATCTTTTAAGCACGCCGCCTACAACAAGGCTGTACCGGGAAAATTCAGCCAGCATTTCTGCCTGTTCTTCTGCTTTTAAGCGGGCCTCTTCCTCCTTGATTTCAGCTTCCGTGCGCTTTAAGGTGAGCTCGGAAAGCATACTCGCAGAAAAAATACTTTTATTTAAAGCCTCTTCGTTTTTGCCGGCGTCTTCCCCGAAGCATATCGCTAAATAATCCGCGTCGTCTTCCGTATCGTCGGCACTGTTTAAGATGACTTTATCGGTGTAAACGAATTTACATTTACTGAACAGCCCGCAGATTTCCTTAGCGAAAATATTTTGCTTTTTGTCCTTAAACGCCTTGGGCATTGTAACTTCTTTTAAATTGATACAGCCATCGAATGCCTTTACGCCTATATACTTCACGCCGTCGGGGATTATTACGCTCGTCAGATTATCGCAGTAACTGAACGCGGAATATCCGATACTCTTCACACCTTCGGGGATCGTCACGTTTTTCAGTTTTTTGCAGAAACTGAACGCATTTTCCCCGATATTCTTCACGCCGCTTAAAACCGTTATGCTCGTCAGATTTCTGCAGTCGCTGAACGCATAATCACCGATACTCTTCACGCTGCTCGGAATCGTTATACTCGTCAGATTTCCGCAGTCGCTGAACGCATATTCACCGATACTCTTCACGCTGTTCGGAATCGTTATACCCGTCAGATTATCGCAGAAACTGAACGCACGATCCCCGATACTCTTCACGCCGTCGGGGATCGCTACGTCACTTTCATTTCCTCTGTACTCTTTCAGTACGCCGTCAGCAATCACAAAATCCTCGTCATTCATTGCAGCTGTCATATCCGGTACCTCTCCGCATGTTTTTGTCTGTTTTCTTAAATATCGCCCGTAGTTTACTCTGTATAAATACGGATAACCGAACGATAAGCTTACTCTTTCTCTTCGTCGTCCAGGCTGTCGAAGAAGCTTTCGGAATCTTCAGAATGCAACTTGTCGTCGGGACTTACAATCCCGCCGTCGTCTTCGCTTTCGTCAACTTCCACTTCGTCGTTCCCGCTTTCGTCAACTTCCACTTCGTCGTTCCCGCTTTCGTCGACTTCCACTTCGCCGTTCCCGCTTTCGTCATCTTTCACTTCGTCGTCGAAGAATCCGTCGGGCACTACGACCTCTTCGTCCGAACCGCCGCCTGCGGCGTCCTGATTATCGGTCTGCACGGACAAGGGAGTTTCGGGGAGATTATCCTCGCGAACGGTATCGCCGCCCTCTTCGGATGAAGGGATTTCGGGCTCTTCGACGGGAGTACCGTCAGCGCTATCGTCCGTCCCGGGCAGGTCGCCGCCCTCGTCGGGGTGAAGATACTTTCTGCCCTTGGGGGTGATTATTCTGCCGCGCTCGGTCTTTGCAAGGAAGTCGAGTTTGATAAGATAGGGCTCGTAGCGGAAGGCGATGTCCTCCTTCTGAATTCCGCTCTTGGATTCCATAGTGACCAACGCAAGCGGCTTGGTCTCTTCGTCGAGAATACGCAAAATCTTTCTGTCGGTCTTGGTAAGTCCGAGGTCGTCTATTTCGTGAATTTCGAAATACAGACCCGTAATCTCTTCGGTAATAAGCTTTTCGTCGCGCATGGTCGCCACGTCTATGACGCCCTTAATAAAGGTTTCGATAGTTCTGGGAATACCGCGGCAACGGCGCGCAATATCCTGAATAGCCTCCTCCGTCGCCTCGTAACGGAGCTTTTCAAGCTTGGTTTTAACGAGTATGAGCTTCTCTTCCTCGGTGTAATCCTCAAGCTCAAGCACAGAAAAGCGGTTTAAGAAGGGCTTTAACAGCTCGCCCGCCTGAGTGGTTGCGCCGATGAGCGTGAACGGAGGCAAATTGTAGCGCATCTCCTCGCCGCTATCGTCGATAAAGGTCACCGCAAAGTCGGTCATAATCGAAAGAAGTACCGTCTGGACTTCCTTTTTGAGCGTGTGAATTTCGTCAATGAAGATTATACAGCTCTCTTCGATCTTGGAAAAGTACAGCGAAAGCGACCTGACGTCCTTTAAGTTAGTAGCGTTGACGTTAAAGAACGGCATACCCATTTCGTTTGCAATTATGTTGGTCAGCGTGGTTTTGCCCAAGCCGTAAGGCGAACAAATCAGAAGGTGCGCAAGCGGACGCCCCGTCTTTTTGGACGCGCCGATAGAAATGCGCAGACTGCGCTTTGCCTTTTCCTGACCGATATAGTCGTCCAATGTCAAAGGCATCATCTCGTTAATTGCGTGCTTTGCTCCGTTCTTGCCGCCTGCCGCAGGTCTGGATACGGGAGGCTTGCTTGCAGGGCGAACTTCGGGCACAGCAGGTTGAGCAGGCGCTGCGGGCGCAGCCGGTCCGGAAGACGCCGCGGGCGCAGATGGTCTGGGAGGCACCGCGGGAGGAACGGGCGCAGATGGTCTGGGAGGTATCGCGGACGCGCCGGAGAACGAACCCGACGACTGCGAGGGCAGACGGGTCAGGTCAAGCTTTAATACCGTTATCGCGTTAGGCCCCACTCTTCCCGCCTTGAGCTCGTCAAGCACGGGCAGAAGGCGAAGTATCGCCTTTTTGATTTTTTCCCTTTCCGCAGGCAATTTCGCCGCATTATAGTCGCAGTTTACGCTGTTAAGCAATTTTTTAAGAATGTCCTTAGCCGAGTCTATTCTGCCGCCGTATATGCAGGATTTTACCTGCGTCAACAATGATAAATATTCACCCATATATGTATTCTCCGTTAAATTTCTCCGTTTTCAAACGCTTTGAAAGCCTGCAAGCTCTCCGGTGTTACTGAATTGCGGTAGCTTGCCACGACCTCGGTTGCGTCCTCTTTCGTAACAGGCTCGTCCGCGCTCTCTTCGTCGCTGAACTTGTCGAGCGCGCGCTCAAACGCACGCGTTTTCATCTTGACCAGCATGGACGAAATATCCGCGCAGGAATAGCCTTCGAACATTTCGACGAGGTCCTGCTCGGTCAGGTCCGAACCCTCCAATAAAGAGGGAGTTTTGCGGAACGCCTTATGCACGAGGAACGCCCTCGCGTCGGCGTCGGGCAGACCGACGTAGATGTGAGTATCGAAGCGCTTGCCGCGAATAAGCGCAGAATCCAGCGCCCACGGGCGGTTGGTTGCGCCTATTATTACCTTTATGCCGCCGCTTTCGTCGGCGTGGAAGCCCGAAAGACAGGTCAAAAACGTGGTCAGGACGTCCTTGGTATATTTTGAATCGTCGCTCTCGCGCGAGGCGAATACGGCGTCCAGCTCGTCAAAGAAAATCAGGCAGTTTTTGTACTGCTCCGCCTCCTTGAAGATGCGCGTAACCTTTTTCGAACCCTCGCCGACGTACTTGTCCAAAAGGTCAGAAGCGTTCAGAATCGCGTAAGCGCACTTGAGCTCGCCCGCAATCGCTTCGGCTACGAACGACTTACCGCACCCGGGAGGGCCGTACATAAGAATCTGACAGCCTGCGTCGTCCATATATTTATTGTAAAGCTCGGGCTGCTTCATGGGCGCGATTACGCGCAGACGAATCTGCCTTTTGACGTCCTCGAGCCCCGCAACGTCGTCCAGAGTAGTCTTGGGCGCCTCGGAGGAGAAGAACTCCCCGTTCTCCTTTTTTTCCGCCGCGGCCTGAGAAGGTTTTGCACCGCTTCCCGAACCCGCGCCCTTGCCAGAGGCAGAATTTACTCCTTTTCCTGCGGAGCCTGACGCTCCGCCTTTTGAAGGAACGGACGAACCCGAGGGAGCTGCGCTCGCCGCGGGCGCTGCGGCGCTCTTGTTAAAGGGATTGACTCCCCTGTCGAGAGACGAGCTGAGAGCCAGCAGCTTGCGGTTTTCAGCCGCATAGTTTTCGCGCATGCGGTCGACAATGCAGTTTTCAACCAGCTGTGCAGACAGTTCGATTGCGCGCGAAAGAAAGTACTTACCCCTCTCCACGTCGCCTGCGCACAGCGCGTCTTTGGTCTGTTTTAAGGCTATTTCGTAACTCTGCCTTTTTATCTCAAAATTAAATACAGCCATAATAATTTTTCTTAAATAACGATAGTATTTTTCCTATATAACAATTTCGCGCCGTCTTTCCGTTCATGGAAAAGCGGCGCAAACCGATAGTGTACCGCAAAAATCAATCGCTGTTTATAGCGGCAAAGAAATCTTCGTTTTGTGAGGTAACCTCCGACTGTGCTGCCGAAACGCCCGCAGACTGAGCGGCGGTTACGCCGCCTGCCGGCATAAGCAGACGCTCTTTGAGCGCGTCGAATTCCTCTTTGCTTCTCGAAGCGGTCGTGGCGGGATTGACCGCAGTCATCATGGAGGACATTGCCTTCATATTGAGCTGACCCTTCATCAAGCCCTTCTTGAACTTAATAAAGTCCTTGTTGTTCTTGTTCATGCTGGGCATCGAGCTCATCATATCCGCAGCTTTTCTCAGAACGGGGCGGATACCGTCGATCGTGTCGATGAACTGCGCCGTCTTTATATAGGTCTGGAACTGAACGCGAATGGTCTGTACTACCTTTCTGATATCCTGGAAATAGAAAATCGAACTTGCGATAAGCTCAAATCCGGTTTCGTCGTTGTCCAAAAGTCTCTCTTTCGCGTCGCTGAAAAACTCGTTGATCATCTTGTCGATGTTTTTTTCAGTAGAGATAAGCTCGTTTAACTGCTGCTGAGCCTCCTGCTGAGCCTGCATCTTCTTCATTTCCTTATTAACGTTAAACATTTTTGCCATTGCTGAAATTATTCTCCCAAAAGTTTAAACTTTTCAATTCTGTCGATATCACTCTGTTTAGTGGTAGGTACAACCTTTTCAAACGCTCTGTCAATAATTTCGTTTGTATATCTGTACTCGCTGAACTGGCGGGTATCTCCCTTACTTCTGCTCCTCTTGAATTCGTCGGAGAGCATATCCTTCATCGCTTCCATAAAATGCTTGATGTCACGGTTGGAATATCCGTCCAGCCTTACCGCAAGTTTGGGAAGGTCGACGTCGTCTGCAAGAATAGAGCCGATTTTCGCATAGAGCGTCGCATAGATAACCTCGTAAGTGGGCAGAGGAATCTCTATGCGCGTATTCGCACGCGAAAGGATTGCGCCGTCGAGGTTATAGGGGCAGTTGGTTGCCGCGATAACCAGAGTGCCTTTTGAGGACGAGAAGCCGTCCATCATCTGTAAAAGCACGGTCACGCGCGAAGCCGCGGTGGGGTCGCCGTTTGCCTGCTTTCTGTCAGGGGCGATTGTGTCGAATTCGTCTATGAACAGCACGCAGTGTTCAAACTGCTTGCAGAATTCGAATACCGCCTGAATATTCTTTTCGGTCGCGCCCACCTTACAGTCGGACAGCTGAGAGCCGACTACCGAGAAGAAGGGCACGTCGTCGCCCGAACGCATTTTGAGCTCCTGCGAAATAGCCTTCGCAAAGAAGGTTTTGCCCGTTCCGGGAACGCCGTACAACAAAATAAACGTCTTTGCCTTTTTGCCGAGGAATTCGTTGAACTCGCGCTCCTCTTCGGTAAGGAAGAACTCGCGCTCGATAAGCGCCTTCTCATCTTCCATACCCTTTACGTCCTCGAAGGTTACTACGTCGTTGGATTCGTTTGAAATAAAATCTTCCACGTTGACGCCGTTGAACACGTAATTAATCTCGCCTTTTGCGCCGTCCTTACTTTCCTTACTTTCCTTACTGCCGCCCTGGTTCTTGGCGTTTGCACCCTGAGCGGCTGGTTTATTGGCGTTTTGCCTGCTATTGTCGGGCTGATTATCCCTGCGGTCGTAAGTAAGCTCTTCCGTGTCGCCTACCTTTCTTTTACAGGTTTCGTACATCTGCTTAAGTGTCGCAGCGTTCTGACGCATAACTTCCTTTTTGTCCATATCGGAAGTTTCGCTGTAAATCTGACTGCATAAAGGCATCGCTCTTTCGATAAGCTTAAGAGTCTGGGCATAATCGCCTATGCTGTAATACCGCTCAATATCCTTTTTTATCTCGATGAAATTGCTTTCCAGATTGATTGATACCGCCATATATGCACCACCTTATAAATCGTCGAGACTGAAAAGACTGTTGTCCATCTGAGCCTGTTGAGTTGTCTGCTCGTCGTACTGTTCAAGTCTTCTGGCTACGATTTCGTCAATCTCCTTATCCTGTACTGCGGAAGTTTCGGCGTCGATATCCGAAATTTTTCTGGATACCTTGCCGAATATCGTATCCATTTTGTTGAGTCCCTTGGTAAAGATATCGTCGAAATCGTTTACCTGCTGTAAAATCTTTTTGATTTCGGGCGACATATTTATCTTATTGGTTTCGGTAAGCACCGTGCCGAGCGATTCGTAAACCGAATTCTTTGCAAACGCCTCGTCGATCATATACGAAAACTGATCGACCTGATCCATCAAATCGTTCATCTTCTGCTGACGGCTCAGAACCAGCTTGAGCTTATTCTTATATCTCTCAGCCTCGGTAACTCTTCCCTCTTTTTTAAGGGCAACCATCTTTGAAAGATAGCCGTCGATATTGTTCTGATATTGGTCGAGAAGCTGTTGAATGGAATCCTTGCACCTATCGAAAGCCATCTGGATTTTTATTTTATTAGGTTTAGCCGACTTGGCTTCCTGGGCTTTATCGGATTTAGACTGTGCTTTTTTACCCCACATTTTAAAACTCCTTATATTTTAAATAAATCAATGTAGCTGTTATCGTTGCCGCCGCCATTCTCCGTGCGACGCTCGTTCGCTTCTTTTATTGATGAACCCGTACCGTAGGGATAACGGCCAGTTTTCTCAACTTTCAGATGCGGACCCGTTTTTACCGTCGTTTTAACGCCGGAAATCAATGACGTCGGACCACGCGTCGTCCTCTCCGACGGAAATACCGGAAGGACTTCCGCCTTTGTCATCCAAATGAAATTCCCGAACTACTATCTGCAATCTCAGGTTCAGTTCGCCAATCGCTTTGTCGAAAAATTCTATCTGTGACCGGATCTCCGCAGCGCGTCTGTCGAATCCCGCCCGTAGGTCTTTGCCGTCTGATTCTGAATCTGAAAAACCCGACTCAGCCTGTAATTTCAGATATTCTTTTTGCAGCATATCCGATTCGTAGCTCAAACGGTTTCTTTTAGACATGATTGCCTGACGGTTTAACCTTACTTTCGAATAAACTTCATTGGAATAATACGTGTTTCCGGAAATCCAATCCTCAACGTATTCGACAATCTCCTGAACGAGCATTACCGCGACAACGTTGTAATTGCAATTAAAATATATTTTTGCCTCGTCGGCAGCGTTATTGATTAATTTAGTAAGAGCAATCTCCGCTTTTTCTTCGGGTTTTTTCTCCTTCAATAACGGAATATACCTTTTGAGTTCAAAATAATAATTTTCGTATTTTTTATTTATACAGCAAACTCCGGCGACGTCTTCAAGCGTATGAATGAGATTATTCACGCACTCCTCTCCCGCCTGCTTTCTTTCTTCTTCCTTATCTTGTTCCTTGGCTTCTCTGAATTTAAATAATCTCATCCGTTTCGCCCTCTCCGACCCCTGCAGGACCTTATCCGATAAATCTTCCGCCCCTTGCGGAAGATTTATCGTCGGGGTGCTTTTATCAAAAGCCGTTCGGTTTAAAGTCCTTTTTGCGAACGGGTATTTAACTACACTTTAAATTTCCGGACGTTATACCGCTGAATTGCCAGACAGGCTGTCATCTGACCGTGAAGAAATCATCGCCCACGTCGTCCAGATCGGTGATACCTGCAATTTCGGCGTTAATCCTCATGGAATTGCTGGTGTGTCTGCGTTTATCCTGGCTGAGTAAATCGTTGAGTTTTTCATTGGCGTTAGCCTCTTCGTCGTTTTCAGCCTGGAATCCGAGAATCGTGTTGATATTTTCGGTAAGGTTGTAATCATCGTTAGCTTCCTGATTGACAATCAACTCTCTGACCTGCTGAATTGCCTTTGTATAATTGGTAAGCTTGGTATCCATATCGTTTGCTTGCCTCTTATACATTTCGTATTTAGTAACCAATTCGTTGCGCTGTCCGATAATGGACGCACGTTCAGAGATCAGAGTCGGATCGTTATAATCCTGTTGCAGCTGAGTCAGTTCCCTCTGTATCTTATTCATGTTTGTACGCAATTCATTAAGACTTCTGTTGAACTTATTGCGCGCAACTATCATCTTGTAATAATCGTCGTTAAGATACTGGTTTCCACAAGTATATCTGTCGTTTACCAGGTCATCGATGTTGCTCAGACAGGATCTTACCGCAGTCACGCCGCCACGGTGGCAGTAATCCACCGCAAACCTGAGTTCTTGCAGAATTACGCCGTCCACACGCGCCATTGCAGCAGAATTAGCGTTATCCTCTTCCGTTCTGAGCTTTTCATAACAAGCCCGTAACGTGTCCAGATGGCGATCAAAGCCGGGGGTTTTGCTGAACTCGATACGAACCTTATTGAAAGCCTCGAGCAACTTTTCTTTCTTTTGCTCAGCCTCTTTACCCCTCCTGACGTTTTTCACATAGTCTTTTCTCTTCAAGGGTTCGGGTTCTTTACCGTCGTTGTTTTCCAACCCCAACTCCTCTAAAAGCACGTCCTTCTCTTTTTCCTTTTTTCTATTGAATAAGCCCATAATTATTTCTCCCTGATTTATTTAAAATATGATTATACTTAAATACGATTAAAGTCTCTCTCCGCATTCAGGACAGAACTTACCCGAACCGGTAAGTTTCGCTCCGCAGTGAGGACAGAACTTTTTGCCGGTCTGAACCGCTCCGCGCGCGGGTGCGTTATTGTTAATTACAACGTTGCCGCCTCTGGTGTTGGTGTTAGTATTGATATTGCGGGTAGCCGTGGATTCGCTTATATCGGTGCGTCCTGCGCGGATCTTATTGATCTCGTGCTGGCGTTCGGCTTCGCGCTCGCGCTCCTCTCTGTCGAGAATGTCGTTGCCGAGCGAAGCGATTGCCTTGCCGGTAAGCGCGTTGTTTACCGCCTGAATCTTGTCGTCCGTGTCTTCGATCGCGTTGAGATGCATCGAAATGCCTCTTGCCGAAAGGATAAGTCCGATATTTATAAGCGCGGTAGCCGTCTTTCTGCTGTTCATGACCTCGTTCGCCACGTCGTTGAGCGCGGCAAGGAGGGTGACTTCGGTAGTTTCAGGCGTAATGTGTTGGCTTACGGCGACGCTGACTTCGTTGCTCAGATGTCCGCGCACGTTCTGCTCGATGAATTCAACGAGGTCGCTCCTGGTCATAGAGCGGTTGAAGTTCTTGACAAGTTCCTTAAAATCCGAAACTTCAACGCTGGCGTCTCCCACAACGGCGAACTTTGCCTTTGCCGTGGGAAGCTGACTTAATGATACCACGTACTGACCGCCGAAGAAACGTACGCTTACGGTATCGAACATTTTATCGGGCGTGAGATAAACCACGTTTTCGCCATTCTTGGTACCTATGATACTGCGCTTAAGCTTGTAAGGCGTTTCTTTACCCTTGTACTTGGTGCCGCCGATATAGGCAACCGTACCGGGCGCAACCGTAAGGTCGATATTCTCCTTGGTGAGCGCTTCAAGCGTTACCTTTTCAATCAAATAGTCGCTGTCCGACAGACGGAGCGATATATTCTGTACAAACAATGCCATAATTTATCTCCTTATACTTTTATCCGCCTCTTTGATAGCGGCGAGAATAGCTTCGCTCTTTACGCAGAAGCCGTATCCTAAAATTTCCTGATGAGTCTGGGTGTTGATTTCGCCGAACGTAGCCATACCTACGACGTCGCCGTTGGCGTTCATAACGGGGCCGCCCGAATTGCCGTGGTTTAACGTGAGCGTAGTCTGCAAAATCTTGTATTTTGCCTTGCTGCTTCTGGGCGTATAATCGGGATTTGCGACCGAACCTTCGGTATAGGTGAACTTGTAGTGTTCGGGGTTGCCGACGGTAAACACAAGCTCGCCCTGCTTAGTGGGCGTATCGTCTATTTTAAGGACCTTTACGCCTGCGGGAATCTTTCCGCTCTTGGGAAGAAGAATCGCAATGTCCTCAACGTCGTTATAGTGAACCAGATCGACGTCGATAACCTTTTGCTTTAAGTTGAGCTTATCTGAGAATTCGCAGGTGATGCCCTTACCCTCGCCGGTTACCATAGGCTCTACGACGTGTGCGTTGGTAATGATATAGTTGCCGTAACCGCACCAACCCGTGCCCTTATTGCGCCAGTTGCCGGATTTTGCAACGTAAACTATGCTGACAGCCTTGCCGCACTCTTCAACCATACGCGTCTTTTCGTCGGCAATCTGCTGCAGAATTCCGTTTCCGCCCTGATTGCCGCTCTGTGCGGGAGCTTGCTGATTAGCTGCGCCTGCCGAAGGCATGTACGGATTATTGAGATAGGGGTTATTCATAAAGGGATTGCCAGAATTTTTCGCCCCGCCCGGAACTGCGTAAGCAGCAGAATTGAGGGGTGATTCCACAGCCCCCGAAGCCGAAGAAGATTTTGCCGTAACGGTTCTGCCGCATATGGGGCAGGTCTTTGCCGTTCCTACTTCTTCACCGCAAAAGGAACATTTCATTTTGCTTCTCCTTTATCCGAAAATGTTATGTATTATGGTACGTTAATAATTTAACATTTTTTTTAAACTATGTCAAGATTTAACAATTAAATTGTCGTAAATGTCAAACTTTTTGCGACCTTTTCCGAATATATGCAACATGTTTGAGATATGACCTTTGCAAAACCCGTAAACGGTGATATAATGTTACCGTGATACAGCGTTACTGACAACGTTAAACCCATATCGGAGGCGACGATGAAACTTGAAATAAAATCAGGCAGCGTACTTGACTCGGACGCAGAAGTTATCGTTAACGCCGCAAACAGAGGTCTGCAGGCGGGAGGCGGCGTGTGCGGAGCAATTTTTCAGGCGGCAGGCAGACAGAAGTTGCAGCGCGAATGCAACGCAATCGGCGGCTGCGAAACAGGTCACGCCGTGTTAACCAACGGGTACGACCTTAACAGGCACGTAATTCACGCAGTCGGTCCCGTATACCACGGCGACCAGGACGCGCCTTTGCTTGAATCGGCTTTTTTAAACAGTCTTATTCTTGCGGATTCAAACAATTTCAAAAGCATTGCACTCGTGCCGATTTCCACGGGAATCTACGGCTATCCCCTGGATAAAGCGGCAAAAATCGCCATAGATACCGTTCTTTCCTTTCAGGCGGAAAACCTTGAGATATGTTATATTTACTGCTATTCGTACGCAGAATACAAGGCGTTTTCTTATGCTCTGAGCCAGACGCAGAAAGACGACTTCTTCGACCAATTCAAAGAACTCTTTACCGATTTATAACCCCGACTGCAAGTCAGGCTCAGGCGCGGCGGAAAAACCGTAAAAGCGGCGCGTTGCGGCAACGCAACCACGCGATATTTACAGGACATCATTCCACGCGTTGTTTTAAGGGCAATATTCCGACGCGTTGTTTTAAGGGCAATATTCCGACGCATTGTTTTAAGGGGCGGAGCCGCATAATAATGCGGCTCCGCCCCCTGTAAAACTGCTCTGTAAACCGATTCAACCGACACAGTGCGGCTTCTTTCAGCTCACGCAGAGCGCAAAATCAGCGCGCCCTGCACATCATCTTAAGCCTGTGCTCGTCGTTTTCATCGAACCCTAACCCCTGATAAAACGGAATATTTTCCGCCTCGGTGCAGAGCTCGACGAACACGTCCGTACCGCTCACGCCGTTGTCCTTTATAAACGCCAGCAACTCTGAAACCAACAGTTTTCCGATGCCCTTTCTCTGGTATGCGGGTCTGACTACCACGTCCTTTATCAGGTAGTCCAACCCCATATCGCCAATGACACGAGCCATACCCACCGCCTGTCCGTTATCGTAAGCGGCCACGGTAAACGGAGTGTGCTTTAAGGCAAGCTCGACCTGCTCCACCGCAGGCGCTCCGCCCCACACTCTCTCCCAGAGGGATATGAACTCCCCTGCCGTCAACTGATTATATTTTAACGTTATTTGCCCCATATTGCCCACCCTTTAATAAAAATTACGCACAAGATTTGCACGTATTATTATACGCCTTATGCGGCGCAAGTCAAGCCTGCTTTCAGGCAGTTTTCGCATAAAAATCCACCGTCGGGCAGTCTTTTTTTATAGCGCTCAAATTTATTGCGTTCTTAATGCTGTTATGGTATACTACAGTAAATTGCAGTTAATTTACAATGCCGTCTGCGTAACCGCACGCGCGCACGGTCAGAAGGTTCAGGTAAATAAAAACACGGCGACAAATTTTCGCCGTTAACTATATACAAAAGAGAGATTATGGAAAATTTAAGTTTATTCAAGTGTAAAAACTGCGGTGAGCCGCTGGATATACGCACCGCAAAAGACGGAGTAATCGTTTGCGCATACTGCAACTGCGTGTATACTCTGCCCAAGGACGACGTCACTCCCGAAGCGCGTTCGTTCATCAGAATGGGCGAACACGGGCTGGACACGTGCAACTGGGACGGCGCGATATCCGCCTTTAAGAAGGCGGGCGAAAGCTGCCGCTACGAGCCCGAGATTTATTGGGGTCTCGCCCTCGCCAATTACAAAGTCCAGTACGTCAAGGACGTGGTAAACAACCGCCTCCAGCCCATCTGCCACGAGATATCCTCAAGAAAGTTTTCCGAGAGCGTGAACTACCGTAAGGCTACAGAGCTCGCCACGCCCTCGCAGCGCAGCGAATACGAAAAGAAGGCTGCCGAAATCGACTACGTAAAGCAGGAGTTTTACAGACTCAAAAATACGGGACTCAATTTCGACAGTTTTATCTGCGTCAAGGTTACGGACGAAAACGGCGAAAAGACCGAGGACTATAAGGACGCAGAATACATATACGACTTGTTGAAGGGCAAGGGATATTCGCCCTTCTTTTCCGAAAGAAGCATACGCAACCGCACGGGCGCCGACTACGAGGCGATGATACTTTACGCCCTCTACACCTGCGAAACCATGCTTGTCGTTTGCCGCAATCAGGACTACCTGCAGACTCCCTGGGTCAAAAACGAGTATACACGCTTTTTAAAGCTTATCAACGACGAGGAAAAGGAGTGCGACAGTCTGACCTTTGTTTACTACGAAAATCCTATCGACCGCCTGCCCGGCAGACAGGGCAAGTTGCAGGGCATAGATTTTTCGCGCCGCGACGCAGACGAAACGATAGTCGGGTTCGTCGAACAGCACACTCCCGAATCCAGGGCAAGGCGCGAGGAAGAAAGGCGCAAAAAGGCTGAAGAGGCGGAAGCTCAGGAGCAGCGCATTAAGCAGATGCAGGAGCAGCAGGAAAAGCAGCAGCGCGACTTTGAAGAGCAGAAGAGACTGCTGGAAGAGGAAAGAATCAAGCAGAACAAGAAGCTCGAAGAGCAGCAAAAGCTGTTGGAAGAGCAGTTGAACATGCTCAAAAACACCCCCTCCGACCCGCCCGAGACGTCGACGCCTAAGAGCAGTTCCCGCCTTAACAGACTGTTTGAAAAAATAGAAGGCGTACGCTCCGACTGGGAGCGGGAAAAGGCAGACTGGGAGCGCAAAAAGGCCGACCTCGAGCAAATAAAGGCGGAACGCGAAGAGACCGCCCGTGAGCGCAAAAAGGCAGAGCGCAAACGCAAGAAGGCGGAAAAGAAGTACTCAGCCGAACAAAGCGAGTCGGACGGAGATATTAAATTCGAATCGCTTTCAATTTCAGACGGCGGCTATAAAAACAAGAAATACGACTATAACGGACGCAGCAAAATCGAAATACTGTTGATATGTCTGTTTTTAGGCTGTTTCGGAGTACACAATTTTCTTATGGGCGAGATCAAAAAAGGCATCTTCAAGATATTCACCTGCTGTTTCTACGGCTTGGGCTTTATCTTCGTCCTGTTAGACCTTATCAAAATAGCTACCGACAGCTATAAACGCGACCCGAACGGCATCATTTAACCGGCTCCACAACGTTTTTAAATCTGTAAATCAATTTCATCGGTGCAAACTTATAGCGTTGTTACAAAAAAGTAGCAACGCTGTTATTTTTGTAGTTCCCCGTCCGTTTCACGGAACGTGGGTAATAATATGCCCCCGACTAAACCGTTGGTTGATGAATTTTAAACGGATAGTTGAGTTAGCTAAACGAATAGTCGATTGATTTAAGGGCTCGGGCTTGATATAATTAAGGCGTAACTTGAAGGAGGTTATGATTATGAACGAAACGTTCGGACAAAGATTTGCAAGATTAAGAAAGAACAAGGGCTTGACTCAGGAAGATATTGCGTCAAAAATCAACATTACGGCTCAGGCGGTGTCCAAGTGGGAAAACGATATCTCGTCGCCCGACATCTCGATTTTACCCGAGCTCTCCACCCTGCTCGGCGTAAGTTTAGACGAGCTGCTGGGAAAGGAAACTCCCAAGCCTGTTGAAATCGTACCCGAGGAGCAGAGAAAGGACGTAAACAAACTCACGTTAAAGATAATAGTAAATTCCTCCGACGGCGATAAGATAAACGTCAATCTTCCCCTTGCCATCGTTAAAATATGTTTAGAGACGGGTATGAAAATGCCGAAGATTAACGGCTCTGCCACCCTGGAAAATATCGACCTCAATCAGATATTGCTCCTTGCTGAACAGGGCGTTATCGGCGAGCTTGTAAGCGTTGATTCTGCCGACGGCGACCACATAATAATAGTGGTTGAATGATATGAAGATAGTAATTAAGGACGGCGAGTCCTCGCATAGATTCGTATTCAGGTTTCCAACCTCTATAATGAAATGGAAATGGATATACTCTCTGGCGTTGAAATTCGTCGACGACGATAACACAAAGGATACAATCAGCCCGTTTATGGACAATTCAAAGCGCATATACGTGGCGATTAAAAAATATATCAGGGCAAACGGACACTTTGTGCTCGTGGACGTACAGAGTAGCAACGGCGACGTAGTAAAAATTACGGTTTAAAAGTTTTACGCAGTAGCCTCCGTAGAGGTCTCTATAGCAATTTTCCGCAGCGGTTTACTCCAGCGGTTTTAGATGCGGTTTCCACAAGCGCCAACGCCTTCCGGTTGAGCTTCGCATCAATCCGTTTTTACGCCACTCTACGGAACCAAAGGCTGGAATTTTGTAAAACCAAACCGCCGACCTGATTTTTCAGGTCGGCGGTTTGTGGTGCACCGTAAGGAATTCGAATCCCTAGCCTTTGGATTTACCTGTTTATTGAACGCCCCGCTGAAACCTTCTCTCCGCGCCTTTTGCGTAAATTTGCGCAAGCGCCAACGCCTCCCGGTTGAGCTTCGCTTCAATCCGTTTTCACCCCAATCTACGGAACCAAAGGCTGGAATTTTGCAAAACCAAACCGCCGACCTGATTTTTCAGGTCGGCGGTTTGTGGTGCACCTAGGCATTTAATATCCGAATTTTTTGCCGCTTCAATCTCGGAAAGATAGACCGTCTGCGTTCCGTCCTTGAAGTTGAAAGTTAAGGTTACTTTATCATCGAACAGATAGATTGAGTTTACAAATCCGTCTATAAGTCGTCGTTTTCCATCTTGTGTGGTAATGTCCAACTTCCTGAACTTCTCTATCCCGAACCGTATCTGGTCTTTCGTAAGGAAAGGCTTTTTTATTTTCTCCTGCAAAATCGTGATTTCAAGTTCTTTCTTCTTACTCTCTAACTGACTAAGCCTGTCCTTCGTGCTATCTGTAATTATACCCTGCTCAATCGCATCCATTATGTTGGATATTCGCTTTTCAATTTCATCAAGCTGTTCTTTTAAGTGAGGGATTCTCGGATTCTCTTCTCCCTGCAATATGTAGATTCTGTCCGTGAGATAATCCACGAGCTTCTCGTCGTGCAGGATTTCCATAGCCTTTTTAACGACTAAATCTTCTATCCATTCCT
>JBJEUX010000035.1:0-26204 GCA_051884055.1 Candidatus Coproplasma sp.
GCGGTGGGCGCGATAAGCGGAATTCTTCCCTGGGCGCTCTCGTTTTCGGCAGGGGCGATGCTTGCAGTCGTGTGTTCGGAATTGATCCCCGAAAGCTTTTCGGGCGGAAAGGTTCAGGCGACTTTAGGGGTGATTTTCGGGTTTGCGCTCATGATGATTTTAGACGTTGCGCTCGGCTGAATAAAAGCGGCTTCCAAGGCGCAAAATATCGGTATGAAGAAAGAGGTTGACCTTACGCGCAGAGACGAGCGCGAGACCTTTTACAGACCGATAAAGAAGGGAAGCGTGAAAAATGACAGGCAAGCATAGGGAAAATTATAATAAGAATTATCTTAACTACGTCAAGTCTCAGGATCCTCCCACAAAGCATTTAAAGAACTGCGCCGCGGCGTTCGGCGTTGGCGGGCTGATTTGCTGTATCGGTCAGTTTATAAGATATATGCTTGAATTTGCAGGACTTTCGGGCGACGAGCTTGCAGGTTCGGTCTCCGTAATATTAATCTTTCTCGGCTGTTTGTTGACCGGACTGGGCGTGTACGACAGAATAGGCAGGTATGCGGGCGCGGGCTCGATAGTGCCGATTACGGGCTTTGCAAACTCGGTTGCGTCCCCCGCGATAGAGTTCAAAACCGAAGGCTGGATATACGGCATGGCGGCAAAAATGTTCACGGTTGCAGGCGCGATAATAGTTTTCGGAGTGTTTTCCGGCGTGCTGGTCGGACTGATATACCTGTTTGTGTAATCAGTAAAATCAAACACAACATCTTGTGTTTTGTTAAAAAATTACAACGCATATTTTGTGTAAAACTATTGACAAGCGCAATACGGCGTGATATAATCGAATCAACTTAAAGGAAGTGCGCAACTGACGAATTTAAGGCGTTAACGCCGTGGAGCGCATATCCTGAACAGGTCGTTCGTCTGGGCAAATTTATCATATCGGTAAATTGCCCATTTTTTTAGCCCGATTAACGGACGGGCAGTCGTAAGCGCGGCTGTAAATAATCGGACGGGCAGTCCAAGGCGCGACCATAAAGTAATTAAGGCGCGGCTGTAAATATAATAAAGAAAAAGCGCGGCGTATATAAAGGCGTTGCAAAATTTAAAGCGCGGTTTCAGATAGAGGATAAAGATCATTCGGTATTATAAATGTTAGGTAAAATTCATTCGTTCGAATCTTTCGGCACGGTAGACGGTCCGGGAATACGTTTCGTAGTGTTTATGCAGGGCTGTCCTATGCGCTGTCTGTACTGCCATAATCCCGATACCTGGAACCCGTCGTCGGGTCAGATACGTTCCGCGGAAGAAGTTGCCGCGCGCGCTTTGAGATACAAAAATTATTTCACGGGCGGAGGCGGCGTAACCGTATCGGGCGGCGAACCCACCTTGCAGGCGGAATTCGTGTGCGAGCTTTTTAAAATTTTAAAGCAAAACGGCGTTCATACTGCGCTCGACACCTCGGGAATAACCTACTCGCGCGAAAATAAGGCAAGGCTGGACGAGCTTCTGGAATATACCGACCTTGTGCTTCTCGATATCAAACATATCGACGAGGAAAAGCACGTAAAGCTTACGGGTCATTCAAATAAGAACGTGCTTGAGTTCGCGCGGTATCTTTCGCAGATAGACAAGCCCGTCTGGATACGGCACGTGCTCGTTCCGCAGATTACCGACGACGAAGAGAGCTTATACCGCCTTAAAGATTTTCTGCGTACCCTTAAAAACGTTGAAAAGGTGGAAGTTCTCCCCTACCATACAATGGGCGAGGTCAAGTACGAAAAACTGGGTATGCAGTATCCCTTAAAGGGCGTGGAGCCGCCCGAAAGGGAAAAAGTTTTAAAAGCAAAGGAAATTTTGTGTAAAAAATGACAAAGTTTAATCTTATTGAGATAAGCGGAGATTCCTGCGCAGGCTGTCACGCGCTGTTGCCCGCGTTGAACGCGGTGGCACAAAGCGAGGATATGCAGCTTGTCCGCATCGATCTGGAGCGCGACCCGCAGGCGGCGGAAAGGTATAACGTGGTAAAAATTCCCACGGTGATTATAGCCGACGGGGAGACGGAAGTTGCCCGTTGTTCGGGCTATCAGCCCGAAGAAATTCTTCAGCTTTGGGTACAGGCAAAGACGCAGGAATATTTAAAACGTAAGAATAATTAAGAGGTATTTTATGATGTACGAACAGTGGCAGGGCTTTGTTCCCGGCAAATGGAGCGACGACGAGGTTAACGTAAGGGACTTTATCCAGCGCAACTATACTCCGTACGAGGGCGACGGGGACTTTCTGGAAGGTCCGACCGCCGCGACGGAAAAATTATGGAAGGAAATATTAGACCTTTCCGCCAAGGAAAGGCAGGCAGGCGGCGTGCTCAACGCGGATACGAAGACCGTATCCACGCTCACCAGCCACGCGGCGGGATATATAGACAAGGAGCTTGAAAAAATCGTGGGTCTGCAGACCGACGAGCCCTTCAAGCGCGCCCTTCAGCCCTTCGGCGGCATCAAGATGGCTGAACAGGCTCTCAATATGTACGGCTATGAAATCGATCCCGAAGTAAAGGAGATTTTCACCAAGTACCGCAAAACCCACAACGACGGCGTTTACGACGCGTACACTCCCGAAATGCGCCGCGCACGCACCGCGCACATTCTCACGGGTCTGCCCGATACCTACGGCAGAGGCAGAATAGTGGGCGACTACCGTCGCGTTGCGCTCTACGGCGTGGATTATCTCATCGCTCAGAAGCAGAAAGACAAGGATCTGATGGGCGGCGACATGACCCCCGACAGAATAAGGGACAGAGAGGAGCTCTCCGAGCAGATCAGGGCGCTCAACGCGCTCAAGGCTATGGCGGCGATCTACGGCAAGGATATATCCAAGCCCGCAGACACCGCGCAGGAAGCTATTCAGGCTCTGTACTTCGGTTATCTCGGCGCGGTCAAGGACCAGAACGGCGCGGCAATGTCCATCGGCAGAAACTCGACCTTCCTCGATATCTATATCGAACGCGACTTGAAGCGCGGCATACTTGACGAAAAGGGCGCGCAGGAGCTCATCGACCAGTTCGTAATGAAGCTCCGCATAATCAAGTTTATGCGAATCAAGGAATATAACGAGCTGTTCTCGGGCGATCCCACCTGGGTCACCGAATCCATAGGCGGTATGGGCGTGGACGGCAGAACGCTGGTTACAAAGTCGTCCTTCAGAATACTGCACACCCTCAAAAATTTAGGACCCGCACCCGAACCCAACCTTACGGTTCTGTGGTCTAAAAATCTTCCTTCGGGCTTTAAAAAATTCTGCGCTCAGACCTCTATAGATACTTCGGCAATACAGTACGAAAGCGACGATCTTATGCGTCCCGAAATGGGCGACGACTATTGCATAGCCTGTTGCGTAAGCTGTATGCGCGTAGGCAAGGATATGCAGTTCTTCGGCGCGCGCGCCAACCTTGCAAAGTGCCTTTTATACGCAATCAACGGCGGCAAGGACGAGCTTAAAAAGGACAAAAAGACGGGCAAGGCGCTGCAGGTTTCGCCCATGTTCGCTCCCATTCTCGGCGACGACGCGCTCGATTATAACGAAGTAATCGCAAAGTACGACCAGATGATGGAGTGGCTTGCGGGGCTGTACGTGAACACCTTGAACCTTATTCACTACATGCACGACAAGTACTCCTACGAGGCGTTGGAGATGGCTCTTCACGACACTTCCGTCCGCCGCTTCTTTGCTACGGGCGTAGCGGGACTCTCCTGCGCGGTGGATTCGCTCTCGGCAATCAAGTATGCAAAGGTATATCCCGTGCGCAACGAGGAGGGAATCGTGACCGACTTTAAAATAGAGGGCGACTATCCCAAGTACGGCAACAACGACGACAGAGCGGACTCTATTGCCGTATGGCTCGTAAAGACCTTTATGAACAAGATAAAGAGTCACTACACCTATCGCGAGAGCGTTCCCACGACTTCCATTCTCACCATAACCTCCAACGTGGTTTACGGCAAGAATACGGGCAACACTCCCGACGGCAGACGCGCGGGCGAACCTCTCGCACCCGGCGCAAATCCCATGCACGGCAGAGACACCAACGGCGCGCTCGCCTCGCTCGAATCGGTTGCCAAGCTTCCCTACGAATATTCAAGAGACGGTATTTCCAACACCTTCTCGATAACCTCCGCGTCGCTCGGCAAGGACGAGTGACCGCCGTTAAGAGTAAATTCAGGGACGGTTAATCGGCGTTAAGCGCAAAAACAGGTACGGTTAAACGCCGCCTGACGCAAAATAGCGCAAAATGACGCAGAAACAGGTACGGTTATACGGCGCAGAGCGCAAAATACGATAAAAAATAAGGAGAACAATTATGTCAAAAGTAGATAATCTTGTTAATATGCTGGACGCATACGTAGCGGACGGCGGACATCATCTCAACGTCAACGTTTTCGACAGAGAGACGCTTCTGGACGCGCAGGCTCATCCCGAAAAGTACCCTCAGCTCACCATAAGGGTTTCGGGCTATGCGGTAAATTTCAACAAGCTCACAAAGGAACAGCAGGACGACGTTATTTCGCGTACGATTCATCAGTCGTTCTGAAAATTAACAGGCGATAATTGTCTGAGATAAAAATATTATATCCCGCGGAAATTATCCGTGGGATTTTTATTTGATTTAAAAAGCGCAATAAGCTATAAAACGCTTTTATAACTAATGTGATTTTTTAAAGAAATTCCCTTGCTGATATTTACAAAAAAATTATTTCGTGATAGAATATATATCGTTAAAATCAGGAGGCGTCTATGTCACAGAGTAATTCTTCAGCGTTCCAGATAGAGAACGGCACGCTTATAAAATATACGGGCGACGAAAAGCAGGTAAACATTCCTTCATACGTCAAGCGGATTGCGCCTTATGCGTTTCAGGACTGTAAAAATCTGGTAAAAGTGGCAACGCCCGTCCGACTTGTAAAGATAGGCAAGGGCGCATTCTTCGGCTGCGACGCGCTTGAAGAAGTTATTATGCCCGGCGGACTTTACAGAAGGATCAGAACCGAAAGAATCTTTTCCAACCATAAAAATATTTATTTCCGTTTCTACGCGTCCAACGGTCTGGAATCCGAGGAGGATTACGAGGACGATTTCGACGATGACGAACCCGAACCGGAAGTTGAGGAAGAACCCGTTCAGCCGACCGAGCAGTTAGATTCTGCCGAAGAGCAGGAGCCCGAGGAACCGGTTGAGGAGGTCGAAGAACAGGAGGAGGCGTCCACCGACGTCGAAGTCGGGCAGGCGTCCACGCTGTTTATGGAGGTTAACGAGACCGAAGATACCCCCGGGCAGGAAAAACCGGAAGAGGATAAGGAGCTCACGCTTTCCGAACTGGACGGAGAAATTCCGCCCGAAGAGGTTCTTGACGAGACCCTGGAGGAGAAGATGGAGGCGATAGTTCCTCCCGAAATTCCCATTGAAGAGCTTTCGGTTGCGCGCAAGCGCGAGCTGATGAATCTGGTAGATTTCCTGATAGAAGAGACTACGCTTGTCAAGTACGTCGGCACGAAAAAGCAGGTTGAAATTCCAGAATTCATAACCCGCATAGGAGAAAACGCCTTTGCAAATTCTTCGGTTACGGACGTATATATCCCCGAAGGAGTGGTATATATCGGCAAATGCGCGTTCACCTGGTGCGAAAACATCAAAAAAATCGAACTTCCCAAAAATCTTCAGCTTATAGAGGATCTGGCGTTTGCAAACTGCACTTCGCTTGAAGAGATAGTTGTGCCCGACAGCGTGAAATTCATAGGCGAAAGCGCCTTCCACGCGTGCAGCGCAATGAAGAAAGCAAAGCTTTCGTCCTCGCTTCAGTCGATAGGCCGCAGAGCGTTCGATTTCTGCATAGAGCTGAGAGACGTAATTATTCCCGACGGAATAAAGGTCGTCTGCGACGGCGCGTTTGCCCATTGCGAGGGGTTAAAGAGCGTCTATATTCCCTCCTCGGTAACCGAGCTGGGCAACTGGGCGTTTTCTGAATGTTATTCGCTGACCGACTTCAATCTGCCCTCGTCGCTCGAGAGGATAGGCGACGTCGCGTTTATGGAGTGCCGTTCGTTGAAGAGGGTGGATATTCCTTCCTCGGTTGAGTATCTCGGCAGGCAGTGTTTCGTAGGCTGTACGGGGCTGCTGGTCGTCACCATACCAGCAAAACTCCGCGATCAGGTTAAGCCGCAGAAGGCGTTCCGCGGACTCTCTATACCCGACCTCGAATTTATTGAATAAAAACTGAATTTTGTCAGATAGACTTTAAAACCCGCGGTTTTTTGTAAAAAAGCCGCGGGTTTTAATTTACAAAACGCCGCCGCGGTTGTATAATATATTCTGTATTATTATAATTACGGGGAATACAGACTTTTTTACAGATGGCAGAACAAAAGAAGGGCCTTTCAAAGGGCAGAAAGACGGCTATAATTTCGCTGGCGATAACGGCGGTTTTCTTTATAGCGGTAATGATTTTAAATATATTTATCCCGGTGAGGTACATTTCCGCTTACACCGTATCCAAAAGGCAGGTGAACGAGGGCGAGCTCTGCGTGCGCTATATCGACGTCGGCTACGGCGACAGCGCGATAGTCGTTCTTCCCGACGGAAAATCGATGCTCATCGACGGCGGGGACGGGTCGTATTCGCACACTCTTAAAATTTTATCCGAGCTGAATTCGTTCGGTATAGATACCATAGATTATCTTGTCTGCACGTCCGTCAGAAGCGAGCATTGCGGCGGTCTGACCGAGATATTGCAGTATAAAAAGGTAAACAAGGCGTATATCCCCTACGTTAAAAATACGTATATCACTCAGGCTTACGGCAACTTTTACGCCGCGCTCGGCTCGACCGAAACTCAGTATTCCTGCTTCGGAGAGGGCGAGTGTGGGGAGGATTATTTCTTCACCTTCCTGTCTCCGAGCGCGCTCTCCAATCCCGAGGGTGAATACGCCGCGCTCAACAAGACCGCAAGCGACGAAAATATAAACTCCGCATCGGCGGTGCTCTGGTTGGAATACGGCGAGACCTCCTTCGTGTTTACGTCCGATTCAAGCAGTAAGTCGCTCAAAAGAATTACCGACGAATATCTCAACTGCCTCGCGCTGGGTCAGGATTTTTGTCCAATAGGCAGCAATTCGGTAAGATTGGAGGACTGCGACGTAGTAACCGTGGCAGGTCACGGCGGAGCGGCGAACACTTACGCGGCATGGTATGCGGCGCTTGAGCCCGAACAGGCGGTGATTTCGGTGGGTGAAAACTATTCGGGTTGCCCGTCTGCGCAGGCGCTTGCAGACGTGTGCAATTTCGTATCTCAGCCCTTGCTCACGAGCGAGCGGGGAACTATAGAATTTTTTGTAACAGCCGACGGATACAACGTCGTCGATTAAGGAGAAATTATGAAACTTACTACAGCCGGCGAATCTCACGGAAAGGCGCTTGTGGGCATAATAGAGGGTTTGCCCTCCAATCTGCCAGTGGATATAGAGGAAATCAACTATTACCTCGCACTCAGACAGAGCGGTTACGGCAGAGGCGGCAGACAGAAGATAGAGCGCGACGTCGTGGATATTCTTTCGGGCATGCGCAATAAGCTCACCCTCGGCAGTCCCCTGGCGTTTCAGGTTGTCAACCGCGATTACGAAAACTGGCGTGAATACATGGCTCCCGAAGGCGCGGACGTAAGCAAGCGCACGCTTACAAGGGTGCGCCCCGGTCACGCAGACCTGACGGGTATTATAAAGTACGACCAGACCGACGCAAGAAATATTTTAGAGCGTGCAAGCGCACGCGAAACGGCGGTCAGGGTAGCGGGCGGAAGCATTGCAAGGCAGTATTTAAGATACCTCGGCATAGAAATTTCCGGCTACGTAAGGTGCGTGTGCGGAGTGGAGGATAAGTCTGATTACCCCTTTGAAAAGCTCGGCGAGGCAAAGAGCCAACCCCTGTTTATGCTGGACGGTAAAAAGCAAGCTCAGGCAATGGCGCTCATCGATACTCTCAAGGCCGAGGGCGACACCGCCGGCGGCATTGCGGAAGTTAGGGTAAAGGGCTTAAAGTCGGGATTCGGCAGTTGCATGACCTATTCAACCAAGCTTGACGCGCTTCTCTGCGCGGCGCTGATGAGCGTGCAGGCAGTAAAGGGCGTTGAAGTCGGAGTCGGCTTCGAGGCTGGCAGACTGCGCGGTTCGCAGGTCCACGACGAGATTTTCAATAGAGACGGCAAATACGTCCGCAACACCAACCGTGCGGGCGGCATAGAGGGCGGAATGTCCAACGGCGAAGAGATTGTTCTCCGCGCCGCAATGAAGCCCATTCCCACGCTCATGCGCGGCTTGAAAACGGTGGATACCGCCACGGGCGAAGCTACAACGGCGGCAGGCGAAAGAAGCGACGTAGCCGCAATCTGCGCGTTCGAAGTGATACTCGAAAGCGTGGTTGCAACCGCGCTTGCCGAGGTGGTTTCGCAAAGACTCGGCGGCGACAATATCAGGGAGGTAAAGGAGCGGTACGACCGCTTGCCTTAAATTATGAAAGAGATTAAAATTTCCGTCCCCTCGGGCGAAAGCGTAATATACTGCGGAAGCGGAGCGTTCGAAGAGCGCGCAAGCTTGCTCTGCGACAAAAAAATATTTATCGTCACCGATACGAACGTGCTCTCAATCTACGGCGAACTCATAAAGGAGACCTTTGGCGAAGCTCCCTTATACGCCGTTCCCGCGGGCGAAAAGAGCAAAAATTACCGCCAGCTGATTAAAATACTGCACGCAATGCTGGAGAGCGGCGTCACCCGTTCGTCGACGGTGATTGCCATGGGAGGCGGCGTAGTGGGGGACATAGCGGGACTTGCCGCGTGCCTTTACATGCGCGGCGTGCGCCTCGTTCAGATACCCACGACTCTTCTGTCTCAGGTGGACAGCTCGGTTGGCGGCAAGACGGCGGTCGATTTCGACGGCGTAAAGAACATAGTCGGCGCCTTCTATCAGCCTCAGGAAGTTATAGTAGACGGCAGATTTTTAAACACCCTTCCCCGCCGCGAATTGCGTTGCGGTCTGGGCGAGATAATCAAATACGGCGGACTCGATAGCGGAATTTATCAAAAGCTGATAAAGAATTCTTCCGCGCTCTTCTCGCAGGAATTTTTCGACGATATAGTTTACGACTGCATAGCGCACAAGGCAAGGGTGGTCGCCGAGGACGACAGGGACGTATCCGGCGCGAGAAAGGCGCTGAACTTAGGTCACACCACGGGTCACGCCCTGGAGCTGTATTACAAGCGTAAATCCCACGGCGAATTCGTGCTTATCGGCACCTATTACGAGCTGTATATAGCCCAGAAACTCGGCTATTGCGCTCAGGATTATGCAGACAGCTTAAGAAAACTTATCAGAAAAGTTATAGGCAAAATTCCCGCTTACGACGACATTGAAAAGGCGGCAAGGTTTGCAAAATTCGATAAAAAGAACTCTACTTCTTCAAATATTTCGTTGATCGCGCCCTATGTAGAGGGCGAAAGCAAGGAAATAATTTTACCTGCGGAAGAATACGTTTCGCTCATAGTTGAGTGCAGGGACAGGATAAAGGAGGGCTTATGAAAAAGTTTGCGGTAATCGGCAAGGACGTCTCAAAGTCCGCAAGCCCCGCTATGCACACGTTCATAGCGGAAAATATGGGCAATAAAATTTCGTATCAGGCGGTTTCAATCGACCCCGAAAGCTTTATGCAGAATGTCGGCGACCTGTTCAGAAATTACGACGGATTAAACGTAACCATTCCCTTTAAGCTCGATATAATTCCCGAGCTTGAAAAAACAGAGGGCGACGCAAGCGTTTTCGGCGCGGTAAACACCGTCGTCACCTCCACGCGGACGGGTTACAATACCGACGGATTGGGCTTTATGCTTATGCTCTCCAACAACGGCGTGGAAGTCTGCGGCAAAAAGGTTCTTCTTTTAGGTGCAGGCGGAGCAGGCAGGTCGGTCGCTAAAAAGCTTACCGACGCAGGCGCAAAGGTCTTCGTCTACGACAAATTTACACAAAGCGCTTTAAATATAGCAAGCGAATTTGCGGGCGTCACCGCGATTAAAGAGGTGTTGCCCTCCGATTACGATATAGCAATCAACGCCACGGGCGTGGGAATGCATAAAACCGAGGGTATCTCCCCCGTGGGCGAGGATGTTTTAAAGAGCGTCGGAGTCGCCGTAGACTTAATCTACGTACCCGAAAAGAGCGAGTTTTTAGTTATAGCCGAACGCCTTGGCAAAAAGATAATCAACGGTTTGGCGATGCTGTTCTATCAGGCGTACTACGCCGAGTGCATATTCTTCAACCAAACGCCCGACGCGGCGCAGGCAAAACAACTTTTCGAAAAGTATAATAAGGGAGTTTAATTATGAAATTCTTGTTTATAAACGGAGTAAATCTCAATATGACGGGCAAGCGCGAAAAGGGCGTCTACGGCGTGCAGACTCTCGAACAGATAAACGCTGAAATTACCGCGCATTTTCCCGACGACGAGTGCGAATTCTATCAGAGCAATATAGAGGGTGAAATCTGCACCAGACTTCACACGGCGGACTGCGACGGAATTATATTAAACGCAGGCGCGTTCACCCATTACAGCTATGCAATCCGCGACGCTATCGCCGCTATCAATATTCCCGTAATCGAAGTGCATATGTCAAACGTGCACGCGCGCGAGGAGTTCAGGCATAAGTCGGTCATCTCCGAGGTGTGCAGGGGCGTTATCTGCGGCTTCGGCAAAAACAGCTATATCCTTGCGGCAGAGAGCTTTAAATTATGAACGTAGTGCTCTGCGGAATGATGGGCTGCGGCAAGACTACGGTAGCCGCCGCGTTAAGCTCCCTTTACGGACTGAGTTCGGTGGATACCGACGCGGAAATAGTTAAAAGCTACGGCGAAATCAACAAGATTTTCGCAGAATACGGCGAAGAGCATTTCCGTATGCTCGAGGCAAAGACTGTGGCTTACGTTGCGGAAAATTACAAAAACTGCGTAATTTCCACGGGCGGCGGATGCGTTCTCAGGGCTGAAAACGTCAATAACTTAAAAAAGACGGGCAAAATTATCTATTTAAGAACCCGCCCCGAAACGCTTGTGGAGAGGGTGGAGGGCGACACTTCCCGTCCGCTTTTAAAGGGCGGCGCAAGGGAAAAGATTTATTCCATTCTGGCAGTTCGCGCGCCGATTTATACCGCGGCGGCGGACTTTACCGTGGACACGGACGGCAGGACGCCCGACGAGATAGCTAAAATAATTATGGAGCTTGTAAAATGAAAACCGTACTTATAACGGGCGGTACCAAGGGTATCGGCAAGGCGATCGCGCAGGAATTTTTACAGCAGGGATACGAAGTTATAATCAACTACTTCAACGACGAAGCGGCGGCAATAGCCGCGCAGAACGAATTTAACGAGCAGGATTTCTGTCCCGTTTTGATGCGTGCGGACGTTTCGGACGAAGAGCAGGTCAAGGCAATGTTCAAGGAAATTTTCCACATTTACGGCAGGCTTGACGTGCTTGTAAATAACGCGGGCGTCTCGTCCATAAACGTAATTCAGGACACTACGTTGGCAGACTGGGAAAAAATTATCGGCGTAAATCTTCGCGGAGTGTTCCTGTGCAGCAAGGAAGCGACGCGCAATATGGTTGCCAACGGCAGGGGCGCGATAATAAATATTTCGTCGGTCTGGGGGGAGGTCGGCGCAAGCTGCGAGGCGGCTTATTCGGCTTCAAAGGGCGGCGTAATAGCTTTCACCAAGGCGCTTGCAAAGGAGCTTGCTCCGTCGCGTATCTCTGTAAACTGCGTATCGCCGGGCGTTATTGATACTTCAATGAATTCCCACCTCTCCGAAGTGGAGATGGAGGAGCTTATATCGGAAATTCCCATGGGTCGTTTAGGTACGGGCGAGGACGTCGCAAAAGCCTGTCTCTTCCTTGCCGAAAGCGAATATATCACCGGCGAGGTCGTGTCGGTCGGCGGCGGTTTTGCAAAGTAAACGCGCCGCATAGTGGTGATAACGTTTGTATCGGTCGGCGGTTTTGCTAAGTAACCCTCCGCATAGTACCGATAACGGGCGCCGATAGTGAAGAGGGCGCAAAACCGTACTTTATAAAATATTTTTAAAATTTACTAAAAATTTTTAATAAAATAAAGGAAAATTAAAAAATTTTTCGTATAAAAAGGTCGTAATGGAAAAGATATCTCTCCGCGAAAAAACGTACGCTATCGAACAAGCCTTTCTTTCGCCCTACGCCTCGAAGTCCGTTGAGACAAAAGGAAGAGCGAGGGAGGAAGAACCCTGCCCTATGCGCACCGACTATCAGCGCGACAGGGACAGGATAATTTACAGTAAGTCCTTCGTGCGCCTTAAAAACAAGACGCAGGTATTTTTTTCGCCCGAAGGCGACCACTACGTAACCCGCCTGACGCACACTCTGGACGTGTCGCAGATTGCGCGCTCGCTTGCGCGCGCTCTGTCTTTGAACGAGGATCTTGCGGAGGCAATCGCTTTAGGTCACGATCTGGGTCATACCCCGTTCGGACACAGCGGAGAGAGAATTTTAAACAAGCTGTCCCCCGAAGGTTTCCGTCACAACGAACAGTCGGTGAGGGTGGTGGACGTGCTTGAAAAGGACGGCAAGGGGTTGAACCTCACCTTTGAAGTGCGCGACGGCATATTAAACCATAAAAAGGAATTGAAGCCTGCGACGCTTGAGGGCGTCTGCGTGAGCATTGCCGACCGAATAGCTTACATAAATCACGATTTGAACGACGCTATCCGCGCGGGAGTATTGCGGGCGGAGGACGTTCCCAAGGACGTCGTCGACATTCTGGGCAGCACCTCGCGCGAGAGAATAAATACCGCGGTAATGTCGGTATGGCGCAACAGCGAGGGCAAACCTTACGTTGCAATGGAGCCCGAAGTAGAAAAGGCAAGCGAAACTTTACGCAGCTTTATGTTTGCCAACGTATACCGCACCAAATTTGCAATGGGCGAAGAGGAAAAGGCGGAAAGAATGCTGTTCGAGATGTATTCCTATTTTGAAAAAGACCCCTCCCGCCTGCCCGAAAATTACGTAAATTTATTAAAAGAATATCCCGTAAACCGCGTCATCTGCGACTATTTATCGTCCATGACCGACAGATACGCGGTGTATAAATTCAACGAAATTTTCGTCCCCAACGGGTGGACGTTTATAGACGAAAACAATTAAGGAGAAAAGATGTCCGGCGTAGACCAGGAGTTTTTAAGAACTTTAAAGGATAAAATTAATATAGTCGACGTAGCCGGAAGTTATTTCAACCTTGAAAAAAAAGGAGCGAACTATTGGGCTTGCTGTCCCTTTCACCACGAAAAGACGGCGTCGTTTTCCATAAACGAGAGCGGACAGTTTTATCACTGCTTCGGTTGCGGCGCCTCGGGCGACGTAATTAAACTGGTCTCCGAAATGGAGACTCTGGAGTTTATAGATACGGTCAAGCTGCTTGCCGAAAGGGCGAAGCTTCCCATGCCCGAAACCACCTTCGACAGCAACGAAACCGCAGAAAAAAAGCGCAAGCGCGACGCTCTATTAAATATAATGAACGACTGCGCGCACTTCTACCTCGATAACCTCAACTCGGGCAAAGCCGACGCGCATATTCAATACATATTGAACAGAAAAATTCCTTCTAATATCGTGCGTTCGTTCGGTTTGGGCGCGAGCTTAAACTTTACCGACCTCCCCAGATTTCTGCTTTCAAAGGGCTATTCCAAGCGCGATATAATCGATTCGGGTACGGTAAACGAGGTCGACGGAAGATTGGTGGACGCTCAGGGCGGAAGATTAATATTTCCCATAATCAACGCCCTTGACGAGGTCATAGCCTTCGGCGGAAGGGTATTACAAAAGACCGACTTCGCCAAGTATAAAAACACCAAAGAGACGGTAATTTTCAATAAAAGCAAAACTCTGTACAACATAAACCTTTTAAAAAAGCTTAAAAGGAGCCAAACTATAAAGGAAGTAATTATGGTAGAGGGATATATGGACACCATTTCGCTCTATCAGGCAGGCTTCAAAAACGTCGTGGCGAGTATGGGAACTTCGCTCACGCAGGATCAGGCAAGGCTCATAAAGAGGTATACCGACACGGTTTTAATCTCCTACGACGGCGACGGCGCAGGTCAGAAAGCCAACCTGCGCGGACTTGAAATTTTAAAGGGCGAGGGGATAAACGTAAAGGTCGTTCCCCTTCCCGAAGGGCTGGACCCCGACGACGTAATCAAACAGCGCGGGCGGGAGGGCTATCAGGCGTGTCTGGACGCAGCCATGCCGCTTATCGACTATAAGCTTTCGGTCGTAAAGCGCGGATTCGATTTATCCCGAACCGAGGACAAAAGGCGGTACGTCGCCGAAGCTATAAAGATAATCAAAACTGCGGAGAGCTCCGCCGTGCAGGAGGATCTGTTAAAGCGTCTGCGCGACGAGACGGGCATAACTTACGAAAGCCTGAACCGCGATCTGAACGCTATGCCTCAGCAGATGGAGATTAAATCAGGCGAGCGTGCAGAGCGTGCGGACGACGCCGACGCCTCGCTTAAAGCTTCGCGGTTTGTAATTGCAAGTCTGTTATTCGGCGCAGACTATGCCGAAGATTTCGATATAACGCAGGTTGAATTTTCCAACCCCGTTCACGCTATTCTTTCAAAATACGTTCTTTCCAAGCGGCTCATGCAGGAGAGAATACATTTAAGCGAAGTATTTGAATTTTTTGAAGACGACTCGCCCGAAAGCGAAGAAATTTCCCGCATACTCGACTATTCGGACAATTCTATGTTCAACGGCGACGTCGACAGGAAATATTTTGCCGACTGCGTTAAAAGATTGAAAATCGACGCAATCGACGGTAAAATAACCTCTCTTACCTCCGCGCTTAAACAGGCTAAGGAAATATCGGAGAGGAACAGCATAGCGGAGCGCATAACTTCGCTCGTCAAACAAAGGGAAAAAATTAAAAACGGAGTACAATAAATGAATTTATCCGATCAGAAATTAAACGAAATTTTAAAGCAGATTATCGACAACTATTCCTCCAAGGGCTCGATAACCACAAACAGCCTCTGCGACATTATGGAAAAGTACGAAACTTCCCCCTCGCAGATGGACTTTGTGTATAAATCCATTGCCGAAGCGGGAATACAGATTATCGACGAAGCCGAGAGGGACAAGGAGCTTTACGAGCAGGCTCTCTCCGATATCGGGCTTGACGATCCCGTCAAGATGTACCTTAAGGACATAGGCAGAGTGCCCCTTCTTTCGGCAGACGACGAAATCGAGCTTGCGCGCAGAATGCAGGAAGGCGACGAGGAAGCTAAAAAGAAGCTCTCCGAAGCCAACTTACGTCTGGTAGTATCCATTGCAAAGCGCTACGTCGGACGCGGCATGCTCTTCCTCGATCTGATTCAGGAGGGCAACTTAGGTCTTATGAAGGCGGTTGAAAAGTTCGATTATCAGAAGGGCTTCAAGTTCTCGACCTACGCAACCTGGTGGATAAGACAGGCAATCACCCGTGCCATCGCCGATCAGGCGCGTACCATCCGTATCCCCGTGCATATGGTCGAAACAATCAATAAACTCACGCGCGTTTCGCGTATTCTCCTGCAGAAATACGGCAGAGAGCCGACCCCTGCGGAAATAGCAAAGGAGATGAACATCTCCGAAGAGCGCGTGCGCGAAATCCAGAAGATCGCTCAGGACCCCGTATCGCTCGAAACGCCCATCGGCGAAGAGGAGGACTCTCACCTCGGCGACTTCATCGAAGACGACAGAGCGGTCACTCCCTCGGACAGCGTATCCTCTACGATGCTCAAGGAGACCCTTCTCTCGGTTCTCAACAGCCTTACCCCGCGTGAAGAAAAGGTTCTGCGTCTGCGTTACGGCGTGGACGACGGACGTCCCAGAACGCTCGAAGAGGTGGGGAAGGAATTCAACGTTACCCGTGAGCGTATCCGTCAGATAGAGGCAAAGGCGTTGAGAAAGCTCCGTCATCCCTCGCGCTCCAAGCACCTTAAAGATTTCCTCGATACTTAATGGAAAGAATACCCTATATCTGCTCCAGACTTGATGGATGCCGCGTATTTGCTGACGTCGGCTGCGACCACGGCTATTGCGCGCGGTATATGCTTGAAAATAACCTTTGCGATCGGGTTATAATTTCGGATATAAGCGCAAAGAGCCTTAATAAAGCCGAGCGCGCGCTTGCAAAATACGCCGAAGAGGGCAGGGTGACTTCTATCTGTTGCGACGGACTGTATCAGGGCGAAATCGCCGATCAGGTTTTAATTGCCGGTATGGGCGGCGAAGAGATTGTAAAAATCCTGAAGCAGGGCTATATTCCCGAAAGCTTCGTCTTTCAGCCGATGAAGAATGCCGAGCTGGTGCGCACGTTCCTTCTTGAAAACGGTTGCACTCTCACCGAGGACGATATTTTCAAGTCGGGCAAATATTACTATTTTATAATCAAAGGCAAAAAGTGCAATTCTTCCGAAGAAGTTCAATCCTACGGCAAGGGCGAGATAGCTTTCGGGCGGAACAGCCTTAAAAACCCCGTGCTGAAAGAGTTTCTCGAAGAGGAAATTGCCAAACTCGAAAGTTATTTAAGCCGCTCCGTCTCCGACGGAAGCAGAGCGGAATTAATCGGAAGATACCAATTTTTAAAGGGGGTACATAGCGGTGAAATTGTATGACGTCTTCAATCTTTTAGAGAGCGAAGTTGCGCCCGTTGCGCTTAGCGACGAGTTCTGCGCTCTCTGCAACGCGTACGACAACAGCGGAGTGCTTATCGAAAACGACGGTGAAATTACGGGTATAGTCTTTTCTCTGGACTTTTCCGTGGACGCGGTCAACGTCGCGAAGGAAAAAGGGTACAACTTAATCGTCACCCATCACCCTGCAATCTATAACGGAGTATATAAAATTACACCCTCGGGCGACCCTCTCTCCGCGGCTATAGCCGAGTGCATCAGGCACGGAATAGGCGTAATTTCAATGCATCTCAATTTCGACAGCGCGAACGAAGGCATAGATTATCATCTTATGCGCGGCGTAGGCGGCAGAGAAGCTCAGCTTTCGCATAAGCTCTCTTGCGGCGGCTACGGCAGAAGTTACGAGATCCCCGCAATCAGCTTCGGCGATTTATGCGAAAAAGTAAAAAGAGAGTTTAACACCGACCGCGCGGAGTTCTACGGCGATAAGGACAAGCAGATACGTAAGGTTGCTTCGTTCTGCGGCGCGGGCGTAAACGGTACGGAGATTAATTTTGCCTTAAAACAGGGCGTTCAGGCGGTAGTTTCGTCGGATATGCCCCATCATATAATAACTGAATTCTATTACAGGGGAATTTGCGTAATCAAGCTTACGCACTATTCTTCCGAAGTCTACGGGTTCTCCCGTATTGCAGAAAAAATAATATCTAAACTTCCTTTCCCCGCCGAAATATTCGTCGATAACGGATTGATGTAAGTTTGAAGGAGAAATATAATGGCTCAGATTCAACAACTTTTAAAATATCAGGAGGCAGACTCCAGGCTCCTTAAAATCGAGCAGGAAGTAGCAAACTGCGAAGAGCGCAAAAAGTTCGTGCAGACGCGTAATTTCCTTACGAAAGCATCCGAAAAGCTTGACCAGCTTGAGGCAAAGGCTCAGGAATTGAAGTCGCTTATGGACAGACTCAACGATAAATACGGGGAAATTTCCGAAACCTTAAAGGACTTCGATAACCTTGACGAGCTTGTCGACGGCGGCGCGGACATATCCTTCTATAAGCGCAACGCACAGAACATTACGGACAAAATCAAATCGTTAAAGGGCGAAATCGCGTCGCTCACGTCGGCTGTAAAGGAGGCGAGCGAGGAGTACCAGAACCTTAAAAAGAAGGTAATAACCGCGCAGAAGCAGTATCCCGATTTACAGAAGGCTTTTCAGGACTATAAAAAGAGCAGACAGGACGAAATCTCTTCAATCACTTCCGAAATGGAGGCAATCGCAAAGGGAATCGACCCTGAAATTCTCAAAAAATACCAGGCAAAGCGCAGCGAGCGCATATTCCCCATAATCTGTAAGCTCACCGCCGACAGATGCTCCAAGTGCGGAATAGAGCTCTCCATTGCAGGAAAGGAAGCGGTTTCTTCGGGAAAGGTCATCGAATGTGAAAACTGCCACAGGTTTTTGTACAGCGCTACCGAATAAGTCAGGCTGAAATTATAATAAGCAAACTTAAAATTATAAAGTAAAGATAAAAAAGGACGGCCCCGTGATTGTGCAGGTTGCACAATCACGGGGCTTATTTTTTTGAATCAGGCATAAATTTTTGCTCAGACGAATAATGTATAAGGTAGCTGTTTTGCGCGGAGGAAAAACTGTGGCAAAAGGCAAGGAGGCGTGCGTTTACTTTGCTGTGGACGTACGCCGCTTTTTTATGCTTGACTTAAAATAAAACCGATAGTAAAATATACGTATAGAACGGCGGAAAGCGGTCTGCTTTTCGCATTAAAGGAGTAATTTATGAAAGTTTTGATGATTAACGGCAGCCCTCACCAGCACGGCTGTACCGACGCGGCGCTCAAAATAATTGCGGAGGAACTCCGCATAAACGGCGTTGAGAGCGAAATAGTATGGATAGGTAACGGCGCGGTGCATACCTGTCAGGGCTGCGGCGCGTGCAAAAAGCTTGGTAAGTGCGTTTGGGACGACGATATTGTAAATTCCATCGGTGAAAAAATTGCGGGAGCGGACGGCTACGTGTTCGGCGCGCCCGTGCACTATGCATCTCCTGCGGGCTCGATGATAGCGGTTTTAGACAGACTGTTTGCCTCCCACGGCGCACAGATGCAATTCAAACCTGCCGCAAGCGTAGTTTCTGCTCGCCGCGCCGGCACTACGGCAAGTTACGACGTTTTAAACAAGTACATAGGCATAAACAATATGCTGCAAGTCCCTTCAAGCTATTGGAATATGGTTCACGGCAACTCCGCCGAAGAGGTTATAAGGGATGAAGAGGGCGTCACAATTATGCGTGCGATCGGCTCCAACATGGCATGGCTTTTAAAGCTTTTACAGAGCGCAAAGGGAACCGGGCTTGAAAAACCCGTAGTAATCCCCAAAGCCAGAACAAACTTTATCAGATAATCTGATTAATCGGAAGTACGGTTAAAATTCAACGCGCCGACGGCAATCTGCCGTCGGCGCGTAGCTTTTGTGGAAATGTGACCGCTTATTCGGCTGGAAGACAAAAGTTTAAGTTGCGGAAAAAAAGTAATTCATATGCAATTTATCTAAATTTTTAAAGACTATTGTTTTAATAATACCGGTGTGATATAATTAACGTAACTAAAAAATTATCGAGAGGATTGAGACTATGCTTGAAGTCGGAATGAAAGCTCCGCAGTTTACTCTGCCGGACAGAAACGGGAATATGATTTCTTTGTCTGATTATCTTGGCAAGAAAGTGGTTTTGTATTTTTATCCTAAGGACAATACGCCCGGTTGCACAAGGCAAGCGTGTGCGTTTGCGCTCAGGAATAGAGAGATAGAAAATAAAAACGCGGTGGTTATAGGCATCAGTAAAGACAGCGTCGCTTCGCACTTGAATTTTGCGACAAAGTACAATTTGCCGTTCGTCCTGCTTTCGGATACCGGGCTTTCGGCAATTAAAGCGTACGGCGTCTGGCAGGAGAAAAAGTTGTACGGAAAAGTTAGCATGGGCGTTGTAAGGACGACTTATCTGATCGACGAGCAAGGAAACGTTCAGAAGGTTATGCCCAAGGTGAAACCCGACACTAACGCCGACGAAATTTTAGAGTTGCTGGAAGGTTAATTATTTCAGCTGCTTGTGCGCTACGGAGATATAATATGGCAAGTACCGAAGGATATTTAGACTACGTTTTAAGCCGCATTGACGGTATTGATATAACGTATAAAAAGATGATGGGCGAATACCTGTTATATTCAGACGGAGTATTATTCGGCGGGATTTATGACGACAGATTGCTTATAAAACCGACGGCTAAGGCAAAGGAAATTCTGCAAAATGCAGAATATGCCATTCCGTACGACGGCGCAAAACCTATGATTCTTTGCGACTTTATCGACGATAGCGAACGGCTGAATAAAATATTAAAAAGTTTACTTTGTGACAACTGACTAAAAATTACGTACGGATTCGGGTAACTTATCAGTTTTATATAAAGTCTGAAGAGGGCTATATGAATACAAATGAAATAATCGGCAAGCGCGTCAGGGTGACGGTAGACAGGAAAATTCGCTCAGTCCATCCCGCACACAGCGACATTATATACGGCGTAAATTACGGGTATATTGACGGAATAACCGGCGGCGACGGCGAGGAACAGGACGCGTACGTTCTCGGTGTGGATTATCCCGTTGATTATTTTGAAGGACCAGTTATCGCCGTCATAGAACGGCTTGACGACAACGAAACAAAGTGGATTGTCGCGCCCGAAGGGGTGGATTTCACCGATGCGGATATAATTGACAAAACCTTCTTTCAGGAAAAATTTTTTAAAATCCGCATTTTAAGAGGGTGATTTTATTTTAGAGGGTGATTTTCCGCGTTCGGCGGTAAATTAAGCTGAAACAGCTGTTAAAATATTCGTAACGTCGCAATTTTGGTATGCTATAGGCGATCAAAACAGAATTTGACGATAAATATAAACCAAACCAAGGAGTAAAACTATGTCAGAGCGTGTTGAAAAAGCTAAGCAACTGTTTTTAAACGGATATAACTGCGCGCAGGCGGTCGTGGGGGCGTATGCCGATTTGTTCGGCATGGACGAACAGACTGCAATGCGCTTTGCCGAAGGTCTGGGAGGCGGAATGGGGCGTATGCGCCTGACCTGCGGAGCGGTTGCGGCTACGTCTCTTCTGGCGGGGCTGAAAATGAGCAACGGCACGGCGGGAGATTTACAGACCCGTTCGGAAATATATTCAGCCGTCCGTGAAATGGCGGAGGAGTTCAAGGCGAAAAACGGCTCCGTCATCTGCGGGGACTTATTGGGAATAAACAAGCCTGCGGACAATTCGTCCATGCCCGAAAAGCGCACCGAGCAGTACTATAAAAAACGCCCGTGCGTAATGTGCGTTACCGACTGTGCTGAGATAGTCGAAAAATATCTTCTCGGCAAACAGGATTAAAAGCGGGAATATTATGGAAGAGGATAATAAAGAACCCTTAAAATATCCCATTCTGTTTCTGCACGGATTCGGATTCAGGGACAATAAAAAGATAAGCTATTGGGGAAGAATTCCCAAAATCTTCACCCAAAGGGGATGTTCGGTCCATTTCGGAGGGCAGGACAGCAGCGGTTCGATTCAAGCCAACGCCGAATATCTTAAGGATAAGATAGGCGAAATACTGAACGAGACAGGCGCGGAAAAGGTCAACGTAATCGCCCATTCAAAGGGCGGGCTCGAAGCGAGATATCTTATTTCCACGCTCGGCATGGGCGATAAAATCGCTTCGCTGACGACGATCGGAACGCCTCATCACGGTTCGAAAACTCTCGATATAGTGCCGGAATTTATTCTTAAAATCGTTGCGTTCTTTACAAACGTCTGGATGAGAATAGTCGGCGATAAGCACCCCGACGCCTACAATTCGTTTCTCTCATTCAGGGCGAGCGACGCAAATTTGTTCAATCAGAACAATCCCGACAGCGACAAGGTCTACTACCAGAGCTACGCCTTTGCAATGAAGCGGGATATATTTTTATGGTTTCCGCATATTATAATAAGCGTTTTCGAAGGGGAAAACGACGGTCTGGTGACGACGGCTTCCGCGCAGTGGGCAAACTTTAAAGGAGTTATAAGAAGCAATTCGGGGCGCGGAATATCCCATTGCGACGAGGTGGACTTGCGCAGACGGCGGTTCACTAAAAAGACGGGGGAAGGGGTGAGCGATATTCTTGAAATCTATTCGCGCATTGCCGACGATTTGTTTGATTTGGGTTTTTAAAGCTAAAAAAAGGATTGAATAGGGTTTTATTGCCTGATTTTGGATTATACCGTTTATTTGACGAAAAGGAATAAATGTGATATTATGCAAAAAAGATTATCCGTCTGATATGTGCGGTTTATAGGGTATATTAATTGATGTCAAAATCCGTTATAATCAAGACAACTAAATTAGTGCTTTCCGCGCTGGCTATGATTGCCGTAATGATAATTATTTTTAATTTTTCAGGGCAGGACAGCGCTGCTTCCTCCGACGTGAGCAACAGCGTTGCCGAAGTCGTGCTTGAAGTACTCGACAAGGAAGTCCCTCCCGGGCAAAGTCCGTCGAGCGTACCGATCATTGCAGGGTTTAATATAAGAAAACTCGCCCACATATTTTTGTATATGTGTCTGGGTTTGACCAGCTTTATGTTTTTTGCATCGCTTTAGTTAAATACTCGTGGGGAATTTAGAAGAAGAATTAAATTCAATATATGCAAATAGCGAGTTCATAGAAAAAGGCTTCCTTTCGGTCAATATGATGAAAGGAAGCCTTTTGGCTGTTGTCTTTAATAATCTGTCGATAAGCATTACGATATAATTTTAACTATTTTCTTATGATTAAAGAACAGATGCCTCTGTGATCTCTTGCGTTCGAATTTGTTTGCCTGACGAAAATCAGAATGTGATCCACGAGCATAGATGATCGGTGAGGTTTATTTAAGAGTATTATTTGTAATCTCATGTTCACTTACTATTGAAGCCTAAATATAATAAAATTTATATTGATACACAATAAAATAGTCGAATAATAGACATATAGCCCGACTTCTTGCATAGAAATCGGGCTAATTTTATGTAGGCTGGGTGGTTTTGTAACACTGGTATAAAAAATTGAAAGCGTTTGCTTTGAGTAAAAAACCTTTATAACTAATAAGGGATAGTTTAATTTTTTCTTTATTAAAGCGTTTGCGCATAATTTTAGAGATAATTCTTTGCTTAGTCGATTTTCTTAATTTTTGAATTATTTTTCCGTTTTCGGCGACAAAAAATTTCCACCCTAAAAAGTTTATGCCGTTTTTAAAGGTTATAACTTGTAGTAGATATGCACTTCTCGTTCTATCGTGATATCAGTAATTTATATTACTGATTTGTACTTACGATTATAGTATAAGAATATTCATCAAGCTCTATTAAAATAGCCGAATACCGTATTGCTTGTTTACAAGTCAAAGCATAATGCTTTATTTCTCCGTCGTTTGGCGTTACAGATTGAATTTCCAAAGCGTCGGTATCATAATTGAAAATGACGCTTTCGGGATTAGTAATTACGGGGTATTGACTACCGCCGCTGGCAGAATAGGCAACCAAAATGTGATATATTTTGCCGACTTCTAAAACATAATCGTCTTCCACAAGCGTTGTTTTATCGGCATAGGGCGAATTATAAACACCATATGCTGCGTCATCATCTTCGGGCAAACCTATACAAGCAACTATGCCATATATTTTTGCTTTGGTAGAGCCGCACGCCGTCAATGTCAACGATAATATTATTAATAACAAAAAAGACACAAATATAGATAATTTCTTTTTCATACTACAAATCTCGCTAAATGGTAATTTACATTTCTTCCAAAATGCCATAGGTAGTTTACTCGTTTTCTGTATTTTCAGTTTTCTTTATTTTCATAATAAGTCATTTATTACCATTTATAATCTTTTACTACTACGAACGTACCAAAACCTTCATGGATTAAGTCAAATGAATAACCGTCGAAATCAATATAAGTTGTTGCACCTGTACTACGCCAATTATCATTCATTTCCATAAAATGTTTTGATTCACTCCATTTTATAAACCAAATTTTATGGTCTTTTTTATAAGTTTTGTATCCTTTTACAACCATAGAATGGTTACTGTAATTACCTCTTGCTTGGTTCCACATAACTGGATATCCTGCATCTATGTTTTTTACAACTTGACCATTAAATGTCCAAGTCAAATACATATATACATAAGAATTATACCAATCGGATTTATAGCCCAAGCTTGCAAGTGCTTCATTTCCCCAACGAGCCATTGTAACTGATGTCCATGCACTTGATTCAACAGTATAACCATAATTCATTGCATTCTCACGAATTTTAGCATATATTTCTGGTACAGAAGTACGGCTTACTGTATGACCAGTGCTAAATGAATCACCACTTGTATTTACTGTTACATTTGCAGTAGGCAAATTATTAAGGTTTTTATTATCTCGCAAGTATTGAAATATACCATAGAAAGCTGACAGCGTACAATTCCCCTCGCTCCCATCATAAATAGCGTAGTCGTAATGAATCACCACTTGTATTTACTGTTACATTTGCAGTAGGCAAATTATTAAGGTTTTTATTATCTCGCAAGTATTGAAATATACCATAGAAAGCTGACAGCGTACAATTCCCCTCGCTCCCATCATAAATAGCGTAGTCGTTTTGATAAACATCAGTATAACCACTCAGGCTCTTACTTGCATTATTATCACAATACCAATTACCGCCATATCTACTATTTAAATAGCTAGGAATATCGTTAATTACATCGCTTCCACTACTATATTTTGAATTTGCTTTACCTGAATAATTAAACGAATAATCGTTTAACTCTTCTTCTGTAAGATACTCTGTATCATATCGCACGTATTCATCATTCTCTTGATAAACAAAACCATCATAACTACTCCAATACAGTTTATCAGGTGTTTTAGTATATAACAAGTCTCCAGTAGTAGAAAAATCCAAGAAATTATATTCGTTTCCTACTAAAGCGTAACCATTATCATTGTCAAAATCTAAATATATGTACTCTTCTTCTGTATCAATGTCGGTTACAGTCTTTTTATCCTCAATACTTGAAGCGAGCCATTCATCTTCAGAAGCTTCATTATATTCGGACACAAATTTTTCGAAATTATCTTCGATGAAATCCGCAACAGCGACACAATCGGATGCAATATAATCTTCAATGTTTGATTCATTTACATCTGAAACACCAATATCTCCAAGCATAGCAATTAAAATAAACACTATGCTAAACCCACAAGATATGACCTTCATTTTACATCTCCTAGTGTAATTTTTAATTACATTATTTATATCAAATAAAAATCAAAATGTCAAGATTTTTTCAAATTTGGTACAATTTTGCTAGAAGTACGGAAAGCTTTATCCCAAATTAGTGGAAAGATTAAGTGACGTAACGAGCTTTTTTAGCTTTTATGACTTCCCTGAAAGTATTCGTCCGAGCATTTACACTACGAATCTAATTGAGAATTTCAACAAGCAAATCAAGAGCCAATGCAAGAAAAAGGTACAATTTCCCAACGAAGCTTCGTTGGAGCGATTTATTTGTGGACTTGTGTTGGAATACAACCGAGAAGGATTAGACCGAGTTCACAAAGGTTTTTCTCTTGCCCAAGCTCAATTAACTGATTTATTTAGCTAAAACACCAAAAAATTTGCAAGGCGTTTACACAAAATTCTTGACATTACCGAAATAGCGGTGGTCCTGTTTTTAATAAAAATGGAGAGTTGCTTGGAATTATTAGTTTTAGATTAAAAGATAAATATGGAGAAGTTATACAAGGTGTTTCATTTGCCTTACCATCTTCTACAATTAAAACATTTTTACAAGACTAGCAAATGAAATCAACCTATAACCGGGATGGAATGACGAAGTATTTCCTGTAAGGCTTGTAAAAGAAAGCAGCAGTATTTCCGCTCTCGCACATTAGCAGTATATAATATTTATTCAAATGTCCAGAAACGTGGACATTTGGGGCTTGACAAGTCGGAAAAGATATGCTAAAATAAGAATACAATTACGAACATATGTTTTAATTGTTGCTATTGTGGGTATATATAAGTTATAGAGAGTTTACCCATTATTCCTTCCTTGATGTGGAAGTGAATATCGCTACGGCATAGAATTGTAGCGAGGAATTACTGTCGCTTTCCATAGGGTTGCCTTTCAAGAAAGGCAATTACTGCGACAGGCATTTCAACCGTAAAAATGCGGTTTGGAGTGTGGGTTTTATTGTAGTACAATTTTTTAAGTACAACCTACAATTTAATAAGCGGAACTAATCCGCACGAAGAAGATTACCGTTTAACGGT
>JBJEUX010000036.1:0-76886 GCA_051884055.1 Candidatus Coproplasma sp.
ACTACACCCTCTGAGGGCAGAATACGACCTGTATCGTATATTCGCATTATAACACGTAAAAAGACTCTTGTCAATAGTTTATAAACATTTGTTTACGTTTTTTTATTTGCGTACCCGATAAAACCAAAACAGGGCGAAGGAATAATTTCACTTCGCCCTGTTTTAGAAAATTTAAATATAAAAAGTAAATCCGAACCATTCGCCGGTTATCAGCAAATAATTCGGATTATACTCTTTTGGTGCACCGTAAGGAATTCGAATCCCTAGCCTTTGGTTCCGTAGACCAACGCTCTATCCAGTTGAGCTAACGGTGCATAATTACTATTAAGTTTATCCCTCTCCAAAGGCTCGCCTTTGGTTCCTATGCCCTCTCAAACGGCGCAAGGAAAACCGCCGTTTTCGGTCACCGCTCGCGCCTTGTCTTTGCGCTCGCTCTTCTCGCTTCACCAAAACAGCACACCGTGCTGTTTTGAAAACGTAAAGCTCGTCGCTCTATCCAGTTGAGCTAACGGTGCATAATTGCTATTAAGTTAAACGCACCCCTCTATCCGGTTGAGCTAAAGGTGCATTATTTGTGCCGTCGTTTGACAGCTTATATATTTTACTAAATATATTTTTCTTTGTCAATCACTTTTTAAGTATTTTCTTAAATCATTCATTTTTATTTTGAAACCTGTTGTTCATAACTCCAAATTATGCAAATGTTCATAACTTTATGCATTTTTGCGCCTCATTACCCGCAAAAATTATTAATTTTTATACTGTTTTGTCGATTTTTGTGCAAATTGTTGATAACTTTTATTAAACATTCTCTAATTTATTCTGTCAACAACCGCCTGTTGTCAATAACTTTTTGTTGATAAACCTGCATCAATGTGCCCGATTTGACATATTTGTACGGGTTATCAACAATTGTACTCCGACTTATGAACAACCGCATTGTTCATATTCTTTTATACAGCAAGACTGTATTTATGCTTTTGCCCAACCTCTACGCTCTATCTTAATACCCGTCGGCTGAAAATATAACCTGATTTTACATATAACGCTTTGCGGCGCGGCGGTCAATCGACCGCCGCGCCGCAATTATAACGATTTATTGCATAACGCCGACCGCAACGCGGCGTTAAACCATACTTTTCCGCAAATACAGGGCAAACTCTCCGTTGCAGGAATTCTTTACTTAAAACACTGTCTGAGACAGTCGGTATCCGCACCGATTATCAGTTTTCCCGTATTTTACTGTTTATCAATCTTCCTGCCGTAGACCGCCGAGACGTTGTTTGAGTACCTCTGCATATTGTCGCACGCCTTCAAAGGCACGCTGTCCTCGAACTCGTTTAATTTCTTTGTCTGATCGCGCGAGAGCTTGGAGGGAATATCTATCTCGACGGTGACGTACAGATTACCCGTGCCGTTGACCGTCTTGACGCCCCTTCCCCTTATGCAGAAACGCGTACCCGACGAAGTTCCTTCGGGAACGGTGAATTCTATGGTATCGTCTATACCGGGCACCTGAATTTTGCCGCCCAGCACCGCAGTTTTATACGAAATCGGAACGGTTACGTATAAATCCCTGTCCTCGCGGCGAAGAAGCTTGTGCGGTTCGATCTGGAAATATACGTACAAGTCGCCGGGTTCGCCGCCCTGAGCAGCCTGACCGAAGCCGCGCTTGCGAAGCGAGCTGTCCTTATCCACGCCTGCGGGTATATTGATTGTGAAACGCGTCTGATTGCGCACAGAGCCCTTGCCCTTACATTCGGGACATTTATCCGTAATATTCTTGCCCGTGCCGTTACAATCGGGGCATACGCCCACCTGAATGGTTCTGCCGAACACGGTGTCCTGCTGATATTTAATCCTGCCGCTGCCGCCGCACTTCGAGCACTTCTGGAAAGCCGTGCCGCCCTTTGCGCCCGTACCCGAACAAGCCTTGCAGGGCTCGTTGCGGAAGTAACTTATCTCCTTGGTACAACCCTTTATAGCGTCGAGGAAGGAAAGACGTACGGTCTGTTCGATGTCCGCGCCGCGCGCAGGAGCCGCCTGACGGTTCGCACCGCCGAAGCCTCCGCCGAAACCGCCGCCGAACATAGAGGATATAATATCCTCGAATCCGCCGAAACCGCCGCCCGAGAACGGATTGCCTCCGCCGAAACCGCCCATACCGGGATGTTCAAGCTCGTAATCGTACTGCTTGCGCTTTTCCTCGTCGGAGAGAACGGCGTTAGCTTCGTTGATATCCTTGAACTTTTCAGCCGCCTCGGCGTCGCCGGGGTGAAAGTCGGGGTGGTACTGCTTGGCAAGCTTTCTGTACGCCGATTTTATTTCGTCCTGAGTTGCCGTCTTGGAGACGCCCAGGACCTCGTAATAATTCTTTTTATCTGCCATATCCGTAATTTATACTGCGCGTTGCGCAAAAATTCTCAGCCGAACTTCAGATTTTTTATTATATTTTAAGGAAATCTGCGCCGTTATACCGCAAAAATACCTTATTTTCTTTAAAATCTCAATTTGGCTATAATACTGCTTAACAGCGTGCGGTAACCGCACGCTGTTAACGCATCGAGTATGCTTAAAATTAACTCTTATTTGTGCTGATTGAATTCGGTGTCGTCGCCGTTTCCGCCGTTGTCCGCACCTGCAGCGCTCTGCGCCTGCTGATACATTTTAGCGATTACGGGCTGAATATCCTGCTGGAGCTTTTCAAGCGCCGCCTTGATGCGGTCGTTGTCGTTGCTCTCAAGCTCGACTCTTGCGCTTGCGATAGCGTCCTCGCAGATCTTCTTATCCTCTTCGGAGAGCTTGTCGCCCGCTTCCTTTACGGTCTTTTCAAGGCTGTCGATCATGCCTTCGAGGTTGTTTCTGTTGTCGACGGCTTCCTTGCGCTTTTTGTCCTCTTCGGCGTACTTTTCAGCGTCCTTAACCGCCTTTTCGATATCCTCTTCGGAGAGGTTGGTCGAAGCCGTAATGGTAATGTTCGTGGACTTGCCCGTGCCCAGATCCTTTGCGGTGACGTTTACGATACCGTTTGCGTCGACGTCGAAGGTAACTTCGATCTGAGGAACGCCTCTGGGTGCGGGAGGAATGTCGGTGAGCATAAATTTACCGAGCGACTTGTTGTCGCGTGCAAACTTTCTTTCGCCCTGCAAAACGTTAATTTCAACGCCGGGCTGGTTATCTGCCGCCGTAGAGAACACCTGACTCTTCTTTACGGGGATAGTGGTATTTCTTTCGATTAAGGGAGTGGATACTCCGCCGAGGGTTTCGATGCCGAGGGTAAGAGGCATAACGTCGAGAAGGAGCACGTCCTTGACCTCGCCCGAGAGCACGCCGCCCTGAATAGCCGCGCCGATTGCAACGCATTCGTCGGGGTTGATGCCCTTGAAGGGTTCCTTGCCGGTAACCTGCTTAACCTTGTCGAATACGGCGGGGATACGGGTTGAACCGCCGACCATTATTACCTTGTTGATGTCGGAATAGCTCAGACCTGCGTCCTGCATAGCCTTTCTCATGGGCTCTACGGTTCTCTCTACGAGGTCGGAGGTGAGGTTGTCGAACTTCTGCTTGGAGAGGTCGATATCGAGGTGCTGAGGCGCGCCGTCAACCACCGTGATGAAGGGCAGGTTGATGTTGGTGGTGCTCATACCCGAAAGCTCTATCTTCGCCTTTTCTGCAGCTTCCTTAAGTCTCTGCATAGCCGCCTTATCCTTTGAAAGGTCTACGCCGGTGTCCTTTCTGAAGGTGTCTACGAGGTATGCGATAATCTTGTTGTCGAAGTCGTCGCCGCCGAGGTGAGTATCGCCGTTGGTTGCAAGCACTTCGAATACGCCGTCGCCGATTTCAAGAATGGATACGTCGAACGTACCGCCGCCGAGGTCGTAAATCATGACCTTCTGGCTGCCTTCCTGCTTATCGAGGCCGTATGCAAGAGCCGCCGCCGTGGGCTCGTTGATGATTCTTAAAACGTTGAGTCCTGCAATCTTGCCCGCGTCCTTGGTTGCCTGACGCTGGGAGTCGTTGAAGTATGCGGGGCAGGTGATGACCGCGTCGGTCACCTTGGTGCCGAGATAGCTTTCAGCGTCCGCCTTGAGCTTGGAGAGAATCATAGCCGAAATTTCCTGAGGAGAATATCCCTTGTCGATATTAACCTTGTAGCTTTCGCCCATATGTCTCTTGATTGAAATAACGGTTTTATCAGGCTGAGCGACTGCAAGTCTCTTCGCCGCCTGTCCTACTATTCTTGATCCGTCCGCCTTGAAGGAAACGACCGAGGGGGTCGTTCTGTTGCCTTCGCTGTTAGCAATAACGACGGGTTCGCCGCCTTCCATAACGGCCACGCACGAGTTTGTCGTACCTAAGTCAATGCCAATTACTTTTCCCATAATATATATCTCCTTGAAATTTTCCAAATTTTATTCGGGCTTGCCGTCGGTTATTAAACCGTCACTATTACCTGCGCGAATCTTATCACGCGGTCGCCCTGTTTATATGCCTTCTTTAAAACCTGTTTGACCGTATTGGGCTGTTCGCCCTCCTCGCAGGGAGTATTTAAAATTGCCTCCGCTACGCTCTCGTCAAACTGAGAACCTACCAAAATTTCAATCTCTTCCACGCCCAGAGACGAGAGAATGTTCTTGAAATTCTTGATTATCTTGTCTATTCCGGATTTCGTCTTTTCGTCGCTCGCGCCGTCGTACGCATAGCCGAAGTTGTCGGCCACGGGCAGAAGCTTTAATATCGCCTCCGCCTTTCCGTCGGCATAGGCCTGAGCCGTCGCCGTCTGGTTGCGCTTGCGGTAGTTGTCGTATTCAGCCGAAACCGAATACCATTTGCGCTTGTAATCCTCCGCAGCGGCGAGTGCCTTTTCGAGTTCGGAAGGTTCCTTCACCTGCTCTTCGGGCTGTTCAGCCCCGGGAGCGGGAGTCTCCTCCGACTGAACCTCTTCACTCTGAACTTCTTCCGACTGAACTTCGGGAAGCTCTCCGTCAAGTTCTTCTTCGTCGCTGTGTTTTAATTCGTCTTTTTTCTTTGCCATTTTTCCGTCCTGAATTTTTCTTACAATTTTAATATAACGCGCAAACGGGCGACTTAAACATTTTAGTCACGATTTTTTTAATAAAATTTGTACTGAATTTTGAACTTTTACGAAAAGGCCGCGACTTTTTAATATAAAGTGATTATGCGCACGCGCGAAAATTAAAAAAACGGCGCAATCTTTTAAAAAAGCGACGTATTCTTCAGGCGTTAAACGCATAAAATTTTTTAAGCACCCTTGACTAAACGTAGCTGGCGTGGTATAATTTTCGTATGCATATAAAACGACTGCCGCTTAAAAAGCTTTTCAACACGCGCGACCTTGGCGGAATGCCCGCCGCGGGCGGACGCAGGATTGTGCGCGGAAAGCTTATCCGAAGCGGAAAACTTTATAAGTTGCCCGACGAAACGGTTGAACAGCTGAAGGCAATGGGACTTAAAACGGTAATCGACTTAAGGATTTTTACCGAAATAGACGAATGTCCCGACACCGTTATCGAAGGGGTGGAGCACGTCCATCTTCCCGTTTTATGCACGGTCACGCCCGGAATCACCCGCGAAAAGAGCATGATGCGCACTATGGCGATAGAGTCGCGCCGCATCAAGCGGGAATTCGGCAATGCCGACAACTATATGATAGCTATGTACAAGAACATTCTGCTGGAGGACGAACCCGTCGAACTGCTGAAAAAATGTATGCGGCTCATCATAGATAACGACGGTTGTATTTTATGGCATTGCAGCGGCGGCAAGGACAGAGCGGGCATCGTCGCCATGCTTGTGGAGTCCCTGCTCGGCGTGGACGAAAAGATTATCATTGAAGATTTCGTTGCGTCCCACCGCTTCCAGAGGCTGAAATTTTTCTGGAACAGGTTCGGCTTAGTTATTGCGCCTCTCGTACCGAGATTCAAAAAAATACTCTTCGGCATGATGGCAGCCAAGCCCGCATATATAACCAAGACGATGGATTACCTTAAGGAAAATTTCGGCAGCGTAACCGAATATTGCAAGAAAAAGCTTTGCGTGACCGACAGCGACATCGAGATTTTACAGCGCAAATATCTTGAGCCTTGCGTTTAGCCTATAATAACCGAATATAATAATACGTATACAGGTTAAGCGCCCGACAACCGTCGGGCGCTTGTTTTTTTATTTTTGTCAACATATTATTTTCAACGCGCCCGACGGTCGTCGGGCGCGTCCATTTTTTATTCCTATGCGCACAACAGCCGCGCAATTATTTTTATCAACGCGCCCGATTTACGCGCCCGACGGCAGTCGGGCGCGTAAAAATATTTTATGCACAAAACGCCAGCCCAAGTATTCACGCATAGTCCGACGTACCCAAGCATAAAGTAATTATTCCACGGTGACGCTCTTTGCCAGATTTCTCGGCTTGTCGGGGTCGTTTCCGCGCAACACCGCGGTGCGGTAGGCAACGAGTTGAAGCGCGGTAGAAGTCAAGAAGGGCGAAAGCGCCGCGGGAACGTACGGCAACAGCCAAACGAGCGCCCTGCCGCCAAGTTTTTCCTTAACTTCGGCAAGCGTGGTTATAACCACCGCCCTGCCCCTTCGCGAAAGCACCTGCTCGACCGCGTTTTCGCACTTTTCCGCCAGCCTTTCGTCGCAGATGAGAACGACTGAAATCACGCTTTCATCCACCAGAGCAAGCGTGCCGTGCTTGAGCTCGCCCGCAGGGTATGCGTCGCTGAACACGTAGGAGACCTCCTTCAGCTTTAGGCTGCCCTCCACCGCCACGTCGTAATCTATCCCCCTGCCGAGAAAGAAAACCGCACTGCTTTCCGCGCATATTTTTGCAATTCTTTGGGCATATTCCCCGTCGGATATCACCTCACGGACTTTCTGCGCCACCGGAAACAACTGCTCTCCGCGCTCGTCTTCAGGCTTTCCGCTCATCTTATAAAAACAGGCGAGCTGACCGATATAGCTCTTGGTTGCGGCAACGCAGACCTCCTGCCCTGCGCGGACGGGCACGACCAGCTCCGCCACGCGGGTAATTGCGGAATATTCCGCGTTGGTCACCGCCACCACCCTTGCGCCCTGCCTTTTCAGCAGCTCCGCCGCCTCCACCGTGTCCGCCGTCTCGCCGCTCTGGCTGACCGCCACCACCAGCGTTTTGCAAGTGACCGCAGGCAAATCGTACCTCAGTTCGCTTGCGATTTCAGCCGTGCAGGGGCAGGAATATGCCCTTTCGAACAGCCTTTTTGCGATGAGCGCACTGTTGTACGCCGTGCCGCACCCGACCAGTATAATTTTATCCGCCTCTTTCAAAAACGCGTTTAAGGCAAACCTGTTTACCTTAATTGAAAACGCCCTGACCGTATCTGTCAACGTCTGGGGATTTTCGTGTATTTCTTTGAGCATATAGTGGGGGTAACCGTTCAGTCCGACGTCGGTTTTGCCCTCCGCAACGGTTATGCGCGCGCGTTCTACGCGCCTTGAGCCGTTGTATATCTCCACCCCGTCCGCGGTGACAAAGGCTATATCGCCGTCCTCTAAAACCGAAATTTTATCGGTCTTCCCCACCACGGCGGGGATATCGCTTGCAATATAGTTACAGCCCTCGCCGTAGCCGATTATCGCCGAACTTTTGAATTTAACCGCGACTATGCCCTTGTAACCGCGGCAAAGTATAACCAGAGCGTACGCGCCCTTGAGCCGCGCCGCCGTGCGCCTCACCGCCGAAAGAAGATCCTTTGCGCACTCCCCGTTATAATAATAGTTGAGAAGGTGCGGCACGACCTCGCTGTCGGTCTGCGAAACGAATTTATCCCCGCGCGCGCAGAGCTCGTCTTTGAGCTCTGCATAGTTTTCGATAATGCCGTTATGCACCACCGAAAAGTCGCCTGAGACGTGCGGATGCGCGTTGATATCGTTGGCTTCGCCGTGAGTCGCCCAACGCGTGTGACCTATGGCAATCCGACCGTTTAACCCCGATATATCCCCCGACAAACGCTGTACCCGTCCACTTTTCTTCACGGTTAAAAACCCGTCGTCGCCCAGAACGGACACGCCTGCGGAATCGTATCCGCGGTATTCAAGCTTTAAAAGTCCTTTATAAACCTCGGCTGCGGCTGAGCCGCGCCCGACGTAGCCTACTATTCCGCACATACACCATTACCTCCTTCCGCGCGCTTAACCGCCCGCGCTACGCGCGCACAATACTCTTCGCAAAGCCCGACGCTTGCGCTCTCCACGGTGACGCGGATTACGGGTTCAGTACCCGAAGGTCGGACGAGAATCCGCCCCGCGCCCTCAAGCTTTTTCCGTATTTCCCCCACCTCGCTCTTTACGCAATCGGCGCGCAGAGCGGAATTTTTATCCCGCGAGGGGATATTCACCGTCCTTTGCGGATAGAGCTCCAGTCCGCGCGTCAGATCGGACGCCCTGCACTTATTGTCGAGCAGTGCCTCCATAATAAACAGCGCCGTGACAAGCCCGTCGCCCGTGCTTTCGAGCTTGCCTAAAATTATGTGCCCCGACTGCTCGCCGCCGAGCACGGCTCCGCTTTCGGTCATCTTTTCATAGACGAACCTGTCGCCCACTCTGCACCGCTCCACGGCGATTCCTTCGCGCTTAAGGCTGTTATCCAGCCCCGAATTGCTCATTACGGTGGCTACTATGCGGTCTCCAAGCAGTTCGCCGCGCCCCTTTAAAAATTTAGAAAGAATAAAGAGTATGCCGTCGCCGTCGATAATCTTTCCGCGTTCGTCAACGCATATACAGCGGTCTGCGTCGCCGTCGAAGGCAAACCCCACGTCCAGCGCGTTGCTTACGACCAACTCCTGAAGCCGCTCGGTACGGGTCGCGCCCAAGCCTTCGTTCACGTTCAGCCCGTCGGGCTCCGCGCCGATTACGTAAGTTGCCGCGCCGAGCGCGTCGAACACGTTTTTGGCTATTTTGTAGCTGCTGCCGTTCGCGCAGTCCAGTCCCACCTTGACCCCTTTGAACGAACACACGGAGAGCGAAATCAGGTGCCCTACGTAGCGGTTTCTGCCCCCGACGTAGTCCACCGTTCTTCCTATCCTTTCGCACTTTGCAAAGGGGATATTCACGGGCGAACCGCCTATAAACAGCTTGCCGTCGATGTAATTTTCAATCAGATTCAGCACGCCGTCCTCCATCTTTTCCCCGCGGCAGTTCAGAAGCTTTATGCCGTTGTCAAAGTAGGGATTGTGGCTTGCGGAAATCATAATTCCGCAGTCGAATCCGTCGCAGCGCGTCGCAAAGGACACAGACGGAGTGGTCGTAACGTGCATAATGTAGGCGTCCCCGCCCGAGGCGGTCAGCCCTGCCGCAAGGGCATATTCAAGGGTGTATGAAGAAAGACGGGTATCCTTGCCGATTACCGCCCTGCACTTTTTACCCTTTGCCAAACCGAAGTACCAACCGAGAAACCTGCCCACTTTAAAGGCGTGTTCCGCGGTTATGCTTTCGCCCGCAACGCCGCGAAAACCGTCCGTTCCGAAGTATTCGCCCAAAAAACTAATCCCCCCTTAAGCAGTATTTGCCGATATAACAGAATATGCAAAGCTACCCCGATACCGTTACTTTGACAGCCCGTACCGCCGCGCTCAAAAAATTTTTAAAAAACTCTTGAAAACCTACTTATTTAGTAGTATAATTATCTATATTCGATACGAGGGATAAAATGGTAGTTTCGACTAAAGGGCGCTACGCCTTGAGAATGATTGTTGACCTTGCCGGGCATATGGGCGATAATTACGTGACGTTGAAGGACGTCGCCGAAAGGCAGGGCATTTCTAAAAAATATCTTGAGCAGATTGTTGCCGCACTCAACAAGGGCGATATTCTGCAGGCAAACCGAGGTTTTTCAGGCGGATACAAATTAAAAAAATCGCCCGATAAACTGACCGTGGGCGAAATTTTGCGGCAGACCGAGGGCAATCTGGCACCCACCGCCTGTACCGCAGGCGGAACCTGCGAACGCTCGGCAGAGTGCGCGACCATATTCGTCTGGCAGGGGCTTGACAAGGTGATCAACGAATATCTCGACAACATCACCGTGCAGGACATTTTAGACAGGCAGTCCTGCGGCGGCGATTACTGTATTTAAATAATATGTATAAAGAATTAAAACAGCCGCGAAAAGTTTTCGCGGCTGTAAATATTTGAACGGATAATTAATAAAAGAAAACGCGCGGAGAGCTTGGTTAAGCTCTCCGCGCGTAATTGATTTAAGCGTAATTGATTTTAATTAACCTAGCTGCCTGACGAAAGCCAGCTAAGTCCCGTTACGGTTGCACCGTCGATTGCGACGACGACGGAAACGCTCGAATTTGCCGAAACTTTTGCTATTCCCGCAACGCTTTCGCTAATCGTATCGGTACCGTTATATTCTGAATACAGCGGATAATTGGTTTCGTCTTTACGGATAAATCCGATATACAACACGGCGCTAAGTTCACTAAAACTAACCCTGACGCCCGTTTCAGTATACAATGCGTTATTATAAATAAAGCTGAAAGCGGAAACGTATCCTTCGCTTCCTTCAGTGCCTATCGCTTCCTGCGTAATCGTTACGCCGCTGTAAATGAAGTCTATGGACGAGACGGTTTTTGTTTCTTCCGCACCGCCGCTACCGCCGCTTGCCCCTGCTACGCCCGAAGCTTCAACGTAGCCGATATCTACGGAACTGTCACCGAACAGGGCGTATAAGCCATTTGAATTTAAAATTATTTCGTCGCCCGTCCACCCACCACCGATGACGGCTCTGGTTATATCAGGGCTAGATATTACCGTTGATTTTGTGTCGTATAAAATATCGTAATCATATTTAAAGAAGAAATACGAACCGTCTATATAATTGTAATCACTGCTAAGAGTATATCCTGCCTCAACAAAAGCTTCATACGTTGTATAAGCGGAAACACTTGCATCATTCTTTTCTTTTGCCGCTTTAAAACGCAGTCTGTTTACTAAAGTCTGCTCATCTAATATAAGCGATACTTTTACCGAACCGTTTGTATGGAGCGCAAATACTCTTGAGGAATCCTCCACAACGTTAAATAAAAGAGCATTCGTTGGTAAATTCGAATATGAATCACCGCTAATTGATTTGTTTGTTTGCGTTAGTGAAGTACTACTGTCTTCCGCAATAATATTCAACGAATTGCTAGTCAATAGCGCGCTTGCCGCTCTGTATCTGAAGTTCCACTCAAGCGTAGTACCGTCTGTTATTTTCGAACCGTCTATGTTTTTAACATATCCACCGTATTTAACGTCAGTCCCCGAGCCATATGAAACTACACTCGTCGTTGTACCATTATTAAACGTAAAATCATTGCTTTTTAGCGCGCCGCTATCTCTTATTGAGATGTCGCCTGTCGACTGAGTATCATTATAGTTATGACCGGTAATAAACGAGAAAACACCCAAGCCCAGTTTATTCTTTGAACTGTAATCAAAATCCGGTTCACTTGCCCAACGACTATTAATTTGAGTAGTCGTATTGTAACCTACGGGAACGCCGTTGACGCCATTACTTGAAACCAGCCATTTATTCTGTCTCATATTATAGTTTGACGACTCCACATTTTTAAACAGTATCTGATCCGAAGCCAAATCGGCTACAGCAACGTCTTTTAAATTGTTTGCAATAAAGTAACCCGTATTTCCGTCTTCGCCGGTATTGCCTTCGCCCGTCAAATCGCTTCCTTCTTCCGCAGCGGAGCTCATTGCTCCGATTATACTGTTTTTAGTTGAATATCCCGTGCGCTGAACGGACAAAACACCGCCTATTATTCCGATTGACGAGGCTTTGTTTTCTATATAGCCGAGAGCCAGACCTACGGCTTTAGAGGTCCCGTTCGTGCCCGTCTGATCGTTAAACGTCGAATTAGTATCCGTAACTTCAACAGTGGGATTGTTCAAAATAAAATTTTTGACGTCAGAGCCCGTTCCCGTCTTGCCGAACATACCCACGGCGTTGGAGAACTTATAACTGCTGGAACTTTGCAGAGGGCTGTTGGTTAAAACGCTTTTGTTGGTGGAAACCGTAAGGTTTGAAATAATCTTACCGTTGCCGTTGAACACGCCGATAAACGGATATTCGTCGTTGCCGATAGGCGGCAACACAATGCCGCTCATATCCAGATTGTCGCTGAGTCTGAAATAAAAGCTCTTTTGTGTTCCGCTTATATCTTTCAGCTTGCCCAGATTCTGAAGCCAGGCCAGATTATAGAGCTGAATCGGTCTTTTTATTTCAAACGCGGTCTCTACGGACAATCCGTCGCCGCTTTCAAAGTAAGGCGTGCCTGAAGAGCCGTTGAAATTCTGTTCCGAGTCCCTTTTATCTTCGACAAACCAAGCGAAGGCATATCCCGTTACAAATAACGCGACCAGCACGGCAAATATTAAGTTGAAAATTTTAATCGCCTTGGTTTTCATTACAGACCTATATCATTTTCCGCTATATATAAATTTTCAGAAAATAGTATTAAAAACAATATTTATTCTTTTTTAAGCTGTATATTCTACTTTTATACCCTTCACGTAAAGATTAGATGTATTATGACAGAAATAATATATTGCACCGCCGCCCACTTCAGCAGAAAGGGTCATTATGCCATATCCCGTTGATACGTCTCCTAACTTAATTAAGTCAGCATCAGTATTACCAGGCAATGTACTACTATACTTAGTAGAAAGCCAACCTGTTGAACCGCTCTTTTGAGAATAAGTAATTGTGATGGTAACCTTTGTATCTTCCGATATATTTGCACCTGTTGAAGAAAGGTCTATTTTGAATAACCTGTTTGATATATTATTTGTACCACCTGAGATTTTAAATGCACCCAAACTCCAACTACTATCACTACCTGAATCGTTTGAGGTACTCCACTCATCAGCAATAATTGTAATAACAGGCTGATCATTTACTGAACCGTAAGTCAGCGCGGTATTTTTTGTGTAACTTTCAGGAGGATTATTACAATTAAACTCCCAAACAGTGATAGCACTTGCCTCGGTAACGGTAACAGAACAGCTTGCAGTATAGTTGCCGCCTGAAGTGGTAACGGTTATCGTTGTTACACCTGCCTTCAAAGCAGTCACAACGCCGTTTGATACGGTTGCTACGCTTTCGTTGGAAGAAGTCCAAGTTACGGCTTTGTTGGTAGCGTTTGCAGGCGCGATTGTTGCAGTTAACTCTCCGGTATTGCCAACCGTCAGCGAGAGCGAAGTTTTATCCAGAGATACTCCCGTAACGGCGACTGAATTAACGGTGACCGTATAAGTTTCCGATTTATTGCTATCCGAATTGCTTGTTACAGTTACGGTAACCGTACCTGCGGAAACGCCCGTAAGGACACCCGTGGAAGTATTAATTGTAGCAGAACCGGTTCCGTCGGCAACCGACCACGTTACTGTTTTGTCCGTTGCGTTTTCAGGCGAAACGGTCGCAGTAAGCGCGATCGTACTACCGACGTCAACTTCGGTTGCACCGCTTATCGCAACTCCCGTAACAGCCACAGGAGCCGCCTTTACCGTAACGGAACAGGTTGCTTTAATATCAGAATTTTCTTCACTCGTTGCCGTTATGATTGCAGACCCTGCGTTAACGGCAGTCACAACGCCGTTTTCGTCTACCGTTGCAACAGAGCTGTCCGAACTACTCCAGGTTACGGCTTTGTTCGTGGCATTATCAGGAACAACCTTTGCCGTAAGCGTTGCGGTGTTGCCTTCCTCCAGAGACAGCGAGGACGAACTCAAGGTTATGCCGGTTACCGCAGCGTTCACTACGGTATATTCTACGCTGCACGAAGCTTCAACGCCGTTATACGATACCGTAACCGAATTGGGTTCCGCAGGCGAAGTCGTAGACGAAGTGTCGATATCGCCAACGATTGTAAAATTTGCAGAGTTATACTTAACCGTTTCCAACGTTCCGTCAGAATAGGTCAAAAGGAATTTCCAGTCGGGCGTAACCTCCGTCTCCTTGACGTAAACCGTAGTTGAAGTACTTTCAACAAGCTGTATACTTTCAACCGTACGGGTTTCGGAGCTGTCGTAATCCTCGATACCGAAAGTTAAATCGCCGAGAAATGTCAGAGAGGAATTCAGCGTGCCTCCGGCAGAGAGCATGTACGTAGAAAGCTTGGTAAACAGCTCGGCGTCGTAGTCGACGATGACGTTCAGGGTATGCTCTTGTCCGTCTCTGACAACGCTGCCTTCTTCACTGTCGTCCAGATATTTAGTAAAATATTTTGTATCGGTTCCGTCGCTCTTTATAAATCTCTGGTTATTTTCCGAATCGTACGTATAAACATCCCCCGTCACGGTTGCGGCGTTCATAAATACGCAGTTGGAAACCGAGCTGAAGAAAGCGTCGGAAGCATCCGTATCCTTAACGATAGTGAATACGTTTTCCGTCATATCACCTATTTCATAGGGACAGTTTGCATAAATTCTGAAATCCTTGTCGCTTCCGCTCTTTATTTTATACTTTATTTCAAACAAAACCGCCGTTGCGTACGGTCTCAACGAATCGTAGGGGCGCATCTGGTCGGACGAGGTTTCAAACTTGTCCAGCGTACCCAACTCGTCGCTGTCGACCGTCTTATCGAAACTGCCGGAGATATTGCCGCTTGCCGCCTTTTTGTATTCGTCGGTATTCGTTCCGTTATAGTCCAGATAATATGCGGTAACGTTAAAATCTTCCAGATCGGGAGTATTCACACTCGTGTTGGCGCCGTCGGAGCTCACCTTATCGTTCTGGGCAAACCAAGCGTAGACAGCCCATACGCATACCGCAAGGCTGACCGTAAGACACACTATCGAATTGAACAGGCGCTTAGTAACTTTCACTTGATTTCCCTTTATCCAAAATGCCCGTAACTTGCTTATCAGACAACCTTTCCGCAAGCGCAGGCATAATACTCTATTATATATTAATACAGATACATTGTAATACTACAAAACCGGTTTGTCAATACGAAGCGGCTCACAAAATTAATCCTCCGCACGTCCGGAATAGCTTTGAAAAAACAGGTTTGCCGCCGCCCTGCAAAAAATTTTTTGCAGGGCGGCGGCAACCTTACCACGGCTTTTAAAATATTTTTTATGCCCTACCTTTTTGAGATTATGAGTTGACATAGTCTGTATTATGTAGTAAAATGAATTAATAATAATTTTTGCATATTTGCATAAATATGCGCTAACGCGGCGCATATAACGCAAGAAAATATTCACGAGGAGCGATTATATGAAGCTTAAAGGAGCAGATATTTTAATTAACTGCCTTTTGGAACAGGGCGTAGATACTATTTTCGGCTACCCCGGCGGAGCGGTTCTGGACATTTACGACGCGCTTTACAGAAACGGAAAAATCAACCACGTACTCACCGCACACGAGCAAGGCGCGGCTCACGCCGCGGACGGCTATGCGCGCGCAACCGGCAAAGTCGGCGTATGCTTTGCAACTTCGGGTCCGGGAGCAACCAACCTTGTAACCGGCATTGCTACGGCTTATATGGATTCAGTGCCTATGGTTGCCATTACCGGCAACGTCGGACTGAGCTTTCTTGGCAGAGACTCCTTTCAGGAAGTCGACATAAGCGGCATCACCATGCCGATCACCAAGCACAACTACATCGTTAAGGACGTAAACGAACTTGCAGACACCCTGCGCAGGGCGTTCTACATAGCAAACTCGGGCAGAAAGGGTCCCGTTCTTGTGGATATTTTGAAAAACGTGCAGATTGCCGAATGTGATTATACCCCTGCCGTGCCCGAAAAGATCAAGAGCGTGGCTGTCGACCCCGACAAGATTGCGCAGGCGGCAGAGATAATCAACGCCGCACAGCGTCCCTTGATTATCGCAGGCGGCGGCGTGATTGCGTCCAACGCGTCCTCACAGCTCAAGGAGTTCGCCGAAAAGCTCAACGCGCCCGTAACATACACCCTTATGGGCAAGGGCGCTCTGCCCGACGGCGACAGACTCAACCTCGGCATGCTGGGCATGCACGGCACGGTTACCGCGGCAAAGGCGCTCATCAAGAGCGACGTGATAATCGCTTTGGGCACGCGTTTTTCCGACAGGGTCGCATTGAACCGCGACCTGTTTGCCAACGGTAAAAAGGTTATTCACGTAGACATAGACAACGCTGAATTCGATAAAAACGTCAAGACGACCGTGCGCGTTCTTGCGGACGTTTCGGGCTGTCTTAACGCGCTTGACCCCATAGTATGCGCCAAGGACGGCGATTTATGGCTGAGAGAAATAGAAGGCTTCCGCGCTCAGGAGACGCTGAAAAAGGACGTCTCGCAAATGGCTTACAAAATTCTGTCGGCGGCTTCGGAAATCGCACCCGAGGACGGGATATTGGTCACCGACGTAGGTCAGCACCAGATGTGGGCGGCGCAATACTTTGCGGTTAAGCACCCCAGAAAGTTCTGCTCTTCGGGCGGCTTAGGCACGATGGGCTACAGCATGGGCGCGGCTATCGGCGCGGCGTTCGGCACGGGCAAGCTCTGCACGATAGTAGTCGGCGACGGCAGCTTCAACATGAACATGAACGAGCTTTCCACCGCCGTAACTCAGGGCATACCCCTTGTAATATTGCTTATGAACAACGGCGTTTTAGGCATGGTAAGGCAGTGGCAGAAAATTTTCTACTCCAACAGATTCTCCCAGACCACGCTGCAGAAAAAGACCGACTACGTTAAATTTGCCGAAAGCTTCGGCGCGAAGGGCATCGTCATCGAAAGAGAGGAAGATATCGAAAAGAGGCTGAAGGAAGCTTATTCCTACGCGATTGAAAATTGCGCTCCCGTTGTGGTTGACTGCCACATATCAGGCGACGAAAACGTTTTACCGATGATTAAACCGGGTGCTACGTACGACACTCAGATGGATAAAATGGAGGGTTGAAATGAACGGAGTTAAGAAATACACGATTGGCGCGTTGGTTGCCAACAAGAGCGGTGTTTTAACAAGAATTTCGGGTCTGTTCTCGCGCAGGGGATACAACATTGAATCGTTGTCCGTCTGTGCAACCGAGGACAGCGAGCTTTCGAGAATGACCGTCGTGCTGATAGGCGACGAATATATGCTCTACCAGATGATTCGCCAGATGGATAAACTTGAGGACGTTAAAAAGATAGGCTGCGCGAACGAGCTTGACTGCGTCTACCGCGAGCTGCTCCTCGTCAAGGTTTCCGCAAAGGCTGAAATCCGCACGCAGATTGTAGAAATAAAGGAAATTTATAAGGCGAAGGTCGTCGACCTTTCGATTGACACTATGATTCTGGAGCTTACGGGCGACCCCGAAAAGCTCGACGCGTTCTTAAAGGTCATCGAGCCCTACGGCATACTCGAAATGCAGCGCACGGGCGTGACCGCGCTTGCACGCGGACAGCACACCCTCAAGGACAGAGACTGCTACGGCGACCACGTCAATTAAACGGTTTACCGATAATTTAAAATCGCCCGATAATTTTACGTAAAAAACGTATGCGTGGGAAAGTCTGCGTAGGCGGAAGCACTCCGCAAGCGGGAAAGACCGCGTGGGCTAAAGCACTCGCAAGCGGGAAAACCGAGTAAACGGAAACACCCAACGAGCGGGAAAGACCCCGTAATATGCCCGAATTAATTTAAATCTTATATAAATACAGGTTAGAATATGGAAAACATTTTTAGTACTAGTAAGGATATGAGCCCTCAGCGTTCGCTGTTGCGCGCGCTCGGCTGGACGGACAGCGAAATGGCTAAGCCCATCGTGGGAATCATCTGCGCCCAGAGCGAGATTATCCCCGGTCATATGCACCTTGACATGATAGCCAAAGCCGCTTCCGAAGGCGTTATCGCCGCAGGCGGCAAGCCCGTCATAATGCCCTCTATCGGCGTTTGCGACGGCATTGCAATGGGACACAGCGGAATGAAATATTCGCTGCCCTCGCGTGAAATAATCGCAGACAGCGCGGAAATTTTACTGCGCGCTCACGGCGTTCAGGCGGCGATATTCATCGGCAACTGCGACAAGATTATCCCCGGTATGCTTATGGCGGCGGCAAGGGTCAACATTCCCTCCGTATTCGTTTCGGGCGGTCCCATGCTTGCCGGTCACGTAAGGGGCAAAAAGACCTCCCTTTCCACAATGTTCGAAAGAGTGGGCGCATATAACGCAGGCAAGATTGACGAAGAAGAGCTTAAGGACTTCGAGTGCAACGCCTGCCCCACCTGCGGTTCGTGCTCGGGCATGTTCACGGCAAACAGCCTCAACTGCCTGTGCGAAGCTCTGGGAATGGCTCTGCCCGGCAACGGTACTCTGCCTATGGTATACTCGCAGAGACTTGCGCTTGCCAAACAGGCGGGCGAAGCGGTTATGAACCTTCTGGAAAACAACGTAAGACCTAGCGACATTATGACCGCGGCGGCGTTCAAGAACGCCGAGACGGTGGATATGGCGATAGGCGCTTCTACTAATACGGTTTTGCATCTTATTGCAATCGCGCGCGAAGCGGGACTTACCAAGGAGCAGGTTTCCATCGACATCTTAAACGGCATTTCCGAAAAGACCCCCAACCTTTGCAGGCTCGCGCCCGCAGGCGAACATTACATTGAAGAACTGCACGAGGCGGGCGGAATTTCCGCCGTTATGAAACAGCTTTTAGACGCTGGCCTTCTGAACGGCGACGTTATGACTGTTAGCGGCAAGCCCTTAAAAGAGGTGATTGCAAACGCTGTCAACCGCAACGAAGAAGTTATCCGCCCCATGTCTGCGCCCTATTCAGCGCAGGGCGGACTCACCATATTAAAGGGCAACCTTGCAAGCGAGGGCAGCGTCGTTAAAAAGAGCGCGGTAGACCCCAAGATGCTTAAACACAGCGGTCCTGCGCGCTGCTTTGACAGCGAAGAGGCTGCAATGGAAGCTATCTCTTCGGGCAAGATCAAGGCGGGCGACGTAGTGGTTATCCGCTACGAAGGTCCCATCGGCGGTCCCGGTATGAGAGAGATGCTCACCCCCACCTCCGCCATCGTCGGCGCGGGCTTGGGCGACACGGTTGCGCTCATCACCGACGGAAGATTTTCCGGCGCAACGCGCGGCGCGGCGATCGGTCACGTCTGTCCCGAAGCGGCGGCAGGCGGACTTATAGGCATAATCCGCGACGGAGATATTATAGATATAGATATCCCCGTCTGCTCGCTCTCGGCAAGACTTTCCGATGAGGAGATCGAGAACAGATACAAGAACTTCACTCCCCTTAAAAAGCCCGTGGACGGCTACCTTGCGCGTTACCGTGCAGACGTAACTTCCGCATCCGAGGGTGCTATCCGCAGGAAAGTTTGATTATTTAAGGTGAGTTATGGTAAAGCAATACGATTATTCCGTAAAGTCGGATTTTAAAAGCGTATATTGCAACGTTGAAAACTGCAAAGTAGTCATCAGACCCAACAGAGCCACCTCCGTACACGCGATATTTGCGTACGGGGTAAAGCTGGACTATGCGTACAACAGCGAAGACTTCGTCATCAGTCAGAAGTCCAGGCTCAGGGAAAAGCTGTTCGGCAAAACGCCGCAAATTACGGTTACCGTACCCGAACACCTCGTGTTGAATATTCATATTTCAGGCAAGCGCGCCGAAGTTTTAATCGACGGCGGAATTTACAGCGAGGTTGATTTTTCCTTCGACTGCGGCAGCGTTAAGCTTGCAGGCATAGCCGCCGAACGCATAACGTCAAGGGGTAACGCAATCGCATTCAATGCGTGCGACTGCACGGTAAAAGACAAACTGCTTGCCAATATCGAAGCGGGCGACTTTACTATTGAAAACAGCTTTGCCTCGCACATAAACTGCCACCTGAATTGCGGCAACGCGGGCGCGGTCAACCTTAACTGCCGCGACAGCATTTTCGAACTTGCCGCAGGCAACGTTAACGCCACCGTTCTCGGCGACGAGGATACCTTCGACGTGATTGTAAACGCAAAGGCAGGCACCTGCAACAAGGAGAGCAAAAATATCGAAGGCGAGCTCGGCGTGTTCAAGGCGTATACCGACTGCGGAAATATCCACGTCGAATTTATTAAACCCGAAGATTATTCACCCGAAGAGGAGACAAAATAATGGGAATGACAATGAGCCAGAAGATTCTGGCATATCACGCAAACCTTGAAAGCGTTACGGCAGGACAGCTCGTTTCGGCTAAACTCGATCTGTCGCTTGCCAACGACATAACCGGTCCTGTAGCTATTAAGGAATTCAGAAAAGCGGGAGCGCAGAGCGTCAAAAGCGCGGATAAAATAGCCCTTGTAATGGACCACTTTGCGCCCAACAAGGACATAAAAAGCGCGCAGCAATGCAAAATCTGCCGCGAATTTGCAGGAGAACACGACATCGAAAACTTCTTCGACGTGGGCAGAATGGGCATTGAACACGCCCTCTTACCCGAACAGGGTTTGGTCGGCGCGGGCGACCTCGTCATCGGCGCGGACAGCCACACCTGCACTTACGGCGCTCTGGGCGCGTTCTCCACGGGCGTAGGTTCTACCGACCTTGCGGCTGCCATGATAAGCGGCGAATGTTGGTTCAAAGTGCCCTCCGCCATTAAATTCGTACTTAAAAACAAGCCCGCAGAGTATATCTGCGGCAAGGATATAATTCTTCACATTATCGGTCTTATCGGCGTGGACGGCGCGCTGTACAAGTCGATGGAGTTTACGGGCGACGGCATCAGATACCTTTCGATTGACGACAGATTCTCTATCTGCAACATGGCAATCGAAGCGGGCGCGAAGAACGGCATTTTCCCCGTGGACGAGGTTGCGTTGGAATATATGAACGGCCGCTTCAAGCGCGAGCCTAAGATATTCACCGCAGACGAGGACGCGGAATACGAAAGGGTTATCGAAATCGACCTGTCCACCCTCGAGCCCACGGTATCCTTCCCCCACCTCCCCGAAAACGCAAAGACCCCCGACCAGTGGGGCGATATAAAGATAGATCAGGTGGTTATCGGCTCCTGCACGAACGGACACATCTCCGATCTTCGCATCGCGGCTGAAATTTTAAAGGGCAGAAAGGTTGCCAAAAACGTAAGGGCAATCATCATTCCCGCCACCAACGAGATATATCTTCAGGCGATAAAGGAAGGACTTGTTGAGACCTTTATTAACGCAGGCGCGATAGTTTCCACCCCCACCTGCGGACCCTGCCTCGGCGGATATATGGGTATTCTTGCCGAAAACGAAAGAGCGGTTTCCACAACCAACCGCAACTTCGTAGGAAGAATGGGTCACGTAACCAGCGAGGTCTACCTTGCCTCCCCTTACGTTGCGGCGGCTTCCGCCGTTATGGGCAAACTTACTTCACCTAAGGAGCTTTGATATGATTGTTAAAGGCAAAGTTTTCGTATACGGCAACGACGTAGACACCGACGTAATTATCCCTGCGCGTTACCTCAACACCACTTCCGAACAGGAGCTTGCTTCGCACTGTATGGAGGATATAGATTCGTCCTTTATAAAGAATGTTGAACAGGGCGATATAATAGTCGCAGGCGACAACTTCGGTTGCGGCTCCTCACGCGAGCACGCGCCCCTTGCAATCAAGGCAAGCGGAATATCTATCGTAATTGCAAATTCGTTTGCGCGCATCTTCTACAGAAATTCCATAAATATAGGTCTGCCCATTTTAGAATGTCCCGAAGCAGTGGCAAACATCAAGGCAGGCGATACGGTTTCGGTCGATTTATCTCAGGGATTAATCACCAACGTAACCACGGGCAAGAGCTTTAAAGCCCAGCCCTTCCCCGACTTTATTCAGCAGATTATTGCCGACGGCGGACTTTTGAAAAATCTTGCCAGGAGAGGTTGATTATGAAATACAATATTGCCGTGCTTGACGGCGACGGAATAGGTCCCGAAATTTGCGACGGCGCCATAAAGGTTTTAAACAAGGTCGGCGAAAAGTACGGACACGAGTTTAACTTTGAACACTATCTTATAGGCGGCTGCGCAATCGATAATTGCGGCGTGCCCCTTCCCAAAGAGACGATAGAAAAGTGCCTTGCCTCCGACAGCGTGCTTTTAGGCGCGGTGGGCGGTTATAAGTGGGATTCCTACCCCGTAGACAAGCGCCCCGAAAAGGGACTTTTAGGAATAAGAAAGGCAATGGGGCTGTACTCCAATATCCGCCCCGCAAAACTCTGGTCGAGCCTTGCAGACGCCTCGCCCTTAAAGCGCGAGCTTGTAAAGGACGGCGTTGAAATTATAATCGTGCGCGAGCTTACGGGCGGCATATACTTCGGCGCGCGCGAACACGGCGAAGAGGACGGCGTTGAATACGCCTGCGATACCGAAAAATACAGCGTTCCCGAAATAGAGCGCATTGCTAAGATTGCCTGCGAGCTTGCAAGAAAGCGCAGCAAAAAGCTGGTATCCGTCGATAAAGCCAACGTGCTTGAAAGCAGCAGACTGTGGCGCAGAACGGTTCACGCATATGCCGAAAAGTACTACCCCGACGTCACCGTGACCGACGTGCTTGTGGACAATATGGCAATGCAGATTGTCAAGAACCCCGCGCAGTTCGACGTAGTAGTGACCTCCAACCTCTTCGGCGACATACTCTCCGACGAGGCGGCGCAGGTGACCGGTTCTATCGGTATGCTTGCCTCCTCATCGCTGGGCGACACCACCCGCGGACTCTACGAGCCCATTCACGGCTCCGCACCCGACATTGCAGGTATGGATATCGCAAACCCCATCGCCACCATTCTTGCGGCGGCAATGATGCTAAGGGACAGCTTCGGACTCGATAAGGAATACGCGGCTATCGAAAGCGCCGTTCAGGCCACCTTAGACAAGGGCTACCGCACCGCGGACATTATGCAGGACGGCGCGACCAAGGTCAGCGGAAGCAGGATGGCAGAGCTGATTGCAGAGGCAATATGATTGAACAAAACGTAAAAGAGCTGCTCGGCACCCTCCCCGAATTCAACAGATTCGGCGAAAAGGTGACGCTTGTAGCCGCGGTCAAGCTTCAGACGGTCGGGGACATCAACCGCGCGATTTCCGCAGGCATAACCGATATAGGCGACAACCACGTTCAGGAATTCAAGGAAAAGTACGACTTGATCGAAGGTCAACCCAGGCGGCACTTTATAGGTCATTTACAGACCAACAAGGTCAAATATCTTATAGGAAAGGTCGACCTCTATCATTCGGTTGACAGAATTAACCTTGCCGAAGAAATTTCCAAAAGGAGCCAGGCAGCGGGGATAGTTTCCAACGTCTTAGTGCAGATTAACGCAGGGAACGAGGAGACAAAGGGCGGTTTTTCCTTTGAAGAGGCTGAAAGCGCCTGTCAGACGGTCTGCGCCCTGCCCAACCTTAAAGTTCTGGGGCTTATGGCTATGCTTCCCTTTACCGACGACGGGCAGACGCTCACGCGGCTGGCAACGCTTATGCGCGAAAAATACGATTATCTGCGCGAAAAGCACCCCGATTTCAAGTATCTTTCTATGGGTATGAGCGGCGACTGGAAGCTGTGCATTGACTGCGGAAGCAATATGATACGCGTCGGCACGAGCATTTTCGGCGCAAGAAATTACAACAAATAAAAAAATATTCAGGCAATACTTTACGCGCGGCGGATTTTTCCGCCGCGCGTATTGACTTATCGCCCGATTTGCATTACAATATATATAATATACAATATAACCAACCGTATAATTTACAATATATTTATAAGTTTTTGGATAAAAACTTTACAATAAAATGATATAATCAGACTAACGGTCGTCGTTCGCGGTTCTCTTGAATGGTGAAGACAATTCAGTCTGAAGGAAAGAGATTATGCCGTCTACATACGCACATTATAAATTTGCACATGCGGTAAAGGACCAATTACCGCAGGAGCTGAAAAAAATAATCGAAAATAACCTTACGCTGTATCTTATAGGTTGCCACGGACCCGATATTCTGTTTTACTACAAGGCAATCAAGCGCAACACGATAAACGATTACGGCTACGGAATGCACGAAAAAATTGCAAAACCGTTCTTCGAAAGCGCAAAAGACGTTATCAATAACGCGCAGAACAGGGACGCGGCGCTTGCATATATTCTGGGCTTTGTTACCCACTACGCCTTAGACAGCGAGTGCCACGGCTACGTTGAAGAAAAACGCGCGAAGGACAACGTTTCGCACACTAAAATCGAAGTCGAATTCGACCGCGCCCTGCTCCTATCCGACGGTAAAAACCCCGTAAAGCAAAAGCTTGCCAACCACATTGTGGCAAAAAAGGAGTACGCGCAGGTTATCGCGCCCTTCTTCGGGCTTGAATATAAGACGGTCAGGCGCACGCTCAAGGATATGAAGCTTATCTGCAACACGTTCGTCGCGCCCTGCAAGCTCAAGCGCGGAATTTTAAACAAGGCGTTTACCCTTATCGGCTCGGACGAGCTCAAGGACCAGATTGTAGGCTACACGCCCGACGATCGCTGCAAGGACAGCACGGAAATATTAACTCAAAAGTTAAACTCCGCAATTCCCGTCGGCAAAGAGCTTATAGAAAACTTTATGGGCACACTGCAGGGCGGAGAACTTTCCGATAGGTTTGCCCGCAATTACGAATAGTAAAATTTCAGCGACAGAGAACAGGTTTTTTGGGTCAATCCGGCTGAACGACAGCCTTAAAAATTAATATAACGCCGCTTGAGCGGTAAAAACTGCATACGCAAAGGGGAGAATTATGAAAAAGACAAAAGAAGGACGATTTACGCCGCTGGAACTTAAATGGATATTGTACGACGTAGGCAACTCCGCATTCACCTTGCTGGCATCGATAATCATTCCCATTTACTTTTACAGTCTCGCCACCGCCGAAGGCATGAGCGAAGATACCTATGAGGCGATTTGGGGTTACATAATCTCAGGGACTACGCTTGTAGTGGCAATTCTCGGACCCGTTCTGGGAACCATTGCCGACTACGACGGGTTCAAAAAGCCCTTATTCTTCTTTTCCGCAATAATGGGCGTAATTGCCTGCGCCGCGATGGGCATACCTATGCCGATGGTGGCTTTCCTTGCAGTCTACATTGTCGCAAAGATAGCTTACTCCGTAAGCCTTGTATTCTACGATTCGATGCTCAGCGACGTAGCAGATATAGAACGCGTGGACAGGGTCTCCTCCAACGGCTATGCCTGGGGATATATAGGAAGTTGCATTCCATTTGTAATAAGCATAATAATAATAATGTTCACCGATATGCCACTGTCTGTTTCTATGCCGTTAACTTTTGCAATTAACGCTATTTGGTGGCTGGCATTCACTATTCCTCTTGTAACGAGCTATAAGCAGCGCCACTTCGTTCCCCGCGAACCCAAGGCTATACGCTCGTCGTTCAAGAGGCTGTTCTCGGTATTCAAAGATAAATCGCCCAACCATAAGGGCATAATTTTATTCCTTATCGCGTTCTTCCTCTATATAGACGGCGTCTATACCATTATAGATATGGCAACGGCTTTCGGTACTGCGCTCGGCTTTGACCTGACTCAGTTGGTAATAGCCCTGCTCATCACCCAGATAGTGGCTTTCCCCTGTGCTATAATATCAGGTATCTTGGCAAAGAAATTTGAAAACGGTGCCCTAATAATAATTTTTATTTCAGGATATGTCGGTATTGCAGTGTTTGCTATATTTATGGAAGCTATGTGGCAATTCTGGCTGCTTGCGGTGTGCGTAGGGCTGTTGCAGGGCGGCATTCAGGCACTTTCCCGCTCCTACTTCACCAAGATCATTCCGCTTGAGAAGAGCGGCGAATACTTCGGAATTATGGACGTATTCGGCAAGGGCGCAGCTGTTTTAGGCACGCTATTGGTTTCGATTGTTACGGACGCTACGAACAACATCAATCTGGGCGTTATTCCCATCAGCTGTCTGTTGGCGCTCGGGCTTATCGTATTCATTATGGCGCATATAGAACTTCAGCGCAACAAAGTGCCCATCGGCGCAACGCTTTCCGGCACGGCAACGGCGGAAGCGGCGATAACCGACGCTACCGAAGAGCAAGATGAATAATTTATAACGCAAAATTAATTTACGACGATATTATTAAATTTGCGCGGCGCAACTTTATATGTTGCGCCGCGCATTTTTTCGGTCTTATTCATTTTAAAAACGATGCATATGACAAGTGAAATAATCCGACGGTAAGCAGCAAAATATCAGCCCGCGCGCATATCTCTCGCAATGCATATGGAATACTCCGCATATGCGTTGCGCTGAGTATGTTTAACTTAACTAATGAGTTCAGAAAAAAATAAAGCCCCGTCAACTTTACGTTGACGGGGCTTTTATAATAATAATCAATTTAAAGCTCAGTTTAAATTACTCGCCCTTGAAGGGAAGGAGAGCTGCTACTCTTGCACGCTTGATAGCCTTAGAAACTTCTCTCTGATGCTTAGCGCAGTTACCGCTCATTCTTCTGGGAAGCATTTTACCGGATTCGGTTACAAACTTCTTTAAACGGTTTGTATCCTTATAGTCGATAACTTCAACCTTTTCCTGGCAGAAAATGCAAACCTTTTTGCGGGGAGTTTTTTTATAGCTCTTTTTAACGGTCTTTTCTTCCATTTTAATTCTCCTTGACTAATTTCTTAATACGCATCAGAAGGGAATGTCGCCGTCGTCGTCGAACGACTGAAGGGCGGGCTTTTTCCTTTCAGAAGGAGCTGCGGGAGCAAAGTCGCTTTCATAGCCGCTGTCGGAGTTGCCGCTACCCTTGGGGGTAAGGAATTCAACGTCCTGACATACAACGTCTACGGAAGTGCGCTTATTGCCCTGGCTGTCTTCGTAATTGCGAAGCTCAATCGAACCTGTTACCGCTACTTTGTTGCCCTTTTTAGCGTATCTTGCAACGTTTTCACCCAAACCGCGCCAAGCCGTGCAGTTGAAAAAGTCCGTCTGTCTTTCACCGCCGCTGGTGTAATTTCTGTTTACCGCTATACCGAAGCGGCAAATTGCAACGCCGGAGGAAGTTTCGGTCAACTCGGGGTCGCGGGTTAAGTTACCTATCAAAAATACTTTGTTCATCTTTCTTTCCTTTGAATTTACGCTTTAACGGTAATCATTCTTCTTAAAACTTCTGCAGACAGTCCTGCAACTCTGTCAAGTTCTTTAACCGCACCAGCTTCGGCTTCAAAAGTCATCAAAACGTAATAACCGTCGTTCTTATAGTTTATAGGATACGCAAGTTTTTTTACGCCCCACTTGTCAGTGGATACGACCTTACCGTTGAAGCTTGCTACGATAGATTCGAACTTAGCGGCAAAAGCGTCCTTTGCTTCGTCCGCCAAAGAGCTGTCCAAAACGTAAAGCATCTCGTAAGTTTTCATAAAGTTTCACCTCCCGGTCTTATTCGGCGTAACCTCTCGGGCTACGCAAGGTGTACGCGGTTTTCCGCGCCGTATTCAAGCGGCAATGCCGCAAAATACCTGAATATAATACAATAAAAATTTTTAATTGTCAACTTTTTTTAATCGACATTTCAAATTAGGCGTCACGTTATGAGGACATCGAAATGACTAGACTGATGAGATCGGAAAGTATGAGGTCTCTAAGCTTATGTCCCGCAAACGACTTTTCAAGGTCTGCCTGCGAAATAACCACGATTCCCGCATCGTTCAAATCGCCCAAGGTGCCGTTCTTGATATTGTTAGTCGCAGTGCCGACCATATCGTCGATATTGTTTAAAGTGTAAACCTTTTCGCTGCCTAACGAATCCTTCAAAAGCATCTTCCAGATACCCGTGGCCGCGCCGTAGGTATAGTAGGTCGTATCAACAGGCTCTGATATAATCTTGCCGTTATCGCCCGCAAGCGTCGTGCATTCTTCGTCCGTGTAGTATACGTATGCAGGATCGAAAGTTATATTTCCGCCCACGCCTACCTTATAAACGGTGGTTCCGCCGTAAATGTCTTCGGTATACATTCTCTGCAGAGAAATCTGCCTTACGGTTTCGTCAAGATTGTCGATAGTAGAATCCTTTACAAGATTTAACACCTTGTTACCGGGGTCTATATCGATAATTTCACTCAGCTTAAGCGTGCTCGTAAGACCGGATATTCTGTCGCTTACGCCGTCAACCGTGGTTGCCTCAACCTTAGTAGTGCAAGCCGCGTCCGTATAAACGCCGGTTACGACTTCCTTGCCCGCGCCGTTGATTTCGGTCGTAATATAGACGGGAATCGAACCTCCTTCGTCCTTCACAACGCCTTCGTACGAATAAATTTCACCCGTTACGCTATGCACGCTGCTTACGCCGTAAGTTATGTACATAAGAATCGCGTCGTCAGGCTCGATATCCTTAATGAATATGTCCAGTCCGAGGTCGTTTACCGCGCTGCTGAGGTCGTTGAGCTTATATCCAGCCAATGCAAGCAGCAGCTCGTCTTCGCCGGGGTCGATTACGTCGCCAACGGTCAGATGGTCGGTCAGCGTATTAATTCTTGAATCGACAGTGTTGAGCGTCGTGCCCTTAATTTCGATATGCTCGTCGCTGCCGTTCACGTAGTATGCATCCGTAAGGGTGGTTCCGTCGATAGTTACAAAACATTCGTAAACCGTCTCGGAGCCGTCCTCTTCAATACAGACGTAATTGCCCTTGTGCGTATAACCTGTGCCTGCTTCCGCCTCGAGCTCGGTTATGCCGTAGCCGATGTAGAGCATAAGCGGATCGGTCGCGTCGATATCTATCGCGTCTGCAAGTTCGAAATCGTCGATAGCGTCGCCAACTTCGTTGAGCTTATACTCTCCGAGCTTAACCATAAGCTTGTTGTCTTTATCGATTTCGATTATATCTTTAATTCTCATCGTATCGGTGAGTCTGCTTATCTGATCGGAAACACCGTCGATCTTGGTCTTTACGCCAACCGATTCGTAAACTCCGTCGTCGTCGGAATCGTAGATTACGTAGCTTATGCCGTCGCCTTCTATAATAAGTTTGCAGGGATAGCCAGCAAGCCACGTTCCGTCGCTGCCATAGACGTTATATACGCCGCTGTACTCGCCCGCAGAATAACTTACGTCGCTTACGGAGAAGGCTAAGAAGGTCATTATATTATTGTTTTCGGTGATATTTCCTTCGGAATCGAACGCGGAGGGTTCAATAGTCATTACGTCCGCAAGCGCGAGGTCTGCGGTTATATTGTCGAGACGGGTGGAGATATCGTCTATGGAAGTTCCGCTGACGTACGTTCCGTCACCCTTTACTACCGATAAGATATTGCCTTCAGAATCCACTTTTACGGTAACGTCTTCTCCGCTCACCTTGCCCGTGTAAGTAGCATCGTCAACCTTGACCATATCGGTCAGACCGTATGCAAGGTAAGACATAATCGCGTTATCGGCTTCGACCTGCATAATCGAAGTTATCTTTATGCCGTCAACCATATCCGAAATGCCGTCAACCGTCGTGCAGGCAAGTCTATCGCCGTCGGGCGCGTCCATGGTTACGTAGTCGATAACCGTTTTGCCGTTTTTAATCTTTGTATAAACGTACGCCGTACCCACACTGCCGTCCTGCTTTTCGTATGAAGCGGTGTACGAATAGCCCTCGCCAATCACTTTGGTTACGTTGCTTATTCCGTAAGCAAGGTAACTCATAATCATATTTTCGGGTTCGATATCCATCATATCGCCGATTGTCAGGGCGCTCGTAACGTCGCTGATGACGTCGCCCACTTCGGAGACGGTTACGCCGGCTATCTCGTCGCCAGTGACTGAATCCACTACTTTGTCGACTATTCCCGCGTTGACGTAAACCGTAACGGGTCTTTCTTCCGCCGTTCCCGCAGCGTAGGTTGCGCTGAAGGTGCCGTTTCCGTTATCCACTGCACCCGTCACTTTGTAACCCATATACAGAAGAACGGGGTCGTCTATCTTGATATCGATAACCGAAGCAAGGCTGAGCGCGTCAACCAGCTCCGAAACGTTAACGTTGCCTGCTATGAGGTCGCCCAGCGAAGTATCGCCGAAGATTTCCTGCATGAGCTCGTCGCCGCCGATAGCGTCGGTTACTGTAAGGAGATCGAGAGGAGCCATGGCGTCCTCGGACAGCGTCCTGATTGTAACAGGCGTAACCATAACCCGCGTTTCGCCGTCGTAATAGTAGTGACCGGTGAGATACTGATAATTTTCGCCGTATGCGGCGTAATACGTATTGCTTGAATTAATTGACGGAGAATAGCCGTATTCGCCGTCGGAGCCGAGCTTGGTTACGACGTAGACGTATCCGCCGCTCTGAGCGACTTTATAGTAATACTGTCTGAAAATCTTCTTTCCGTCCGAATTCGTACTGCCCGTATCGGTCAGCCAACCGGGATTGAGGTTGGAGGGATACGCGTCAAGTCCGTCCGAACCGGGTTCGGTACGGTTGTAAGTTTTTAAAGTGCCGACTACGGTCTCCGTATACTCGTCGTAGTAGACGGGATATTTAGCCGAATTTGCCTTATCGGTGGGATTAACGTAAACGTATTTAGCTTCCACGCCCTCTAAAAGAGCGCCCACTATGACGTTGCTGTCAAGCATATCCGACATGCCCGCCTGACGCATAATCGAGCCGGGCTGTATTTCCATAATGACGTCCTGCAGATATACGGGCAAATCCATAAACGCCTGACTTTCAAGCGTAGCTTCGTCTATTTCGACGTAGGCAGAGAGCGAGCTGTACAGCGAATCGGTAAGACCGCTGAAAGCAGGGAAAAGAGTTTCCAACTCGCCTATTGAAACTTCACCGATTCTGCCCGCCATATCTACAATAGTAGTGTACAGCGCCATTACGTTCGCAACGCCGCCGTTTTCGGTATCGGTGTTTATGTACTGTCTGTCCTGATCGTCGCTGTTGTCCAGACCGAATAACCCGAACAGATTGTTGATGTCGGTGTTAAGCACGTAATAACCAACGCCCACGATTACGCCGACTTCCACAATTATAGCAAACAGGAATCCGAGTATAAACGCTACGATTCCCGTTACCAGCTTTGAACCGCCTTTTGCCATATAAAACCTCTCTCCGACGCGCCTTGGCGCGCAATATTTACAAATTATTTATTATATTACAATTATATTATAAAGCATAGGGAAGATAAAATCAACCTTTTGCCGTAAAAATGCGTTTTTTTGTTTTTATAAACCTTCGGCAAGCCCCACCGCCCGATAAAAGACGGGAAGTCAGGCGGAGCGAGCCCTCCGTTTCAGGAGTAAGAGAGCGCCAGCCGCAAAAGCTTTTCGCGCCGGTTGAGCTTTGCGTCCATAGCGCACTCCAGCAGCAATTTATTCAGAATTTTCCCCACTTTGTCGGGGGATATTCCCGCGGCAATCAGGTCGTTGCCGCGTACGGCAAGCTGCTTAAGATTGAAGGGCGCGCCCTCCTTTTTCATCTGCTCAGCAATCTTCCGCCACTTTACCACCCACGGGGCAGGGGACAAATCGTCCTTGCACGCGGAAAAATCCGCCTGCTTGATTAAAAACAGCTCGGGCAAGACGTCGTAATTCGTCACTATAAACTTGCGCACCTTGTTCTCTTTTGCCCTGCAATCCAAATCGTACATATGCAGTCTTGTCAGTCGCGCAGTCTGTTCGGTAAGCTTTTTTGAAACGCGCAATCTTGCGCATACAGTGCGCACTATGCCCTCGCCAACCACTTCGTGCTCGGCATATTTTCCGTTTGACAGCATAGCCGCAGGCTTGCCCACGTCGTGCAGAAGGGCGCAAAGACGCACACTGTCGTCGGCGTACTTAACGCATCTTAAAGAATGTTCCAGAACGTCGTGGTTGTGAAAGTCCCGCCGCTGCGCCATACCGTCGCCCAGCGCGAGCTCGGGCAGAATCAGTTTCAATGCGCCAGTCTCCTTTAAAAGCTCCAGACCGCGGTACTGCCCGTATTTTACGCCGTATTTGCCGTCTGCGTGAAGAATTAAATCAAGCTCCGCCCATATCCGTTCGGCTGAAACGTCCGAAATAAGACGGGAATTCACCCTTGCCCCCTCCATACATTCTTCATCGGGCGAAAAACCGAGCTCCGCCGCCTGTCTGCAAAGGCGCATAAGCCTCAATCCGTCCTCGCCGAAAACTTTTTTTGCAGGAGCCACGGTGGTCAGCTTTTTATCCCTTATATCGGCGATTCCGCCCAACGGGTCGACGAATTCCCCCCGTACTATGTGGTAATAAACGGCGTTGCACTTAAAATCGCGCCTGCGCGCGTCAAGCGAAATGTCGGTGGTAAAGCAGGTGCTTTCGGGGCGGTGAGAGCCGCGGACGTACTCGTCGGAGCGGAAGCCTGCAAACTCGTATGATTCGCCTTCGGCTGAGAGCTTAACCGTTCCCGTATTGGAATAGACCGCCTTCACCTTAAAGCCGCAGCGCCTTGCCGCCCTCTCCATCTCCTCTGCCGGAACGGGAGCGCAAATATCCCAATCGCGCTTGCGCGGAGTGAGTCCTGCAAGAAAGTCTCTGCACGCGCCGCCCACTACGTAAAGGGGAAAATTACAACTTTTTGCCAGCTCGTTAAGTTTTTTGGGTAAAATTGTTTTCATAATATTTGTATTTGATTATAACTTATTTTTTAAATATTTGCAATTATTGAGATAATGTTGTATAATGTATTGAGAAAAAATCTATCAGGTTAATTTACCAAAGAAAAAAAGTATGTACCACATTATAGTGAACGCACGCAATCTGAAAGCCAAAGACGCAAAGAGCATCCAGACGGTCAAGTCCGTCTTTGAAAGGGCAGGTAAAAAATACAAGATGTATTTTACCGAGTACGCCGGCCACGCAAAGGAACTTGCGGCAGGCATAACTAAGGACGGCAAAGCTCATACGGTAATCGCTATGGGCGGCGACGGAACCCTGCACGAGGTGCTGAACGGCGTTAAGTATCCCGACAAGTGCCGCCTGGGTCTTATTCCCTTCGGCAGCGGAAACGACTTTGCCGCCTGCGTGGATATCCCGTGCAATAACGTAAAGCACGCCGCGGAAATAATAGCGTTTAAGGCGCCTTCCTGCATAGACTATATACAGACGTCTACAAACCTCCGCTCTATCAACTCCTTCGGGTTCGGCATAGACGTGGACGTTCTGGAGCGCGCTTATGCAGGCAAAATTCAGGGCAGGACCAAGTACTTCCGCGCCCTTATAAAGAGCCTTATCAAATACAAATCCAGAAAATTCACTATAGAGGTGGACGGAGAGAGGTCGGAGCACTTCGGGCTTATCGTCTGCCTCGGCAACGGAAAACAGTTCGGCGGCGGCATAAAGCTGTTCCCTCAGGCTAAAATAGACGACGGATATATGGATTTAGTCGTAGTGGACTATCTTTCGCGCATGCAGACGCTGATTGCGTTCATCTATCTGGCTTTGGGAAAACTCGATAAGATTAAACAGCTTACCACAATAAAGTGCAAGAGCGCGGCTATCTGCCCCGAGGAAGCACAATACACCGTTCAGGCGGAGGGCGAACTGTACCGCTACGAAAACGTTGAGCGCGTAGACGCGCATCTGGTCAGCGGAGAACTTAAATTCTATTTACCGAAAAATGATTGAAAAATATTACAGACGTATGCTCGACGGTATTCCAACCGCCGTGATAGTCGTCGACCAGAACTTAAAAGTTACGTTTACGAACGCGGCGTTCAGAAAGCTCTTCCCCACGGGCTTTATACGCGGAAAGCTGGGTAAAATAGTCGGCTGTTCGCAAAATGCGGCGCACTGCGGCGGAGCGGACTGCTCCAGGGGCTGTTCGCTGTTATCCGCGTTCGAAGAGGCGCTGTATTCCAACCGCGAGGTGTCGCGCAGGGTATTTTTAAAGCTCTGCGACGGCTACGAAAAACGCGAGGTCGCGTTTTCCATAACGGTTAAGCCGCTGGGCGGCGGAATGTGCATGGGCGTCATCGACGACGCTCTGGAGCTGGAAATCGCAAGAGAGCTGCAGACCGCTAAATCCATTCAGCAAAGGCTGCTCCCTGCGGGCAAATGGGCGGGCGAAAAGCGCTATTCGTATATGTATATCCCCTGTCGGGACATAGGCGGAGACCTGCCCGAAGTCTATACAATCGGTTCCTCCGCGTGCGGCGTCATCGCCGACGTTTCAGGCAAGGGCATTTCGGCAGGCATGCTTACGGCGTTCGTCAAGGCGGCTTACGACAAGTCGGCTTATTCCCCTGCGCAGGCAATCCGCACCCTTTCGCACAAGTTTGCGGAGTTGAATCTGGACGAGAGAAATTACGTCACCGTTGCGGCGGCGCGCATAGACAAAAACAGCATAACCTACTCCATGGCAGGGCACAACGTACCCATTTTATTGAAGTCGGGCGGAGGCATAACGCGAATAATGCTCAACTCCCCTCCCGTCTCAAACTGGTTCGACAGCCCGAACTATTTCGAGGACACCATACCCTATAAAAAGGGAGATATTCTGGTGCTGCTGACCGACGGCGTGACGGAGTGCAAGAATTCCCGCGGAGAGATGTTCGGCGTGGACGGAGCGATTAAAACCCTCTCATACGCGCGCACGGGCGAGGACTTTATCAAGGACCTTGAAACTAACCTGAAAAACTTCTGCAATAACTTAAACGACGATATCACGGCTATTGCTTTCGACCTGTAAGCGGGAATACGCTGAACGGCTATCCGATGATAAGAATTATCCGAAAACAACAACCGACTGCCAAAAGGCAGCTATCCCACAGAGACACTGTCTGCTGTAAACCAGATATCCGATAAAATAACAACTATCCGCGCGGCGAATGCCGCGCGGATAGTCGGTTAATGGAGAGAAAATATTGAAAACTCTTAGATAAAGGTAATTTCGTATATCCGGATTATTCGCGCTTGGGCGAGGGGAACCGCCTTTTTACTTGCGCGAAGTTTTAATCCGATAAAAAATTTATTGAAATTTTATCCCGACGCAGGCGTTCCCCCGAATCGGTATGCGTTGCGGGAAAGATTTACCTCCTTCCCTTAAGAGGACTTATGCTCGCCTTTCGGTCCGCTTAACCTCTGTACGCTTATATTATAGCCCGTAATTGTAAAAACAAAATGCACGATTTGTATAAATTTTGTAAAAAAACGGCGAAAATCAAACTTTTCGCCGCAAAATTTTATTCAGATTATTTCTCGTTGTTCAAAATGTTGGCAACCGAAAAATTTTCCTTGATTTTTTCGAGTCGGTCGCTCATAAAATAGCTGTATATATCGCTATCTCCTGCGTAAATGCAGTGGTCGTACAGCTTTGAGTTGTTCAGCGAACAGATAAGCTGAACCTGCTTGGTCAGCTGGTCGTCCGCAGGAGAGGGCAAGCTTCCGCCCCTCACGTGGTTGTGCGCAACGTACACGCCGTACGGCTTATGCACGGATATCAGCTTAATCACGTCCTCGGGCTTGACGTCCACCCTCTCCGCGTCCCCGTTGGTAAAACTGCATATTCTTTTCACCCTGCCCGTCTTATCCAGCAGATAGAACTCAAGAACTTCGTTTACCTTGCCGCGGAATCTGGTCGATATGAACGCCTTGAATTCTGCAGTGTTGCCTATCTTAGCAAAACTGTCGCACTCGTTGCCCGAATACACGCACTTACCTAGGCAACTCAGATACAGCGCAACGTTTTCGCCCACTCCGTCCACCGCGCAGAGTTCGTCGACTTCGGCGGTGAGCACGGCTTTAATCCCGGCAAACCGCTCCAGCAGCGCGTGCGCTATCGGATTCACGTTCTTGCGCGGATAGGCGTTGAACAACAGAATTTCCAACAGCTCGTGCTCGTAGAGGTTGTCGCCGCTCTTAAGTTTTTCAAGCAGACGCTGCCTGTGTCCTTCGTGCATAGTCAAGTTCCTTTAAATTATTTTGCAAAACCGCTTTAATTTATTTTACCATAAATTCAAAACAGTGTATAATATTTTTAAATAAAAAATTGCTCCGACGCAAACTTTATTAAAATTATTTAGTCTGACGTCGGCGCGCAAAAGGCTGTTATGAACGCATATTTCGCAGACATTGCAAAAAACATATCCCAGATCGTTCAATTCGATTCCACCCAGAAACCCGCGCTCGAGGGCATGCCCTTCGGCGAAGAAAACGCAAGATGCCTTGCGTTCTTCCTTTCGCTTGCGGAATTTATGGGCTTTAAGACCAGAAATTACGACAACTACGTCGGAGAAGTCGTGTGGGGCGACGGCGAAGAATTCGCAATTTTAGCTCACCTTGACGTCGTGCCCGCAGGCAACGGCTGGACTCACGACCCCTTCGGCGGAGAAATCGACGAAGAAAACAAAAAAATCTGGGGACGCGGCACCATGGACGACAAGGGTCCCGCCATCATCTCCCTCTACGCTATGTACGCGCTCAAGGAGAGCGGCTTTAAACCCGGCAAGAAAATCAAGCTTATTTTAGGCTGCAACGAGGAGACGGGTTGGGCGTGCATCGACCACTACAACAAGGTTGCACACATGCCCGAAGTGGGAATTTCGCCAGACGCGGACTTCCCCGTAATCTACGCCGAAAAGGGCATACTCCACTTAAAGTTCGCATTCCCTGCAAAGGGCGTTGCCTTCAGGGGTCTGAAGGGCGGAAACCTTTCGAATATGGTCTGCGACTACTGCGAGGTCAAATGCGAAAACGAGGGCGAGGGCAAGTTCGGGCTCTCCCGCGAGGGCAAAAAGGTAATCTCGCGCGGAAAGAGCGCGCACGGCTCCACTCCCCATAAGGGAATCAACGCCATACCCGCAATGCTTGAATACCTTGGACTCAACGATATGAAAGCGCTGTTGTTCGACGAGAAGTTCGGCGTCGGGGAATTGGAGGACAGCACGGGCAAGCTCACCTTTTCACCCAACCTGATTTCGCAGGAGGGCGATAAAATATACGTCACCTGCGATATGCGTTACCCTGCAACCATGAGCGGTTCAGCTATTCTTACAGAGATTGACAAGTACGGTATTCCCTACGAAATCATGCACGAGCAGGCGCCCCTCTTCAACGACGCGGAGGGCGAGCTCATCACCACGCTCTTACAGGTCTACAACGAGGTTACGGGCAAGAACGCCAAGCCCTTAGCTATCGGCGGCGGAACCTATGCCCGCGCATTGAAGTGCGGCGCGGCGTTCGGACCCGAGGAAGAGGGCGAAGAAGAGACCATTCACCAGGCGAACGAATACATCACCTTTGAAAAGATTGAAAAGTGCTTTACGATGTACAAACTCGCAATCGAGCGTCTTTGCAAATAACCCGTCGGGCGTGAACACGGCAAAATAACAGGTTTAGCAGAACGTATTAGCAGTTTTAATAAAAATACTTATACCGTATTAAAATATATATAATAAGCCGTTTGAATAAAACGTAATTAAGCGTTTTAAATAAATCATAATATAAGCCGTTTTAAATAAATCATAATATAAGCCGTGCGGAAAAGCTTTCCGCACGGCTCTGTTTTTATTCAAGTTGATTATTGATAAGTCAATTATGCGCAAACGCAATTAAGATACTCAGTCATGGCTTTGCCTTGAAAGCTCGGCACAAACGGGCAGCGCGGCAGAAACTCCGCATATTACCGCCACGATAAAGCTTTCGTATCCCATCGCCACGGCGACTATGCCGACCAGCGCGCAGCCAAGAGCGCATATAAGACCGAAAATAAGCAGTCTTTTTATCGTTTTCTCAGTTAATTTCACTTTTGTAAAACCTTTACGCCAACAAGCTGTACGCAAACTTACATTAAATGCTTGCGAATCGCCTTGATTGCGGTATTTGCAATAAGATTAGACCCCTTAAACGTAGGATGAACGCCGTCCTCGGAATACTGCGTATAGGGTATGGTCTGGCAAAGTCCGTTAAACATTTCGTCGTAAGCCACAAACTCGTCGCACATTTCAACGCAGGTGCGGTGAATAATCTCAAGCTCCTCGTCGAAGAGAGGGCGCATGCGCTTCTTGTCGGGAGCAGGCAAAAGGAAAGGCTCAAGGAATATAACTACTATTCCCGCCTCTTTAAGTCTGGAGATAAGCTCTCTCAAGTCGGATTCAAACTGCTTTAAATTGAGCTCCTTGCCGTACTTGAATTTATGAATGGCGTTATTGATACCGATCATAATAACGACGGCGTCAGGCTGAAGATCGATAACGTCGGTCTGAACGCGCGCTAAAAGATCGCACACTTCGTTGCCTGAAATGCCCTTGTTAATAAGGTCTATATCCATATCGGGATAGATGGGGCGGAGCTTATCCGCAAGCACCTTTACGTATCCGTTGCCAAGCGACTTTTCATCGCTTCTGTCTCTGTCGCAGTCGGTAATCGAATCACCGAAAAAAACAATTCTCATATTCTCGCCTTTATCCGGGCTTGACGATACCGTCAGCCTCTGCTTATTTTATTCTAACACGTTTTGTTGCAATATGCAAGTGTGCGGATAACATTTTATAAAATTATCGTATTCACACATTTTTATGAATAGTTTCACTTAAGATTATATTTCTGATAAAATCCACAATAAGTTTTGAATGATGGCGAGATTTGTAAGGAAAGGCTTGCCTTGACGGAATAGCGATTGTTCGCCGCACGGCGCAATCGCGTCACTAGTTCACTATGCGAGCAAGTAGCGCCAGGGCGTCGGCTCAAAAAGAAATAATGCAACCAAAGCACAAAAGCTTTGGTTGCATTTTTTTGACGACATGCCAAAATACAGGGCTCCCAAAAAGTATCGCAGAACTTTTTGGGAAGAGGAGAAACCGACGTTAAAGTAAAGAAGACAGCTTTCGCTGTCTTCTTACAAAGTTCGTCGCGTTCCGACGACTTGGCGCGGATGGCGAGATTTGAACTCGCGCTGCAGTTTCCCGCACTACTCCCTTAGCAGGGGAGCCCCTTGAGCCACTTGGGTACGTCCGCTCAAAGTAATAAATTTTTGCCCGGTTAGCCCGAACGCTTAACTAATATAACATAAAAAATTTCTTTTGTCAAAACTTAATTGAAGAATTTTAAAAAATATCGCAATAATTTTGCAAAGTCCACAAAAATCACCGCCCTTCATTGTTGCAAGTCGCTTACTCCACCTTTTTCTTCCGCCTGGATAATAAACGGGCAATAAGCTTGTAAAGTTCGCAAAACGGTATTACCGACAGCGAAACCCCGAACGCAAGCGCCCACTGCACGGAAGTCAGCTCAACCAGTCCGAACGCCGACGCAAACGGTGAAAAGCACAGAGCAACGTTTACCGCTACCCCGAAAAACACGGTTAACAACAGCACCTTGTTCGAGAGCGCTCCCCTGCCGAAAGCCGAGCGCCTTTCCGCACGCACGTTGAATGCGTGAAACAGCTCGCAGAAGGACACGCATAAAAAGGTGAGCGTAGTCGCTACGCCGTTGCCGTAGTTGAACAGCGCGAAAGCATACAAACCCACGGTTACCGCGCTTATATACGCCCCCGAACACAGGATAAACGCCAGCGTCCGACCGTTTAAAACCGCCCTTTCGGCGCGCTCGGGCGGATTGTTCATTGCGTCGGGTTCGCCCCTCTCCACGCCGAGTGCAAGTACGGGAAAACTGTCGGTAATAAGGTTTATCCAAAGAAGCTGCGTGGAGAGCAGAAAGTCGCAACCGCTGAACGCTATCGTGGCGATAAGTATGGCGATAACTTCGGCAAGATTGGTCGACAGAAAAAAGCTCAACGTCTTTTTGACGTTAGCCGAAATCCTTCTGCCCTCCTTCACCGCCGCAACGATAGTGGTAAAGTTGTCGTCCGCAATGACCATATCCGCCACGCTCTTTGTAACGTCCGTACCGCTCACGCCCATAGCCACGCCGATATCCGCGGACTTTATGGACGGAGCGTCGTTCACCCCGTCGCCCGTCATTGCAACCACCTCGCCTGCGTTCTTTTTGATTTTTACAATCAGATTCTTATGCGCGGGCGTGACGCGGGCGAACACTCTGCCCACCCTTATGGCTTCGGCGCGCTGGCGCTTGCTCATAGCGTCCAACTGCTCGCCCGAAAAGACAAGCCGTTCGTCGCGGCATATTCCCGCCTGTTTAGCCACGGCGAACGCCGTGCGCGCATGGTCGCCGGTTATCATTACGGTTGAAATGCCCGCCCTGTCGCACTCTTCAACCGCGTGCTTAACACCCTGCTTTAAGCCGTCTGCAAGCCCGCACAACCCGATAAAAATCAGCTCATCTTCGCGCAGTCGGTCGCCTCTCGCATACGCAAACGCCAGAACGCGCAAAGCGCCATCGCTCATCTGACCGTTAATCTTAGAAATTTCCTGCCTGTCGTAGTCCGTCAGCTCCCTGTCCCCCGCGCCGTCCAGAATACGGGTGCATTTTTTAATCAAAACGTCGGGCGCGCCCTTGCAAAAGAGCATTTTTCTGCCGTTGAATTCAGCCCCGACGGACATCATCTTTCTTTCGGAAGAAAAGGGTATTTCGCCCGTGCGGAGGATATTTTCCGAAAAGTTTTCGCTTTCGGCATAGCGCAAAAGCGCAACCTCGGTCGGGTCTCCCACGTTGCCGCTTGCGTTGTTGCACGCCGTCATGCAGGCGAGCAAAAGCGAATTTACCCCCAAACTATGCGGCAACCAAACCCTTTCCACCTGCATTTTGTTGCGGGTGAGCGTACCCGTTTTATCCGTACAGATACAAGTGCAACCGCCCAGCGTTTCCACCGCTTTAAGCTTGCGTATAACCACGTTTTTCCCTGCCATGCGCCTTACGCCCATAGCCATAATAACCGTAACCACCGCAGGCAAGCCCTCGGGGATTGCCGCAACCGCAACGGCGACGGCTGTCATAAAGCTCTTTAATATACCTCCGTGCGTACACGCGCCGATAATAAAGATTACCGCCGCAACCGCCAGCACGAATACCGATATTATTTTTCCCAGCTTATCCAGAGATTTTTCAAGCGGAGTTTTGCCCTTGCTCTCCGCCTCCAGCATGTCGGCGATGGCGCCGATCTGCGTATTTCTGCCCACGCCCGTCACTACCGCTTTGGCTTTGCCGTGAACCACGAAGGTAGAAGAAAACAGCATGTTGAACGTACTGCCGAGCGCGGTCGATCTATCCGTGATTATACCGTCGCGCTTTTCAACCGCCTCCGCCTCGCCCGTGAGCGCGGACTCGTCCGTTTTTAGTTCAACCGACGATATAATGCGGCAATCGGCAGGGACAAGGTCGCCCTCTTCAAGAAGGACCACGTCGCCCAACGTGAGCTCCGCCGCAGGAATTTTTACCGTCCTACCGTCGCGCAGGGCGCAGGCATACGGCGTAGACAGCTTTTTCAAGCCCTCTATCGCCCTGTCCGCGCGGTACTGCTGAACCGTTCCCACCACCGCGTTTAAAACGATTATCGTAAGGATAATCACCGTGTCGGTAACGTCGCTCATATCGTGAGAAAGGCTTGCGATAACTGCGGAGACCGCCGCGGCGGCAATCAGCAAAAGCGTCATTACGTCCTTGAACTGCGCGAAGAAAATCGAAAACGGATTGGCTGTTTTTGTCTTTTCGATGGCGTTCGCGCCGTACTTTAAAAGACGGGATTGCGCCTGAACCTGACTCAGTCCGCCCTCCCCCGATTCCAACTCCTTGAGCGTGCGCCCGACAGATTTGTAAGAATAGCTCAACATAACTTGCTCCGCTTGCGTTTTTTATATAATATTTGAAATGTGGACAAATTATGCAAGCCGCCCGCCGCTCAGATTTTATATTCGCAAGGCTTACGCAGACAAACCAAGGTCAGATTAAGAAAAAAGCCGCCGCGCACAACTGCGCGGCGGCGGAAATACTTAAGTAAAAACACTTGAATATTAAGTTTTCAACAGTTCAGTACCGTTCATTGATCCGGAATACGGAAAAAATGATTACCAGAATTAATTTACAGCAGTTCCGTGCCGTCCTTGAGCTCGGGATAGCGCGTACATAAAAGCCCGAACAGATACCTTGCGCATTTTTCCGCGCCGTAGTTTCCGTGCTGTGCCTTTGCCCTTTTTACGTAGGGTTCAAGCCGCTCGGGATGGGAGGCAAACTCAGCAATTTTATCCACCGCCTTATCCACCTTGAAAATTTTCATTGCGCTGCCTACGTTTTTAAGGTAGTACTTGCCTATCCAATGCTCTATATCGGTGGCGTAATGCGTGATAATTATCGGAACGCCGAAGAAGGTACATTCGGCAGGCATAGAACCGCCGCTCTTGCCGCAGAACAGGTCTGCCGAGGCAATAATTTCAAGCATATTGGTTGCCAGCCCCTTGGGATAGAACTTGGTTTTGCCCTTGCTTTCAAGCGTAAGGAAATACTCGTAGAGCTGCTCGTTCTTGCCGCAGACCGCAACCAAATTTATGGGCAGGTCGCGCTCCAGAATTTCTTCAACAAGAAATTTCATCTTGCCGATTCCGTAACCGCCGTCGGCGAGGACTACGGTGAACCTGTCCTCTTCCATTCCCAGATTGCGCCTGTTTACGCGCTTGTCCATGGGAATTTCAAAGGCTTCCTTTCTTATAAGGAAGGGCACGAGCTTGATATTTTTATCGTTGTATCTGTGCTTATGCTTCTTAAGCGCACGGTTGTAGCCGAGCGACATAGAGGTAAGCGTTAAGTCGCAGGGATAACGGAAGAGCGTATTTATTTTAACGTCGGGGCAATACATAGCCGTAAGGGGTCTGTTTTCGAGGTGCATAGCATAGTAATTGGTCGCCCAGTGCGTGCTGAATACCAGATCCGCGTCAAGCTCGCGCATATGCTCGATGCCTGCTTCGGCGGCGTCCGGCTCTATGTAGACGACTGCACCCCAGCTTGAAAGCTTCGTACCCCAGAAGTCCATATTAAAAGTCGCATAAAATCCCATAGCAGGGTAACGGTTATAATTTGCAACGCTGTTTGAAAGATGCTTTTCGTATTTTATTAAATTGGGATTGTCAGTTTCGGTAAAAAACTGAGAACGGATACACTCCACCCTGTCGCCGTACAATTTTTCAAACTCGTCGGCGATGCTGTTCATTGGCATTATGTGTCCTAAACCAGCTTCGGTATAGGGAAACAAAACGCGAGGTTTTCTCATACTTACTCCGTTCGACAAAGTCGGTTTTTTATTTGTCGCAAAGGATTTTCTAAATTACATTATACCACTTTTGCAAATTCAAGTCAATAACCGCCCGAAAATATACTGTGAAATAATTGTTAAAATTAAGAGTGGTTTTATTGTCAAAAATAAGAGCGGCAACCTTGAGGTTGCCGCCAGAATTATTTTATTCAGTATGACCGATAAGCCCGGATTAGTCCAATTCAATCTGGTTGAACAGCTCGTCGTCCAAAAACTCCGCCGCCGTCATATTAAATCCCTTTGCAATGGCGAAGATCGTAGTCAAGCTTACGCCCTTTGCAATCTGCTTGTATAGGCTTGCTATTGTTCCCTCCGAAAGTCCGCCCTCGCGCGCGAGCTTGCGCTTGGTCATCTTCTTTTCGGCAAGAAGTTTGTTTATCCTTAAAATAACCGCATTAGTAATAGTCATCGATTCCCTGTCATGCTATCGGATATGCCGTAGCTTATATTTTTTATGCGTGATACTGTTATTATAAACCAATAAACTGCCAAATGCAACTATTTGCTCGGGATATTGCAGATAATTTTATAAAATTAGGTATACAGTCAATTAATTTCCCCTTCCTTTCAGGGAGGTTCGCGTTTGTTTTCAGGGAAGCTCGCGCTCGAGTTCTTCGGCGTATCTCACGGTTGCCATAGCGTCGCGGCAGTACTTGTCCGCACCGATTGCGGTTGAATAGGTTTCGTTTAGCACCGCGCCGCCTACGACCACCTTTACGCCCTCGCACTCTTCGCGGAGCAGTTTTATGGTCTGCTCCATAGACGCCACGGTAGTGGTCATCAGCGCGGAAAGTCCGCAGAGCTGCGCGCCTGTGTTTTTAACCTCTTCAACTACCCTTTCAGGGGGAACGTCTCTGCCCAGATCGTACACGGTAAATCCGTAGTTCTGCAAGAGCGTCTTGACTATGTTTTTGCCAATGTCGTGAATGTCGCCCTTTACGGTCGCTATTACAATCTTTAACTTTTTGCTCTCCGCGCCGCCGTCGAAAGCTCCGCGGATTACGTCGAACGCGGCGGAAGCCGCCTCTGCGCTCATTAAAAGCTGGGGCAGGAAAACGGTCTTATTTTCAAAACCCGCACCCACCTCGTCCAGCGCAGGGATAATTTGCGAATTTATAATCTCCAACGGCTTATCCGATTCCAGCTCGCGCGCGGCGCACTCCGCCGCCTCGTTGCGCAGCCCCTTAACTATGCAATATTTTAAGTCGTGAGCGGAGGAATCGGCTTTTTTTGCGCCCTGAGAAAGGGTGATTTCGCCCACGGAAACGCTGGTTGCATAGTCTATATATCCCAGGCAATTACTGTCCTTGCCCGAAAGCGCAAGGTAGCTTTTATAGGTTTTGACCATCTCCTGCGAGTTGGGGTTCATAATGGCGGCGGAAAGTCCGCCGGAGAGCGCCATTGCAAAGAAGGTTGAATTGATGAAGTCGCGGTTGGGCAGACCGAACGAGATATTCGAAACGCCCAGCGAGGTATTACAACCCAGCTCGCGCCTGATATACGACAGCGCGCCGAGCGCCGCGTTAGCGGCCTGACTATCGGCGGAAACCGCCATTGCGAGAGTGTCGAAAATGATTTCGTTAGGGGATATCCCGTACTCTTTTGCAGTTTTTAATATCTTTTTGGCGATTGCGATTCTGCCCTCCGCCGTGGGAGGAATGCCGTTTTCGTCCAGAGTGAGCGCGATAACCGCACCGCCGTATTTCCTGACGAGCGGGAATATCGCCTGCATGCTCTCCGCTTTGCCGTTGACCGAATTTACAAGCGGTTTGCCGTTGTAACGGCGCATAGCGCTCTCCATTGCAACGGGGTCGGAGGTATCTATCTGCAGGGGCAGATCGCACACAGCCTGTATTTCGCACACGGCGCGCGTGAGGAAATCCACCTCGTCTATTTCGGGCAGTCCGACGTTTACGTCGAGTATATGCGCGCCCCTTTCAACCTGATTGACCGCCTCGCCCAAAATATAGCCCATATTGTTCTCGCGCAGCGCCTGTTTGAGCAATTTTTTGCCCGTGGGATTGATTCTTTCGCCGATTAACACGGGAATATCCCCGAAATAACGCGCGTGAGTATAGGAAGAAACCACCGTAAGATTTTTGTCGGTTACGGGGATTAACGGCATTTCAGCCGTGCGTTTTACTAATTTTTTGATATATTCGGGAGCAGTTCCGCAGCATCCGCCCACAACGCGCGCGCCCATTGAAACTATTTCCGCCATATCCGCGGCGAAATCCTCCGCCGAGAGCGAAAATACCGTCTCTCCGTTCACCACTTCGGGCAGCCCCGCATTGGGCTTGACGATTACGGGCAGGGAGCTTACGGCGAGCATGCGTTCGACAACGGGCTTCATCTGCGAGGGCGCAAGCGAACAGTTCAGACCGAGCGCGTCCACGCCCAGCCCCTCCAGAAGAGCCACTGCCGCCTCGGGCGAAGTACCCGTCATGGTCTTTCCGTCCGCGCCGAAGACCAGCGTTGTGAAAATAGGCAGATCGCAGACTTCCTTTGCGGCTATTACCGCGGCTTTGAGCTCGTAAATGTCGTTCATCGTCTCGATGAACACAAGGTCCGCGCCCGCCTGCGCGCCCGCCTTTACTATGCGCTTGAACGCGCTGACGGCGTCCTCGAAATCCAGGTCGCCGAGCGGCTGCAAGAGCTTGCCCGTGGAACCTATATCCAGCGCGACGAACTTGTCCTTTAACCCCTCTTTTGCGCGTTGGGCGCACAATATACCCGCGCCAACCACTTCCTCGAGCCTGTCGCCGAACTTAAAAGGATTTGCGCCGAACGTGTTGGCAAGCACTATATCGCTGCCAGCCTGAAAGTAGGCGCGGTTGACCGCCTCCACCTTGTCTGGGTGGGTCAAGTTCCACTCCTCGGGCAGAACGCCCAAGGCCAGACCGGCGGATTGAAGCTGAGTGCCCGTCGCTCCGTCCAGATATACTATCGAAGTTGCAAGTTTTTCCCTGATATTCATTATTCTAAAATTCCTATAACCGCCGCGGCGACTTTACGTATTTTTCTACAACAGCCGTGACCGACTAAATTTATTGATTTCCATAACAGCCGCGACCGTTTCAATTACTGTAACCGCCGCGAACGACTTTATTCTTTGATTCCAATAATGGCGGTGACCGACTTGGACGGAGTCATAAAGCAGTTGTCCGAAAGGGTAATTCCCAAATTTTTTGTGACGTCAAGCGCGGCGAATATATCGCGTTGAAGGGTAAGAGGCAGGTCGCCGAAGCCGCACGAAAAGCGCGATTTATTCGCGCCGTACTCGCTTGTAAAGCCGGCGTGAAGCTTATCGCACCAGCTTTCGACCAACGCAGCGCCCATAGCCTGCAAAACAGCCGCGCGTGCGGGCGAAAGACGGGAATATTTTGCTATCAGCCTGTCCACGCCGATACCTGCCGTCGCCGCAAACAGAATTATTCTGTTACAGCCTGAAAGGTTTTTCTCCAGATCCAGACTGTGCACCTTTACAAACCCCAAATCCAGCGGTTGACCAAGGGATATACCGTAAATACCGTAGACCGCCTTGAGATCCTGAGCTTTTAATATGAGCTTTTCGCACTCGTCTAAAAGCGACGAAATGCCCTCCGTGGGCGCATCCTGCCGCCTGTAGCCTAGATAGCGCAGAGTTTCTTCGCGGTCTACGCCCGTCGCTGTATCCGTTAAAATTTTCATATTATATTCGAAAGATTGCGCTTGATTGCCGCGGCTACGTCCGGCTTGTTCATCGAATAAACGTGCACCGCCTTTACGCCGTTCGCGTACAGATCTATAATCTGTTCGGTTGCGTAGGCGATACCCGCCTGAGTCATTGCGGCAGGGTCGTCGCCAAACCTGTCGACTATGCGCTTAAAGCGCGTAGGGAGCGAGCCGCCTGAAAGCGACATCATGCGCTTGATCTGGTTGGCGTTGGTTACGGGCATTACGCCTGCGATAATCGGAACGTAAATTCCCGCCTCCCTTACCTTCGACAAAAAGCTGTAGTAGAGGTCGTTGTCGAAGAACATCTGCGTGGTCAGGAATTCGCAACCTGCGTCCACCTTGCGCTTCAGGTTTTCTATGTCGGAAAACAGAGTGCGGCTTTCGGGATGACCTTCGGGATAGCACGCGCCGCCTATGCAGAAACCGCCGAACTCCTTGATTTCGGCAACCAGCTCGCTTGCGTATTTATAGTCGAGATTGCCCGAAAAACCTTCGGGCAGGTCGCCGCGAAGGGCAAGGATATTTTCTATTCCCAGCTCCTTTAACTTTTCAAGCTTTTCACGCACGTCAGCTTTGTCCGAAGATATGCACGAAAGATGCGCAAGCGGAGTTACGCCGAACGCCGTCTGGATATGCTTTGCGACTGCCACTGTATAGTTGCTCGTTCCGCCGCCCGCGCCGTAGGTTACGCTCATAAAATCGGGCTTGAGCGCGGCAATGCCGTCCACCGCCGCCTGCACGCTTTCAAACTTGTCGCTGGTCTTGGGCGGGAATACTTCAAACGAGAGTACCGCCCTCTTATTCTTTAATATTTCGCTGATTTTCATACCTTTTTCCTCTTGCCGTTCGGTATCCGATACCGTTTCGCTTATGCCGCAGACCGTATCTACGCTTTCGGCTTAATCTGCACTTTCGGTGTTGCCTGCACTTTCGGCGCCGTCTTTTTCTTCGGCTTAATCTGCCGCCGAAAAATATTGTTCTCTTTTTATTTTACCATACCGCCGCCCACTGTTCAAGTGTTTTACTGCACAAAAGAAAAAGACGGAACTACGTTCCGTCTATGGTTTGTTATTATTTTTACCTATATCAAGGCAATATGCCCCGACGAACGGGCAAATTACTCCTCTTCGAAGTGATGCTCGTCCTCGTCGGAAGGCTCGGGGAACTGAGACTTGTCGTATGCGATGCCGTGCTTATCGTAATAGTCCTTGATAGCCGAACGGATAGCCTCTTCCGCAAGAACCGAGCAGTGCATTTTGTGCGCGGGTAGACCGTCCAACGCCTCGGCAACCGCCTTATTCGTGAGTTCGAGCGCCTGAGAAAGGGGTTTGCCCTTAATCATTTCGGTAGCCATGGAGGAAGAAGCAATCGCGCTTCCGCAACCGAAGGTGTTGAACTTTACGTCCACGATTATATCGTTTTCTATCTTGAGATATATCTTCATTATATCTCCGCACTTAGCGTTGCCTACTTCGCCCACTCCGTCGGCGTCGTCGATTTTACCGACGTTTCTGGGATTGGTGAAGTGGTCCATAACCTTTTCGCTGTATAATGCCATATATTTTTACCTCTCGTTATTTTATTTAATCGCGGCTGAAACTGCAAACATTTGCCTTGCCGACCGTTTGTGTTTAAATTAAGTGGGGGCGCAGACCCTTTTCAAGCTCCTCCCATACGGGCGAGATGTTGCGAAGGTAGCTTACCACCTTGGGTACTTCGTTTATGATATATTCAATCTCTTCCGCGGTGTTGTCTTCGGAGAGGCTGAGCCTCAACGAACCGTGAGCCACCTCGTGCGGGAGTCCAAGAGCAAGGAGAACGTGCGAAGGGTCCAGTGAGCCCGAAGTGCAGGCCGAACCTGACGACGCGCATATGCCCTTTGCGTCGAGAAGAAGCAGCAAGCTTTCGCCTTCGATTCCTTCAAAGCACATATTCACGTTGCCGGGCAGCCTCTTAACCCTGTCGCCGTTGAGCTTGGAATGTTCAATCTGCGAAAGCCCTTCGATAAGTCTGTCGCGCAGCGCCTTTTCCTTTGCCATATTGGCTTCGAGATTGTCGCAAGCCTCCTTCAAAGCAGCCGCCATTGCGCTGATACCGGCTAAATTTTCGGTTCCCGCGCGCTTGTTGCGCTCCTGCGCGCCGCCCTCTATAAGGTTGCGCAGAACGACGTTCTTGCGACAGTACAGCGCGCCCACGCCCTTGGGACCGTGGAATTTATGCGCCGACAGCGAGAGCATGTCTATATTGTCCCTTTCGACGTCTACGGGAATGTGCCCTACCGCCTGAACCGCGTCCGTGTGGAAGATTACGCCCTTCCTGCGGCAGACGGCGCCTATTTCCGCTATGGGCTGAATGGTGCCCACCTCGTTATTGGCGTACATAACCGTGACGAGCGCGGTGTCGGGGCGGATAGCCTCCTCCACCTGTTCCGCAGTGATAAGTCCGTCGGAATGGACGTCGAGATAGGTCACTTCAAAGCCCTCTTTTTCCAGCTTTTTGAGCGTATGAAGCACGGCGTGATGCTCGAAAGCGGTGGATATTATGTGCTTTTTGCCCTTCATTGCGCCGTTAAACGCCGCAGTGCGGATTGCCTGATTGTCCGCCTCGCTTCCGCCAGAGGTGAAATAAATTTCGCGAGGGGTCGCACCCAGACAGTCGGCGACAATCTGACGGGCTTTGTCGAGTTCTTCCTTGGCAACCTGTCCCACCGTGTGCAAGGACGAAGGATTGCCGTAAATTTCCTTTAAATAGGGGAGCATCGCCGCAATGGCGGTATCGCTCATCGCCGTGGTCGCGGCGTTGTCAACGTAAACTGTTTTTGCCATTTTTTCTTAAATTCAGCAGCAACCGCTTTCAGTAAAAGGCATTGATGCGGTCACTTCTAATTCCTACTTTTTTAGTATGATATAATTATAGAAATTAATTCCTATTTTGTCAATAGGAATTAGGTCGTTTTATAAATTTATTTCAGTAAATCTGCAAGCGTCTTTGAACTGAGGAAATTCATAATCACCTCGTCCAGTTCGCGCCACAGCGGAAGCGACAGGCAATTGCCCGCGTTTTCGCAGGGGTTGTTGGAGTCCAGACAGGAAACGGGCGCAAGCGAGCCCTCCGCCGCGGTGATAATTTCCGCAACCGAATACTCCTCGGGCGTGCGCGCAAGGCGATAGCCGCCGCTCTTGCCGCGGGAGGATATTATCAGCCCGTTTTGCGAAAGCTGGGAGACGGTTGCTTCCAGATACTTTTGCGATTCCCTCACCCTTTCGGAGATATCCGAGAGGGAAACGGGCGAGCCGTCGTTATGCTGAGCCAGATCGAGCATAACTTTAAGGGCGTTTCTGCCCTTGGTAGTTATCATCATTTAAGGTTTTCTCCTTGGACAAACAATAAAAAATTCAAATCAGCCGCCGTACTTAATCATCTCTTCTATGCACTTGACCGCGGAGGAGATGAGCTGTTCGTCCATAATCATCTCTTCGCCGCCGTCGCCCTTGAGGCAGTGATAGACGTCTGCAAGCGTGGTGGCCTTCATATTGTGGCAGACCAGATCCTTTGAAAGGGGATAGAACCTCTTGTCGGGATAGGCAAACTGAAGGTGCTGAACTATGGAATTTTCCGTGCCGATAATAAACTCGTCCGCGTCGGAATTTGCGGCAAAGTTCATAATACCCGTGGTGGAGCCTACGTAGTCGGCATACTTGACCACCTCGGGCTTGCACTCGGGGTGAACCAGAAACAGCGCGTTCGGATGAGCCTTCTTAGCCGCCAGCACCTCTTCCTCGCAGATCTTTGCGTGGGTGGGACAGCCGCCCGAAAGCAGCTTGAAGTTCTTTTCGGGAACCTGGTTTTTTACGTAAGTGCCAAGGTTGATATCGGGAATAAAGAGTATATTTTTTGCGGGAATTTCCCTGCAGATTTTGACCGCGGACGAGCTGGTTACGCACACGTCCGAAATGGTTTTAAGCTGCGCGGTGGTGTTTACGTATGCGACTACCGCGTAGTCGGGATACATCTTTTTTACCTCGGCAATAACTTCCTTATCCATCTGCTCCGCCATGGGGCAGCCTGCGTCGGGATTGGACAGCCAAACGCGCTTCTGCGGCGAAAGCATTTTAACCGTTTCAGCCATAAACCTCACGCCGCACATTAAGACGTTGGCGTTGGGCGTGGTGCGCGCCTTTAACGCCAAGGCGTAGCTGTCGCCCGTGAAGTCTGCAATTTCGCAGATATCCTCCGACATATAGCTGTGGGCAAGTATGCAAAAATCCTTTTGCTGTTTGAGTTTTAAAATTTCTTCCTGTAACTGTCTTGTGTTCATAATATTTATTTCCTGTTTGTATCATAGGGATTATATCACGAAAGCCGTTTTCAGTCAATATAATAAGCGCAATTTCTGCCTACGCCAAAAATTGCGCTATTCGGAAAATTTTTGTAAAAATCCCCCGTTCCGCGCAAGTCGGAACGGGGGATTGCTTAAATAATTTTAAATTTTATTTTTCTGCCTTTTTGCTCTTTGCGGTTTTTTTAGCCGCGGGCTTTTTGGCGGTTGCCTTGGGAGCAAGCTCTTCGGGGATCTCTACCTGAGGAACGTGCGACAAATCGTTCTTTGCCTCCTTATGCTCGCGCTTAATGCGTGCCTTGACCTTCTTTTCCTCCTTGAGCTCCTCTTCCGTGGACTCGTGATAGGGAACTTCGAATACCATTGCCTCGAAGGGACGGAGCGTGAACGTGCATCTGTAAGGTCTGCCGTTGCACAGCGTCTCTTCAGCCTCTACGTCGTAAATGCTTGCGTCGGGATAGGTGGAGAATACCCTCCTGTACTTGCCGTCTACGGGCACGCCTACGCCGAAACCGGGATATTCGACGGGGGTCATATTGATTACGAATACGAGCGCGTCGTTGTAGTTCCAGGGATTTCTTCTTATAAACGAGAATATCGAACGCTGGCTGTCGCCGCTCTCGATCCATTCGAACGAGTTCTTGCCGCTGTCGTCGTGCAGAACGGGGCGCTCGCGGTAGAGCTTCAACAGAGCGCGGTAGCAGTCCATAACGTCTCTGTGTCCGGGATCGTCGCACAGATGCCAGTCAAGGCTGCTCTTGAAATCCCATTCCCTTTCCTGAGCGAAGTCCTGACCCATGAACAACAGCTTCTTGCCGGGATGACCCATCATCATAGTGTAGTAGCACTTTAACGAGCCGAACTTATCCATGCGGTTGCCGGGCATCTTGTTGAACATACTGCCCTTGCCGTATACGACTTCGTCGTGAGAGAGCACGAGGATATAATTTTCGTTGAATATGTATTCGAAGGTATGGGTCATCAGCCAGTGATGATACTTGCGGTAAACGGGGTCCTTCTTTGCATAGCGGAGAGTGTCGTTCATCCAACCCATATTCCACTTGAGTCCGAAGCCTAAGCCGCCCTTGGAAGCGGGAGTGGTTATACCGTCAATGATGGAGCTGTCCTCTGCGATGAGGAACGCATCCGTGCGCTGACGGAGTACGCTGTTCAAGTGCTTGAAGAATTCAAAGCTTTCAAGGTTGTAGTCGCCGCCGTACTTGTTGGGACGCCATTCCTGTCTGCCGAAGCTGGTGTACAGCATTGCGGCAACCGCGTCCACGCGCAGTGCGTCGATATGGTACTTATTTACCCAGAAGAAAGCCGAAGCAATGAGGAAGTTAGAAACTTCGGGCTTGCCAAGGTCGAATGCCTTGGTGCCCCATTCGGGATATTCCGCTCTCAGGGGGTCTGCGTATTCGTACAAAGGAGTGCCGTCAAAATTGGAGAGACCGAATTCGTCCTTGGGGAAGTGTGCGGGAACCCAGTCTAAGATGACGCCTATTCCGTGCGCGTGCATATAGTCCACGAAGTACATAAAGTCCTCGGGTCTGCCGTAGCGCGCGGTGGGGCAGTAGTAGCCTGTTACCTGATAGCCCCACGAAGGGTCGAAGGGATATTCGCAGATTCCCATAACTTCGACGTGGGTATAGCCCATATATTCAACGTATTCCACGAGCTCGTGGGCAAGACGACGGTAGTCAAGATATCTGTCCTCGTCGTTTTTCTGTAAATCCTTCTTCCAGCTGCCGAGGTGAACTTCGTATACAGCCATGGGCTTAACAAGGAAGTTTTCGCCCTTCTTTGCGGCAAGATATTCGCCGTCCTGCCACTCGTAACAGTCGAGATTGGTTACGACGGACGCGTTTGCAGGTCTCTTTTCGCTGCCGTACTCATAAGGGTCGATCTTATAAACTTCGCTTCCGTCTGCGCGAACAATCAGGAATTTGTACTTAACTCCCTCGCACATGCCGGGAACGAAGAGTTCCCAGATAGAATCGTCAACTTTTTCCATGACGTCGCGCCAGGGTGTCCAGCCGTTGCCGTCGGAAACCACGCATACTGCGCGAGCCGAAGGAGCCCACAGTACAAAGTGAACGCCGCGCACGCCGTTAATTTCGCGTATGTGCGCACCCATTTTATTGTACAGCTCGTAATGCGTGCCGTGGTGGAACAGGTATCTGTCCAAATCGCCGAAAAATCTGTTTTCCATATAATATCCCCTATATTTTTTTATGAGTCGGTCAAAGCCGACCTTCTGCCGCCGCTTGCGCGGAGGCTTGTTGCTTGATTTGACTGAATCTGTCCGCTTACGCGGAGGCTTAGCGCCCTTCCGTCCAACCTGCGGAGGCTTAGCGCTTAATCTGACTAAGGCTGTCCGCCTGCGCGGCGGCTTAGCCCTGAATTAATGCCGTCAACCGTGCGGAGGCTTAGCGGATAAATTTACCTAACAGGTATCAATAGCTGCTGATGTCGTCCGCACCGTTTGAATACTTTTTATTCTCCCAGGTCTTGCCGTAAACGCAGCCGCTCTTGGGAGGAACGGTTATAAACATTCTGCCGAACTTCACGTCGCGGATGTATTCCGGCTTTACGCCCTTGTACCCGACGCAATACTGCAGAGCGAGTCTGTTCGTCCAGGTCACCCCTATTTCCCACACGGGAACCGAGAGCGAGATCTCCTCGTCGGAGTTGTTGATAATCACAACCGCCGTATCGACCGAATCGAATCTTCCGTAAACTATATATCCGTTGCCCGCGTCGAGCTCCTTCAATGAACCCGTCCTTAAGCAGTGTATCTTCTTTCTCAGCGCAATCGCGCTCTTATAGATCTCTAAAAGCTGCCTGTTTTCGTGTCCCCAAGGATAGGTTCTGCGGCTGTCGGGGTCGGTCCAACCGACCTGTCCCGCTTCGTCGCCGTAGTAGAGCGTAGGGCTGCCCGGCCAGGTCATCTGCACGAGTATGGCAAGCTCCATTACTCTCTGGTCTATTCCGTAAGAAGCCGCCGCCGCGCCCGCGCCTGAAAGCGTGCCGGGAATGCGGTTAGTGCGCGTCAGGAAACGCGAATGGTCGTGATTGGAGAGCTGGTTTATCGCGCTGTCCAACGCAGGACGGGGGAAGCGCGCCATATTGCGGAACATGCTTTCAAAGAACGCCTTGCCGTTGTTCAGCCTTTCGCTGTCAAAGTACTGGCTGTGCTTTTCCATGCCCGTTAAAAACCAGGTTACAGGCTCCATAAACGCGTCGTAATTCATTACCGAATCCCACTCTTCGCCGTTAAACCAAGCCGAGGGGTCTCCGTAATGTTCTGCAAAAATGAACGCTTCGGGGTTGGCTTTCTTCACGCTTTCGCGGAAGCTCTTCCAGAATTTATGGTTGAATTTTTCGCTGTGACCCAGATCCGCGCCTACGTCCAGCCTCCAGCCGTCCGCACCGTAGGGAGCGGAGACCCACTTTGCGCCCGTGTTGTAGATATATTCGCACAGCTCGTCGCTCTTTTCGTAGTTGAGCTTGGGCAGAGTGACCAATCCCCACCAGCCCTCGTACGAGCTCGAAGCCGAACGGGGACGGTTGAATTTGAAGTATTTGCGGTAGGGGCTGTCTACCGACTGGTACGCGCCCTGTTCGTATCCGGGCTTACCGAGGTAGATTCCCTCCTTGTCCATCCATTTATTGAACGAACCGCAGTGATTGAATACGCCGTCCAGAACAACCTTTATGTTGCGGTTGTGCATCTCCTTGACGAGCTTGGCAAAGTATTCGTTGCTCTTTTCAAGGTTGGTCTGCGAGGTTACTCGCTTTATATATCTGGGCGCATAGCCGTTGTGTTTTTCCCAATCCTCCATTGCATGGTCGTAATCGTCCTCGATTACGGCAAGATGGGGGTCGATATAGTCGTAGTCCTGCGTGTCGTACTTGTGGTTTGAAGGCGAGATAAAAATAGGATTGAAGTATACTCCCTCCACGCCTAAATCCTGCAGGTAGTCCAGCTTTTGCATAACGCCCTGCAAGTCGCCGCCGTAAAAGTTGTTTACGTCCAGAGTTTCGGGAACCTTGTCCCAGTTGGTCACTCTGTGCGAATGTCCGCCCGTGTAAAAATACTCGTTGTCCAACACGTCGTTGTCGGGGTTGCCGTTGCAGAAACGGTCGGGGAAAATCTGGTAAAATACCCTGCCGATCGCCCAATCAGGCACCTTGAACCCGGGTATAAACGAAAAGTTGAATTCGGGCTGGTGGTTAATTACCGCGCCCAGACGATTGTAGTAAACCACGTCGTCTTCGTCGCTGATCTGAAAATAATAATCTACCTGCTTTTCAGGACATACAAACTGAAACTCGTAAAAATCGAAAGTCTCGCTATAGTCGCTGCCAACCTTCTGCATTGCCTTTTTATGACCGTCAAGGCAGACAAGGACTTTTAATACGTCGTTTTTTAAAGTTCTGAATTTAAGAGTTACTACGTCGCCGACTTCTGGCTGATAGGGTGATTTAAATTCGGAAGTCTCGTCGGTGAAAAGCGCGCTCCTGTTTATCATATATTTTTAGCTTATCTCTCTTAACTTTTAGTACCCTAAAATTGTAGCATAATGCAAGCGCAAAGTCAAGACCTACTAGGCGCAAATGCCCACGCTTTTAAGGCAAAATTTATTCCCCGACGCAATTTATGATTGAGATATTTTATTCTGCGATTGACATTAAGTTTTTCAAGTGCTAATATTTATCCGTCGGGTAACGACTTTACGAGGGATTATGAAAAATGAAAAATTTTTAAAGACCGCAGGTTATTGGTTTATTCTCAACCTCGGCACTCTCCTGCTTGCCGCAGGCGTGTATTTTTTCAAGGCGCCCAATCACTTCGCAACAGGCGGTGTAAGCGGTATTGCAATTATACTTGCAAACTTCCTTCCGCTCAAACAGTCGCACATTGTGCTTATAATTAACGCTCTGCTGCTCGTCGTCGGGTTTATCTTTCTGGGCAGAGGCTGCACGTTTAAAACCATATATTGCAGCCTTGTGTACTCGCTTGAAAACCTGCTGTTCGAATACGTTCTGCCCCTGGAAGGTCCGCTCACCGCTCAACCTATTTTAGAGCTTGTGTACGCCATATTGCTTACGGGTATAGGCAGCGCGATCATCTTCAACTGCGGAGCGTCGTCGGGCGGAACGGACATTATAGCGCTTATATTAAAGAAGTTCACCAAGCTGAACGTCGGCAGAGCCCTGCTTATAACCGACTGCATTATTGCCGCCTCCACCTTCTTCATATTCGGAACCGAGGCGGGACTGTTCTCCATGCTCGGTCTGTTCGCAAAGGCATTCGTAATCGACGGCGTAATCGAGGACATCGGCAAGAGCAGATACATAACCGTGATCACCACCGTTCCCGAAGAGATAGGCAAGTATATTATAGAGGTTATGAAGCGCGACTACACCAGTTATAAGGCGACGGGCGGCTATACGGGCAACGAAAAGACCGTGCTCATTACCGTATGCAAGCGGAGCGAGGCGTTGAAGCTTAAGCACAAGGTCAAGGAGATCGACGCGGCTTCGTTCGTAATTATCACCGACGCGACGGAGATATTGGGCAAGGGCTTCAGAGGGGTCTCTTAATCGCCGTTATAAAGGGCGGTTGAGCTTCTTTCAATGCGTTTATTTGCAATAAGATTTTCCCAAAAATAATAATTCCCTGCGGCATATGCCGCAGGGAATTGATTTATTTAAATTTAAATCAGCCGTTTACGAGTTCTACAGCCGCACGGGTCTTAGCCTCGATTTCTTCGGGCGTACCGCTCATCATCCAGCTGCCGCCGCAAGCGATAATCTTGTCGTATGCGAGGTATTCAAGGATATTGTCGGTGGAGATACCGCCGGTGGGCATAATTCTGAGGTAAGGGAATGCCGCGCAGATAGCCTTGATGGTCTTAAGTCCGCCGTAGTTGGAAGCGGGGAAGAACTTAAGGGTGGTAAGCCCCTTAGAGATAGCCGCCATAGCTTCGGTGGGGGTTACGATGCCGGGGAGATAGAGCATATCGTGTTCCTTACAGCAATCTGCAACTTCGGGAGAGAAGCCGGGGGAAACGATAAACTTTGAACCTGCGGCAATAGCTCTTTCGCACTGTTCGCGGTTGATAACCGTGCCTGCGCCCACAAACATATCGGGATACGTCTTAGCGGTAAGCGCGATTGCATCTGCAGCACAAGGCGTTCTGAAAGTGATTTCTGCGCAAGGAAGTCCGCCCTTAATAAGAGCTTCCATCTTGGGAAGGGTTTCTTCGATGGTGTTCAGAACCACTACGGGAACGACTTTCATCTTTTTGATTTGTTCTATTTTCTGTTCGTTTGTCATAAATTCCTCCAAACAATTTTGTTACGCGTATATTATAACATACGCTTTTGAATATTGCAATAGCAAGGTTAAAAATTTATTAATTTGGTTTGCCTTTAAACAAATAAAATGATAAGATTATCATAGGATATGAAAGATAAATTTTTTAAATTAGTCAGATATTTCACCCCGCTCGAGTGGTCGATGTGGCTGGGCGGCGTTGCGGTGATTTTAACAGGCTTTTTTATCGGCGCGGATAAAAATATTTTGTCGCTCGTCTCTGCGCTCCTGGGCGTTTCGTGCGTCATATTCAACGCAAAGGGCAGCGTATGGGGGCAGATTATATCGGTGGGCTTTGCGTTCACTTACGCGGCTTTCGCCTATACCAACCGCTACTACGGCGAAACTATAATTTACCTTGCGCTGATGCTGCCCATTCACGTAGCCTCGATAATCAGCTGGCTGAGAAACAAGAACGACAAGTCCGCGCATATCGAAGTTAAGATAAACAAGCTTTCAAAGCGCGAATATATCGCCTTCGTCGTCGGCGCAGCCGTCGTTTCGGTGGGATTTTACTTCCTGCTGTACGCGCTCAACACGGACAACCTTATTGTCTCCACGATCTCCCTCGTGGCGAGTATGGGCGCGGCGTACCTGATGCTTAGGCGCTGCGAATACTTTTCGCTGTGCTTTATCGCAAACGATTTAATTCTTTTAGTGCTGTGGTCGATGAAGATTCCCGAACTCGGCACGGCGGTAGTTCCCAGCCTTATATCCTTCGCGCTGTATCTTATAAACGACTCCTACAGCTTCTTCAACTGGAAGCGCATCAAGCGCCGCCAGCAGAGCTCTATCGACATCGAAGAGCCCTGATTGACGCTCACGTATGCGACGGATACCGAAAAATCACACACGTGCCAAATACTGAAAAATTCGGCTATGCGCGCAAAAAATTCCGTTCAAAAAATTGCGTTGATTTAATTTGGTCTGTCCTCGGCGCGCAACGCCCGAATTTTTACACTTACATGCACTGATAAACGAATATGCAACAGCCCGTCCGCATAGATTATTTTCAGACGGAGGACAGTTTATGAGCGTTTTCGATTGGATTCTGGTGGGCGTCTGCGGAGTTTGGGTGCTTATTGCAATTTTCGTTGCCGTACGGAGGAATTTAAGGCGCAGGGGCTGTGCCGACTGCGGCGCAGACTGCACAAACTGCGCTAAGCGCCGTAAAAACGGTCGATAGACGAAATAGACGAAAGATAATGAGACGGAAATAAATAAAATTTGTATAGCGCAATAATAAATCATTGGCTATAAAAATTTAATTTTCCGAATTACTATTAATTTTTAATTGCAAATTATAACCGCCGGGCGTGCAATCAGCACGCCCGGCGGTTTACATTATCGAACCGAAGATTATATTACCGAACCGCAGACTGTTTTATTGAATCGCAAATTATATTATTGATTCAAAGCAAAGAATACGGTTATTATCAGTCGACGCATTTATAAAGCCTCCGCTCTTGCGGAGGCTTTATTCGGATAATAATATTTATATACTGTATTGCACGATAATAAAGACTGCGGATACTGCAATAAACGCAAGTCCGACTAAAAGCAGAAAGACTACGTTTCTGTTTTCACCCTTCTTTGCCTGACGGTATTCGTAAAAATCCTTATACTTGCGCTTGGATATATCCTTGCGGAAGGTGTCGAACAGGGTTATTACACCGTAGGCAAGCATATCGAACACGCCGCCGCTCGTCGCCCAGACCAACAGTCCCACTCCGCCGAGAATAACTCCGGGGACGAAAAACGCATCGCTTAAAATCGTCAACACGTTTTTCACGTTTTCCTGCCCCGTGATATCTCTTGTAAAAATTATTATCACTGCCGCCACAAGTCCTACTGCGACGGATATGATATATTTGAGCGCTTTCTTCATCTTATTTTGCTACTTCCGCCTTGTATTTTTCGTACTCAGCGTCGTTGCACATTACGAAATGCCCTGCCGAAACCTCCCTGAAAGAGGGTTTATCCACAGAATAATCGTGCTCCGCAATGGGATTGTAGGTTATTCTCTTCCTGCCCTTTTCGTACTCGGGATCGGGCAGAGGAATCGCAGAAAGCAGCGACCTCGTATAGGGGTGCAGAGGATGCGCGAACAGCTCGTCCGCAGAAGCAAGCTCTACCATTTTACCAAAGTACATAACGCCTATTCTGTCCGAGAAATACTTTACGACAGACAGGTCGTGCGCTATGAACAGAATGGTGAGGCCGAGTTTGTCGCGGAGGTCGTTAAGCAGATTTATTACCTGAGCCTGAATGGACACGTCCAGCGCGGAGATAGGTTCGTCGGCTATTATCAGTTCGGGATTGAGAATAATTGCGCGCGCGATGCCTATACGCTGACGCTGACCGCCCGAGAATTCGTGGGGATATCTGCCCGCGTGTTCGGGAACCAGACCGACGAGGTCGAGCATTTTATATACCTGCTCGTCGATATACTGCTTATCTCTTACGCCGCGGATAATAAGACCTTCGGCTATGATATCCCTTACCGTCATACGGGGGTCGAGCGAGGCGATGGGGTCCTGGAAAATCATCTGCATTGCGTTCATAATTCTTGCATTTTTTGCAAGCTTGAGCTGAGTTTTATACTCTTTTTGCAGTTTTGCACGCTCTTCCTCGCTCATAGTCTGAGCGAACTTTTCCGCGTACTTTTCTTCAACCTTTTTGACTTCCGCTGCGACGAAATCGTCCTGACCAGTTTTTACCTCGCGCTTTGCGGTCTTGATTTTTTCCTTCTGCTCTTCAACCGTCTTGCACAGTTTTTCTTCTGCCGCGGCAAGTCTTTGAGTATATTCGGGATTGACCTCGGTTGCACCCGCCGCCGCAGCTGCCTTTATGAGCTTTTTCACTTCGGCAACTTCCGCGCGGTACTCTGCGCGGGCGCGCCTGACTGCGTCGGTGTTGCCACGGGTACCAGTGCTTATGCGCCTGCCCTTGAAGAACACGTCGCCCGACGTTATGTCGTACAGCTTGATTATAGCTCTGCCCGTAGTGGTCTTGCCGCATCCGCTTTCGCCAACCAGACCGAATACTTCGCCCCTGTGGATTTCAAAGCTGACGTCGTCGACCGCTTTAAGCTCCTGTCCGCCCGCCATTTTGAAATACTGGCAGAGATGCTCGACCTTTAAAAGAACTTCTCTGTTATCTTCCATTTGCCGCACCTCCCTTATTTTTCATTCTTGCAATTCTGTCCGTAACCGACTTAGGAGGGTCAACCTTGGGTGCGTCGGGATGAAGCAGCCACGTTGCCGCATAGTGGGTATCCGAAATTTTGAACATAGGCGGCTGTTCTTCAAAGTCAATCTGCATTGCGTACTTGTTTCTTTCCGCGAACGCGTCGCCCTTGGGAGGATAGATCATGTTGGGCGGCGTACCGGGGATAGCTTCCAGCTTTTCCTTGGTATCGAGGTCGGGCATCGAAGAAAGCAACGCCCAGGTATAGGGATGTGCAGGCGAATAGAATACGTCCTGCGCGGTGCCTATTTCAACGATTTTACCAGCATACATGACGGCAACTCTGTCCGCCATATTTGCAACCACGCCCAGATCGTGCGTGATGAAAATTACCGAGAGCTGACGCTCTTTCTTGACCTTATTGATAAGCTCCAGAATCTGCGACTGAATGGTAACGTCCAGAGCGGTCGTGGGTTCGTCGCAAATGAGAATGTCGGGGTTAGCCGAGAGCGCGATTGCAATAACTATTCTCTGGCGCATACCGCCTGAAAATTCAAAGGGATACTGCTTGTAGCGCTTTCTCGGTTCGGGTATACCAACCTCGTCCAGAAGCTTTAACGCGCGGGTCTTTGCCATTCTGCGCGTAACCTTATATACTACGCCTGCCGCCTTTTCCTTGAGATAGTCGATGAGCGCGACCGCCTTTTCGTCGAAGTCTGCCTTCTGGCTCTGCTCCGCCGACTCAAGCAGTCTGTCCCTGGTCCTCTCAAGCATGTGCAGCATTTCCTGCTGAGCCGCTCCGAGGTCGATAAGGTTCTTGTCTGCGACTTTCCAGTCGGGAGTTTTGCCCTTAGCCGCAATTTTTTCGAACTTTGCAGTCTGCTTACTGAAGCGCTTTTCTTCGTTCGCGTTGCGGACTATGCCGTCGAAGTAGAGATTAGCCGCAGCCGTAATTCCCGAAGGAAAGGTATAGAGTACGTTGTCCTTAACTATATCCAGCCTGTCGATGGAATCCAGAACCGCCGCAGAGAGCTGCTTAATTGCGGCGAACACCTGCTTTTTATCAGGATGCTGCGCGGCAAATACGCAGGTCAGGCTTTCGATGAGCGCAGCCGCGTCCTTCTTTTTCTTTGCAGAGACGCTGGCTGAATACTTTACGCCCTCCTCTTCCTTTTTGATAAAGTCGAGCATAAAACTGTCGTCGAGATACTTTCTTAAGAATCCGTTCAACTCTTCAACGGGCATTTCGGGCAGAGGCTTGCCTGCGAAAGTGAGGTAATAGCCCATAGCAAAGAAGTTGGGAACGGTAAAGCCGTCCGCTTCAGCCAGAATTTCACGCACAGCGCGCAACTTTTCGGCGACTACCGCATAGTCGGTAGTCTTTGCTTCGTGAACCTCGCCACGGTTGAAAAGCCTCTTCATAAAGCCTACGACGTATTCGAAAACGGTGGGCTTGACGATCTTTTTGAGGTCTGCAAGCAGAACTTTAAGCTCTTCCGCTCTGTCGCAGACGACGTATTTATTGTAGCTTTCCGACGCAACCTTGACTATTTCGACAACGTCGCGGCGGACGTCCTTGAGGGCGTTCTTTTCTATTCTGAACAGCACGTCGTCGATTTCGGGCAAGCTGTCCTCCACCGCCTCCTTGGCGATGTTGTACGCCTGCTGTAAATCCAGATGCTTGTACTCGAACTTGTTGAAATCCGAGCAAAGCCGCTTGTTCTCAGCCTTGATCTGCGCGTCGTCGCCGCACGCCGCGTCCATGTTTTTATTGATTAAATCCAGCGTGAAGTTGAAGTCTGCACGCGAAGCCTTCTGGTTAATTCTGCCCTTTATGAGCATCGCCTCGGTGAGCTGTTTGCCAACGCGCATAATGGGGTTAAGGCTGGACATGGGGTCCTGGAAAATCATTGCGATTTTGTCGCCCCTGATTTTGTGGAAGCCCTCTTCGGGTATCTTCATCAGATCCTGTCCGTCGTAGATTATTTCGCCGCCTTCCTTAATGGCGTTACCCGCAAGAATACCCATTACCGCGCGGTTTGTAACCGACTTGCCCGAACCGGACTCGCCTACCAGAGCGAGCGTTTCGCCCTTGTACAGATCGAAACTTATATCGCGCACAGCCTGAACTTTGCCGACGTCCGTACGGAAGGATATTTTTAAATTTTTTACGGAAAGTTTAACTTCTCTGTCCATAATTTAGCCCTCCGAACCTCTTAACGTGGGGTTGAACGCGTCGCGCAAGCCGTTGCCGAACAGGTTGAACGAAAGCATCATCAGCGCAAGGAAACACGAAGGGAACAGCGCAACGTACGGCGCAATCATCATATCGCGCTGACCTGCGGCAATCATCGTACCTACGCTTGTGATTTTACCTGCTTCAAGGTTGATTATTCCGAGATAAGACAGGTTGGTCTCCGAGTAAATCATCGAAGGTATTACCAACGCGCAACTGGTTACGAGCGTGCCTATCGCATTGGGGAAGATGTGTTTGAACATCAACCTGCTGTCCTTTGCGCCGAGAGTTCTCGCCGCAAGCACGTATTCCTGATTTTTAAATCGGTAGAACTGCATACGCGTGGTCGCCGCCATTCCTATCCACCCGGTCAGGAAGAACGCAATGAACAGTACGAGCGCCTGACTCGACGAACCCATATGCAACTTCAATAAGGTGATTATAATCATCGTAGGAATAGCGCCTAAAATATCCGAAATTCGCTCCATAAACAGGTCGATTTTTCCGCCGAAATAGCCTGCGATAGAGCCGTATATTGCGCCTACGAACATATTTACAACCGCTACGGCTATTGCAAAGATGAAGGAGAATCTTGCGCCCGAAGAAAGACAGGTGAAGATGTCCTTGCCGAAGGAAGTGGTGCCGAAGAGGAAGTTGGGTTCTTCGATTCCGTCCTTTAACACCTGAGTATGGTAGTAGCAGTAATATTCGTAATAGTACGTTCTTACTTCAACGCCGCCCGAAACCAATCTGCCGTATACGTAGTAGGTCTGCTCGCCGTCGTTCATAAAGCCGTTTTCACCCTCTATTCTTAAAGAGTTATACTCGGCGGCAGCACTGGGCAATCCGCTTTCGGTGGTGTATTCCCAATAGTTGGTGATAATATCGCCGTTCGCGTCAAGCACGGGTTGAGTCTTTCCGCCGACGACTTTGGTCTTGTAATAGAGGTTTGCCCTCGTCTTATCCTGAATAGCGGAAGGTCTGTCGGTAAGCTTAACGGTGGGATAAATTACCTGCCTGCCCGTTTCGTTCTGATAGCGCTGGATATCCTGATATTCCTCTACGGTAATGGTTCTGTATCTGCCGAAACCCGTACCGTAGTAAGTATCGTAGCGGTATTTGTAAATACCGTCGTCCGAGACGGTGTATTCGCCGTTCTTGATCACCGCGTGTCCCGTCTCCAGTCCGACTGCGTAATCTTCGAAGTAGCCGACGAAGCCGGTCTCCTTTTCCTTACAGCCGTCCCAGAAATTAGTGTTTACGAACAGGTTATTCTTGGGCTGAATGGTGGCAAAAGTCGTGTCGTAATAGTCAACCGTATAGGGCGTACAGAAAGGTCCGATTATCGCAAAGAGCAACAGGAACAAAATTACTATACCGCCTACGACCGCGCCCTTGTTTTTACAGAAACGACGGAATGCGTCCTGGAAATAACCTACGGGCTTGGTCTCCAACTTTTTGTCGTGACTTATGTTCGACTTCTGAACAAATTGGAATTTTTCCTTAGGGATACTTCTGTAATTAGTGTTTTCCATATTATTTCGCCCCCATTCTTATTCTCGGGTCGATAAAGCCGTAGCTTATGTCGACGACTATGCCGGCTACCAGTCCGACAAGGGTATAGAAACCGGAAAGAAGCATGAAGAAGTCGTAGTCCTGGAAGAGGATGGAGTTGAGATACAACCTACCTACGCCGGGAACGGAGAACATGCTTTCGATTATGAGCGAACCGGACAATACCGAGATGAATTCACTTAAAATCGAAGGGAAAATAACTACCATGGAGTTACGCATTGCGTGGCGCCAGGTTGCCTGTCCCCTCGTCAGACCCTTAGTTCTTGCCAGGAGCATGAATTCGTTGGTCAACACTTCTGAGAGCTCCGCACGGGTATAGCGCGCGTAGCCTGCGATAGAGCCGAGGCACAGCGCGAGCACGGGCGGTAGCATTGAGCGGAACATATCCCACGTGAAATAGTCGTAGCCCGACTTCATCGTGAGCGGGAACCAGCCCCACTTGAAGCACATAAAGTACTGAATAATAAGACCCATAACGATGGAAGGCACCGATATAAGCAGGATAATCAACACGTTGATTACCTGGTCCTGCCACTTATTCTTTTTAAGAGCGGCAAAGATACCGAGGCCGAGTCCGATGGGCACGCCGATAAGCGTAGAGTAGAGATTTATTAAAATCGTGGGCGGCAGCTTTTCGACGAACACGTCCCATACGGGTTGATTGAGATATTCGCCGTAAGAAGTGGCTATGCCGAAGTCGCCCTGCGTGAATATTCGCTTTAAATAATAGCCGAGCTGAACGAGAATAGGTACGCGGTCGTAGCTCCAGGTACCGTTGGCATTTTGCACGACGTTTTGAATGTATCCTCTCGCTTCAAGCTGTTTATATACTACGAGAGGGTCTGAATCCGCACTAACGTTTACAACGATTGGCAATAGTTTAATCAACGCGAAACACATCACCATAATGACGCAGAATGTCAGAATCATTAATCCGATACGTTTCATTACGTATTTAAACATATACATAGGCGGTTACTCCTTTGTCTTTAAATTTACTGCTTTATAAATATTCTGCTCCGATTGATCCAAAAATATTGAAGTCGTCGGGCTGAATTTTCTTTTTTTAATAATAACGAAACGGCGGGCGGAAAGAAACTTCCGTCCGCCGCACGTTTAATTAACCAAATTATCTACCAATAACTGAATTAGTCGCTGGTCTTCTTGTATTCAGAAGTGAGGTCGTTGTTGTTAGCCTTTACGTAGTCGGTCCATTCAGCGTCGGTGTAGTTAACAAGCATATATCTCATACCGCCGAAGCCCATGAAGGTGTTGTAGTCATAGGAGATATAAGAGAACTTAGGGCTGAGAAGCGAACCGCTGTATGCAGCAATAAGCATGATCGAGTAGCACTTGGAGAGAACCTGTTCTTCCAGAGCTGCAAGGATTTCAAGTCTTACTTCTGCGGGTGCAATACCGGCATCCCAGTTATACTTGTAAGTGTCGTTCTTTTCGGTTGCAAGGCCGTTGAGGCAGTCGAACCAGTTCTTTACGCTCATCGTGATGGTCTGGCCAGCGCCTTCATAGTCGCCTGCGGGCATCGTAAGCGTCATGGAAACCTTAGTGGTATCCCAGTAGGTGTGATAGTTGAGGCTATCGTCAGGATCAACGAACGCGCCGATCATATCGAAGGGATTGAAGGGGTTGCCGGAGAAGCCGTAACCGAAGCCGATCTGGGTGTCGCCGTTTCTGAATGCGTCTGCCCACTTGCTGCCTGCGGAAGCGTCGAAGACGATCTTGATCTTTCCTTCAAGTCCGGTGTCCTTGGTGAGGGTATCGAGAACGCCCTGCAGATAGTCTGCACGTGCACGCTGTCTTGCGGTATCCTGCGAAGAACCGTAAACTAAGGTAATGTCCTTGTTTGCGTCGTAGCCGTACTTTTCTGCGTTAGCTGTGAGTTCGTTGTAAGCCTCGATTACGAGCTGCTTTGCAAGAGTGGGGTTGTAACCGGTCATTGCGTCGTAAGCGTCTTCGAGCGAGAGACCGCTGAGTTCGCCGTTGGACCACTTGCCGTCCGTGCCCTCGGTGAAGCCGTATGCGCGGAGCAGACCCTTCTTAGCCTGTTCGGTGTATCTGTAAACGCCGCCGTTTTCAACGTCGTAGAAGTACTGGTCGTTCATTACGCCGTAGCAAGCAAGCGCGGTACCGGGCCAGATGGTTTCAACTACGTTGTCACGGTTGAGCGACAGCGAGAATGCCTGTCTGAACTGGTCGATAGCAAGAATACCGTTGTTGTTGTCGCTTGCCTTCAATACGTCGAGGTCGCTGAACAACTGCATACCGAACGTACCGCTGTCGGGAGCATACGTGGTATACTTGGAGTACATATAGTCGTTAACGTGTTCGGTATCGAGAGAAGCGTCGTCGGTTTCACCTGCGAGGAACTTGAGCCACTGGGTGGAAGATTCGGGAACGCATTCGCACTCTACCGCGGTAATGTTGTACTGGTTAGCGTACTGATTCATAGAATAGCCGTACCAGTATTCGTTTCTTTCAAGCTTATAGGACTTGCCGCTCTGGAACTCCGTCAGCTTGTAGGGACCCCAGCTTGCAGTAGTTGCCAACGTGGAGTTGTAGTTGCTGGTCCAGAGAGTAGAACCTTCAGCGGGAGCCTTTTTGCAGCTTTCGTACAGATCCTGCTTTACAAGGGGAAGGCTGGACATATAGTAAGCCGCAAGATATGAGAGGGAACCGTCCTCTTTAAGGAACTGATAGGACTTGTCGAGGCATACTACGAAGGAGTTTTCGTCTACAACGTACATACCTACTTCCGACCAGTCAACGTCGGTTTCCTGGTTTACAACCTTGATACTCAGCCAGCTTTCGTAAGAAGCGCCTACTTCAACGTAAGGACCGTATCCGTAAGGAGCGTCGGGAGCGAAGAAATAATCCCAGAGGTCTTTACCGGAGAAAGCGTCCTCTTCTTCGCCTGCTGCCCAAGCGTCGGGAGTATCGTAAACGGTTTCGTCGTCGAATGCTACCCACTGTTCAATCTCGTTGCCTTCAGCGTCAACGTAGCCCTGAGCATTGTAGAATTCGAACGCGTCGATATAGATGGTTTCGCCTGCAGCGATAGCAGCTGCGTTGGTTTCGTAGCCCTGAGAACCTACCGTAGGATAGGTAGCTTCCTGATTCTGGAAGAAGTAGCTTCTAGACTTCTTGATTCTCAGAGTATCGTAATAGGTGTTAGCTCTGAAGTTAAGGAAATCGGGGTTGAGCTGTTCCTTCATCGAATATTCGAAGTCAGCAGCGTGAATTTCCGTACCGTCGTCCCACTTAAGATCGTCTCTTAAAGTGATCTTCCATGCATAGCCACCCTCTGCCTTCTGATCTGCGGTGTAGCCCCATTTAGCGTCGACCGAAGAAGTTACGTCTTCGAGCTTTGTAGCCGCCGAGTAATTGGTGGTGTAGCTGCCGGGAACGATTGCAGCGGCGTTGATAGTACCGTCGTCGTTGTACTTGCCTCCCTTAGCCTCGTCGAATTCGTAGTCATAGTCAAAGAACGAAGAGCCGATATAGCTCATAATCTGCGTGTCGTTGTTGTCTGCGTAAGTAAATTCGTTCCAGTTACTGGGCATAACCGCCGTAGTCGTACGGTAAGTACCCTCTTTCAGGTTCGCGTCGGGAATGGGTTTTTCACCACCGCCGCAGGCGGTCATACCCAACGCCATTGAAGAAGCCATTACAATTGACGTAACCGTCATTGCAACTTTCTGCCACTTTTTAGCCATTTTTTTAGCCTCCAAAAATAGAATGATAAATTAAAAAATTTTTATACGCCGCGAATGAAATCGCCGCGAAAATTTCTGATAAGATTTTTATAAGTGTTTAGAAACTAAACACTTAAACGGGGGCGCCCCCGTTTTGTTTGTGATTGTTTTTCACAAACTTTTCATTAATTTTTTATTATTAGATAATATTTTATATATTTTTTTCAATATTGTCAATTCTTTTTCTGTATAAATCACAGTTTTTATTCATTTATTAATAATTTTTGCTTATATTTACCCCAAATTATGCTTATGCTTCATACAATTATGCAAATTTTGCCAATTTTTATACATAGATTCGGGCATACGGCGGGGAATTTACGTTTAAAAATTCAAATTATATAATAAAACCGCTTAAACCCGATTACCGTGATATTTTGTTACAAAATAAAAGATAAGGACTTGCAAAATCTGCAAGTCCTTATAAATTTCAGTTTAATTTCAGCTTATAACAATGTAACAAAGCACTACAGTACCGCTACTCTGCTTAACCGTATGCGTTCCCTCTCTGACGTTTTCAAACGTTACAAAACCGTCTGCATCCGCCGTACCGCTTAAATCGTCAAGCTTGATTTTATCCCCTGATGAGCCTTCGCCCAGATACATTTTAACGGTGGTCGTTCCGCTTGTCGTAAAGGTTACGCTACCCTTCGAATCCATTTTCAAAGGTTTATTATAGGTCTGCCCGTTGAAAGTATACGAAGTTGCTCCGTTGGAAGAATTTGAATTATAGCTACCCGTTAACGTTATGCCGCTTGCGTAAGTCGCACCGTCATACAACAGAATAACCGTGCCGCTCGTAACCGGAGTATCCGTCGAACCGCCGCTTTCGGTTGACTCGCCGCCTTCGGTTGAACCTCCTTCGGTCGAACCGCCCGAGCCGCCCGTCGAACCGCTGCCGATTACGGAATCGCCTACCTTTACAAGGTCGCTCTTATAATTAGTGAGCATTGTCTTGAGCTCGGCGATTACCGCGTAGTTGCCGTCCTCGGTCGCGTCGTCGAATTCATACTTGAAGTCGCCTCCGCCGATTCGTCCTGCATACTTTTCTATCTTTGCCTTAGCCTCTTGCGCGCTGTCAACGGTATATGTGTAGAAGTCCGCAGCCGTATCGAAGTTGCTGTACGCCGTTCCGCCCTGCTTGGTCGTATAGTCGGAAGGCACCTTCTCGTCGCGCGTGGAAGCTGCGTAACAGTCGAGGTTGGTCTTATCCGTGGTGTCGTTCTGGGTTATGAGCGAAATCTTGCCGTCAAATACGTTGCCGTACGCCTTTATCATACCGCCGTTTTCGCCTGAGAAGGTTCCCTCGCCCAGAGCGTCGGTTCCCTGCATCGACGAGAGCATGGGCTTCATTGTAGCCGTCGAGCGGAAGTAGTTGTTCTCCACGAACGCGCTTGCGCCCAAAGTTACGCCCACGCCGTACTTGGCGTTGCCGTCGAAGTAGTTGTTATAGATATGAACCGTACACGTTCTTATTCTGGGATGACGCGAGTCGGAGTGGTCGTACCAGTTGTGGTGATAGGTTATATAGTTGGTCGTTTCTTCGTCCTTCATACCCTGGAGATTGCATTTGCCGCTATCCCAGAAGTGGTTGTAAGAATGGGTTACGTAGGTGGAAGTTTTGGTATCCAGCGCGCCGTCGCCCTTCGCCTGGTCGCTATCCGAGCCTGCGTCGCCGTAGAAGAAGTCGCAGTTATGCACCCAGATATGGTCGTTGTCCTGCTGCAAGCCTATGTTGTCGCCCTCGTCGCTGTTGCAATTCATAAAGCCGAGATTGCGCACTTCGACGTTGGTTGCGCCCTTAATGCGCAAGCCCCAACCGTTTGCGGTTGCGTCGCTGCCTATACCTTCGAAGGTTACGCCGTTCTTCGTGCCGTCGATGAGAATATCGCCCTTTTCCATTGCGGTAAGGTCGGTTATATTGCCGATTAAACGGACGTCGAGAGGACGGGTATCGTAGCCCTTCTTGAACGCCGTGAGTATAGCCTGCAGACCTATGCAGTTAGTGACTGCTCCCTTACTGCTGGTCGTAACGTCCAGAGTTATAGTGTCCTTGGTGTCCTGAGTTATGTACAATACGACTGCGTCGCTCTTTAACGAGCCGTCGTCGTTATAAGCGCCCGACGAAGTGCCGTTCACGAACGCGTAGCCCGAACGATCGTGCGCGAGAACAGCGATATTATTCGCTTCCGCCGTCTTATCCGAAAGCTCGTTTCCGCACTCGTCGGTCGCAACAATCTTCATCGAGTAGGTGCCCGACTTGAGACCTACCGCGTCCGCGCGGTAATAGTTGGAATACTGCCTTACAAGCTCGCCGTCCAGCTTGGTATATTCACTGTCCGTACCCGATTTAACGTAGACGTTGTACCAACTTGCGCCGATAACTCCCTCCCACGTAATATAGGAAGCTTCGAGGTCGCCCTCGCACTTGAGAATCGTGATTGAGTTAGAAGCGGGAACTTCGGGTATAACGGGCGCAGAAACCGCAACCCACTTGGCGTACAGCGTCTTGTCGCTGCTGATTGCCACCGCAAAGTCGAAAGCCTGAGTGCATGCGCTATCCTCGTACCAGCCGTCGAATATATATCCGTCCGCCGTGGGCGTCTCGGGTCGGGCAACTTTCCCGTCAACCGTAGTAGCCTGAGCAATCTGCGTACCGTGACCGCTCATATTGAAGGTTACGGTATGTTCTGTAACGGCAGGAGTTTCGGGTTCGGTGGGAGTTTCAGGCTCGGTGGGAGTTTCGGGCTCGGTGGGCGTTTCAGGCTCGGTGGGAGTTTCAGGTTCAGTGGGCGTCTCAGGCTCGCCCAATGCGGGAGTCTCAGGCTCGCCCAATGCGGGAGTCTCGGCATAGAACGAGAAGGTATCGCCGTCGAGAGTTATCGTATACTTGCCCGCACCGCTCAGGGACGCAGTCGCCGTATTTTCCGTAATTATATAGCGGCTGTCTGTAAGCACGGGCAGGATCTTGCTGTCCGTAGCTCCGTCGCCAGCCGTGCAGGTTCTGATCGCCATACCCGTAGCGGTTGCCGTGGGCGTAACGGTTATAGACCAATTATCGTACACGTGTTCGCTGTGCGTAGGCGACGTATTATCCCCGCCGCCGTTATCGCATGCGGTTGTCGCAACGAGTGAAAACGAAGTCGCCGCGGCAAGCAAAAAAGTAAGCAGTTTTCCTTTTTTCATTATTCTTCCCCTAATTAGATTGATAAGAACTTTGTAAAAATTTACAAATTATGAAAATATCTAACATTATTATAGCACATTATTTTGGAATGTAAAGACAAATTCGCCAGATTAATTAGTTAATATTTTATTTATTTCATTCAACCGACCGTCAGTTTAAGTTGATATGAATAAATAACGGCCTTGCGGCAAGCGCAAGGCTGGTTACGGGTTTTATCGGCTTTCTTATGCGCATAAAAAGTAGCCTTGCGAAAAATCGCAAGGCTGTTTTATTGTTTTTTACTAATTTTCCGCGTATGCATAAAAAATAGCCTTGCGAAAAATCGCAAGGCCGTTTTATTGTTTTTTACTAATTATCCGCATATGCATAAAAAATAGCCTTGCGGCAAGCGCAAGGCTACTTAGTAATTGTTTTCTTAAATTAGCCGATGATCTTAGCTACAACGCCGGAACCAACAGTTCTGCCGCCTTCACGGATAGCGAACTTAAGCTTTTCTTCAACTGCAACGGGCTTGATAAGCTCAACGGTGATGGTTACGTGGTCGCCGGGCATTACCATTTCGGTGCCTGCAGGAAGTTCAATCGAACCGGTAACGTCGGTAGTTCTGATGAAGAACTGAGGACGATAGTGGTTGAAGAAAGGAGTGTGACGTCCGCCTTCTTCTGCCTTAAGAACGTATACCTGAGCTTCGAACTTGGTAGCGGTCTTAACAGTGCCGGGCTTAGCAAGAACCTGTCCTTTTTCGATACCCTTTCTGTCGATACCACGAAGAAGAGCGCCGATGTTGAAGCCTGCGATAGCTTCGTCTACAGACTTGTGGAACATTTCAAGACCGGTGATGGTGGTACCAACGGGCTTTTCAACGAGACCAACGATTTCTGCAGGATCGCCAACGTGTGCAACGCCTCTCTCTACTCTACCGGTAGCAACGGTACCACGACCGGAGATCGTGAATACGTCTTCTACAGGAAGAAGGAAGGGCTTATCGGTGTCACGTTCGGGAGTGGGGATATAGCTGTCGATGGTGTCCATGAGTTCAAGAATGCACTGGCATTCGGGAGCTGCAAGAATTTCTGCATCGGGGATACCGGAAGTTGCCTTTTCAAGAGCCTTAAGAGCGGAACCACGGATGATGGGGGTGTCGTCGCCGGGGAAGTCGTAGCTGGAAAGAGTATCTCTGATTTCCATTTCTACGAGTTCAAGAAGTTCGGGGTCGTCCATCTGGTCGCACTTGTTAAGGAATACTACGATGTAAGGAACGCCTACCTGACGAGCAAGAAGGATGTGCTCCTTGGTCTGGGGCATGGGACCGTCGGTTGCTGCAACTACGAGGATTGCACCGTCCATCTGAGCTGCACCGGTGATCATGTTCTTAACGTAGTCGGCGTGTCCCGGGCAGTCAACGTGAGCGTAGTGACGCTTGTCGGTCTGATACTCAACGTGAGCGGTGTTTATTGTAATACCGCGTGCTTTCTCTTCGGGAGCCTTATCGATTTCGTCGTATCTCATTTTTGCTGCCTGACCCTTGCATGCCATAACCATGGTGATAGCTGCGGTCAAAGTGGTCTTGCCGTGGTCAACGTGGCCGATGGTGCCGATGTTAACGTGGGGTTTGCTGTTGTCGTACTTAGCCTTTGCCATTTTAATTTCTCCTAATAAATTTTTTTATTTAAAATGATAACTTACGCCTTCTAGGCGTCGCAGCTATCTATCATTAACTTTTTTTCGCTGCTTTTTAAGCCGCCTTACGCGTCTTTTATATTATATATTAGATTTTTAAAAAACACAAATATTTTAAAGCATTTTTTAAAAATTTTTGCCCGCCGCACGCCTGACGCCGTGCGGCGAACGTTATTGGTTGATTAGCGTTGCGCTTTATCTTTTCCCTGCGTCCTCACGCAGGAAAAATTATACGTTGCGCTTTGCTCTTTCGCCGATTACCTTTTCGGCTACGGACTTGGGGGGAATGTGATAAGCGCTGTCTGCCGTCACTCTCTATCTGAGTTGTTCTCTTGCGCTTGTCACTACTCGCCTGCGGCGGTCCCTTACGCCGGAAAATTATACGTTGCGCTTTGCTCTTTCGCCGATTACCTTTTCGGCTACGGACTTGGGTACTTCGGAGTAGTGGTCGAACTGCATCGTGAACTGTCCGCGACCCTGAGTGCGCGAACGGAGGTCGGTTGCATAGCCGAACATTTCCGAAAGAGGAACTTCTGCGTCAACTACCTTTGCGCCTGCTCTGTCGTCGGTGGAGATTATGGTTCCGCGACGTGCGGTTACGTTACCCATAATATCGCCGAAATAATCGTCGGGAGTGATGACTTCAACCTTCATGATGGGCTCTAACAGAACGGGCTTAGCCTTTGCCATACCGTCTTTGAAGCCCATGGAACCAGCGATCTGGAACGCCATTTCCGAAGAGTCGACTTCGTGATAGGATCCGTCGTAAACCTGTACCTTGAAGTCTACCATTTCGTAGCCTGCAAGATAGCCGTTCTTAGCCGCGCCCTGAATACCCTTGTCGATTGCGGGGATGTATTCCTTGGGAATAGAGCCGCCGACGGTGAGGTCTTCGAACACGTAGCCCGAACCGGGTTCGCCGGGAATAAGGTGAAGTTTGCAGTGACCGTACTGACCTTTACCACCGGACTGACGCTTGTACATACCTTCTGCGTCGCATGCCTGACGGAAGGTTTCGCGGTAAGCAACCTGAGGTGCGCCTACGTTTGCTTCTACCTTGAATTCTCTTAAAAGTCTGTCGACGATAATGTCAAGGTGAAGTTCGCCCATACCTGCAATAATGGTCTGACCGGTCTCCTGATCGGTGTAGGTCTTGAAGGTGGGGTCTTCTTCTGCGAGCTTGATAAGAGCCATGGTCATCTTTTCCTGACCAGCCTTGGTCTTAGGCTCGATAGAGAGCTGAATAACGGGGTCGGAGAAGGTCATCTGCTCGAGAACGATAGGATGAGCTTCGTCGCAGAGGGTATCACCGGTGGTGGTATCCTTAAGGCCCACGATTGCGCAGATGTCGCCCGAGTAAATCTTGGAGATTTCCATACGGGTGTTAGCGTGCATCTGAACGAGACGGCCTACTCTCTCCTTCTTGCCCTTGGTTGAGTTGTAAACGTAAGAGCCGGATTCGAGAACGCCGGAGTATGCTCTGAAGTATGCAAGACGGCCTACGAAGGGGTCGGTTGCAATCTTGAACGCGAGACCGGAGAAAGGTTCTTCGTCGGAAGTCTTTCTCTCTTCTTCCTGTTCCGTATCAGGGTTAACGCCCTTGACGTGGTCTACGTCTACGGGGGAAGGAAGGAAATCTACAACTGCGTCAAGGAGCATCTGAACGCCCTTGTTCTTGTAGGAAGAACCGCAAAGAACGGGAGTGCACTTCATCGCGATGGTTGCCTTACGGAGACCCTGACGGATTTCGTCGGGGGTGAGTTCCATAGTTTCGAGGAACTTTTCCATAAGCTCGTCGTCGCCTTCTGCAGCCGCTTCCATAACTGCAAGGTGAGCTTCCTCGGCTGCATCCTGCAAGTCTGCGGGGATTTCTGCCTTGTGATACTGCTTGCCGTCGTCGGAATCGTAGATTTCAGCATTCATTTCGATAAGGTCTACGATACCCTTGAAGGTATCTTCCTTACCGATGGGAAGTTCGATGGGAACGGGATTGGCGTTGAGCCTTTCCTTCATCATCTTTACGGCACGCTCGAAGTTTGCGCCGTTGATGTCCATCTTGTTGACGTATGCGATACGGGGAACCTTGTACTTGTCAGCCTGACGCCATACGGTTTCGGACTGAGGTTCAACGCCGCCCTTCGCGCAGAAGGTCGCAACCGCGCCGTCGAGAACGCGGAGCGAACGCTCAACTTCTACGGTGAAGTCAACGTGTCCCGGGGTATCGATGATGTTAATTCTGCATTCGTCAGCCTTGGTTTTGCCCGAACGGGTCCAGTGACAGGTGGTAGCAGCGGAAGTGATGGTTATACCACGCTCCTGCTCCTGTACCATCCAGTCCATGGTTGCGGTACCGTCGTGGGTTTCGCCGATTTTATGGTTGATACCTGTATAATACAGAATTCTTTCGGTAGTAGTGGTCTTACCTGCGTCGATATGAGCCATAATACCGATATTTCTGGTATGCAATAAATCGTATTCTCTTGCCATAGGTAACTCCTATCAGAATCTGAAGTGAGCGAATGCCTTGTTCGCTTCAGCCATTCTGTGCGTATCTTCCTTCTTCTTAACCGAACCGCCGGTGTTGTTGTAAGCATCCATAAGTTCAGCCGCAAGCTTGTTGCACATTTCGCGCTCTGAACGCTTTCTCGTGTTGTTTACAAGCCAACGGATTGCAAGAGTCTGTCTTCTTTCGGGTCTGATTTCGATGGGAACCTGATAGTTGGCGCCGCCTACTCTCCTCGCCTTGACCTCCAATACGGGCATAATGTTGTTCATAGCCTGATTGAAGATATCCATGGGGTCTTGTCCGAGCTTTTCGCTCGCTATTTTAAACGCATCGTAAACGATGTTCTGTGCCGTACCTCTTTTGCCGTCGTACATGATCTGGTTGATGAGTTTGGTTACAACCTTGGAATTGTACACGGGATCGGGCAATACGTCTCTCTTGGGGACGTTTCCTCTTCTGGGCATAATTTTATCCTCCTTTTAAAATTTGTTTTAAGGGCATTTAACCTTAAATAAGCTATTGCTTGCCGCTTCTCGGTAGCAAATCTTCTCCGCGCGGAAAGCCTTACGGCTCTTCGCCGCGAATACTGCCTATTCTTTCTCGGCTAAGGGTAGATATATTCCGAACAAGAACGGGACTAATATTCAGTTTGTTTAATTTTTTTGAGAAACCGCCGAAAAATTTAATTTATCCGGAAAATCTGAAGGAAAACCAAAGATTTTTGTGAACGGTATCTCGTTTATTTACGCCGGAAAACGCTATGTCGGATTCGTTTCAACCGTCAAGCGTTTTACGACCTTGGCAATCTCACGGAAAATCGTCTGATTTTCGTGAACTTTTTTACGCCTTGGGTCTCTTTGCGCCGTAGAGCGAACGGGACTGTCTTCTCTTGGATACGCCTGCGGTATCGAGAGCGCCGCGAACGATGTGATAACGAACGCCGGGCAAATCCTTAACTCTTCCGCCGCGGATGAGTACGGATGAGTGCTCCTGAAGGTTGTGACCTTCGCCGGGAATGTAAACCGTACCTTCCTGCTTATTGGTAAGTCTTACCCTTGCAATCTTACGGATAGCCGAGTTAGGCTTCTTAGGGGTCGTGGTGGTTACCGAAAGGCAAACGCCGCGCTTCTGAGGGCAGTTGTCCAGAAT